>JBAQJX010000001.1:0-24301 GCA_049641765.1 Candidatus Acidiferrum sp.
GTCCCGAGAGTGTCGAATATATCGATGCCGCAAATACATTGTCTGATGCCGTTGCGCGACAGAATCACGTCATATTTGGCCGACGCGGCTGTGGAAAAACACTCTTACTCCATGAGTCAAAGCGGCGTGTAAAGGCGGATGTCAGGGTCGTTTATGTTAACTGCGAAGATTATAAACAGCACTCCTTCCCCAACGTTCTTATCGAGATACTCGATCAGTTGTTTGCTGAGCTGGACAGCAATCTGAGCGGCTGGTTTGGAAGGAAGAAACGCTCGCGGGAATTGATACAACAGATTCGTTCCTCGCTTTCGAAATTGAAACTCGATCCAGACGAACGCTCGGCTAAGGTCCATGAATCTAGATCTTCAGAGACATCAGATGAGGCGAAGTTTGGCGCCGCCTATGGGATACACGTCGGACTGGCGGAGCAGGTGGCACAAAAGGCAGCTATCGAGCGTGAGTACGTAGAGCAAGATAGCAAGCTTCGCGAACTCAATCTACTTCTTCCCAATCTCAAGAAAAGCATCAGAGAATTTTTCGCACTCTCTTCCGAGGTCAAAGCGGTTTTTCTCGCCCGGGATGACTTTTACCACCTCCCGAGAAATATTCAGCCGCACGTAGCGGATTATATTCATCGGTTGTGTAAGGACGTTCCGCTCTATTTCAAAATTGCAACCCTTCGGCACGCGAGCGTGTTGTTTGCGGACCGGAATAAACAGCCTATTGGCGTTCAGGAAAGACATGACTTCCAGCCAATAAATGTTGATTTCACGTTCGAGAATTTCAAGCGCACAGCCGGTCAGCTCAGGCAGATACTCTACGCTTATGGGCAGAGGGCTGGAATGGATCGTTCCGAAATAGACGACTTGTTCATGGGCGAGGGGTTTGCTCGGTTGGTGTTAGCGGCGGGCGGGGTACCGCGAGATTTCCTCTCGCTTTTGCTGGAGGCATTGTCCACGAAGGAAGCTGGAGAGGAAAGGATTGGAAAAGACGATGTCCGACAACTTAGCCTTCCGGTTTTTCAACGCAGAATACAGGAGTTAAAAGTTGACGCTGAACAACAAGATCAAGACATGTTGCTTAAAGGCATCAATGCCATAACAAGATTCTGTCTTGAGAAGAAGGAGAACGTCTTCCTTGTCCCTGACCAAGCGCTTCAAGAACAGACGGGACTCCGAGAACTGTTGAACCGACTCCTCGACTATCGGATCATTCACATGGTTGGGACCGCTTTGACACACAAGAGTCATCCCGGTACTTTTGCTGCATATGCTTTGGATATAGGAGCGTACGCTAAGTTTCGGAAGCTGGAAGGTAGATTTCGTGAAATTGACATTACCGCCGCGGACTCTCGCGAGAGATGCAGAAATTCACCAATTTTAGAAGGCGCAAACCTCTTGCAGCTTCTTAAGAACGCACCTCCTGATCCACAGGAGGGGCTTGATGATGCATTTGCTTGAGAAAACAGTGAAACATTGGCTGGTCAACTTGTGGAAACCAGATTGTCAACCGTTCGTTCAAAAACGTGCGACCTTGCCACGGAGAAATCGGCATTCATTTGGATGAGGAGTCCCACAGAGTTTCGCTTGGGGATTCGGGTCGTGGTTTTGTTCGCGCCGCTGGTTATGGTACGGAGTGTTGTGTGGGGGCCGAGGCGGAGCACGATGAGGTTTGCGGGGCAGAGAGGCGGGGAGTAATAGCGGAGAGAGATTCCTCTCTGCGTAGGCCGACGCGTTCGCAGGAAGCGAACGCGAGAAGAACAGGGGTCGGCCCGCTCCGTTCGGAATGACAGTACCGGGGGCGGGGTAGGGCGCGCTAGTCCACCGTGGCGGGAAAGCGTTTGCGGGACCATTTCGCGGACAATATGAGGCCGAGGATTCCTGAGAGGATGGAGAGCGCGATCCAGAGGAAGCCCCAGCCGTCATCGCCGGCGTCGATGTGGTGGCCTGTGGCTTCGTAGGTGAGTTGAACCAGAGCGATGAGCAGGAATCCGCCAAGGATGGCGGAAAGGATCCCGCCGAGGATTGTTGCGAAGGCCTGCTTGTCAGTCATTGCCAGTGTCCGGATCTCAAGATTTTAGCACCCCGGACGAATCTCGGACGTGTTTCCGCAATCGCCGACCTATTGGTCGCCCCTACCGCTGGCGGACGCGTCGAAGCGCGGCGCCTGCGCATCCCGAAAAAGATGACGCCCTGAAGCGTGTCGCTACGAATGCGGCACTAGCGGCGGGGGAGATTTCATCGAGCGAGAAGTGCTCGTGCCAGGGGTCGATTCACCGAGCGAGCAAGCCGTGATCCTTCACTGCGTTCAGGATGACGAAGTAAGAAGCCGCGCTAAAGCGCGGCGCCTACACATGCCGGTAGGGATGACGCCCTGAAGGGCGTCGCTAAGCTGTTCGACTCGAGGGACGCCGTAGACAAGGCAAAGCGGCAGCAGGGCTGCCGCACTCCATATTAAGAGCGGAGGAGCCAGGAGGAGATGACTAGGCGCTGAATTTCGCTGGTGCCTTCGTAGATTTCGGTGATGCGGGCGTCGCGGTAGTTGCGCTCGACGGGGTATTCGCGGCTGTAGCCGTTGCCGCCGTGGATTTCGATGGCTTTGCGGGTGACGCGAGTGGCCGGGGAAGGGAAATAGGAGTTACCCATCTTTCGGCCAACGGAGGTGGACTTGGCCTTGGCGGGTGATGGAGGCGACGAATGGTGGATCGAGTGTGCGGAAGAGGCGGCGCATTTTGGGGAGGGCGAGTTCGAGGGCGGTGGCCATGTCCTCGCCGGAAATGTTGCCGGAGGCGAAAACGAATTCGCGAACGGCGTGCTGCTGGAGGGCGCGTTTTTCAAGGAGGTTGTAGCGGATGCGTTTGTCTGCGGTGAGCAAAGCCCAGCCATTCGAGCCGACGAGAGGGAGCCACACCTCATCGGGAGTTCCTCTTTCGAAGTGAGCGAGATGTCGCTCGAAGTGGATTCCGAGCGTGGTGAGTGTGGCGAGGATCGCGGACGAATTGCAGAGATTTTCGTCGAGGTAGAGGACGAAATCGTCAAGCTGCGAGGGGGAGAGCGGCGGAGCGCTCCCAGCGGAGTGCTTCTTCGATTTGCTGCGGCGTGCAGCCATATTCTTCGGCGAGACTGGTCACAGATTCCCGGGCGTTAAAGCGCGAGGCGATTATAGCAGTGGAAATTCCCGTTCCGGTAAGTACCGGCTTGCCAAATCCAACGAAGGGATTGATTTCGATGCTTTTTGGCTCGGACGAACTCGGGGCGACGACAAACGGGAAGAAGTGGAAGAGACCTTTGGGATCGATTACAACGCGTTCCAAATGCATGCGGTAAAAATCCAGGTTGAGCTGATCGGTGGATTGGGAAACGTTGATAACCTGCCCCATACGCTGGATGAACAGGTTCTTGCGGTCGGTCAAGAAGATTTCATTCACAAGCGGATGAGGCTGAGGAAATTTCTCGGCCACTTTTCGCAAAGCGGCGCGGACTTTGGGCAGGCGGAGATTGTAGATTTTGCGCATGCCAGCGAGAGCGTGACACTCGAGCAAATTGAAAAAGGAAAGGCGAATCGGCGCCAGCTCGACTGGTGCGATGACAGCGGGACGCTTGCTGAAGCCAGTGAGCCAATAGCGGAGAGTGGCCGGCGGCACTTTGAGGTAGGCGGCGGCTTCCGGGAGACCGTAAGCAGGTTCGTCGTAGATTTTGTTGTAGGTGGTCATGGTGCGAGCACCATCTGCAAATCAGAGTTGACGGTCACCACTTATATTACCATTTCGGGGTTTTGCCTAGTTGGGTTGTTCCTTCCCAGTGAGCCGCCGCACTCCACACTACGAGCGGAGGAGCCAGGAGGAGATGACCAGGCGCTGGATTTCGGAGGTGCCTTCGTAGATTTCGGTGATACGGGCGTCGCGGTAGTTGCGCTCGACGGGATATTCGCGGGAGTAGCCGTTGCCACCGTGGATCTGGATGGCTTTGTGGGTGACGCGGGTGGCCATTTCGCTGGAGAAAAGTTTGGCGATGGCGGCGTCCATGCTGAAGCGCGCGCCGGTGTCCTGCTTCCATGCGGCTTTGCGGACGAGGAGGCGAGCGGCGTCGAGGTCGGTGGACATGTCGGCGAGCATGAACTGAATGGCCTGGAATTGCGAAATGGGATGGCCGAAGGCGAGGCGTTCCTGCGCGTATTTGGCGGCGGCTTCAAACGCGCCCTGCGCGATGCCGAGAGCCTGCGCAGCGATGCCGATGCGGCCGCCGTCGAGGGTGGAAAGCGCGACCTTGTAGCCTTCGCCCTCTTTGCCGATGCGGTTTGAAGCGGGCACTTCGCAATCGGTGAAGACCAGCTCGCAGCAAGCCGTGGCGCTGATGCCGAGTTTCTTTTCTTCCTTGCCGGTCTTGAAGCCGGGCGTGCCTTTTTCCACGACCAGCGCGGTGATTCCTTTTTCGCCTAGCTCGGGATGCGTGTTGACGTAGACGATGGCGGCATCGGCGGCGCCGCCGTTGGTGATCCACGCTTTCGTTCCGTTGATGACGTACTTGTCGCCGCGCAGCACGGCCTTGGTTTGCAGGGCGGCGGCGTTTGAGCCGGCTTGCGGTTCGGTGAGCGCGTAGCAGCCGATTTTTTCGCCGCGCGCGAAGGGATGCAGGAATTTCTTATTCTGCTCTTCCGTGCCGTAGCGATGAATTGGGTCGCAGTAGAGCGAGTTCTGCACGGAAAGAATCACGCCGGTCGATGCGCAGCAGCGAGAAATTTCTTCGATGGCGATGGTGTACGCGACGTGGTCGAAACCGGCGCCGCCTTCGGATTCGGGCAACGCGATGCCAGTGAGGCCGAGAGCGGCGGCTTTTTGGAATGTGGCGCGAGGGAAATGCCCGGTTTCGTCGAGCTCTTTGGCGAGGGGGCGGACTTCGGATTCGGCGAATTCGCGAACGGTTTTTTGGAGGAGGGCTTGTTCTTCGGTGAGGTCGAGATTCATCGGTGCGCTAGTTTAGCGCAGAAGGGGAAGAAGCTGACAGCTTGGGGCCGACAGCTGAAAGAGGAAGAGGTTGAAGGTTCAAGGTTGAAAGTTCAAGGAGGGGAACTAGTGCGTGCGTGAGCTGTGGTTCACGGCGAGACCGGGATCGAACTGGAAGGTGGGTTTTAACACTGAGGGCGCAGAGAGCGCAGAGAGGAGAAGGACACCGCTAGTGGGTCCGGCAAGTATGGCGGCATGGGAGACGGGGGAAAAGGGGCAGCAGGGCTGCCGCACTCCAAAGTGGTTCGCAAGATTAGGCGGCGAGAGCGGCCTTGAGGCGGCCGTAGGTGACGGCCAAATCCTCGGGATAGATGCGCGTCTCGCAGGTGGTGGCCATGAAGTTGGAATCGCCGAACCAGCGCGGCAACTGGTGCAAATGTAAGTGCCCCGTCACGCCCGCGCCGGCGGCGCGTCCGAGATTCATGCCGAGATTGATGCCGTCGGGCTTGTACTCCGTGTGGAACGCTTTTTCGAGACGCTGCGCGAGGTGCATCATTTCGGCGAACGCGCCGGCTTCGACGAGGCTCAACTCGGCGACGTGCGCGTAGGGGACGATCATGGCGTGGCCGGTGGTGTAGGGAAAGCGATTGAGAATGACGAAAACTTTTGCGCCACGATAGACGATCAGCGTTTCCTCGTCCTTGTTGCGCGCGACCGCATCGCAGAAGATACAGTCAGGCTGCTTACCGCCGGTGACCTGCTTCATGTACTGGTAGCGCCAGGGAGTCCAGAGATAGTCCATCGCGAAGCGTCCTCAGGAACGAGATTGAGCGGACAGGATAGCGCAAAACGAGCGCTGCGTCGCACGGGCAAGCTGGCGGATCGAAGCGCCTGCTTTCAGGAAGGAAAACGAGTTAAGAGGAAAGCGCGAATGCTCAGCGCTTCAGGAGTGTTTGCCGTCACCAGCAGAAGCGGCGGCTTCCGAACCGTTGACAAAATCCTTCAGCTCTTTGCTGGGCTTGAAGAAAGGGATTTTTTTCGGCGGAACTTCGACTTTGGCACCCGTCTTGGGATTGCGGCCCACACGGCCGCGGCGCTGGCGCGTGCGGAAGCTGCCGAATCCGCGAATCTCGATTTTGTCACCCTTCTGAAGAGACTCGATGATGCTGTCGAAAATGGTCTCGACGATGGTCTCGGAATCGGTGCGTTTGAGCTCCGTGATGCGTTCCACCTCTTGGATGAGGTCGGCCTTCGTCAGCGTAAGTTGCTTGGTCATCTTGCCTATGCCTCGTTGCAGAGCCAAAGAATCAGCGGCCGCAGGTTCATGGTGCGAAACGGCTTAGGGGGCATTCCGCACCGGGTTTGCCCTTCTTCCTATCATTAAATTGACCCGCAGGTAAACGAAATTGTGACGCCGTATTACTTTGCTCCCGGGCCACCTGGGACGCACGGCCCGTTTTGTTGCCAAGGGCCCCGGGCTAGCGCGCCGATAACTTGGACTTCAGCGCGTCGCCAATCGTCGCAGTTGAGGAGGACTTCGACGAAGAACGGTACTGCTCAATCTCTTTGCGCTCGATCTGCTTTGCAGCGGCTCGATAGCTGAGGCCGATGCGGCGCGTTTCCGGGCTGATCTTGATGATCTTGAAATCGTACTCCTTGCCCGGTTCGAGCGGACCGGCGCTTTTCAGCGGACCGGTGCTGGTACGTTGCATCGGAGAGTGGCCATCGTCGCGGCGCTTGCGCTCTTCGATCTCCGTGTTGTGGCAGAGAGCTTCGATGTTGTCGCCGAGCTCGACGAAGGCGCCGAAGGTGGCGATGCGCGAAACTTTGCCCTTCACGATTTGGCCGACCTTGTGCTGCTTGAACCACTCGCCCCAAATGTCGTTGACCTGCTTGATGCCGAGAGAAACGCGGCGGCTCTCCGCATCGATCTTCAAAACCTTCGCGGTGACCGGCTCGCCCTTCTTGAAAACTTCGTGGGGATTCTTGACGCGGCCGGTCCAGCTCACGTCGCCGACGTGCACGAGGCCGTCGAAACCCTCTTCGATTTCAATGAAGGCGCCGAACTCCGCGATGTTGCGGACTTTTCCGCTGACGATCGTGCCGACGGGATATTTTTCCGCGACGAGGAGCCACGGATCGGGGAGCGCTTGCTTGATGCCAAGGGAGACACGGCGGTCGCTAGGCTTGATGTCGAGAACTACGACGTCCACGTCCTCGCCGACCTTGAACAGCTTGGAAGGGTGCTGAGCTTTCTTCGACCAACTCAGCTCGGTGACGTGCACTAGGCCCTCGATGCCTTGTTCGAGCTCGACGAAAACGCCGTAATCGACCACGCCGACGATTTTGCCCTTGACCTTGCCGCCAGCGGGATATTTTTCAGCGGCGTTGACCCAGGGGTCGGGCGACAACTGCTTCAGACCTAGGGAGACGCGCTGCTTTTCCTTGTCGAACTTGAGGATGATGACATCGAGCTCCTGCTCGGGCTTGACGACGTCCGAAGGATGCTTGACGCGGCCCCAGCTCAGATCGGTGAGGTGAAGCAAGCCGTCAATACCGCCGAGATCGACGAAGGCGCCGTATTCGGTGACGTTCTTGACGTGGCCGTGAACGACCTGACCTTCGGTGAGCGATTCCATCAGTTGAGCGCGCTTGGCGTGCAGCTCTTCCTCGAGAATGGCGCGGCGGCTGACGACGACGTTGCCGCGGCGGCGGTTGAGCTTGGTGACGCGAACTTGCACTTCGGTGCCGGTCAGGTCGTCGAGATTCTGTGTGGGGCGCAGATCGAATTGCGAGCCGGGGAGGAAGGCGCGAACGCCGATGTCCACTACGAGACCGCCTTTGATGCGGTCGACCACTTTGCCCGTGATGGTTTCCTTGGCCTTGAAGGCGGCTTCGATTTTTTCCCAAGTGCGGCGGCGCAGCACTTTCTGGTAAGAGAGAATCGTGAAACCGTCTTTGTGCTCGCCGGTGCGCTGAACCTCGATGGTGGCGTTGGGCTCGGGGCGCGGAATGTCGGTCTCAGAAAATTCCACAGCCGGAATCAGGCCTTCGGTCTTTCCGCCGAGGTCGACAACGACGCCGTGTTCCGTGTAGGCGACGACCTTGACCTCGATAATCTCGTTCTGCGAAGCAGCTTCGTGCTGCTCGTCGTACTGCTCCATCAACTTGCTCATCTCTTCGGAGCCGGCGGCTTCTTCCGCAGCGGCTGCAGCTTCGGCGTCGGCGGGAGATGAGGCTGCCGCTGATTCCGCGGGAGCAGATGCTTCAGCGACCGCGGCGGGCTCGGGCGGAGCGGGCGCGGCGGAATCCGTCGGAGAGGCATGGGTCTCCGCGCCGGCGCTGCTGGCTTGCGCCGCGTTCACTTCATCGGGAGTGGTATTTTGAGCCGGTTCCGAATCAGGTGCGGGTGCAGCCGCGGCTGCCGAGGAAAGGTTTTCGTGGTCAGGAAACATGGTTGATGGCCTCCGGTAGATAACTTCCATTCTGTCTATCCCCAGCCAAGCCGGGGTCAAGCAAACGGCGACGAAAATCCTTGCAACTTCCGAGACGGAGTTCCTGCAAGGAGGTTAACCGCTACGCGGTCATTCGGGACAATGCTGCGGGCGTTTCGAGGCGCGCTGCAACCTCAAAAGAATACTCGCCGCGTTGCACCCCTGTCAATGAAACGGGTTTCGGCTAACTGGCCCATCCCTAGCTTGCGGACCCTGTGTAACTGGGATGCAAGTACGGGGGGAAAATTTGGCTAGGCGGGAAATTTCTTCAGGAGGTGGCGTGCGTGGGCGCGCATGGCTGGTGTGCCGGGTCGGACGGCGTCTTCGAGGAGACGTTTTACGTTGGCGCGCATAGCGGTGTCGTTTCGCGCGAGGTCCGCTAGACCTTGGAGGGCGAAGGTTTTTACGATGGAGCTGCGGTCGTCGAGGTAACGCTGCAACGCGGCTGCGGCGCGGTTGCGTTCCGGGGGCGTGAGACGGAGGCGCGGAATCATGGCGGCGAGGTGCCAGCGGAGTTCGATTTGTTCGGCTTCGACGAGAAGGCCGAGCAGTTGCGGTTTGTGGCGGTCGAGGAGGCGGGGCTTTTTGGCGGAGACTTTTTCGGCGGCGTCGGCGGCGCGCAAGCGGACCAAGGGATTTTCGTGCCAGAGGCATGTGATGAGTTCGCGAAAGCGGCGGGAGTGGCGGAGAACGAGGCGAGCCACTTCGTTTGCGCGGCCGATGGAGCGACGGTCACCGCCTTCGAGCATCATCGCGATTTGCTGCCGAGGCATATTGCGAAGAGCTGCCCTAAAGAGACTCAGGCGCGGGCGCGACCGGCTTGGGTGCTTTCGCGGCGGAAGTCCTGGGCGATGACTTCAACGGTGCGGCACATTTCAAAGAGGCGGGAGCGCATTCGGCTGCCGATGCGTTGTTCGAGAGAATCTTCGCGGACGGGCATGGCGAGTTTTCCGCTGGGGAGGCGAGTGACTTCGCCTTCCTGCGCGGGATTGTCGTAGTAGTTGGTGGTGATGATGGTCGTACGGCGCTCGTTGTAGCGCGCGTTCAAGACGATGCCGACGATATCGCGCACCCAATCGGAGGGCTTGCTCGCGCCCAGATCGTCGAGGACAAGAATTTCCACCGTGCGGATGGGCTCGAGAATGGCCATCTCTGTGGATTCGCTCGACGGGTTGTAGCTGGCCTGGATTTCTTTCAGGAGCTCGCGGTAATCGCAAAAAAGGCCGACGTGGCCGCGGCGAATCAATTCTTTGAGGGCAGCGACGGCGAGATGCGTTTTTCCGACACCAGACGGGCCCATGAGAAGCAAACCTTTTTCCGCGGCGCCAGGATAGTCTCGAACAAATCCCTGGGCGTGCAACTTGGCGTTCTTAAGGGAAAGGGTGTGTTTCGTATCGGCGCTGACATCTGTGCTGTAGCTCTCAAAATCGCAGTGTTCATAACGTTTTGGGATGCGTGCGCGTTCGATGACGCGCTCGGCGCGATCTTGCATGCCGCAATCACAGGCGACGGCGACCTTGGCCGCGGTTCCAGCCGCTCGCGGTACGAGCTTCCAGCCGGTTCCCCGGCAAAGGGGGCAATTCTCAAGAGCCATGGCGACAGCATACTTTCGCGGAGGAGGAACGGCAAGACGTTCGCTTTTGGAAACTGTGGAAGCTTGTGAGCTAAGAATTGCGGAACGCGCGGGGCGTAGCGCGCACGATGGCGTGGCGCGGTTCTTTGTCGCGCGAATGCGAGGAAGCTACGCGCGAGAGTTCCTGCTGAACGACGGTGGCGAATTCCGTCATTTGGCGTTCCATCTCGACCATTTTTTCGCGCATGTTCAGGATGATTTCGATGCCGGCGAGGTTCACGCCCATGTCGCGCGCGAGAGTCAGGATGACATCGAGACGCTCGAGATCGGAATCGGTGTAAAGGCGTGTGTTGCCCTGGGAGCGCGAAGGTTTGAGCAGTCCCACGCGTTCGTAGAGGCGCAGCGTTTGCGGATGGAGCTTGTAGAGCTCGGCTACGGCACTGATCATGTAGCCGGCTTTGGCGCGTTTTCTGGCTCGCTGTGGCATGTGGTGCCCTCTACTCTTTAACAGAGGGCACGATGTATCGTGCCCCTACTTTCTCCAATACCGGGCACGATATATCGTGCCCCTACTCTCTAGGGGAAGGCGCGAACTCGCGTGTCCCTACACTCCCGCTTTCGTGAATAAATCCTTGCGCGGGTCCTCCGGAGCAACGGTTTCCAATTCTTTCATGATATTGCGCACGCGCTCGTCGGTCGGCTGCGGCACGACCACCTGGATTTCGACGTACTGGTCGCCGCGAGCGCCATTGCGCGCACTGGGCACGCCTTTTTCCTTCAAGCGCAGCGTCTTGCCGCTATTCGTCCCCGGCGGAATGCGCACCAGCGAGCGGCCATCGATCGTCGGCACTTCGACTTTCGCGCCCAGCGTGGCTTCGCTCACCGTCACCGGGACCTTCGTGTATAAATCGTCGCCACGGCGTTCGAAAAAGGAGTGCGGCTTCACTTCCACGCGCAGGTAGAGATCCCCTGGAGGGGCGCCCATCGTTCCGGCATTGCCTTTCCCTGGCACGCGCACTTTCGATCCGCCGGCCACACCGGCGGGAATACGCACGTCGATGGTTTCCGTGCGGCGCAAACGGCCCTCGCCGCTGCACGTCGGGCAGACTTTGCGGATTTTTCCCGTTCCGCCGCAGCGGGTACAAGGAACGTTGAATTTCATCTTGCCGGCGGATTGCTGAATGGTGCCCGAGCCGTGGCAGACTGGGCAGGTCTGCGCGGAGCCAATTGCTCCGGTGCCGTGACACGTATCGCAGGTGTCCAGCCGCGTTATGGTCAGCTTCTTGACCGCGCCGCGCACCGCGTCCCAGAAATCGATTTCGATCTGATATTCGAGATCACCGCCGGCTTCTTGCTCCGGTTCGGCAGCAGCACCGCGTCCGCCGTGAAAGAATTGGCTGAAAAGATCCCGAAAACTCCCGCCGCTGCTGGGCGCGCCCGAGCCGCCGCCAAAATCGAACCCGCCGAAGTCAAAGTTGACGCCCTGGCCGCCCTGCTCGTGCCCGCTGCTTGCGCCAGGTCCGCCCGGCGGCATGTTGTCGCTGTAGAAGCCGTACTGGTCGTACATCTGCCGCTTCTTCGTGTCGGAGAGAACGTCGTATGCTTCCTGCAGCTGCTTGAATTTTTCTTCCGCGGATTTGTCGCCGGGATTCAAGTCCGGGTGGTATTTGCGCGCGAGTTTGCGGAATGCGGTGCGAATGTCCTTCGAGCTGGCTTTCTTCTCGACGCCGAGTAGATCGTAATAGTCTTGTTTTGCCGTGGTTGCCATGAAATTCAGTTAACAGTCGACAGTTGAATGCCGAAGGTCCCTCAACAACAAATCAAGGGCACATTTTCTGTGCCTTACAAAGGCAAGCAGGGGCACGAACGATCGTGCCCCTACGGCCGGTGTGTCAGTTTGGCGGCTTGTTTTCGTCGACGTCGACGTACTCCGCGTCGATTACGTCGCCAGGCTTCTTATCCTGCGGCGCTCCGCCGCTGGAGCTTCCGCCTCCTGCGCCTGCGCTCGCGCCAGCCGCCTGTTCGGCGCCTGGTTGCGCCTGGTTGGCCTTGTAGAGCACCTCGGCAATCTTGTGCAAGGATTTTTCGAGGTTCTCCGTCGCGGAGCGCAAGCGAGCCGTGCCGCCTTCGGCGATGGCTTTCTTAGCTTCATCGATGGCGTCTTCGGCCGACTTCACGTCCGACTCCGCAATCTTCTCGCGATTCTCGCGGACCATCTTCTCCGCTTGATAGAGGATTCCGTCGAGCCGGTTGCGGGCTTCGACTTCCTCCATACGGCGGCGATCGTCTTCCGAGTGCGACTCGGCCTCGGCGCGCATCTTCTCGGCTTCTTCCTTGGTCAAGCCGCTCGAAGCAGTGATGGTGATCTTCTGCTCCTTGTTCGTGGCCTTGTCCTTGGCGCTGACGTTCAAGATGCCGTTCGCGTCGATGTCAAAGGTCACTTCGATTTGCGGCGTGCCGCGCGGAGCCGGCGGAATGCCGTCCAGCTTGAATTTGCCGAGCGAACGGTTGTCGTTCGCGAATTTGCGCTCGCCTTGCAGGACGTGGATTTCCACGCCGGGCTGGTTGTCCGAAGCTGTTGAGTAGGTTTCGACTTTCCGCGTCGGAATCGTCGTGTTGCGAGGGATCTGCGCGGTCATTACGCCGCCGAGCGTCTCGACGCCCAGCGAAAGCGGCGTCACGTCCAGCAGCAGGATGTCCTTCACTTCGCCTGCCAGCACGGCGCCCTGAATCGCGGCGCCCACGGCCACGACTTCGTCCGGGTTCACGCCCTTGTGCAGTTCTTTTTCGCCAAAGAACGTGCGGACAATCGATTGCACCTTCGGAATACGCGTCGAGCCGCCGACCATCACGACTTCCTGAATGTCGCTCGGCGACATTTTTGCGTCTTCGAGCGCTTGCCTGACCGGCTTCATCGACTTGTCGAGCAAATCGCCGACCAACTGCTCGAAGCGAGTCCGCGTCAGCTTCTGCTGCATGTGGATTGGGCCGCTCGGGCCCGCCGTAATAAACGGCAGGTTGATTTCGGTCTCCATCATCTGCGACAACTCGATCTTGGCTTTTTCCGCGGCTTCCTTCAGGCGCTGCAGAGCCATGCGGTCTTTGCCGAGGTCGATGGCGTTTTCCTTCTTGAACTCGTCGATCAGCCAATCCACGATGCGCTGGTCGAAGTCGTCGCCGCCGAGGTGTGTGTCACCGTTGGTGGACTTCACTTCCACGACGCCGCTGCCGACTTCGAGAACGGAAATATCGAACGTGCCGCCGCCGAGGTCGTACACCGCGATAGTTTCGTCGCTCTTCTTGTCCAGGCCGTAGGCAAGTGCGGCTGCGGTCGGCTCGTTAATGATGCGGACGACTTCCAGTCCTGCAATCTCGCCGGCCTGTTTGGTCGCCTGGCGCTGCGCGTCGTTGAAGTAGGCGGGAACCGTGATTACAGCCTTGCCGACCTTTTCGCCGAGAAAATCCTCGGCCGCGGCCTTCAGTTTTCCGAGAATCATCGCGGAAATCTGCGGCGGGCTGTACAGCTTTCCGAAAATCTCGATGCGCGCGTCGTCGTGCTCGCCCTTGACGACCTTGTAGGGGATACGCTTCATCTCATCGCCAACTTCGTCGTAGCGGCGGCCCATGAAGCGCTTGATCGAATACACCGTGTTCTCGGGATTCGTCACCGCCTGGCGCTTTGCTACTTGTCCAACAAGGCGCTCTCCACCTTTGGTAATGGCGACCACCGAAGGGGTGGTGCGTGCACCTTCCTGGTTGGGGATGACTACCGGTTCGCCGCCTTGCATGACGGCGACAACCGAGTTCGTAGTCCCCAAGTCAATTCCAATAATTTTGCTCATCTCACTCAATCCTTTCGGGCTGTTCCTGTTGTTGCTGGTCCTTCCGGAAGCCGTCTATGTCGCTGGCCGTCCGGAAGCTGAGAAGTCCGTGGCGGGCCAAGGTGAATGGCGTGCTCCTGGTCCAAATCGAGGGCGAGTATATAACTTGAGTGCGACTTTGTCAAGTTTTCTTATAACGATTGTATCCATATTATTTTCAATGCTTTACCTCAGTTCCCGCCTCCCTCTCCCGCTTTTTCCTTTCAATGACCCTATTTCCTCACTTGGATACCACTAGGTTACCTTCCAGCCTTCTTTCGATTCACCGGCGGGAAGCTGTGTTAATCTGACGCGTAGATTGCATCTCACATCTTGAGGCGTTTGTGGGAGGGTTGCGTGAATCGTCGTGCTGTTCTTGCCGTAGCCGTGGTTTTTGCGCTGATTGGCGCGCGTTTGTTGGTCACCCACAAGATTCACCCCGTTTTGGCGGCGCATTATGGCGCCCAGCCAGCGACGACGTCGCCGCTTCAGACGCAGCCTACAGCGGCTGTTGAGGAAGCCAGCGCCGCTCCGGTCGCTGAGGAAGGCCCGGCCGCCGAACCGGTTTCTGAGGCCGCACCTGCGGCGCAGCCGCGAAGCTCAGCGCACGAGACAGTTGCGACCGAATCGGTCGACGGCGTGAACGACATTGACCCGCACAAAGCCTTTGGCTCGAAGAGCGCTCCGATTGTGCTGGAGATTTTCAGCGACTATCAATGCCCGTCTTGCCGCGCGCTCTACCTGAGCACCAACCGGCAATTGATGGACAATTACGTGAGCACCGGCAAAGTCTTCTTGATTCACCGCGACTTTCCGCTGGCGATGCACGCCTATTCCCGAGTGGCGGCGCGATACGCAAGGGCCGCCGCCGAAATCGGCAAGGTCGAGCCAGTCGAACAAACACTCTACGAGAACCAGGAAAAGTGGGAGCAGACCGGCGATATCGACGGGACCGTTGCAGCCGTACTGACCAGCCCGGAGATGACGAAGGTTCGCGCGCTGGTCAAGGGAGGCACCCTCGAGCTGCTCATCAGCAGAGACTATGAACTTGGCGAAATGTATCGCGTCAACTCCACGCCGACGCAGGTGTTCCACTACAAAGGACAAACGTATCCTTACGCGGGCGTGATGAACTACGAGAACCTGAAGCAATTCCTGGATCAACTGCTGAGCCAGAGGTAGAGGCGCTCTCGACGAGTTCTTCGCGAATCCAGCGATGATGCAATCCAGCCCACTCAATGCGCGCCGCGCGATCATCTGGCTCGGTCGGCTTGTACTCGGCTGTATTTTCATTTACGCAGGCTACTCGAAAGCGTTTTACCCGAACCAGAATTTCTGGCCTTTCTTTTTCTTCAAATTCTCCATCTCCATGAATCTTTCGAACTTCGCGCTACAGGTGGCGGCGTTCAAGCTGCTCCCGGCCTGGGGAGTGCAGTTCGTCTCGCACACTCTGCCTTTCACGGAAATGATTCTCGGGCTGCTCGTGCTGATCGGCTGGCGATTGCGAATTTGGGCCATGTTGCTCACGCTGATCATGCTGGGCTTCTTCAGCGTCGTTTTGCGCGCGTACCTGCTGCACATGGACATCAATTGCGGGTGCTTCGCGACCCCTGAACCGATCAATCTCAAGAAGGTGTTGGAAGACGCGGCGATGGCTGTGCTGGCAGTCTTGATGACCGTGTTTGCTTTTATCGAGGCGCGCCGGCCGCATCCGTGGGCGACCCCGCCAGCACCTCAACCGCTTTCATGAAATCGCTCGACGAATACCTTAGGCTGGCCGCGGTGGCTCACGGGCACTTGTGTGCCGGGCAGGTGCTGGGCGTACGGCTGGCTATGCTGGGGCTGCGGGAACTGGGAATAGATGATCCCATCGCCGAGCGCAAGCGCATCGTCACGTATGTTGAGATCGATCGCTGCATGACCGACGCTGTGGCGCTGGTCGCCAATTGCCGGCTCGGCAAGCGTGCCTTGAAATTCCGCGATTGGGGCAAAGTGGCGGCAACGTTCGTGGATTTGCAGACGGGGCGCGCTGTGCGCATTGCGGCAAAAGAATCGTCGAAGCAAGCCGCGCAGGAAATGTTTCCGGAGCTTGGCAAAGACGCCGGACAGAAAAAGGCGTACGCGGCGCTTTCGGATGAAGTGCTGTTTGATAAGCAGTGGGTGAAAGTTGAGGTGGGCGCGGAAGACCTGCCTGGCTTCAAGGGGCCGCGTGTCGTTTGCGCGCAGTGCGGCGAGGGCGTCAATTTCAAGCGCGAAGTCGTGGTGGGAGATCGAACGCTTTGCCGTTCCTGCGCAGGGGAACGCTACTATGAGCCGGCTGCTGATTCCTGAAACGCGACTATTTCCCGCAAAAGCCATTCCGCAAAATCGTTCTGCGATAGAATTGACTTTCGATGCTGAGCTTGCCACCGATTACGCTGCGCCTGCGCGGCTGGAAACTGATTGACCGCGTCGCGCTGGCGTTTCTCCTACTTTGTTCTATTGCATTGGGCGCGGCGTGCGGGCTGCTGTTTGTGTATGCCAGCGACTTGCCGGAGATTCGTGCGCTGGAAACGTATCGGCCCACGGTCGTCACGGAAGTCTATGCCGACGACGGCCAACTCGTCGGCAGCTTTGCGCTGCAACGCCGCATCCTGATGACCTACGAGCAGTGCCCCAAAGTGCTCTACGACGCCGTCACGGCCATCGAGGACCAGCATTTTGAGGAGCACTGGGGCATCGACTTTCCGCGCATTGCTGGCGCCGTTTGGCGCAAGCTCCTGAAAGGCGGCAAAGCGCAGGGCGCGAGCACTATCACGATGCAGCTCGCAGGCAATTTGTTTCTCGACCGCAGCGAAATCAGCTTTCGCCGCAAAATGCAGGAGATTTTGCTGGCGCTGCAAATCGAACGCCGCTACACCAAACCGCAGATTTTCACGATGTACGCCAACCAGGTGTACCTCGCGCATGGCAACTACGGATTTGCCGCTGCGGCGCAATTTTATTTTGGAAAGTCCGTTTCGGACTTGAAGCTGCAAGAAGCTGCGCTGCTTGCGGGAATGATTCGCGGGCCGATTTATTCGCCGCTCTCCGATCCAGCGCGCGCGCTCGCCCGCCGCAACCTCGTTTTGCGCCGCATGGAAGAGGAAGGGAAGATCAGTCCCTCCGTAGAAGAGGCCGCGCAGAAAACGCCTCTAGGATTGCACTTGCAGTTTCCTCGGAACGATCTGGCGCCGTATTTCTTCGAAGAGATTCGCAAGTATCTCGAATCGACCTACGGGACGGAAGCGGTCCACGAGCGCGGGCTGCGCGTCTACACCACGCTCAGCGTGAAAATGCAGATGGCCGCCAATCAAGCGGTGAGGGATGGGCTGCACAGTTACGACCGGCGCCACGGCTGGCGCGGCAACCTTCCGAACATCCTGCACGACAATTTGGGGAAGCTTGATACCTATGAGGATGAGGATTGGCGGCACGCGATCGAAAAGGGTTCCTACGTGACAGGCTTGGTGCTTGCGGTCGACGATCGCTTCGCCACCATCAAGATCGGGCCGTACCGGGCAATTCTTTCGCCGCCCGATTTCGCCTGGACCGGCCGCAAGAATCCCACGGACCTCTTGAAGGTCGGCGATCTCGCGCAGTTTTCGATTCAAGAGCTTCACGAAGCCACCGCTCGCGTGCAACTTGAGCAACAGCCCGGGCCGCAAGCCGCTCTCATGGCCATCGACAACTCGACGGGCGAAATCAAGGCCATGGTTGGCGGCTACAGCTTTGAAGACTCGAAATTCAACCGCGCCACGCAGGCTTATCGCCAGGTGGGCAGCTCGTTTAAGGTCTATCTCTACGCCGACGCGCTTGAAAAGGGCGCCTCGCCGTTTGACACTATTTCGGACACGCCGATCACGACGATTAGCGGCGGCCAGCCGTATACACCACACAACTACGACGAAAAGTATGAAGGCACGATCACGCTTCGCCGCGCGCTCGCGGGCTCGCGCAACGTTCCGGCCGTGAAGCTCGCGGAAAAAGTAGGCATAAATTCCGTCGTGGATATGGCGCGCCGTTTCGGCATCACGACGCCGCTGCCACCCTATCTCCCGTTGGTGTTGGGAGCGGCCGACATGAAGCTCGAAGAGCACGTCTCCGCGTTTTCGGTCTTTCCCGATGACGGCATTCGCATCGATCCGCACATGATTCGCCGCGTGACCAGCTACGACGGCGCGCTGCTGGAAGAAGCACACCCCGAAGTGCATGACGTCATCTCCCCAGAAGTGGCGCGGACCATGACGGCGATGCTCGAGGAAGTCATTCAATTCGGCACTGGCATTCAGGCCAAGGCGCTGGGCCGCCCCGCGGCTGGAAAAACCGGCACGACGCAAGACTACACGGACGCCTGGTTCATGGGTTTTACGCCGCAGCTGACCTGCGGGGTTTGGGTGGGCTTTGACGACAAGCAAATCTCTCTTGGGAAGAAAGAAACCGGTGCTCGTGCCGCGCTTCCTATCTGGCTGCAGTTCATGAAGAACGCGCTCGAAGGCCAGCCGGTTCTTAATTTTGAGAATGTCGTGCCGCTCGAGCAGCAGGCGCTCGAACACAAAGTGAACGTCGACACGCCGGACACTGCACCCGAAGAAGAGGAACCCGCCGCTCCCAAACCAAAAGTTCCCACTGTCACCACGCCGACAAAGACGGGACCGGCTCCGACGACGTCAGGGATTTCGCCGAGTCCTTGAGCTTTTCGATCGGCAAATCTTCGTCGAGCGTTCTGTTTCTACATTTTTTGAACGACCACGTTCAGAGATGAACTTTGCACGCTGCCGAGGTTCACTTCCGCCGGATTCATTCCTAGACTCATCTGCCAAAGAATGTGGCCGCTGGTATCCACCAAACTGAGACTTACCTGAAACTGCGCGCTGATGCCCATCGAACTCGGGTTCGCAAAAAGCTGGCATTGCGCCGTGCCATTGACCAGCGCCTGGCTGCCCTGGAAGCTGAGCAGGGAAGAGGAAACCGTGTAGTTGAGCGTTCCCGCGACCTGAGTTCCGTCGGGATACGTGAAGTTCAATGTCAGGGCCGGCCCCGTCGTCGCGCTGCTGAGGGGAAGAATTTCGATCGCGCTGATTTCCGGATCCTGCCCGGCGACGTGCGCAAAGACGATCGTTAAAGTTCCCGTAGTGACGGAAACATTCGTCGATTTGATGAGCGCGGCGTTCGCGCCGGCGTCTGCAAAAATATCCACCTCAGGGAAAACGACGGTTCGCTGCACGCTTACATTGAAAACGCGGCCACTGATTTTTTCCGCTTGCGCGTTCGACTCATCGAAATAGAGGTTCACCTGATACTGACCATTGGGCACCTTGAAGGAGTAACTCGAAGGATTCCACCGATAATCCTGGAAGAGAGTGGGATCGGAAGTTCCAGTCACTGGATTTTTGCTGCTCTCTGCCGTGCCACCAGTAAAACCGGAGTCCGCCTGCCAGACCTGCCCTTTGGAGTCGGTGTAACTTGGGCCGCCACAATTCACGCGGATGGGAGTTTGTGCTGCTAGTGCCAAGGGCGAAGCCAATGTAAGGACCAAAAGACCAAGAATTTTCTGCACGATCCCTCCTCGAATCGGATCTGAGCTGCTTCACGACAAGTCAAGCGAGGAGGGCCTGGGGAGCGATTGGTCCCGCTGACACTTCGCCCCTCAAGATAGAGCAGCGATGTGACCGCGGCAATTGTTCGTGAGAACGAAATTGGGGCAGGAGAAAAGACAGGTCTCGTACTGGCCGTGGGATTACCCGCCAGCAACTGCTGTTCGGTCTTTAACTGGGAGGGGCGTCTTTACTTGGCTGGTTAAACAGAAGTTCCGGATAAAGCAACGTAACCTAGGGAAGTTGGGCGTCAGCGCTGGCGAGAGCCTCGGAATGGGTCCCAGCCTCGGTTCGGCAGCGGAGAGATCCTGCCAGCGCTGTCGATAAGCACCAAGCCGGGCTTCTTCGTGATTTCGCCGAACTCCGAAATGGGAACGCCATGGAAAGATCGAGGGACTGCCTGAGCGTTCTTGCGGGTCACCGTGAAAAGCAATTCGTAGTCGTCGCCGCCATGCAATGCCAAATCCAGCGGATCGCGAGTTCGCCCGCGCAGACGTTCCGGCAGTAGGACAGCAGGAATCTTTGACGCGGCGATTCGCGCTCCCACGCGGCTGGCTTCGCACAATCTCGGCAAATCGGTGGAGAGGCCATCCGAGAGATCCATCATAGCGGATGCCAAATGTTTTTCGGCGAGCCAGCGGCCAAGCGCGACGCGCGGATGGGGGTAGAGATGTTTCTTGAGGTGAGGATCGCGACTGTTGACTGGGCCTCGGGTCTTACGGAGAAGCTCGAGGCCCAACTCCGCTTCTCCAAGCCGACCGGTTGCAAAAAGCAAGTCGCCTGGGCAGGCTCCCGAGCGCATGATGGCGTTTTCTGCGCGCACTTCGCCGATAACGGTGATGTTGATCAGAATTTTGTCGTTGCGTGTCGTGTCGCCTCCGGCGAGCGGGCAAGCAAACTGACGGACGGCGCGTTGCAATCCCGCGAGAAATCGATCCAACCATAAACCGGTGTGAGTTGCGGGGAGGGCCAAGCTCAAAAGAATGCAGCGCGGTACGCCGCCCATCGCTGCTATGTCGCTGACCGCGCGAGCCAGACATTTCCAGCCGACGGCATCGGGCGGATGCCTGTCTCGCAGAAAGTGCGAATCTTCGAGGAACCAGTCGCAGGTGAGAATCACTTCGCGACCCGTGGTAGCTTTGAAAATGGCCGCGTCGTCCCCGATTCCAAGCCGCACGGGGGTATTGCGAGTTCTCGTTCGAGCGGCCATCCGTTCGATGCGTTCGAGAATACCGTCTTCCGTGGGTCCCCCCCGCCCTGCGAGGCGATGTTTTATTTCGCTCATCGTCGAAGTCGAGTATATCCTCCGGCTGACTTTTTTCAGCCCCGGGTGAAGCAATTGGCCTCCGCAGCCGATATAATAGGTGGAGAGCCCTCATCACCCTGTCCTGCAGGACAGGTGGCCGGTTTTTAACACCCTGTTCTTCGGACAGCAAAATACAGGGTTGACGGACATCACTACAGAATTTAGTATGGGCACGGTCGCGGACCGAGGCTTACGGTTCAGATTGGCAGTTCGTAGTTTTCTCACGCGCGGGCGCCAGGGCACAAAGCCCGCTTTTGACTAGCAAGAAGGCCTGAGGGCCAAGTATAGTGATTACGAGCAAAAACTATACCTTCTATATTGCAACGACGCCGGGCAAGCTGCGGAAGCTTGTGATCCCGGCGTATGTGTTGCATAGCGTTGCGGTTCTGGCCCTCATCGGTGCCGTGACGGTGGCTGCCGCAGTGGGATCCTACTCCCGGATGCTTTGGAAGGTCGGCAACTACAACGCTCTGCGCCACGATCAGGAAACTCTCAAGAAGCAGTACCAGCAATTGCAGAGCACGGTTACCGACACCAACCAACGACTCGATTCTCTCCAATCGCTTGCAACCGAAGTGGCCATGACGTACGGCGTGCTGCGCTATCACCCGGCGGCTTTCGACACGACCGACAGCGAAGAAGCAACTCCGGAAGACGTTTTCGACCGTTCGATCGAGCAATATACCTTTTTGAAGAGAAACGCGGCGGTGATCGCCATCTCTTCGGGCGGCATGCGGTTGATGCCAGGGATGAGCTTTGCGGATTCGAGCTACACGCCATCGATCTGGCCAGTGATGGGACACATCACGGATGGCTTCGGCGAACGACTTGATCCGTTCAGCGGCGAGGGCGCGTTCCACACGGGCGTCGATGTGGCTTCGGACTACGGAGCGCCGGTTCACGCGACCGCAGACGGGATCGTGTCGATTGCGGAAAACCATGCGGGCTACGGCCGGCTTGTGGTGATTGACCACGGATTTGGAATCACGACCTGGTATGCGCATCTTTCGTCGTTCTCGGCGGTTCCAGGAACGCGCGTGAAGCGCGGCGAAGTGATCGGGTACACAGGAATCAGCGGACGCTCGACCGGGCCGCATGTACACTATGAGGTCCGGGTGAACAATGCGCCCGTAAATCCATGGCGGTACATGAAGGGGAGCATGGTCGGCGATTAGCCGAAGAACTTTTCTCGAATCGTTTAGCGCGCCGCACCGCCCCGAATCTTCGGGGCATTTTTTTGTGCCAAATCAATTTCGAATAGGACTTTTGTTCGGCAGGGCTTTGTCTTGCTGCGGGGCCGGTGCGAGGGGCATCGCGGTTCGGGCAGCTTCAAGGAACTTGGGAGTCAAATCGAAGACCAGTCGAACCGATTTCGTTGCGCCGCGATCGATCTGCGAGACATCCGCGCTCTTCAGCATCTCCAAAAAGGCCTCGCGAACGTCTGGTTGGAGTTGCTGGCGCATTTTCGGATCACTAAGCCCAGCTTGTGCCAGCAGCAGCAAGCCGTTAATCACGTCGGACAATTGGCGAGTAGATGCGTCCGAGGTGCCTTCACCCTCGAGAACGACACGCAACCGGTCGGCATCCGGCTTTCCGGCGACGGTAATCCATTCGAGCTGGTCGATGAGGGCGGAGAGTTGAGGCGAACGCAATCCACCAGGCGATTGAGCACTCAGAGCCGAGCCGGCGCCGCCACTTTGACGAATCACGGCAAAGACGGGTGAGCCGGCAAGCCGGCGGAACCGCTCGCGCCAAGCTTGCGCATCCGAATCGGTTTGCAATGGAGAAGAGGTTTCGATGCTTGGCCCATTTGTCAGAACGATGCGGTCATTGCGCAAGAAAGTGAAAGTGATTCGCCGCGCGCTGTTGGCAAGCGGAACAGTAAAGATTTCGCGGCCGTTGCGATTCTCTCGCGTGCCGGTTTGCATTGCGTATGCGGAGATCTTCTTTCGGTCGAATCGTCCATCGGCCACAGCGCAGAGAGTTGTCGCCTGGCCGTGATTCAGAGTGGCGACGGCGACGCGGTTCAGATCGCGCTCATAGTTGAATCCGGTCGACTGGAGAAACTGCGTGTAATCCGCGTCGGCTTTGGTTTGCGGCGCCCACTTGTAAAGTTCGGCAAGGAACGGCGATTGGCGTAGCGCGTCGAAGTCGAGGAAGAGAACGGCGCTTGCGTCGGAGGGCAACTGCGCGAGCATTGCGTTGCGCGCGCCGTCCACGGAGTTTCCCCAACGCTGATAGCCGTAGAAAAGGCTTGCACCAAGGACGAGTGCCGCAGCGACGGGTGCAGCGATCCAGTGTTTTTTCATGCGGACTATGCCTATTTCGCGAGCGCCTGGAAATCGATGGTTTTGCCAGTTTCGCCCGGATCGAACGGCCCCTGCCAGGACAAGAATCTTTGGACAAGATTTGAGGACGCAGCCCTGGCCCTGGGGGCGCTTCCTGCGGAACGGCGGGGTTCATGCTAAACTATAGAGGAATCAAAAGATAGGGCAGCTAGGAGTGCGACACAGGGAAACAGGTTTTCCACAGCCCTGGCCCCCGACGTGCTCCAAATCGGAATCGGCCCCTTGCAATTTACATGCCCGATCTGCTATTCTTACCCGGTTCGAGCGACGCTGGCGTAGCTCAGCTGGTAGAGCATCTGATTTGTAATCAGAGGGTCGGGGGTTCAATTCCCTCCGCCAGCTCCACCAGGAATTGGCAGGGGAGTGAGGCGGAGCAAATCCTTGCTGTAAAAATAAACGGGCTGGTGTCTTTTGACACGAGTCCTTTTTGTGTTTTCGCTTTGTGCGAAGTTTGCACTGCAAGGATTTTGTGTGGAAGGTTTTCGAGGGCATGGATTTAGGGTCGTTCTTGTTTTCGCGGGACGGGTGGGTGAGTGGCTAAAACCAGCAGACTGTAAATCTGCCGCTCCTTGCGGGCTACGAAGGTTCGAATCCTTCCCCGTCCACCAGTGACTCGCAGTTCGATTCGGCCGAGGGGATGATGAGCGGCCGTGATCCGGAAACCGCAGGGCAATCGCATCAAGCGATGTTCGAGTGCGGTCCAATTCGCGGCAAAGGCGCTGCTAAGGAAAAGTGCGCCACGAACGGCGATTTTTTGGGGGGATACGGGTTAGGCCTGGGTAGCTCAGTTGGTAGAGCGCGTCCTTGGTAAGGACGAGGTCACCGGTTCAATCCCGGTCCCAGGCTCCAGGATTCGTAAGGTGGGCGAGGCAGGAAGGTTTGCGGTCGAAGAGCGGGGGTAACTCAACGGTAGAGTCTCACTCTTCCAAGGTGATGGTTGCGGGTTCAAATCCCGTCCCCCGCTCCAGATTTTGAAGCATGGAAGGACGCGCAGGAAATGCGCGGAAGAAAGACTTGAAGCAGAGGATAAAGGAATATGGCGAAGGAGAAATTCGAGCGGAGCAAGCCGCACTGCAACATTGGGACGATCGGACACATTGATCATGGCAAGACGACGTTGACGGCGGCGATTACGAAGGTGCTGTCGAAGCACAACCCGAAGG
>JBAQJX010000048.1:0-41662 GCA_049641765.1 Candidatus Acidiferrum sp.
GGTGCAATGTGCGGTCTGGTCGCACAACTTGAAACTGCTTTCTGAGGTCGCCGAAAAGATTGAAACGGAATGTTCTGTTGGGATCGGCGGCAGGAACACGGCTGATGGCGAAGCTCGTCGTTAAACCGACGAGCGTGCACGCGCCAAAAATGAGCCCCGCGAGTGCTTCCCGCTCATGAAACCGCTGCGCTAACAATGGACCCGCGACCGCACCGGCAATAATAGCGACGAACGTCGTCAGCTCCAGGATGCCGTTGCCCCACGACAGCAATTCGTCTGGAAGAATTTCGGGAAGCAGTCCGTACTTCGCAGGGCCGAAAAATGCAGCCTGCGTGCTGGCGAGAAAAATTACAGCGAATGCCATGCGCGTGCTGCCGTGCGCAAAAGCATAAAGCGCGAAGAGCATCGCGAACATCTCAAAGAATTTCGTGCCGATGGCCACGCTTCGCTTGCTGAAGTGGTCGGCCAGGTAACCGCCGGCCATTGAAAACAGCAGGAAGGGAACCGCAAACAGGTTCCCGACGTAAAAGACCAGCAGGTCTTTCTGGGATTCTGTCGGATTCGTTCCGAGAATAAGGAAGATGACGAAGAATTTCAGGCCGTTATCATTGAACGCGCCTTGGAATTGCGTTGCAATCAGGCTCCAAAATCCAAATCGCCACTTCCGAGCACGCTCTTCAGCCACAGGGATTCCGTCGTCTGACATGCGGGCGCACCCATCGTTCCAGTGGAAGCTTCCGTGTTAGAACGATTTTAGCAGCCCTTCTTGCAGACGGGTGCACAGCGGCAGCTGCTTGTGCCGAAAACGAGACGCTGGATGGAATGTTGCGGCCGCTTACTCTTGCGCCGCCGTGGAAGAGGACTTCTCCGCCTTGGGAGCCGGCATTTTCCGGCCGGCGTCCAGGTGGTCGAAATTCAGTGCCGCGTTCAGTAGGAGCATGAACTCGCCTTGCGTCTCCTGCCGCCACATGGGGTTCGTCGCAAATAGGACAACGTGCCCCTTGCCGACAGGTACGTCCACGATAGCGGGTGCGTCTGCCAATTCGGATGCACCCGCAAGCATGCCGCTGATCCACAGCTGCTTCTCATCCGCGAACCGCAACACCACACGCGGATAGAGGGCCGGTGGCGGCAGGAACGAGCTCAGATAAGAGCGCAAATCGGGATTGACATAGAGTTCCTGCTCCGCGCGGCTCCGGTGGACGGGCGGTTCTGGAGGCGTCCAGGCGCGCCCCTGCGGGATGTCCGGATCCGTCAGCGAGCCTCTGCCGCTGGGACGGGAAGCTCCTCCCTCCGCGCCAAAAAACCTGCCGAACCTTCCGCCGACAGACACGCTAAACACAGGTCCTTGACTGAAGTACACGCCGAGAGAGTCGTCGTATCCATAGGTGATGGGGCTTGCTTTGTCCTCGACGGTGGCGCGCGCGATCATGCCTTGCGCTTGCAGTTGGTGTGTGTCTCGTATGCTCACCGTATCGGTAATGCCCAGATCGATGGGCAAATGGCTGCTCGGGCCGATTGGGATGAACAGTCCACCATCCTCGATGAACGCCTTCAAATGAGCTACGCCGTCGTATCCCAATCCACCGCGAATGTCCGGCGCGTGGTCGATGATGCCGAAGTTCGGCGTCACGGAAGAGGTTTCCCAGGGAATCGGTCCGCCAGCTTCGCTTCCGTCTGCCTGCTTCCGTGCGGGGATTCCGTTCAAAATTTGTTCTAGTCCGTAGAAGGTCGGCGGGAACAAAATCACATCGTATTTTTCACGTAGGTTCGGAGTGTTGCGAACGGTGATGTCAGAAATATACGAGTACGGCACGCCGGTTTCTTCGAGTGCCAGCCGGAACCATCCTTCGTTCTGCGTGTCCGTCCAGTTGTGCATCAGCGCGATGCGTGGAACGCCGACTTCATGGCGCGCCACATCCGGCACGGACTCCGCGCTGGCCACGCGCACGCCGAGCTCTCGCGCCGCGCTGTTCAGCCGCATATCGAGATCGGCGGGATTTCCCTCCATCGGAAGAATGAAGGAACCTGCAACGAATTTCTGTCCGCCCGCTTCGAAGCCGTCCTCCGCCGCAAAAAACTTCACGTCCTTTAGCCGGTAACGCAGCGTCGCCAGACTCGGCTCTCCCGTTGCGTTGATCACATAAAACTTGACGGCCGGCGCTTTGCCTTTTTCCGCGTGCGGCGGAATCACGCCGCCTCCATCATATTTTGCGTTCGTGTCCACCAGCGTCATCGGAACCTTGAGGATCGCCGGATCTGTGATACGGACCGTTTTTACGTTGCGCAAAGGACCGAGCGTCCAGCCCGTGTCGTCGTAGGGCCGAGGGTCGTTCGTCGAATAATACTGTGTGTCAAGCAACATGTCCGCCATGCGGCTGTAAGGCTGGTCCATTCGAATGATGTAGCTGCCCAGCGGAAGTTTCGTGCCCTTCGTCTCCGCGGGCATTTCCGCGACCGCTTCTTCTTTGGATTTGCGTGACCTTTCCTTCTTGGATTTGTCGCCGTCTTGCTCCTCGGCCTTCGCGTCCGCTTTTCCATCGGCAGGCTTTCCAGCCGCGGCGGTATCTTTCACCTCGAAATCCTCTTCGAGTTTTTGCACTTCGACGCCCTGTCTCTGCAGCAAATTCGCCAACTGCGCCGCGAGTGCGGGACGACGGCCATCATTTACGATGGCCCAAGCCGCCGGGCCCTCCGTCGTCGCCTTAGCGACAGAGCGCTTGCTCTTCTCGTAGAAATCTTTCAGCAATTCCTGCCCGTGTTGCGCCGTGTAGTCCAGCGATAGAAGCACGCCGCTTTCTTCTAAGTTCGTGTTGTCGCGCAACGACCACAGGACCTTCGGCAGTGGCGGGTTGGG
This sequence comes from Candidatus Acidiferrum sp., assembly GCA_049641765.1. Classification (GTDB taxonomy): domain Bacteria; phylum Acidobacteriota; class Terriglobia; order Acidiferrales; family UBA7541; genus Acidiferrum. The sequence goes on from JBAQJX010000048.1 coordinate 2,858, forward strand.
ACGGAACCACGTGCGGCTCGTTGCGCTTGGTCCCACCTCGACTTCCTTCGTCTCGGGCGTGCTATTGCCTTCCGTCTCATAGAAGCGCCCGATCGAGTTGTGTCCGTTCGCCACATAAAACATGTAGTTGGGCGCCCAGCCGTCATAAAAGCCGTGAGTCCACACGCCCACCACGCCCCGCTCCGTCAGGCCTTGCACGTCGTTGTATGCAAACTTCTGCCATTCGCTGACCACGATAGGATCGAGCCACGCGTTGTACGGCCCCGTCCCGGTCGAAACATAGAGATACGGTTCAGCCTCGTGCAGATCGTGGAGCACCTGAGGATGCCAGTAAAAGAACTCCTGCATCATCATCTGCGAGAGTTTCAGGCCCATCGCAATTCCGTCGCGGTTGTTATCGTGCTGGACGTAATGTCCCCAATAAACGAGATCCGGCTGCGGTTTATCCGGATAGGTCTTCTTGTAATTCCAGGAGTCCACCATGCGGTCGTGTCCGTCGACTTCGACGACCGGCGTAATCAGAAAAATTGCATTCTTGCGAATGTTCTCGATGAACGGCGTGTCTTCCACCGCCAGCCGGTACGCCAACTCCATCAGCATTTCCGGGGAACCCGTCTCCGGCGAGTGGATCGACCCGGACGCCCAGTAAAACGGCTTTCCCATCGCGACGAGCTGTTTCGCATCGGCGTCGCTGATCTTGCGCGGATCGGCGAGCTTGGCCGTGATGTCGCGCAGGTGGTCAAGCTGCGCTATATTGGCTTCATCGCTCACCGCCACCAGCAGGAAGTCTCGCCCTTCTTCAGACTTGCCCACGCGAAACACCTTCACGCGCGGGCTGGCCTTCGCGAGCTCGTCGTAGTAGCGATAAATGTCCTTCGAATACGTCAAAAAGCCGGGCGCGCCGACGATGTGCCCGAGAATCTTGTCCGGCGAAGGCACCGTCGAGGAAGCGGGCAGGTGATCGACGAGAGTCGTTATGAAGAACGGCTCCGTCGTGTACTCGTGAATCTTCTTCCCATACTCCTCATCATTCGACGCCGTGCCTTGCGCTCCCACAAAGCTGGCCGAAAATCCGGCGACGAAAAGTGCGACGATAACGCGCAGCCAAGTTCTTCGCAGCAGTTTCCACACCGCTGCATTCGTTCCAGACAAGCTCCCGCTCTGCATTTTCATCGTCGCCTCACTTTTGTATTTGTCCCGGCAACCAACCGTCTGCTGCACCGTGTGACGGCGCGTTCGCAACAAACGTTTCAAGCGTTTTGCGGAACACGCGCCGTTCAAGAACCGGGGTAGCATAATCCTTCCTCGTTTCGGAGGGAAGCCGGAGGTTTGTATGACGAATGGCACAGGGCCGCAAAAATCCGTACTGATCACCGGCGCCACGGATGGTTTGGGCAAAGCAGCCGCGCTATTGCTCGCGCGTCGCGGCTATCGCGTGTTTGCCGCCGGCCGCTCTGCCGAAAAACGTGCCCAGCTCGATGCGCTGGCCCGCGAGCAAAATCTCCATCTCGAATCGCTGGAGCTCGATGTTTGCGACGACACATCCGTTCAGCGTGCCGTCGCTTCGGTGATCTCCAAGGCCGGCGCTATCGATTTTCTCGTCAACAACGCCGGCGTGAATTTCACCGCCGCCGTTGAAGATCTTCGCCTCGACGACTGGCGCCGCCAGTTCGAGACGAATCTTTTCGGCGTTCTGCGCGTCACCCAAGCCGTGCTGCCGCACATGCGCGAACGCAGGCTCGGCCGCATTTTGATGATGAGTTCGGTATCGGGCTTTGTAACCGCGCCGACACAAGGCGCTTACAGTGGCAGCAAGTTCGCGCTCGAAGCCGTTAGCAACGCACTCCGCCTCGAGCTCTATCCTTTCGGCATCCAGGTCATCCTCATCGAACCGGGCTACATCGTTACCGGCATTCAGCAAGCTGCTCTGGAACTTTCGAAGCCCTACTTGGACAGAATGAAAGAAGGCCCCTATGCGCCGCTCTACGCTCGATTCTTCCAAAGCGTCACAGGCAGCCGCGCCAAATCCAATACCACTCCAGAAGATTGCGCGCGCGTGATTCTCCGCGCGATAGAAGCGCCCAATCCGAAGGTTCGCTATCTCGTCACACAGTTGGCCTTCGTAGCCAAATGGTCCAAGCGCCTTTTGTCCGATAGGGTCACGGACGCCCTGCTCCGCCGAAGATTCGGAATCGTCCGCACAAGTTAAGCCGCGAAGCTCTACCCCAACGCGCTTGCAGCGGCGTCACGCCTCATGGATTCGAAATTTGGAACGAAAGGCTATTCTCGCGTAGCTCCTGCCACTTTTTCGACCACGCTTCGTGAAGCGGGCTCTCCGAATAATCCGCGGCCGCTTCCGCGCTTGTGAATTCGATCGCATACACGCCGCTGAAATCCTTAATTTGATTTCGTTCCGTTTTCAGCCATACATTCTTGATTCCCGGAATCTTTGCCGCCATCTCCTTGATCCCGTTGATCGCGTTCTCGCGGTCGTAGTTCGAAGTCGTATCCTTGAACTTGTAAATCACCACATGCAGCACCGTCTTTGGCTGGCCAAACCGGTTTTGCGCCGCAGCGCTTCGCGCGTGCAGCGAACCCGCCGCCATCCCGCCCATAAACAATGCCGCGCCTAATGCAATCTGTACGATACTTTTCGTGGTCATCCTCACGTCATCCTCCCGTCGTTGCTACTCAGCCAGTCTATGAAATCCGCGAGTCGCGAGGCAACTTGCCGCGGCAAGTCTTATCGCCGTCGCTCCCAGACTGTTTGACGGACCTGCCTTGCGACCGTTACGCTGCCAATGCCGTATTTCACGGGACCGTGATGGATTTCTCGCGCACGCACTTGCCGGCAGAACAGATGCACTCGGCCAAGCTGCCTCCTCTTCCGCAGCTTTGGGTCGGCTACGTCCTTGGTCTTGCCACGATTGTCGCGGAATTTGTCGCCGCGTCCCTCCATCCGGAGATGGCGAAGGCCGTCTTTCCCATCCCGCCTTTGTACCTTTTTCTCGTCATGTTCGTTGGCGGCGTCTACTGACTCGTTTGCGTGTATCGTTATCACGTCGTGATGCAGCACGTGCCAGGCTGGAAGCACCCCATCTCTCCCGCGCGGGCCGTCGGCTTTCACTTCATCCCCATTTACAACCTCTACTGGGTCTTCAAGTGGCCCCAGGAAATCGCGCGCTTTGTGAACTGGAGATTTGGCCGGCCGGTGATGAAGCCTCAAATGGTCGGCCTGATGGTTTTTGCCGCGTTCGTATTGCGTTTTATTTTCGACCCTGGCCTCGGACTGATTCTGCTCTTTCTGGCCGCTTCCTATGTTTCCGGCTGCCTGCGGCGGGCGTTCGCATTGCCGCCCGCGCCTCCAGCTGCAGAGCCGCCTTCAACCGAATAAGTCTGCTTAAGGAGCCCAATATGTCGCGTTGTACACGCTGGATGATGACCTGCTGCATGCTTTCATTCCTATCTACGGCATCGCCGGAGTTTTTCTCGACATCGATAACCGCCGCGCCCACGGAAAAGACGAGCGCGTTCGCACACAGGATTTCTACGATGGAGTCGAATTCAACTACAAGCTGATACAGGCTTTGGCCGTCGCGAAGTAACCCAAGTCATCCCAGGCATCCGCAAAGAAAAACGGCCCGATGAAGTATTCTTCACCGGGCCGCTCATTTGTTCAATGTTAGGATTTATTTGTCCGGTTTGTTCGGCGCATCCGCCGCCTTCGGATCTGCTGGCGTTGCGGCGCTGGCTGCGATCGGTTTACCCGCGTCAGCTCCGAAGCGCGTCAAGTACGGCATGAACGGAGTCACCTCGAACGGCATCTTTTCCCGTTCGGCGATTACGCCAACGGGTTTGCTCTTGATGAGTTCGAGTTTGTCGTTCCAGGGGTCCAGTTTCACGCGCCCGCCAATCGGCAGCGCTGCAACCATCTGCGCTTTCGACTTCGGATCGGCAGCCGTTCCATTCGCTGCAGTTGTAGTCACAGGAGTCGCCGTCGGGACGCTGGAATTTACGTCGGAGATCGACGGTACGCGGTCCCCCAGGTGCGGGCTGATCAGGTTCGGGATTTCTTTCTGCCGTGATTGCATCGCCGCAAGGAACAGCGCGGCATTTGCAAGTTGGTTTTTGTAGGGAGAATTGGCAAGCAACTTGGCCGCCTCTTGGTTGGCCGCGTCCTCTTCCGCCTGTGTGCGTCCAAAGCCAAAGTGGCGGAACGTGTCCTTGTCATCGACGAGTAGCTGGTCAAAGAACGCGAAGTTAGAATCCATCCGATGGCCGAGAATCACGTGCCCCATCTCGTGTGCCAGAATCGTCGCGAAGCTGGCTTCGTCGGGCAGCACGTCGATTAATCCACGGCTCAAAACGATCGTGTGCCCCAGGGTGAAAGATTCCAGCGTCGTGGTCATCAGCACGCGGCATTGAATCTCCGGCTCTATGTCCAGGTTGTTCGTGACCTCGATGTTGTTCACGATCGTCTCGAGCGCCTTGTCCACTTCGCCTTTCGGCGCCAGCAGCCCAATGCGTTCAAAGCGGTCCGCGACGTTATCTTCCGCTTGCCGGTCCCATGTCCGCTGTGCCTGCACCGGTGTCAAATCGTTCGCCGTCTTGGTATCGTCCTGCACCGGAGTTTCCACCAAAATCTTGCTGAGCTCTTGCTCTTGCTGCGCGTGGCCCAGATTGTAGCCCCAGAGCCGCGTCTGCGCCTTGAAGTCCAATTTCTTGGTCATCGCGTAATGCAAATCCTTCTCTTCGCTATACACAAACGACGGCATCCACATTCCCGGCTGCACGTTGGTTCGCCAGCTGTCGAAGTGGAAGTACCAGCTCGAGTGTCCGCCGCCGGTATACCCGCCGTTGAATCGCACAATGTTGTAGTCCTGGTCCTCGACCCAGATGCGTCCCAGGAAACGGCCCTTCCCCGACTTCTCCTGCGGCGTCACGTCGAACACCAGGCAGCGCACGTCGCCCAGAAATTCCCGGCGCACGTAATCAAACTTGTAGTGCTGCTTGTCGAAGCCGTTCGTGTCGAGGAAGATCATCTGCAGGAATCCGTCCGGCAGGAACTGCATCGCGAACGAAAAGAAATTCCCGATCGACCCGAAGATCTTCTTCCCTTTGTTTTCCTCGTCACTGATTCCCACCAGCGCGACGCCCTTCGAGAAATCGGCGCGACCCAGGAAATACTTGTCGCCTGCGGGGACGTAGCCGAGATCCTTATCGGGTTTCATGTTTTGGATGTACGTTTCAACCAGCGGCGAGTATTGCCGGATTTGCTGGTTCAAACGATTCTCGTTCGAGATAACCCGGTCGATCACTTGATCCATCGTGCGCGGTTGCTGCGGTTCTGCCGCCGCTGTGCTCGCGATGGCCGCGGACCCACCCAAGACGAGTCCGAGGACAATAGTAGCTAGCTTACGCATTTCTCTCTCCCCTCAGTAGGCCATGCGGAACTCAATCCGCACGCGCGCCGGGAAATCCACCGGCTGACCTTCGCGTTTTGCTGGTTTAAACTTGATTCGTTGGGCCGCTTGGACCGCGGCCTCATCGAGGCCATGGCCCAATCCACTGATGACGCGATTCACCTTCATGGTGCCGTTTGAGAGGAACACCACGTCGAGAACAACGTCTCCTTCTAACTTAAGACTACGCCCTTCTGCTGTGTACTCCGGTTTGGGCTTGTCCAGGATGTCAACAGGCGTGTCAATCGGTCCCTCGGCTGCCGTTTTTTTCTTCGGTGCCTCTGCTACCGTCTGACTTCCAAAACCCGATGACTCCACCTTGCCCTGGTGGCCCCCGCCGGCCGGTGGATTTGCGACTCCGTTCCCAAAACCTGTGCTCGCCACCGTCCCGCGAATTCCTTTGTCTCCACCGGTTCCATTTCCATAACCCGGCCCGCCCGGCAACAGCGTTGAACCTAGCCGGTTAACGGTTGTCGCGTGCTTCGGGTCGCCCTGGCCCGGCATCCCATTGGGATCGCCGAATCCTCCGGTCTGCACTTTGTCAATCGGCGCTTTCACCGTCGCCGGCGCGGCGCTTCCCGAGTTGATGTTGTTCAGCTTCACATCGTCTCTCGGACGTTTCGGCTGCGCGGATTCCGTGTCGATCTTCGCTGCTTCCATCTGCGATTTGAGTTCCGGCGCAACCGCTTCCAGCTTCCGTTCCTTCGGCACCACCGCCTTCGGGATTTCAAAAATGTGCGGCTTCTGCGGATCCAGCTTCACCGGCTGCACCTCTACCGGCTTGGGCGGAGGCGTCCTTGCTTTCAATAATTTCGCGGGAGGCGGTGGCGGTGGTGGGGTCGGAACCATTGTTTCCGGAGAGGCGATCTGAACCATTTGGAAGTGCAGCGCCGTCTTCAATTGATCCGGATAAATCAGCGGTATCAAAATGCAAAAAACAAGCAGGCTAAGTTGGAAAGCCGCGCTGACTCCGATGCGATCCCATCGCGGCTTCGAATCCGGCAAGAGCGCTAGTCTTGCTGCCACAGGCTTCGTCCCGATGGCCGCCTTCCATGCGTCCGCGTTGGGTGAATGACGCCGATTCGCGTCCAGTCCGACGCCTAAGTGCGTCGATTTTTTTGGTGGATCTGCAAGCATTGTCGTCATCCGCGTGCCGCCTCAGGAAATTTCGCGCTAAGGAACTTTGGGTTTCTAGGCAGGCCTAGCGTTCCCAAGTTCGCCAGTCATTTAGAACGTGCGCTTTGCCAGTACTAGGGTACTGACGGGGCTGAGGGCGTCCGAATAGGACTTTCGTACTAGCGTCGCGAATTCGCTAATGGTTCCGCGAGCGCATGGTTCGCACCTTGTCTGCCAACCCTGCGAGGCGGTTCTAGTTGCGGGGGCGGGGTGCGCAACCCGTATAGGATACCGCAATCGAGGCTCTTGGCGTCCGTACTTTTACACTCCGGCTCTCCGCGGCTGGATTAGACTGATAGATGCCCGGATTACCCCCTACGTTGGATGTTCGGGCCTCGCCATTTGGAAGCAGCCAGGCGGACTTTTGAATCCAGACTCCCCAAACCGTTCACAAGTCAATAAGCCTGCTGGCCTTACCGCTGAAGCCGCACCCACGGTTGTTTCTCCCTCGAGCCTCGAAGGGCTCTACGCCAGTTCCAAAGCCTCACGCTGGTATCTCTCCAAAGCCAGCTTCGCCTCCGCTCTCGATCGCTGTGCGCAGAAGCGTCTGGCGGGCGGTGATCTTCCCGCCTCCAAAATCGAGGACTACCTCGCCTCCTTGCACCTCGAGGATCTGGCCCTCGCAGCTGCCTGCCTCGAAAACTGCGAAGCCGCCTGGGAGCATTTCTTTGGCCTTTACCGCGGCTATTTGCGCTCCGCCGCTGCCGCTATTCTCCGTTGCAGCTCGGCTTCTCCGGAAGCGCTCGAACTCGCCGACTCCTTGTTCGCGGAGCTTTATGGTCTCGAAGAAGGCCACCGTCGCGAACGTTCTCTCTTCCGCTATTTCCACGGCCGCAGCTCTCTGAAAACTTGGCTCCGCGCCGTTCTCGCTCAGCGCCACATTGACTCCATCCGCGCAGGCCGCCGCTTCGAATCTCTTGAAGACGACGAAGGGCCCAGGAACAGCGCCTCTCATCACGCCGCGCGCGTCTCCACTCCGGCGGCCGATCCTCACCGCGAACGCTACGTCGCGCTTTTCGTTCGTGCGCTGCAAGCTGCCCTCGCCTCCCTCGATCCGCGCGATGAACAACGTTTGCGCATGTATTACGCCAAGGAACAAACCCTCGCCGAAATCGGCAAACAGCTCGGCGAGCACGAATCCAGCGTCTCACGCAATTTGGATCGCATTCGTGCCGCGCTTCGCCGTACCGTTGAAGAGACCCTTCGCAACGGCTGCCCCGCCGCTAACGGCTTCGCCGCAGAGCAAGGTCTCAGCGACGCGCAAATCTCCTTGTGCTTCGAATACGCCTCGGCCGATGTGCCATTTGATCTAGAAAATCTGCTCCCGCCTCCCGGCCGCTCGGGACCTTCTCCTGGGAGGCTCAAGCCATGAATTCTCAACGCGCACTTTGCAAGAACACCGCCCGCGCTCGTTCTAAGAAAGGAGAATGTTATGGCGCACGATGACCGCGACAGGATTTTCGAAAAAGCGCTCACACGCCACTTGCGTTCCTCTTCTCCTTCCGGCTTTGGTTCCGACGCCACTTCGTCCCCCGCGTGTCCCGATCCTGAAATTCTTGCGGCCTATCACGAGCAATCTCTTTCTCCTTCCGAATTGACTCTCTGGAAAGCGCACGTCGTCGCGTGCACTCATTGCCAATTCGTTCTTGCTCAACTCGCGGCAACCGATAAGATCGCGCTCGAAGCTGCTCCACGGCAGGATGCCCTTCTCGCCTCCGAGCTTGCTCCCACAAACAAACGGCGTTCTCTCGCTTCGCCCTCCATCGAACGCGAACGCCGTCCTCCGAGTTGGCGCTGGGTCCTGCTCATTCCCGCCGGCGCGATGGCTGCTGTCCTCTTCGCCTGGATTGCCATTCGCACGCCAAAACCTGGCACCGTTCCCGAATCGCCTGCGACGAAAGTCGCCGAAAATCGCCAGCCTGCTCCTCTGCCCGAGCAAGCGTCGCCGGCACTCACCAAGCCGGCTGCCCCGCTTGCTGCTTCACCCAAGGCCTTCGTCGTCGCCCCATCCGAACGTAAGACAAAAGATCAACCGGCCGGGCAAGTGGTTGGCGGTCTTGCGGGTGCTGTGCCGCAAGCCAGCGATTCTGTCGTCGAAGTTCTTCCGAAACAGGCGCAATCGTCACAGCAGTCGCAACTTCAATCCCCGGCAAGCCTCGATCATGGCCCGTCTCTCAGCGCCCAAAAACAATTGCAGCAGCAGCTCCAACAACGCTCGCGAGCTTCTGCAAGCAGCGCGCGCGCGGCAGTCCACAACGAAAAGAAGTCCAACGCGCAAGCCGCTACACAGCCATCGCTGCAACCCGAAGTTGCCGCGGCGCCCCCGGTCTCTCCGCCGCCTCCCCCACCATCGCAAGACGCTTTCATCGCCGCAGACTCCATCAAGACTCTGCCGCCGGCGTCAGGTGCGGGCGTAGGCAAGCCGGCTTCCGCCCCCGCTTCATCGCAAAACTCCAATGCCGCGAAAGTCGCGCCCGCAGACAGTGGCGCGATTACTTCCAGCTCCGAAGCCGTTGAAGTCACCGCCGCGCCGGAAAGCAGTGGCGCTAACCGCATTTCAGGCCGCGCTATGCTTCGCGCAGCCGCGATTGAAAATCCTCGTGTCTTTTGGGCGCCTGGCGGGAAGCATGCCTGGCGACTCGGGGCCGCCGGCTTAATCGAACACTCCAACGACCACGGCGAAAAATGGACGCCTCAGCTCAGCGGCGTCACCGCCGATCTTGTCGCCGCCTCGGCTCCTTCGGCAAAGCTCTGCTGGATCGTCGGCAAATCCGGGACTATCCTGCTCACCACCGACGGCGGCGCGCACTGGCAACAACTCGTCTCGCCCGTTCCAAACGATCTCTCCGGCGTTCGCGCCACCGACGCCTCGCACGCCATCATCTATCACCTCGATCCGCAGAACGCCCGCATGGTCGCCTACCAGACCTCCGACGGCGGCGCGACCTGGTCCCCCGTTCCCGGTAAGTAGTTCCCGGCAAGTGTGCCCGGCAACTAGTGAACAACACGCGCCGTCCGGCCCTCCAATGCAAGAATTTCTCCCGGCCTCGTTCTAAGCTTGAATGCAAATCTCCTTCGAGGTGAACATTATGCAAATCCCCAACGCAACCTGGCGCCGCCGCCTGCCACGGACTCTCTTCACGACAGCCGCGCTGCTCGCCGCCGCCGTTGTCTTCTATCCTTCATTCCGCGCGCATCGCGTCCTCGCCGCGCAGGAAAAAGAAGCTGCCCGCTCTTCTGCGCCCGATCAGTCCACCAGCCTCAGCGATCAAACCGATCTCAACGTCACCGTTTACAACTCCAACATCGCTCTCGTCCGCGACGTCCGCAATCTCATTCTCCCCGACGGCGCGTTCCACCTCAAGTTCATGGACATCGCCGCCACCGTCAATCCCGCCACCGTCCACTTCCGCTCTCTCACCGATCCCGATAAGCTCTCCGTCCTCGAACAAAATTACGAATACGATCTCCTCGAGCCCGCCAAGCTCCTTCACAAATACGTCGGCCGCGAAGTCACCCTTGTCCGCACCTATCAGGACAGCGGCACCACCAAGCACGAAGAAATCAAAGCCACGCTTCTCTCCGACAACGATGGCCAGGTCTGGAAAATCGGCAACGATATCGTCACCGGCGCCTACGCAGAAAGCTATCGCTTTCCGGATATCCCCGCCAATCTTTACGATCGCCCCACGCTCGTCATGTCGCTCGAAAATTCCGGCCCGCGCAGACAGCAGATCGAAGCCAGCTATCTTGCCTCGAATCTCTCCTGGAATTCCGATTACGTCCTCACCGTCGCCCGCGATGACAAATCCGCCGACCTCGACGGCTGGGTCACTCTCGTCAACAACTCCGGCACTGCCTTCCACAACGCTCGTCTCCAGCTCGTCGCCGGCGATCTCAATCGCATTCAGGGCGGCGTGATCGGCGGCGTCGCGCGAACCGCCATGATGGCCAAAGCAGCTCCCGCTCACGAATTCGAACAGGAGAATTTCTCCGAATATCATCTCTATACGCTCGGCCGCCGCACTTCCGTCGAGGACAAGGAAACCAAGCAGATCAGCCTTCTCGAAGGCAGCAACGTCCCCGTCGAAAAAATCTACGTCGTCAACGGCCAGAATTATTACTACCGCAGCCAGGTCAATCCCGGCTCGCCCATCAAGGACGCCGTCATGGTCTATTACAAGTTCAAGAATGAAGCGAAGGCCGGGCTCGGCATGCCCTTGCCTGCCGGCAACGTCCGCGTCTACCAAAAAGATTCCAAGGGCGGAATCCTCTTCGCCGGTGAGGACCGCATCGGCCACACGCCCAAAGACGAAAACGTCTCCATTCACATCGGCAACGCCTTTGACGTCGTCTCCGAGCGCAAGCAGACCGACTTCAAGAAAATCGATACGCACACCTACGAAATGGAATACGAAATCACTCTGCGCAATCACAAAGACGCGCCCATCACTGTCGAAGTCGATGAACCCATCGGCGGCGATTGGGAAATGCTCGATTCTAGCTTCAAGTACACCAAGACCGCCGCCTTCGCCGCCCAATTCCAGGTCCCCGTCGCCGCCAACTCCACCAGCGTCCTCAAGTACCGCATCCGCACGCATTGGTAGAGGGAAGAACACAAGGAGCTTTTGGCTTGAAAGATGTGACCCCCACCCGGGGTGTTTTGCGCAAAGAGTGCGGAAAGCATTGAAAGGATTGGGGATGGCGTTTTGGGCGGTGCAAAAGAGTGCGTAAGAGTATGAAAACAAAGGAAGCGTAAGTTCCGTGGAATGAACTTGATGCGGACTCTTTGCAACGGGCGAAGACGGGTTGCTGAGGTGGACGGATAGCGGAGGCAAGGCGGTGACTCCTTTCTCCTCCGCGACGAAACAGCGTTAATTATAGCAGGTTCGTGTTTATTGTCAAGTAATAACTATAAGTCGTTATGCGTCAGGGGGTTGCGGACGAGCGGTTGGGATGGAAAGCCGAGGTCAAAACCCAGCGCTTCCGCAGAACCATCTGGAACGCAAGGGTGGCGCCTGAAAACCGCAGAGATGCCGGGTCCAGAAGGTCTCACCGCGCTTGGGGTGATCTAACGGGGTACACCCGCCTGCTTCGCGTTTGCGATGAGTTCGATTCGGTGATAGTGTCGGAGCAGGAACGAGGGTTCGTGTCTCAAAAGCGCCGCAAAAAGCTGACACTTGAAGAAGCCGCAGAGAAGCTAACCGCGATCGCGGAACGGCATCTATCGGCGCTGCCCGAAGAAGAACAGGACGCACGGGTCGCTGCCTTTGCGCGTGTCAAGTTCGGGCCCTCCCGCGGAACTCGCGCCAAATCTTCATCGAGGCCTCGAACTCGGCGCTCCCGGGCAATTGCCCGAGGTCGTTAATAATCGCTTCCTGAAACGCCGCCTCGTCCTGGCTACGCAGTGCTTCCCTGAATTTCCGCAGAAGAATCTGATTGCGCTTTTGCGCGGCGATGTCGAGCGGTCTTTTGCCGCGACGCTGCTCCTGATTCCGAACTTCACGAATTTCGTCATCGTCCGGCGGCATCGGCGGCTTCTCCCGTTGGGGGGAAGATATGCCACAGCCGACGAAACTTAGCCAGTACGTATACTAATTCAAGATATAACCTGGCCAAGCGAGTGCGGGGCGTCGATTAGGGGTCGAAGCAGAAAAGAGGGGTCGAACGCCGTATCTCGAAGACCGGCAAGAGTGTGGCAACCAGGAGCACGTCGTTGCGCCGCGCGCGGTGAATTCCCAATAGGAAGAACCAAAAGAGACAATCAACAGCCCCACGCTTTGAAAAGCAGAAGGATGCGGCACCTGCCCAAGAGCCGACGCCTTCATCCAAATGGGGCTAGAGGCATATGTTTCGAAGATGCACGATATTTTCGTCGCAAAGGAGAAACTTGTGTTTTGGGCTCTGATAGATGCGCGGTTTGGGGCGTCCCTTTCCGTAATAGCATCTATTCTTTACGAATTTGAATGATCGCTTGTCTTCGGAACAAAGAAGGAGACAGCCTGAAACACATAGAATTGCGATGATGTGCTGGTCGTCGCAACCTTTTCCCTTTGTCGTGCTCAATAACTCAGACTCTCTCGCATCCACCGCATCCTGGCGTACCTCAATCGCCCTTCTGGTCTCCTTGAGCTGTCGAAACAGCTTGAGATATCGATAGCTCTTTCCAAGCTCAACCTTGTATTTGGTGCCGCCGTAGACGGCGTAGCCTTTTCCATGGATGATCCAGTCGTGGACGGGTTTGAAGTCAGCGTGTTTCTTGGAATCGGGGCAGAATACGTTCGGAAGACTGTTGAGGTCGACGACGATACACACTGCTAGATCTCCAGCAACTTGACTTCCTCGTTTATGAAGAAGCGTCGGAATGCGTCCGGCTGCTTTGCTGGATATTGTCCTTTTTCGTTGATGACTAAAACGTGGGCCCTATTTCCTCGATCAGTCCGTTCAAAAAAGACGACCTGAGAATTCTTCGGGTGTCCCGTCTTCTTTACCTGCAAGCGGAACCGATCAATTAGGTAGTCGCTATGTGTTTCAATTAGGTAATGCTGTTTTTCTTCTTCAACGAGAAAATGTATCAGGTCTCCCAGAGCTGCCTGCGCAAGAGGGTGCAGGTGGACCTCTGGTTGCTGGATTGCAAAGCCGTGTCCTCGTGGGCGGGTAATCATTTCTACGACCACTGGAAGTACCTGGGAAACACCATAACCGACGTTGGCTATGTTCAGAGATTTTCCGTGCAGGCTGACAATCACCTCGAAGGGAGCCGACGGGTCGCCCCCAAATGCATGGGCCTTGACCTCGGAGAACAGGCCGCTTGATTCGCCAAACTTTGATAGGAGCTGTTGAAATCTCTCAGCTTTTTCTGGCGAGTCGAGATTTTTCCTTATCACGTAAGGTGTATGCTCGCCCTCCGGAGTGAAGTCGGTTTTAAATGGTGGATATATGCGCAGCGGTTTCGTTCTGATGGGCGCAAGCCAGAACCAGTTCATCATCGGAAATGCGCCCGGGATCGTGAATTCAAATGAGAGGTTCTTTTTTCTCTTGAGGAGGCCTCTCTGGCTTGAGGCAATCACCGACAAAATTAGAGGGAGCGGCGGATCCGGCGGAAGTTCGGCCGGAATCGGATTCAAGCCAGTCCTCGTCTTCGGCATATCCTTGAAGACTTTAAGCATGAGCTCGCTGACTTTTTCTTGAGTATTAGGTACAACTGTTCGCGGTATTGTTTTGAAATATGCCTTCTTTTCGTGAAACAAAACGTTTGTTACTAGGCCGTTCTCATAGTGAGCAACACAGCTTAGCCGGGGAACGCCGTCTTCGTCGCAAAATCGGAGTAGTAGGCATACATAGTTGGCATCCGCTCTTTTGCCTTTCGCTTTCGTGTTGGATGCTGCGATGCCAATAGTGAAACTGGACTGATCGTCAGAGGTGACCGATACGATATCCTTGAACCCCCCAAGATTGTACAGTTCGCCCTGCCAGAAGTTCCTGCCAAGTATGATGGCCGGTGTGGAGAGAAGATAAGCCACTGACAGGAATGAACTTTTCCCGGTGCTATTTTCCCCCACCAAGAAGGTTGCTCGCCGGAGCGGTATTAGCGTCTCCGAAAAGCCGCGGTAATTATCCATGAAAATGTAGTGCATTCTGAAGTACCAACCGAATCGTCAATTCTGTGTCGAATTCTCTATTGCGAGGCTCTGGTTTTGCAAGTGGAGTTTCTTGTAGAAGTACGATTCCGCGCCGGTCTAGCTGACCCCACCCAGGTGCCTGTAAGCCTACGGGTTTGGCGACGGGGGCGTCGTAGCGGAGGCCTTTGGCGTGGATGGCGACCTGGGTGGTGCGAGGAGCGGCACCGACGGGTCGTAGAAGAAGCCCTGGGATGTTTCGGTTTCGCGTTCTACTTTCGAGACGCGGGTGTTGGTGAGGTGGGTGGGGTTTTCGGTGAAGAGGGTGATCGGGGGAGGGAAAAACGGAGGAAAGAGAGGTCCCTCCGCTGCGGTCGGGATGACAAGAGGAGGGGGCGCGATGACAGAGGGGGATCTGGATGACTCGCACCCACTACCTACTGCTCACCGCACACTGCTCACTGCTCACCGCACACTGCTCGCTGTTCACTGCCCATTATTCGCTACTCACTGGTCTCACTTCGCTTCCGCCACAAAGATCATCTCCGGCGAAGTATCTCCCATCGGCGAGCGGTCAAAATCGCCGTACACCGCGCTTACACGGAACCCGCAGCGCTCCAGCAGATGCTCCACCTCGTATCGAAAGAAATACCGCAGCGTCCACGCGAAGACGAGCCGCTCTTCTTTTCCGTTCGCGCCGGTCACATAAAAAATCATTTCGACGTCGTTCCTCTGTTGCGCCCGGTGAAACGCCGCGACGCGCTCCATGATCCGCACGCGCCGTCCATCGGGCATCGCGTACTCCGTCACCAGCGATTCCTTCTGATACGCCGCGTCGTGCATTCGTTCCGCGTCCGTCTGAAAAACGTCGAGCACCAGCCGCCCGCGCCGCTCGCCACCGCGCCGTCCCTCCGCCCAAAGATGCCCGCGCACGGACTCCAGACACGAAATCTGCTCGTCAAGCTCCAGCAAATGCTGCATCGGCCGGAACGGAATGATCACCACGCGGAATTTTTCGCCGAGATCGAACCGCGTCATGTCCCCTTGCACCAGATGCACGCGCTCGCGCGCTTCCCGCGGCAATCCCGCCCGCTTCTGATTGCAGCGTTCGAGCATCCGTTCGGAAATGTCCAACCCCGTAACGCGATGGCCCGCCGCGGCCAGCGCCAGCGCAATCCGGCCCGTGCCGCAGCCGAGCTCAAGCACCGGATCGCCAAACTCGTGCACCGCGTCGCGATAGAACGACACATCCCGCGTCCGCCCGCGTACCATCGGCGACTCGTCGTAATAATCCGCGATAAATCCGTCGTAAAGCGCTGCGCTCATCCGAGTTTTTCTTTACCTCGTCGCATCGTCACCGGGCCAAGCGACAGTCTCCGGCCTGAATCCGCAAGCCCCATTTACTGTTCACAGACCACTGTTCACTGCCCACTATTCACTGTCCACTATTCACTTACAATTGCATCCGCCTCAATCTCCACCAGCATCGCCGGCGAAATCAGTTTGCTCACTTCCACCATGCTCGTCGCCGGGCGAATCGCGCCAAAGAATTCTCCGTGCGCGCGGCCGATTTTTTCCCACTCCGCGATGTTCGTCACGAAAATGCGCGTTCGCACCACGTCCTTGAGCGCCGCGCCCGCTTTTCCCAAAGCTGCTTCGAGGTTGCGGATCGTCTGCACCGTCTGCGCGTACGCGTCGTCCCCTCCAACAATTTTTCCGTCCGGACCCGTCGCCGTCGTCCCGGAAATGGCAATTACGTTTCCAATCCGTACCGCTCTCGAGTAGCCCACAATCGGCTCCCACGGCGTCCCGCTTGAAATATTCTCCCGTGCCAAAATTGCCTCCTTCGCCTCACGCGACTGTGTGCCTGAGAGACTGCATGCTAAACTGACAGAATTATGGCACAGGCTTGGCGCGATGCACGCGCCGCCACGCCAAAACACTCGATGCTCTGCAATAACATTCTCGAAGCGATTGGCCGCACGCCGCTGGTGCGCCTGAATCGCATCAATCAGGGCCTCAAGCCTCAGATTTTCGTCAAGGCCGATTACACCAATCCGGGCGGCTCCGTGAAGGACCGCATCGGCATCACCATGATTGATGACGCAGAAAGACGCGGCCTGCTGAAGCCCGGCGGCACGATCATCGAGGGGACTTCCGGAAATACCGGCATGGGGCTCGCGCTTGTTGCGGCGGTGCGCGGCTACAAAATGGTTTTCACGATCACGGATAAGCAATCGAAAGAAAAAGTCGATCTGCTCAAAGCGCTCGGCGCGGAAGTGATTGTCTGCCCAACGGCGGTCGAGCCGGAAGATCCGCGCAGCTATTATTCGGTAGCGAAAAAACTCGCGCGCGAGATGCCGAATTCTTTCTATCCGAATCAATACGAGAATCCGATGAATCCCGAAGCGCATTATGTTTCAACGGGCCCGGAAATCTGGGAGGACACGGAAGGCAAGATCACGCATTTCGTTTGCGGCATGGGCACCGGCGGAACGATCAGCGGCGTCGGGAAATTTCTGAAGGAAAAAAATCCCGCGGTGCAAATCGTCGGCGTGGATCCCATCGGCTCGCTCTACTACGATTTTCATAAAAGCGGCGAAGTCGTGAAGGCAAAGACCTACGTCGTCGAAGGCATCGGCGAAGATTTTTTTCCGGCCACGATGAATCTCAAGATTCTCGACGACGTTCTCCAGGTCAACGATGAAGAGTGTTTCGTCTACGCGCGGCGCCTCGTCAAGCTCGAAGGTATTTTTACCGGTGGCTCCGGCGGAGGGTGCATTTCCGCTTCGCTGCGTCTGGCAAAGGATCTCGGGCCGGAGGCGTTCATCGTCGCGTTTTTGCCGGACACCGGCATGCGTTACTTGAGTAAGGTTTACAACGACGAGTGGATGCGCGAGCGGGGCTACGTCGAAGCGGCGGTGCACATCACCGCGGCGGAAGTCGTCAACGCCAAGCATCAAGCGGGCAAAGTGCGGGAACTGGTGATTGCGCGGCCGTACCAAACGGTGTTTCACGCGCTGAAGACCATGCAGGAGCAGGACATTTCGCAGATTCCCGTCTTCGAGGAGAATCTGCCCATCGGCACGATCTACGAGGACCAGATTCTGACCATGGCACTGCAGGGCAAGGATTTACGCAAACTGGTCGTTCGCGAAGTGATGAGCAAGCCGCTGCCGCGGATTCCGGGATCGTCGCCCGTCGAGCGCGTCACCTATATTCTGAGCCACGAAAATCCCGCCGTGTTCGTCGAAATGGACGGCGCCAGATTTGAAATTCTCACCAAGTACGATTTGATGAGCACCGTCGCCAGCCTCATGGAACAAAAGCGTTGAGCCGCAAGCAGGGCGATACCATTCCAAAGTCAGGGCGGAACATTCTTGAAGATTCTGGACTTCAATGATCGGCTGAAAGACTCGATTCTTATCGCGGACGGCGCGATGGGCTCGATGCTGCACGAAGCGGTCGGCGCGCAGCGCTGCTTTGATGAGCTCAATTCAACCGAGCCGGAAGCCGTGTTTCGCGTGCACCAGGCTTATATCGAAGCGGGCGCGCAAATCATCGAGACGAATACGTTCGGCGCGAACCGTTTCAAATTGGCGCCTCTGGGCCTTGCCGACGAAGTGCAGCGGCTGAATTCGCGCGGCGTAAAGATCGCGCGCGAAGCCCGGGAATCCGCTTCCCGCGAAGTGCTCATCGCCGGCTCGATCGGTCCGCTCGGGCTGGGAGTACAATCTCGCCATCCGGAGCCTGAGGAAATCCTCGGCGTTTTTCAGGAACAGGCGCTCGCCCTGGAAGAGCGCGGCGTGGATTTCTACATTCTCGAAACGTTTTCCTACATTGAAGAGATTCTCTTGGCGGTCGATGCGATCCGGTCGTTCTCCGGATTGCCCATCGTCGCGCAGTTAACGTACTCGGAAGAGGGCACGACGTTCGGCGATCTGCGCCCCGCCGACGCCGCTGCGCAGCTCAAAGCGAAAAACGTTCAGGTGATTGGCGCGAACTGCACATTGGGTCCGCAGGCGCTATTGCCGATTCTTCAGGAGTTGACGGAAGTTGACGATCTGCGCGTCAGCGGCATGCCAAACGCAGGCCTGCCGAAGCGCGAAGGCGACCGCATTGTCTATCCGAAATCTTCGCCGGAATACTTCGCGCTTTTCGCGCGCGAAGCGGCTGCGCTCGGCGTCCGAATTCTGGGCGGCTGCTGCGGAACGACGCCGGCGCACATTCGCGCGATGGCCGAAGCCGTCAAATCTTTGCGGCCCGCGAAGATTCACGCGGCTTCCTCGGCCGTCGAGGCAGCCGCAAGGCCCGTGCCGGTTGCGCATCGCGATCCGGAAAGCAAGTTCTGGAAAAAACTGCAGCAGAAAGAGTTTACGGTTTGCGTCGAAATCGATCCGCCGAAAGGTCTTTCGCTGGATCGCATCTACGAGCAAGTCCAGAAAATCATGGCGTCGGGCCGCGTGGACGCCATCGATATCAACAGCGGAGCGATGGCCCGCGTGGGCATGGACGCTCTCATCACAGCGGGGGCGCTCGAAGCGCGCGGCATCGAAACCGTGCCGCATCTCACCACGCGCGACTTCAATATCATCGGCTTACAGGCCGTGCTGCTCGGCGCGTGGACCGTCGGCGGCGTTCGCAACATCCTCGCCGTGACCGGCGATCCGCCCGCCGTCGGCGATTATCCGGAAACGAGCGGTGTGTACGAAGTCGATTCCGTGGGCCTCGTCAAAATTCTGAATCGCCTCAATCAAGGCACGGACTGGGCAGGGAAAACGCTCGGCGGCGCAACGAACTTTGCTGTCGGCGTTGCGGTGAATCCCGTCGCGGACGACCTCGACAGCGAGATCGAGCGCTTCCACGCCAAGATCGAAGCCGGCGCGCACTTTGCCATGACGCAGCCGATTTTCGATCCCGAACATTGGCATGCGTTCGTGAAAAAACTTGGCGGCACGCCGTCGATTCCCGTGCTGGTCGGCATCTGGCCGTTGAATAGTTACAAGCAGGCGCTGCGCCTGAACAACGAAGTTCCCGGCATCGTGATCCCGGAGCCCGTTCTCGCGTCGCTTGAATCCGCGGGTGCGGCGGCGCGCGATCGCGGCTTCGACCTCGCCCGCGAAATGCTGGCCTGGGCGCGCACCGAGCTTGCCGGCGCCTATCTCATTCCGCCGTTCAAACGCTACGAAGAAGTCCTCGACATTCTCTAGCTCAGAGTTCCGTCGAATGAAAATATGAAGACAAAGTCAACTCCAAGTGACAAAAACCTTAGTTATGCCTGTTGTGTTTGTAAACGGAGCATCCACATAAATTCTGAGGCTTGCGGCACGATTCTCATCAAACGAGCAATTGATAACAAAGGAGGCGATTCTTCGGGCTGGCAGACGGCTTTTGCCCACGGGAAGTGCCTCGTCGGTGTGCTATCCGTGGCGGGTTATAGTTTTCTTGAATTTGTTCCCAAGCCGAAGGGGCGGCCAAGGCGCTTCAAATTGCTTTCGAACTTGTCCTGACTCCTGCTCGCAGTGCATATCGCAAAAGAGGGAGCAAAATCACTTAGAGCGTCAGCACGATAGGGGGGGGCGAACAGGCACCACGCGACAGCCGCGTGCCAAGTGGAGGTCTACAGTGTGCTCATTGCTCCCCAAACGCTGAAGTGCACTCCCGCCAAAATCTGAGCGAGGGAGAGTGGCGGGCGAGGCACCCCGAATGACTTTTCACATGTTCGGAAAAGGGAATGCCGCCGTTGAAACGCTACGAGGAAGTCCTCGACATCCTCTAATTGGTTCTTGCGTCTCCCGCGCTGCCCCGCTGCAGGATTCACGGGTTCAAGTGCGGGCCCACAATCCCAATGAATTCCCGCGTGTTCACAACCTTCGTTGATTTCCAGAACCTTGGAAAGTGACGCAGGTTTCCAGTCACAAAATAATCGGCGCGTGCTTCGTCGGCGCATTCGAGAATGATATCGTCGCCCGGATCGCCGGCAGCACGAATGGTTCGCGACGGCACAACCAGATGCGCGCGCTTTTTGATGAAGTCCAGAAGCTGCAATTGCAAACCTCTGCGAATCCGCAGCTCCGACCGTGCCAGAACGGCGCGGTACTCGGCAAGGATTGGCGAGGAGATGTAAAGCCGAGCCGGCTTTGTGATCGCGAGAAGCAAGACGGTGCGTTGCAGACCTTCCGGCTTCAAAGCGGCAGAAACTACGATGTTGGTGTCCAATACCAGCCGCAGAGGCAGCATTAGCGTTTCGGTTTGCGAATGCGCGTTTTCCGGATGATCTCGTCGATTTGCTTTGATGTGAGGGTGTCAGTGCCCTTGCGCCGCGATTCTTCCCCGATCACTTGCAGAATCTCCGGGTCGGGCGCGGCGAGGCGGACGTAATGCCGGATGCTCAACAGAACAGCGCGCGGGGTTCCACGCTTCTCAATGACGAGGGAACCGTGCTCCTGCTCAACGCGCCGAAGGAGGCTGCCAAAGTGGGTTCGGGCCTTCAACGCCGAAACGACTCTATCTTGGATTTTCTTTGCTTGAGGCATAGTGTCCTACTGTTTAGTTCGCCTTCTTGAACTGTACAGTTGCGTTGGACCGGCGTCAATGGTCTTTGTGTTGAATCCGTTCCCGGGATTACTCAACGCGGCTTTTCATCGAGCGTTTCAGGACAACCACCACAATCGCATACGTCACCGCGATGATTAGGGGAGCGACCAATGTCCACGCTGCAACGGCATGCCAGGTTGTGGTCCAGAGTTTCTCCATTGCGTGCCAATAACTCGCGCGAAACATGGCCAGAATCTGTGAGATGGAGAGAGGCAAGTGGGGGGCGCCAAAGAGCTTTTCTCCCAGACGAAAGAACGGGATGAGCAGGGCGAACTGCGCGGGGTAGACGAAGTAGTTGACGATCTGGATGGCCGGCAGGTTTAGACGCAATACGAACGCGGCAATGGCGCATAGCGCGGTCGTCGTCCCGAGCACAGGAAATACGCCGAGCGCCACACCCAGGGCGAGACTAAGCGCCAGCTTTTCGGGCGTCACGCCTTGCCGCAACAATTCGACGATCGGCCGCACAATGCGGCGCCGAAAAATTCTTCCTTTGTGCCGCCTTCCATCCCCACTCGAAGCGTCCTCGCTACCAACATAATCGGCCAAACTTTGCTATTCGCCAAGATTCACTCTCTCAAACAACTGCCCTGCAGAGTGCTAAACTTCGTCCAGGACGAGTCACGACCCGGAGGCTTGCATGTCGACAAATGCCGCGGCGGAAAATTCTCGCGGAAGCTCCAGTACCTTGGGAGTTTTGTGGATCGGTTACGCGCTCCTTCGGCTGGCGGCGGTCATCCTGCTTGTACTTTACAGCGGCACGGCCACGGTAATGTTTGGAGCGCTCCTTACGCGCGTGGCCGATCCATATACTCTGATGATGGCTTTCCACGTTATTTATATTTGCGCGATCATTGTGACGGCCCTCTCCGGCCTCATCGGACTATTTGCTGGATTGGCTCTTCTCGGCGCAAAATCGCGCGCGCGCTCCCTCGCGCTCATCGCCAGCATCCTCTCGCTTTGCGATCTTCCTCTCGGAACCACTCTGGGAATTTACACGCTCATCGTCTTTCTTCGCTAACCTTGTTCAACACGGGCAGCCATCCGCTCCTATTTTGTTCCGCGCGGGGGCGGTCGATGTCGATGGCGCTTGCGAAGGTGTTGGCTCTCGACCTATGCTCCGTGGTTTGGTGGAGGTAGCAGAACAATGACAAAGAGCTATCGCTGGGTAGTGGCGGGCGCGGGGTTGATCCTCTTGTTTGCGCTCGGCGTGCGCGTGGGCAGGAATACCAAGGCGGCCGACGAGCGCGCAGCGGATACGTCGGCTATTCAAGCAGTCCTAAATGCGCAGCAGGCGGCGTGGAATCGCGGAGATGTGGACGCCTTCTTGACGGGGTATTGGCACTCGCCGGAACTCACGTTTTCCGGAACTAGCGGCGTCTCGCGCGGATGGGATGGCGTGCTGGCGCGGTACAAAAAGAGCTACCCCGATAAGGCCGCGATGGGCCACCTCGATTTTTCGGAGCTGGAGTTCCATTTCCTTGGCCCCGATGCCGCGCTAGTGCTTGGTCGTTGGCATCTAAAACGAAACAAAGGAGATATTGGAGGGGTGTTCTCTCTGGTCTGGGAGCGATTCCCGGAGGGCTGGAAAATCATTCACGATCATACCAGTGCCGTAGAAACGGCTTCCACTGTAAACAGCTGATTATAAAAGAGTTAGATAGGAACCCGGGGTTCTATTGGGGTGGTACTAGCGGACTATTGGCCGCGGAACATGCGGCCTGCAGAATGTTCCGTAGAGGAACAGAGGAATGTTCGCCGCTATGCTACTCGCGATCTCCATTGTTGCCCTTTCGCAGTTTGCCTTGTATTACTGGCGAGCGGTTCTTGCTGGTGTGGCAGCGCAACCGGTCTCTGACCGCGTGCTGGCTGCAGCCAATCTTGATGCGCGCCAGATGAAGGGCCAGGATTTCGAGACGCTGGCTGGATTGCACGAATTGACTCCTGATCTTCAAACAAGCGGCGGCGGCATGACGCTCGTGCGGGCCTATTACCGGGTTGTCGAAGGACTCGGTTCCATCTCGAACATGCGGATGCCGGCAGTGGCCGAATGGTGCGAGCGGGAACGCGTGATTTGCGCGCGCTACGCGGCGGTGCAGATCGACCGGCGGCTGCAAGCCAACCTGGCGATGGCGGCAGCGCTGAGGTCCTGCTAAGAAAACAGCCTTATCTAACCAACCTGCTCGATACACCTCGTTCGCTTTCCCCATCTCTGATTTCCATTTTGAAACAGCCATTGAGGGCGCTTGCGTGCGCCTCTGCCCCCACGACCCCTGACACAATTCCGCGAGTCTCGCGCTGGGCTTGCGCGTAGGATGCACGTGTAACCTTTTCCGCATGGGTCGGTATTCACCCAAGGAAAGGCAAGAGCGGGCCAGAACGGAAAATGACCACGCGATGAAGTTGGCTCCTGACGAGGATTTGATGCTCGAAGTGCGCAATGGCGCAGGCGAAACGCTCGGGGTGTTGTTCGACCGCTATCACGCGCCGCTCTACAACTTCTACGCGAAGCTGACGGGCGATCGGACGCTCAGCGAGGATTTGGTGCAGGAAGTTTTTCTGCGGATTTTACGCTACCGGCTAAGTTACCAGCCGGGAACGCCGTTTCGGGCGTGGATTTATCAGATTGCGAGGAACGCACGCGTGGATCATTACCGAAAGACGCCGAGGCACATCACGTTCGAGCCGGAAATGGCCCCTCCGGTGATTCCTAAGGATGCGGCGCAGGAATCGGAGGAAGTGGAGCTGTTGCATCGCGCGCTAATGCAGATGCCGGAAGAGAAACGCGAAATTTTGATTTTGAGCCGCTTTCAGGAATTGAAGTACGAAGAGATCGCGCGGCTGCTGGGATGCGAGCTCGGAACGGTGAAGACGCGCATTCATCGCGCAATCCAGGAGCTGCGACAGAATTTCAAACAGCTCGAGCGCGGGCTGGCTGCGAGGGAAGGGAACCCCGCAGGACTGAGATCGATTCCTCCCCGGAGGGCCGGAAATGAAATGTGAAGAGATGGGAGAACTCCTGCCGGATTATCTGCAAGGAAGTTTGAAGGCCGAGCAGGATGCCTTGGTGGAACAGCACATTGCGGAGTGCGCGGATTGCCGCGAAGACGTGGCGATTTGGAAGAAGCTGTCGCTGCTGCCGGCGGAACAGCCGAGCGAAGATTCGCGCGAGCGATTCGAAGAGATGTTGCGAGCGTACCAGACGGGGCGCAACGACAAGATATCCGCGGGATTCGAGAGCCCGAAGCGCGGGGCGATTTGGAGCTGGCTACGGTCGCCGTTGGGAGCAGTGGCTTGGAGCGCGGCGCTGCTCGCGATCGGACTTTTCGCGGGCAATTATTGGGGCAGCAGGCCGGTGCATTCGAATGGCGACCAGGGCGAAATCGCGGCGATGCACTCCGAGCTGACGAACATGCGGCAGTTGGTGGTGCTCTCTATGCTGCAACAGCAGTCGGCGAGCGAACGGCTGCAAGGAGTGAGCTTCAGCCAGCGAGAAGCGCGGCTTGATCCGCAGGTGTTGGCGGCGCTGGTACACACGCTGCGCTACGACAATAGCGTGGACGTGCGGCTGGCGGCGCTGGACGCGCTGAGCCGGCATGGCGGCCAGCCGCAGGTGCGCCAGGGCGTAACCGACGCGCTGCAAGAGCCGCAGTCGCCGCTGGTGCAGGTGGCGCTGATCGACCAGATGTTGGAATGGCGCGATCCGGACGCGGCTCAACAACTGCGCAGCTTTGCGCAAACACCGAATTTGAATCCGACGGTAAGGCAGCGCGCGGACTGGGCGCTGAGCAAATTGAATTAAGGAGGCGCGCGTGCGCACAAAGAACATTTTCGCGATTTTGACGGTGTACGCGGTGGCGGCCCTGCTCCTGCCAGTGATGCCGAGCGGGAGAACGGCTGGGACACATTCGAGGAGAAGCAATCTGCGATCCCTGGTTGTGGTGTTCGAGCCCGAGACGGTCTTCGCGAAAAATCAAGATGACGATGACCGCGACCTGCCGGTGCGCGATGAGGAAAAGATCCAGAAATCTTTCACGATGCCGGCGACGGGACAGAAATCGCTCGAGATCGACGACGTGTGGGGATCCATCGAGGTAGTCGCGGACACAATGGACAAGGTGGACGTGTCCATCGACCGGACGACGAACGCGGAGTCGAAAGCAAAGTTGGATGTGGCGAAGAAGGAAGTGACGCTGGATATTACGCAGCAAGAGGGGGCGCTGAAGCTGTACGTGAACGGACCGTTCCGCTGCCAATGCGACGATTGCTGGCACTCGCACGACGACGAGGGATACCGCGTGAAGATGGATTTTCGCGTACATGTGCCGCGCGACATGGACATTAAGGTGAAGACGGTGAACGAAGGACGAGTGGTGGTGAAAAACACCAATGGGAACTTTGCGGTGCGCAACGTGAACGGCGACATCGAGATGGACAATGTTTCGGGATCGGGGACGGCGCGGACGGTCAACGGGCCAGTGGTCGTGTCGTTCCGGCAAAACCCGCGCGAGAACTCGGACTTCAAGACCATCAACGGAAACGTTGAGCTGAAGTTTGCTCAGGACTTGTCCGCGGATTTCCGGTTCAAGACGTTCAATGGGGGCGTCTATAGCGATTTTCCCGTGACGGCGATGCCGGTACACGCGATGGAGCAGGAGCACAAGGGAAGCAAAGTGATTTACCGGGCCGACCGCTACTCCGAAGTGCGAGTGAAATCGGGCGGGCCGCAGATTCAAGTAGAAAATCTAAACGGAGATATTCGCATTCTTGAAAACCATGAATAACCAACTGCATCGGACCACATGTTACTTCGCAATCGCGGCGCTGCTTGGCGCGACAACGATCGCGCCGGGCGCGAAGGCTCAGGCGCAAACGCAGTCGGGGAGCGACCGGATAGCGGTGAATTTGGACGATCCCGCGCGCCCCGGATTCGTTAAGGCCAGCCTGGTGAACGGCGGCATCACCGTGAAGGCCTACGACGGCAAGGAAGTGATTGTGGAAGCGCGGGCGCGGAACGAAGAAACGGAAAGGCCCACGAGCGGGCCGAAGCGCCTGAATATTTCGACGACAGGACTTTCGATCGAAGAAGAGAACAACGAGGTGCGCATCAGCACGGAATCGTACGCGCGGACGATTGATCTTACGATCTCCGTTCCGACGCATACGTCGCTCAAACTGCGCGCGGTGAATGACGGAGACATCGTGGTTACGGGCGTGGACGGCGACCTGGATGTGGACGACATCAACGGGGCGGTCACATTGAATAGTGTGTCCGGAAGCGCGGTGGCGCATGCGTTGAACGGACATGTCCACGCGAATTTCGTGCGTGTCAACCCACAGAAGCCGATGGCGTTCAGCTCGTTGAATGGAGACATCGACGTCACGTTTCCCGCGGACCTGAAGGCGAACGTGAGCATCAAGTCGGACCGCGGCGACGTGTTCAGCGACTTTGACGTGCAATTGCAGGCGTCGGCGCCGCAGCAGGTGGTCGAAGACGGACGCAAGGATGGCGGCAAGTACCGCGTGAAGATCGACAAGACCGTGCACGGCGCGATCAACGGCGGAGGGCCGGAGTATCAGTTCACGAATTTTCAGGGACAAATCTACATACGCAAGGCGGGCAGCCCGCGATAAGAGGGTTGCGAACGTTCAGCGCCGAGATAGACTCGGTCATTTCCAAATATCTTCAATGTTTGTGAGAGGGTCGCGGCCTTTGTTTGAATCGATGGAGAAAGGCCGCTACGTCTCTTGTCGTGCATCCACCTCCTCATCCGCTCTTCAGACGCAAGGCTGCTTAGACGTTCGAATCGAAAAGTGCATGGACGCTGCGCAGCAGACTGGCCACAGGTGTATTGTTCCAAAGTCAGTTCAGAACTCTGCGTAAGAATCATTACTTCCACTGGGGAAATTACATGCGCACTCGGCTCACACACAAGATAGCCATCAAGCTGTTGGTTGCCTCTCTGCTGTGCTTCCTGGCGGGAGCATGCCGTGCACAAACCTCCGCGCCCGTCCTTGTTTCCGAGCACGGCCCGAACTCGCCGCAGCAAATCTCAAAACACTATGTTGTGCTGGTTTCGCTCGACGGTTTCCGCTACGACTATGCCAAGCTCTACCAAGCCAAAAATCTTCTGGAGCTGGCGTCCGAAGGGGCCAGCGCGCCAGAAGGGATGATTCCGTCTTATCCGTCGCTCACCTTTCCAAATCACTACACGATCGTTACCGGGCTTTACCCGGAACACCACGGCATCGTGGCCAACTCGTTTTACGATCCGGGCCGCGAACGGTCCTACGCGATGAGCAAAGCCGACGCCGTGACCGATGGAAGCTGGTACGGCGGAACTCCGCTGTGGGTTCTTGCGGAGGAACAGGGAATGCGGTCCGCGTGCTTTTTCTGGCCCGGCTCGGAGGCGGAAATCCAGGGCGAGCGGCCTGCTTATTATTTGCATTACGACGCGAAAGTGCCCAACGAGCTTCGCGTCAAGCAAGTGATCGATTGGCTTCAACTTCCTCCCGAGCGGCGGCCGCACTTCATCACCGTTTATTTCTCGGATGCAGATCACGCGGGCCACGAATTCGGCCCGGAGAGTGCGCAGGTGAAAGAAGCGGTGCACGAACTGGATGAAGTCGTGGGAAAGCTCGCAGCGGGCTTGCAGGGATTGAAGTTGCCGATTGATTTGATCGTGCTGGCTGACCACGGAATGGCCCAGTACCAGGGCGAGGAAGTCGATCTCACGCAATTCGATCCGCAAATCCATTCGCAAGCGAAAATTGCGGGCGGCACACTCATCTATCCGAATTCAGATGCCGATGCGCAAAGCGTGTACGAAGCGCTGCACGGCAAGAGCAGCAAATTCGACGTGTATCGACGCGCGCAGATGCCCGCTTATTTGCACTACGATTCGAACCCGCGGTCTGGCGATCCCATTATTGTGGAGAACGGCCCGTTTCCCATGGGTTTCCTCGATCCGAATGAACATCGGCCCACGCCCACGGGCGGCAACCACGGCTACGATCCCAAGCGCGTTCCGGAAATGAAGGCGACTTTCATCGCCGAAGGGCCGGACATCAAGCCAGACGTCAAACTTCAGCCCTTTGAAAACGTAAACGTCTATCCGCTTATCGCGCACATCCTGGGCCTCGACATCTCCAAAATGCGAACCGGCCCAATTGATGGAAACCTCGACGTGCTTCGGCCCGTCCTCAAAGACCAGAATTAGTCCGCTGCGCCGGGAATGGCGGCGGATTTCAGTACGCTAGAAGCAGAAAAGGGCGAGTCACTGCCGGGTACGGCTTTTCCCCCACCTTTTTTCCGGTCTTTCCCTGAGTGTTTCCATGGAACATCCGAATTATCTTCAATGGTGCTCCTGCCCACGCCGGTAGCCCGTTCCGCCCGCGTTCGAATCGAATGAGATCGAGGAAATTTCGTGATGACTTTTCATCAAAAGCAACTGTCCTGCACCAGGCGAAGCTCGCGCTTTGCAAGTTCCGACGGCGTGTGGGTCTATTGGCGGTGCGGCGGGATGGATGACGTCTCGCGCGTGCGCGATTTGAGCGTTAGTGGCGTGTTCTTGAAAACCGAAAAGCCGCGGCAAGAAGGCGAGAAAGCAAAAATTGAGTTTCTCGTCCAAGAAGGGCAAATTCGCACGGAAGCAGTCGTGCAGCGCCTCGAAGATTCCAGTGGATTGGGTTTGAAGTTCGTCGCGATCAACGACGAGGATCGGCCCCGCCTGGCCGCGCTGCTCACCAGGCTTCGCAGCGATCGCACGGATACGCACAGAGGAGTCGCAAGAGACGCCGAGCTTCAGCTGGATTAACAGAACGCGCCTTTGCGGCCGACGCATTCGCAGCTTCTCTCCGGAAAAACCCCGTAATTGGCTTCTGCTTCAATAACCCCAGCGGAGAAGAACGCCTCCAGTGGTATAGCCCGCGCCGACGGCGACGAGCAGCACGAGATCTCCTTTGTGCAACCGGCCTTGCGCGACGGCGTCGCAGAGTCCCAGGGGAATCGTGCCCGCGGTGGTGTTTCCCAATTTGTCGATGTTTACCATCACCTTGGCGTCCTCGATGCCGAGGCGCTCCTGCATGGCGCGAATGATGCGGAGATTCGCTTGATGGGGAACGACGAGACCCAGGTCATTGCTCGTGAACCCGTTGCGTTCGAGCAAAGTCACGGCAAGCTCGGCCATTCGCCGCACAGCGTATTTGAAGACCTGCGAACCCTCTTGATGGACGTAATGCATGCGCTTCTGCACGGTTTCCGCGGTGGCGGGATTCAGCGAGCCGCCGCCCGGCATGTAGAGGTATTGGCCGCCGGCCCCATCGATGTCGTGCATGAAATCGAGGATGCCTCCGCCGGGCTCGGACGGTTCGACTAGAACGGCTCCCGCGCCATCGCCAAACAAAACGCAGGTGGCGCGGTCGGTGTAATCGAGGATGGAGGTCATCGTATCGCTGCCGATGACCATCACTTTTTTGTGCGCGCCGGACCCGACGAATTGAGCGCCCACCGTCAGCGCGTAAGCGAAGCCGGAGCACGCCGCGGAAAGATCAAATCCCCAGGCTTTTTTTGCGCCAATGCGGTCCTGAACGAGGCAAGCGGTTGCGGGAAACAGCATGTCCGGCGTGACGCTGGCAAGAACGATCATGTCGATATCGGCGGGGTCGGTTTTGGTCTTGGCGAGAAGCGCTTTGGCGGCTTCGGTGGCGAGGTGCGACGTAGCCGTGCCGGGTTCTACCGCGTGCCGCTCGCTAATTCCGGTACGTGTGCGAATCCATTCGTCGTTGGTCGCGACCATTTTTTCCAGGTCGGCGTTGGTCAGAACTTTGGGGGGAACATAGCCAGCTACGCCCGTGATCTTAGCCGCGATGCGGTGGGACATGTTTCTCCTTGAGAATTACGGCCAATCAAGCGAATTCAAAATTCTATGCGATGCGGATGCGAGGTTACAAGGCGAGAGAAAAAGAAAGGGGCGGTGCGGGTGCGGGCAGGGAACGATAGTCAGTGATTGGTGACTGGTGAAAACCTAAAGTACATGGTTGACGTCCAGAATCATCGTGGGCGACTTGGATAGGCGCGGCGAAAATCAGGCAGACGGGGGAAGGATTTCGTAGCTCCAAGTGAGTTTGGCTGTTTTTTGGAGCGTTGCGGAGACGGAACAGTATTTTTGCTCGCTGAGCTCGATGGCGTGTTTCACCGCGGCTTCGTCCAATTCGCCGCGCAGTCGGTAGAGAACTTCCAGTTTTATCCAGACCGTCGGCGGCTCGGAAGCGCGTTCGCCGGAGCAGATCACTTCGAGGGATTCGAGCTTCTGGCGCTTTTTCTTGAGGATGCTGACGACGTCGGTGCCTGTGCACGCACCCAGAGCGAGCAGGAGAAGCTCCATCGGACCAGGAGCTTTGTTCGAAGCGCGGTCGGAATCAAGCGCGATGGCGTGGCCGGAAGGGCCGATGGCCACGAATTTTTCTTCGCCAATCCATTGGACAGATGCGGTTTGCATGTTTCCCCCAGAGAGCTGAGTGCTGCGACGAATAGTATACGGATTGGGTAAAGGGGGACGAAATGCGCGATGGGTCAGGAATTGTGGCCCGCAGAGGGTCCCGGAGGGTTGTTCGCTGCCGCGCTCTGATTCTCGGCTGGAGCGGCGGGAGCCTTCTTGACTGGCGGCCGCGGGATGGGCGAGTACTTCGTCGGAGCTTTTGCCTCCACGTTACGCGGGCTCCAATCGGCGGGAGGAAACGCGATGCGCCAGAATCGCGGGGAGGGATGTTCGAATTCAACGCCAATCTCGCGTTTGCCGGATTGATCGGGGCCGACATTGACGACGCGGCAGACGAGTTCCTCCTGCGTTTTGTTGTGCTTGATGGTGATCAGGTCTCCGGCCTGGACTGCAAGGCGCATGACCAATAGCGCGCCGTGGGCGCTGACGATGAGCGTGCGCGTTTCCTCGGAAGCCTGGCTCGCGCCGGACGCTCCTTTCAGCACCACGATGGGGACACTCAAGCAGACGCGCTGGCTGCGGCGCAGGTTGGCGACTTTGGTCGGTTGCAGGTCGGCAGTGGACATAAGGACGCGGCTCGTCCTAAGTACTATCGGCAGATTGCAGAGAGACTTTAGTCGCGCGGTGGGCGAAACGCAGCTTTCTGAGAAGTGGCGGCGGAGATGGCTAAGAGCTGCGGGGGCCGGTGGTGGCGACTTCGATGATCGGATTCGGAAGCTGGCGCATGGTGCGCACGAAGACTTCGACGATGCTTCCGTCAAATTGAGCATTCGCGCAGCGCTCGAGTTCGGCAAGGGCTTCGGGTGAGCTGCGGCCCTTCTTGTAGGTGCGATCGCTCGTGATGGTGTCGTAGGCGTCGGCTACAGCGATGATGCGCGCGCCGAGGGGGATGCCTTCGCCGGAGAGCGCATCGGGATAGCCGGAGCCATCGAAAAATTCGTGATGATGCAGAACCATCTCGCGAATGCGGGCCAGCGGCGTGAGCGGATCCAGAATTTTGGCGCCAAATTTCACGTGTGCCTTCATGGTCTCCCATTCTTCGGGATTGAGCGGTCCGCTCTTGTTCAGGATATTTTCGGGAATGGCGACCTTGCCGATGTCGTGGAGCACGCCGCCCAGGCGAATCTCCTCGATTTCCGCGTCGGTCATGTTCAGAGATTCGGCAATGAGCGCGGCGTAGGCGGAAACCTTCTGTGAGTGCCCTTGCGTGTAGTGGTCCTTCGCGTCGATGGCGAAGGCCAGAGACGTGACCGTCTCGAGGACGGCTTGGGGAAGGCCCTCGGGGCCCTGCGAGGAAGTGGAAACGGAAGGCCTGCTGCCAGGAGTTTCCGTGGTGGCAAGGGACTCGGTGAATTGCTTCAGGCGCGAGTAAATCTCTTCAAAGGCTTCGGGACCGGTCGAAAAGAGCCGCTTGAGCGTGACGCCCAGATACGCTTCCAGGACGTCGCGTTTCCACTTTTTCGCCTCGTTGGGATCGAAATGGTCGGCGGTGGAAACGGCATTTCCTCCCTGATGTTTCGAGAGGTACATCGAGGCATCGGCGACCTGAATTAATTCTTGCGGCGAAGAGCCGTGCAGCGGGTAGCAGGCAATACCGAAGCTGGCGCTGATGTTTTTCTCGCGGAGAAGCGGATCGGCCGAAACCCAGCCGCGCAGCTTCGTCGCCAGTTGGCGGGCGTGCTCCATGTTGGTTTCCGGCATGAGAATCACGAACTCGTCGCCGCCGTAGCGAGCCACGACGTCGGACCTGCGGCAATTCGTTTCTAGAATGTGGCCGACGCGCTGAAGAACGAGGTCGCCTTCGAGGTGGCCGTAAAAGTCGTTGACGAACTTGAAGCGATCGAGGTCCATCAGCACGAGGGCGAACGCGCGGCCCGCGCGCGTGGATCGCTTCCATTCCGCCGACAGCGCTTCCATGAAAAAACGATGCGTTTTGACGCCGGTAAGACCGTCGGTGATGGCCTGTTCCTGGGCCTTCTGAAAGGAGAAGGCATTGTGCAGAGCGCCGGCAATCAAGTCGGCGAGCGTGCGCAGAAGCAAGATTTCTTCTTCGCAGAATTCGACGTGCCGCGAGGACTCGATGTACAGAACGCCGTGAAGCTGTTCGGCGTAGAACACTGGTAGGGCGATGGCTGCAAGGGAATCCGGCAGCAGCGGTTTGTGCGGCGAATCCACGGAAGACGCGGCCTGATAGTCGGCCAACTGGCCGCTCCGCGCGACGTGGCCGATGAGACCGTTGCCGAGCGGAATGCGCCGTCCGATAGCGCCGCGCCGCGCGCCCGCCTCGGCTTGAACGACAAGCTCGCGCGTCGAGTATTCGAGCACGCTGATGCCGATGTGATCGTAGGTCAATCCCGCTTCGAGCTGCTCCGCGATCTTGGCCAGCATTTCGTCGGGGTTCAGCGTCGCGATGGCGTTGCGCGAAATCGTGTTCAACAACGAGAGGTGCCGAGCCTTCGTGCGTTCTTCGTTGAAGAGCCGCGCATTTTCAATGGCGATGCTGGCTTCGCTCGCGAGCACGCGCATCAGTTCCAGATGCCCTTCGTCGAAGGTGCGCTCGTTGTCGGAAAAAACGGCCATCGCGCCGATGGCGTGGTCGTAGGCGACCAGGGGCACGCCGCAGTAGCAGCCGCGGTCGCGCAGAGGATCCACGCCCAGTTTTTTGACTTCCTCGGCGTAGTTTTCACGGATGAGAACCGGCTGGCGCGTACGAATGATGTATTCGGTAATGTAGTTTCCCACGGGACGGCCGCGCGGCGGCTTGGCTGTGCCGTCAATGATTTCCAAATCAAACCGCATTTCATCGCGGAGCGGGTCGAGCGAACCGATATAGAAATTTTCAACGTCGAAGAGCCGGCGCATCTCTTCCCAAACTTTGCGCAGCAGGTCTTCCTTGTTGAGCGTCGAACTGAGAGCGCGGCCAATTTCGTTCAGAACGTGCAGCTCTTCGGACCGGCGGGAAGTCTGCTGGATGAGATAGCTATTCTCGACGGCCATGCCAATCTGGTGGCCGAGCGCGAGCAGCAGCCTGTATTCCGCTGGCGTGAAGCGCCGGCTGTCCGGCGTGCCCAGAAGCAGGACGCCAAACGCTTGCTCCTTGGCCTGAAGGCTGATGGCCACAATGCTGCGAAGACCTTGTGCGAGAGCGAGCTGCCGGAACCGTCGAATCGGCTCTTCGCGCTCGAGAGCCGCCACGGTGTCGTCGTTGCGCAGATCGCGGAAACCCAGGAGGCCGCCAAGCCGCGAAACAAGACCGACAAGATAATCGTCCAGACCTTGATCCTGCGCGGTACGGCAGAAGCTGTCGCTCAATCCCACGGCCACGACGGACGTCGGGCCCTGCGGATCGCCGTGATGCAGGAAGAGCGCGCCTGCGGGCAGACGCACCACGCCGAGAACTCGGTCGAGCGCCTGCGAAAGCATCCGCTGAATCTCTCCACCGACAAAACTGGAGGTGGCGAGATTGAGGTTCGAGAGTGCCAGCATGTTGCGTTCGACGCGCCGCTTTTCCTCTTCGTAAAGGGCCATGACCATGAGCATGGCCACAAAGGCCGAGGGAACAGCGGCTGCCGTCTGGAAATTGATCTCGCGGAAGAACGGAGCGATGCGCACGAAAACGAAAGTGAGTCCAACGCAAGCCCACACGACGAAAGAGATTGCCAGGAGCCAGTCGGCGAGCGTCTCCTGCCGGCGGCTTTCTTGCCAGAAGACGTAGGCGACGGCTAGGAATATCGCAGCTGCGGGAAGAATCAGCGGCACGTTGAACCAGCCGAGCGAAGTCGCGGCAGTCCAGAGCACGAGCACGCCGCCGGCCGCTGAGGCGTGAATGCTCCAAAGCGGACGTTGCGCATAGAGCTGCGCGCCAAGGAAGAAGAAGATTCCCGCAGCCGCATAGAGCAGCTGTTCAAGCGCGGTCTTGAGCGGCCACGTTTCGGGAGCGGGGGAGATGACGGGGCCAAGATAGCTGAGCGCAACGAGAGCCCAACCAAATGTCCAGTAGAGAAGATACTGGCGGCGCTTGAGCGTGTAAATGTACGCGAAGAACGCCGCTACCAAAGAGGTAGCCGCCAGCAATGCCAGTGCGATGAAGCTCTGGTTGGTCAAGGCCTCGGTCAATTCCCCGTCCCACGCGCGAACGGCTTCGCGACGCCATGCCTACACGGCGACGCGGATTGCGCTCAGGGTGGATTCAAAGCGCCAGCTGCCGCGTGCGGGGACAACTCGGCGCGGACGCGAAGTGCCACCTTGATGCACAAAACAAAGTACTTGTGATTATGGATGATGGAATTTTCTGGAAGCAAGCGTACCGGGGTACCGGTTGCCAAAGAGGCAGTAGGCAGGAGTTAACGGGTTCGCTACATTTGCACAGGCGGAATTGTCCAACAGGGCGGTCCTGCCCCTTTTGACCAGGAATTACTTAGTCGCTTGACTGACTTCTGCAGGCATGGCCGCAAGAGGATCCCCAGCTTGGGCCGGCACTTCGCGGGGCAAGAGCACGACGCGGAAATCTCCCAAGTCTTCGTCGAGGATATTGGAGTAGATCACAAAGAGCGCGATTGCGCCCCCGGCTGCCGAGCCCAGCAAAGAGAAAAACAGCATTGAGAAAGTCGGTCCCGGACGGAAGATTCCGACGAACCACTCCATCGGATAGAGCACGAACGCCAGACAAAGCAAACCGTAGACAACGCTTCGCCAGGTGAACGCCCACCACACGCGCAATGTCCGCGACATGGTCGGCTGGAGCGTTTTGGAGGACGGGTCTCCGCCACTCGGAATCAAGCGGAGCTTGAAATGGCGGAACGTCTTGCCCAGCAGGTAACGAAACACAAAAAAAGCAACCACGTAATTGATGACGTAGCCGCCAAATTTAATCACAGGCGCGAGCGCGGTTGCGGAGGCGATAAAATTCTCATAGAGCAGCCGCACGACTCGGCCAAGCAAAATCCCCAACAGGAACGAGATCACTGTTGTTGGCCAGAAGTACGCCCACCAGATGCGCAGCGCGTGCCCCAAATGTGGCTGAATATAATCGCGGAAAGCCGAAGAAGAATCGCTTTTCGGAGCCGGCTCGAAGAGGGTGGGCAGGCTGGACATCGCGGTTGCCGCGGATTTTGCACCAGGATGTCGCGCAAGTCAATAACCACCGCATTTAATAAAGGCCTGCGATAGTGCCTCGCGTTCGGCGCGCCGCATTCGTCGGTTACTCCATCTCCCCCTCGCGGCCGCGTTGGACGCGAAAGACGAGATTCGCTAAACTGAATAACTAAATTCATTCCGAAAGAATCCGCACACCATGGCTGAGACAACCCACAAAGATAGCGCGGGCGTTCGAGTCCGCTTTGCGCCCTCGCCGACGGGCTACTTGCACGTGGGCGGAGCCCGCACGGCGCTTTTCAACTGGCTGTTTGCCCGCGGCCAGCAGGGCAAAATGATCCTGCGCATCGAGGACACCGACGCGGAGCGCAACAAGCCCGAGCTCGTGACGGGCATTCTGGATGGCCTGAAGTGGCTCGGCGTCGAATGGGACGAAGGCCCCTTCTACCAGTCGCAGCGCACGCAGCTCTATCGCGACGCCGCAAAAAAATGCCTCGCGAACGGTACCGCGTTTTTGTGCTACTGCCCGGCGGAAAAATACGCTGGCGGCGACTACGCGGAGCCCGGGCAGGACGAAGAGCCGAAGGGCGGCGGCGGCCGCCGCGTGACGCGCTGCAGTTGCCGCGACGGCAAGCCATCGACTCCCGGCACGAAACCCGCCGTGCGCTTCAAGGTTCCCCTCGGCGGGACGACCGCGTTTACCGACGTCGTCTACGGCAAAACGGAATTCGCCAACGACGAAATCGAAGATTTCGTCTTGCTTCGTTCGGGAAAGGGCGATGAGGAGTTCGGCCAGTCGATGTACCAATTGGGTGTCGTGGTGGACGACATCGACATGCGCATCACGCACGTCATTCGCGGCGCAGACCATCTTTCCAATACGCCGAAGCAGGTGCTGCTCTATCGCGCGCTCGGCGCTGAGCCGCCCGTATTCGCGCACGTCCCGCTAATTCTCGGCCCCGACAAGAAGCGCCTCTCGAAGCGCCACGGCGCCACCGACGTCAACATGTATCGCACCGACGGCTTCTTGCCGGAGGCCTTTCGCAATTTTCTCGCGCTACTCGGATGGTCGCCCGGCAGCGATGAGGAGTATCTCCGCACCGCCGACCTGATCCTAAGATTTTCGCTCGAAGGCGTAAGCCGCACGAACGGCGTCTTCGACCGCGCCAAACTCGAATGGTTCAACACGCAATACCTGCAAAAACTCCCGATTGAGGAATTGCTTCCCGAAGTCGAAGCCGAATTGAAGCGCAGCCACTTGTGGAAGCCGGAGTGGGATGCTGGCGCCGCGCCGGGCACGGATGGCCGCGACTACGCATGGTTTTCGCGCACGGTTGATCTGCTGCGCCCTCGCATTCGCCTTCTGCCGGATTTCTCTTCCTGGTCGCGCGCATTTTTCAGCGACGATTTTCCGCTCGATCAGGCCGCCAGGGACAAATTCTGGAAAGACCCCAAAGTTCCCGAGCTGCTCGCCCAGCTCGCCGACGCGCTTGCCGCGCTGGCCGAGTGGAACCACGACGCTTGCGATCACGCCTCGCGCGCGGTTGCCGAAGCCGCCGGCGTGAAAGCGGGTTTGCTCATCAACGCATGCCGCGTCGCGATCGTCGGCCAAGCTGTCGCTCCGCCGCTATTCGATACGATGGTGTCGCTCGGACAGGATCGCGTGGTCAGCCGCCTGCGCAAGGCGTTCGCGTAAAGCTCGTCAGCTCTTCTCGATGGAAGCTCGTCGCAATTCCTTCTTGCCGGTAATCACTCGTCCCGCAGCGCCACCACCGGATCCACACGCGCCGCTCGCTGCGCCGGAATCACGCATGCCGCGAGCGCAACGAGGATCAGCGACGCCGCCGTTCCCGCATACACCAGAGGCGCTGCCGGGGTCACTCCAAACAACAATGTCCGCAGCAACATTCCCAGCGTAGCTGCCAACGCGGCGCCTGCCACCAAGCCGATGGCGCTCAATTTCATTCCGCGCCCCAGAATCATCCGCGTCACGTCTCCCGGCCTCGCCCCGAGCGCCATGCGCACGCCAATCTCCCGCGTCCGCTGCGCCGCCGAATACGCCAGCACGCCGTACACTCCGATGCACGCCAGCACCAGCGCCAGCCCAGCAAAGATCCCCAGCAGCGTCATCGGCCGCTCGCGGTCCGCCACGTTTTCCTCCATCAGCTGATCCATGGTGCGCACGAACGCCACCGGCTGATCTTTATCCACCGACCATACCGCGCCGCGCAATGCATTGATCACGCTTGCGGGATCCTGCGCTGTTCTCGCGATCAGGTAGTCGGCTCCGGGACGATCCACCTGGTTCACCGGCACGTACACCGCCGGCTTCATGTCCAGCAATAGTCCGCGCTCGCGAATATCCTTGACCACTCCCACGACCGTGCGCCACGGCTCCTTCGAGCCGCTCAGCTTCAAGCGCTTTCCAACAGGATCCTGCCCCGGCCAGTGCCGTTTCGCAAGTAATTCGTTGATCACGACGACCGGTTGGCTGGTCTCGATGTCGCGATCCTCCAGAAGTCGCCCCTCCTCGAGAGTCGCCCCAATTGTTTCAGGATATCCCGCGGTCACTTCGCGATACAGCGCGTCGTTGTCTTGGCCGGGCAAGGGCGGCGGCGCGCCTTCGATAACATATCCTTCCGTGTCGCCAACGGACGTAAATGGAACGTCCGACCCAAACCCGACGTTTTTGACTCCCGGAAGCACTCGCGCGCGATCCAGAACGTCCCGGTAGAACGCTCGCAGTTTTTCGTTTGTGTCGTATCTGGTGTCGGGAAGCGGCACGAGCATGGTCAAAAGATGGTCGGGGCGAAAGCCCATGTCGACGCCCCGCAGGTTCCACAAAGTTTCAATCATTAACGCCGCTCCCACCAACAGTGCAAACGCCATCGCGAACTGCGCGACAACCAACGTGTCCCGCAGCCGCAGTCCACCACGAGATTCGCCTGCTCGCGCGCCTTCTTTCAGCGACTCCTGCAAAGACACGTCCGTCGCGCGCAAAGCCGGCACCAGCCCGAAAAATACGCCCGATAAAATGGAAACAGCAGCGGTAAACACCAGCACGGGAGCGTTCAGAGCGAATCCGTTTCCTGCAATCTGCTTAGGGACCAAATTTTGGAACACGCTCCAACAAAGCCGTCCGACAAGCAGCCCCGCAACTCCTCCTCCGACGGACAGCAAAAGACTTTCTGTAAGCAATTGCGCGCCGATCTGCCCGCGGCTTGCGCCTAGCGCAATGCGCACGGCAATCTCCCTGCGGCGTCCGGCCGCGCGAGCCAATAGTAAATTCGCCAGATTCGAGCAGGCGATCAGCAGCACCAGCAACGCCGCAATTTGCAGCACCCACAACCCAGTAGC
>JBAQJX010000003.1:0-2140 GCA_049641765.1 Candidatus Acidiferrum sp.
GTCCAGAGCGAACTGCATATTCTTCTGGGTCGTTGGAGCAGCGACAGATTCGCCAATGCCCGCTTTCGAGACTTTCCAGCGGAAGTACCCGGTTGGAATCTGAACGCCGGTGAGTGGCGTTGCGCCCAAGCGATACCAGGCGCCATCCGGAGATAGATAATCCTGGATCTCTACCGTCGCGCCTGCGGGCGAGGATGTGACTGAGACGTGCGTGGTGTTTTGTTCGGCAAGCCGGGCGAGCTGCGGGTCGCCCGGCAAGTATTGCTCTGCTTTCTTCAGTAACAGAAATGCCGCGAGGGATTTGTCTTCTGATTTGAGTTTGGCGATCGCTGGAATGGCTTCCTCGCGCGCCC
Organism: Candidatus Acidiferrum sp.; assembly: GCA_049641765.1. Lineage (GTDB taxonomy): Bacteria > Acidobacteriota > Terriglobia > Acidiferrales > UBA7541 > Acidiferrum. Next base: position 354 of record JBAQJX010000003.1, read on the forward strand.
AATGACGCCGCTCAGAGCGCCGATAGAACCACATCGCCGAACCCGCGAAGAGCAGCAGTAACACGATGGCGGTGAGGAGAATTCTCGGCGAAAACCTTGATGCACGGTCTGCGGGCGGGAGTGAGAGAGCGCTCAGTTGCAGCAAAACGTCCGAAAGATCGCGAGAGATTTCAGAGGCACTCTGGTAGCGCTTGGACAGATCCTTTTCGAGTGCGTGCGAGACGATCTGATCTGCGCCCTCGGGAGTCTCTGGGCGAATATCCCGCACCGACTTGGGAGCCTCTGTGCTGACCGCGCGGAGAATCGCGAGCGCACTCGCTCCCTGAAACGGAGGCTTACCGGCGAGCGCTTCGTAAAGCACCACGCCAAAACTCCAGAGATCGGTCCGGCTGTCGACAGGTTTGCCCGCGGCCTGCTCGGGAGACATGTAGAGCGCAGTGCCAACCGGGCCATGGGTGTCGGCTAAAGACAGAGTAACTTCGGGAGTGCCTACCGGTTCCAGAAGCTTTGCTAATCCGAAATCCAGAACCTTGGCGTGGCCCTTGGGCGTGACCATGATGTTAGAAGGCTTCAGGTCACGGTGCACGACTCCTTGCTCGTGCGCTTCTTCAAGTGCGCCCGCTACCTGAACGCCAAGGGACAAGATTTCTTTGGCGGGAAGCTGTTGCGATCGCATTTTTTGCGAGAGGGTCTGGCCGGGCACGCACTCCATCACGAGGTAGTCCATGCCGTCCTGCTCGCCGACATCGAAAACGGCGGCGATGTTTGGATGGCTGAGCCTTGCCAGGGCGAGGGCTTCTTTGCGGAAACGGCTTTTCGCTGGTTCGTCGGAAAGGAGGCCGGGCGGGAGAACCTTGATGGCGACATCGCGTTGCAATCGATCGTCACGCGCGCGGTAGACAACACCCATTCCCCCCTGACCAAGAAGGGCAACGATGGTATACGGGCCTATCTGCGTGCCTTGGGGTAAGGGCATAAGCGGCGGAAGTATAACTCGAAACTGCCGGGAACCTTGGCGCATTCGCGGACTCTTACGACGATCGGCCTGTAAACGGACGAAGACCTCGACGAGATGATTGCGGCTCAGGAGAAGTTTCTCGATGCGTGGGATTCGAGTCCGGAAGCGTTCCGGAGAGACTGCGGGTGGGATTGTGAGTAGGAGTTTTCGGTGTCACGTCCGATAACTCCTCATGAAAGAATGGCGGGGACGACGAGACTCGAACTCGCGACCTCTGCCGTGACAGCGCAGGATTGTCATGTAATCGATTGATATCAAACGGTGTCGGCGGACATCACTTGATACCTGAAGGTACCGTAGGTCATTTCTTATCGTCCCCTTATTGTACCCAAATTGTTGTCACCATCCGGCGCGCACGTTACGGGTAGGACGGACGCGGCTGTGGAAACGTTTGGAAAAGTCGAGAACTCCGCCTATTGGAGCTATACACGAGGTTCGAGAGAAAACGCCCTGTCCGTACCCGGTTTCCTCAAATCACTCTCAGAATGTTGCTCTCGGTCTACTTCTCGAAGGTAGAGCGCCCAGGCAAGGGCCGCGATGAGACCAACAACGGGCAGGACGACTATTGGTCCCCATGCTCCGCTGAATACATGGAAGGTTCCGAATTGCTGAAACCAAAAGGTGAAGTGCAGGAGGATGGCGAAAACGTTGGACCAGAACGGAAATGGCCGCTTTCTCCAGAGCAAAAGCAATAACCAAATGAAGGCCACAAATAGCTCATAGAATTGGACCGCACGAAACGGACTCCAGCCGTATCTGTGAGCCGACA
>JBAQJX010000009.1:0-34161 GCA_049641765.1 Candidatus Acidiferrum sp.
GTATTGAGCACGGCGAAGATCGGACTGAACAAAGTGATCCCCGCGATGCAGCTCGGCGAGTGGAGCGAGGTCGTGGCGATCGCGTCGCGCGACGGAAAAAGGGCCGAGAACGCTGCGAAAAAGCTGCGGATTCCGAAGGCGTATTGGTCGTATGAAGAGCTTCTGGCCGATCCCGAGATTGAGGCCATCTACAACCCGCTGCCGAATCACATGCACGTGCCGTGGTCGATCAAAGCCGCGGAAGCGGGGAAGCACGTTCTGTGCGAAAAGCCGATCAGTCTGAATGCAGCGGAGGCGAAGCTGCTGCTGGACGCACGCAACCGCACCGGCGTAAAGATCGGCGAAGCGTTCATGGTACGGACGCACCCACAATGGCTGCGCACGCGCGACATCGTGCGGTCCGGGCGGATCGGAGATTTGCGAGCGGTGGTGGGGGTCTTCAGCTACTTCAACCGCGACGCGGCGAACATCCGAAACGTGGCGGACTGGGGCGGCGGCGGGATGTACGACATCGGCTGCTATCCCATCAGCGGGTCGCGATTCGTTTATGGAGAGGAGCCATCGCGCGTGATGGGACTGGTGGAGCGCGATCCGGATTTCCAAACCGACCGGCTTGCGTCGGTGATCCTCGATTTCCCCGCAGGGCAGGCGATTTTTACATGCAGCACGCAGCTGGTGGCCTACCAGCGCATGCAGTTTCTCGGCACCAAAGCGCGCATCGAAGTCGAAATCGCGTTTAACGCGCCAAACGACAGGCCGTGCCGGATTTTTGTGGATGACGGACGCGACGTGTTCGGCGGCGGAGTGAGCGTCGAAACGTTTCCAACGTGCGATCAATACACGAGACAGGGCGATGTTTTTTCGCGAGCGATTCGCGGAGATGGCGACGTGCCGGTTTCGGTGGAGGACGCCATCGGCAATATGGCTGTGATTGACGCGGTGTTCCGTTCGGCGAAAACGGGGAAATGGGAGCGGCCTTAGAGCCGAGGCCGCCCGAGCTTATAATTTAGACGGAGGGAGCGTCTGCCGCAGAGACTAAACTATTCTTCCGCCACTCGACCGGCTCAACCGGACCGACAACAAACGCCCACGAGATCGCGCCAACCAGCAAGACGACGGAAGCGGCGGCGAAGGCCCAAAAGAAATGGCCGGTGCGGTCCACGACAAAGCCAGTGAGCGCCGGCGAAACGATTCCGGCAAAATTACCGACAAAATTCTGCAGACCTGTCCACTTTCCGGCAGCCAGCGGGCCGGCAAGCGTTTGCGTGATGGCCCAAAGGTTGGATGTGCAAAGGCCCGCGGAAGCGCACGTCGCAAAAAGGAAAAACAGCGCGAGGCGGGAATCAAACGAAAAGACGACGACGGCTATGCAGAAGAGCGATGCGGCAGCGAGGCCAAGTGCCGTGAAAGTCTTGCGCACGCGCGTGATGCTGCCGCCGCGCGAAATCCAGAAGTCGGAAATCCAGCCGCAAATCAGGGCGGAAGTGGCAAGCGTGAGATAGGCGGCCCCGCCAATCTTGCCCATGTCGTCCATGGAAAAATGGCGCTCGCGAACGAGATAAAAGGGCAGCCAAGTGAGCAGAAAATACGAAAGGTAGTTGTAAGCAAACAGCCCGACGAAAGTGCCCCAAGCAGAGCGCTGCTCGAGGATTTCAGGAATGCTGGGAGCATGCGCCGTCGGAGAGACGGGCATTCCCGGCCCGCGCGGCATGAACTTCATCCACGGAAGCAGCCACAGCAGGCAGAGCAGGCCTAAGCCGATAAAAAAGGGGCGCCATCCATAGCTGGCGATGAGCAGCGCGCCAAAGTAAATCCCGAACGCAGGTCCGGCGGCAATGCCGACGGAGATGAGGGAATTGGCGCGGCCGCGGACCGATTCGGGGAAGTGCTTGGCGAGAATTTTGCTGTAGGAAGGGAAGGCCACGGATTCGCCGATTCCGAGAAGCAAGCGCATGGTGAGCAACATCGCGAATCCTTGCATGAGTCCCGTGGCGGCAGTGGCCGCGGACCAGATAAAAAATCCGGCGGCAATGACCCAGTTCACGTCGAAGCGGTCGACGAGCCAACCGGAGACGATCTGGAATCCTGCGTAAGTCCAGAAAAAGGAGGAGAGGAGAATGCCGAGCTGGCTGGGAGTCAGATTCAGCTGGTCTTTCAGGGCGGGCGCGGCGATGGCCAGGTTGCCACGGTCGATGTAGTTGATGAAGACGGAGATGGCGAGAAGCGCGACGACTAGAGAAAGTTTTTCGGAAAGATCGACGTGAGTCTTGGAAGGGTCATTGGCGCTTACCGAACCCGCCATCGTTTGGGATCTCCCGTCGAGCAAGCAATTAGAACCGCGCAGAGCTAACGGAGCGGACTCTACACACAGCGGGGAAGCCCGTCCAGCCGAAAATCCCGCAGGGGGGCTCGGAGTGCACTGAAACTTGAGGGCGAAGATACTGCTTTGGAAGTTGGCTCAGATGGGGCTTGAGGAAGACGGTTAGCGTTCGCGAAGGCCGGAAAGGAGAGCGGAAACGGCCTTGGCGGGGGCATAGAAGGCCAGGAGCAGCAGGAAAGCAGCACCGTAGATGGCTAGCCTGAACCTCATGTGGATAAAACACTTGCGGGTGGAAAAGGTTGCGGCGACCGGTTTAAAGCTGAGCGGCAGAGGGCCGTCAGGCAGGCCGACGGAGAGTTATTGAAGAGTCAGATCGCCCGCGCCAACGTGAGCGTGCAAGTAGTAGTGGCCGTTGCCTTCCTTCTGGAAGGAGCGGAACAGGCCACCGTGGGATTCGCCAAAGGGGCTGGCCTCGAGGCCGCCGGAATAGACGGAAGCATCGACGTGAGAATAGTCGGCGGCTTGGCCGACGTCTACGATCATTTCGCCAGCGTGCAACTCCGCGTCCTTATTGCCGGTGATCTGGCGTAACTCCAGATTTCCCGCGGACATGCGGACAAAGAGGGAGGTCTTTCGTGGCACCGCGATGGTGACTGCCAAATCGTTCCTTGGGCCGCCGCTGACGGTCAGATTGGCCTCGTCGTTGGTGCCATCCAGCTGAACGCGCATATCGGCGGCGCGGTCGGCATAACGGCTCCGCAGCTGGACCGTGATTTCATTCTTGTCGCTACCCTCGATGCGAAAATCCCCCGAGCGCAAGTACATCCGGAGTTTTCCCCCGGAGTTGAAGGCGGCGTTAAAGGGATGGTCTTCGATGTCTCGCACGTCGAGCCGAGTCTGAGCAGCCAGCGTCGCGGTAAGCGCCAGGGCCGCCACCACGAGGAAGGAAGTACGTCGGAAAGGAGTACGCATGCAAACACCTCCGGGCATCTTGATGAAGAAACGAAGCGGGCACCAAAAAAGTTTCCTGACAGATGAGATAAATCAGGGCTTGGCGAAGGTGAGGCCATCGACCTGGGCGACTTCATAGTGGCGGACACGGCGGTCGTAATCGGTCAGGAGAGAAGCTGCTTCATTGGCGACGACAGCCGTCTCTCGGTCAGGACCTGCGAACGCGTCGATGGCTTGGAAGGATTGCCAGACGGTCACGACGAGGATCTCGACGGAATCCTTGTGCGAACGAACGAGAAGGCTGGCGGAGAGATAGCCATCGAACTTGCGGAGCGCTGGGACGACGGTCTGCCAGAAATGCTCCATATAGCGGGTGGATTGTGCACTGGACGTGCGAGCGGACCATAGACGTGCAATCATTCGAAGGCGGCTCCTATTGATTTCCGACAACAACGGTCCAAGAGCGAATTTCCCAGCGCTTGATGAGGCCGTTGAGGACATAAGGATCTTTGCGGACGAAATCTTCCACGGGTGCGTCAGTCTCGCCGCGAAAAATGAGAAGAGCGCCGTCGGGGGGATCGGCGAGAGCACCTGCGAGGACCAGTTCGCCGCGTTCGTACGCCTCGCGAGCAAGCCCGAGATGATCGCCGCGAAATGCGGAGCGACGATCCATGAAATCCGGTACGACTTCCCGATAAAAGAGTGCGTAGTATCCCATTCGAATCTCCAGGCTCTCGAGGCGCCTGTCTGCGTGGCAATTTTTGGTTAGATGAAGATCAGGGACAAAACGATTGTATGTTTTGCGGCCCGCAAAAGTGCAATAGGACTAATGGTTTCTCGGTTGCGACGCAGGATAAGCTTGCCGGCTGGTTAGCCGCCCGCGATCGAAGGAACGAGAAGGAGGCGATCGCCTTCTTTCAGCGAACATGCTTCGCCGCCCAGAAAGCGGATGTCCTCTTCGTTGAGATAGACGTTCAAGAATTGGCGAATTTGGCCCTGTTCATCGCGGACGTGGCGCGACAAGGCGGGAAAGCGCGCGGTTAGATCGTTGAGCGCTTCAGCTATAGTGGCGGCCGTACAGTCGATTTTCGGCGCGCCGTCGGTGAAACGGCGGAACGCGGTGGGGATTTCAATCGTCACTGACATTTGTCCTGGTCTCCTTATTTTACTGCTGCGACGGCGAGTTGGTTTTCGAGATAAGCCTCGAAAGCGTCGAGGCGCGGCGCGATGGCTTCGGTCAAAGGAAATTCGGCAGAGATGGCGTCGGTCGTCTTCAGACCATTTCCAGTGATGCAAACGACGGTGGTTTCGTCGGGAGCGATGCGTCCCTGGCCGATGAGTTTTTGCGTGACGCCCGCGGTAACGCCGCCTGCGGTCTCGGTGAAAATGCCTTCCGTTTCGGCGAGCAGCTTGATGGCTTCGACGATTTCCGGGTCGGAGACATCTTCGCCCCATCCGCCGCTTTCGCGAATAAGTTTCATGGCGAAGGGGCCGTCCGCGGGATTGCCGATGGCCAGCGAGCGCGCGATGGTATTGGGCTTTTGCGGCTCGAAGCGCGCGAGGTTGCGCTTCACGGCGTCAGAAATTGGCGAGCAGCCGGTGGCTTGAGCGCCGAAGAATTTGACGGGCTTCGCTTCCACCCAGCCCAGAGTCACGAGCTCGTTGAAGGCTTTCGCGATTTTGGTGATCAGAGAGCCGCCGGCCATGGGGACGACGACGTTATCGGGCAAACGCCAGCCGAGTTGCTCGGCGATTTCGAAACCATGGGTCTTTGAGCCTTCGGAGTAGTAAGGGCGAAGATTGACGTTGACGAGGCCCCACTTGAAGCGGTCGGCGATTTGCGCGCAAAGGCGGTTGACGTGGTCGTAGTTGCCGTTGATGCGTACGATGCGCGCGCCGTAGACGGCAGTGTTCAGAACCTTGGCGGCTTCGAGGTCGGCGGGGATGAAGACGCAGGCGTCAAAACCTTGCTGCGCGGATTGCGCGGCAACGGCGTTGGCCAAGTTTCCGGTCGAGGAGCAGCCAACGGTTTCAAAACCAAAGCGGCGCGCGGCGGCGAGCGCCGTGCCGACCACGCGATCCTTAAAGGAGAGAGAAGGGAAGCAGACGGCGTCGTTCTTGAAAAAGACATTCTTGAGGCCCCAGTGTGAGGCGAGCTTGCGCGAAGGAACTAGAGGCGTGCCGCCCACTGCGCTCGAGGGCTTGAAATCGGCAGGCAGCGGCAGAAGCTCCGCGTAGCGCCACATGTTGAAAGAGCGGCCGGCGAGATCCTCGCGGCGGATCTTTTTCTTAAGGAATTCATAGTCGTAGGCGACTTCGAGAGGCGTGAAGCAGTCCTCGCAGTAGGAGCGAGGAGCGTTCCCCCAAGTTTTTCCGCACGATTTACAACGCAACTCAAATGGATCGGACATGCCTTCACCTATTTCGAGATAAAGTTCGCGTGGATTTCGATTAGGGCAGCAGGGAGGCTGAAACAAAAAGCCCTCCGTGCCAAAGTGCTCGGAGGGTCTCAGAAATTCTTCTGGGAGGCTCTACAGCTCTTTAGCAGTTTTTTACGTGGAGCAAGTTGCCCTAAATCGCCACGTGTCGCCGCAACCGCAGCTGCTCTATTCTACGCAAGATGGAGGGAGGATTGTCAAGGGGTAAGCAAACTAAAATAGGAATTGCTTCTCTCTTCGGGCAAGAAAGTTTGACAACAAAACCAACCGTTCATGCGTCTAAACATCAGTGAACGCAGAATTAACGGGCTCGAGGCGGCGGGTGGGGGCTCGTCCTCCCGGACAGTGATCATCCGGGCGCATGGATTTTCCGGGGCAACTGTCCTTTATCGGCGGTGTTATACTTACTCTGTGAGATTGTCAGGCGAATGCCCTCAGCGTACTCGCGTAAGTACCCGCATGTGAAGGCGGGAATCTGCGGCCAGGAAAGATAGGAGCAGGGATATGGGTGAGCAAGTGAAAGAAATCTTCAATTGGGCGCGCCGCCGCAAGATTTTGGCGTCGGTCTTCGTGGGATTCACGCTGGTTGTCGGCATCATGATCGGGTCAGTGATTTCCGGGCGCGTCTCCGCCATGAAAGGGTTTGGCGGAACGGATGCAGCCAAGCTTGCGGTTCCTGATCCCATCCCCTCGGCGAGCTCATTTTCCGGGATTGTGAACCGCGTCGAACCCGCGGTGGTTAACATCGCGACGACGCAGGTGCTGGAACGCAAGTCCACAAGCAAGAAGCGCCACGTGAATCCAGATAATGGCGATGACAACGATCCGATGCAGGATTTCTTTGACCGGTTCTTCGACGGGCGCCAGGATGCACCGCCTCAGGCGGAGCGCAGCCTCGGCTCGGGCGTAATCGTCGACAAGCGCGGGTACATTCTCACGAACAATCACGTGATCGAGAACGCGACCAGGATTCAGGTGCAGCTCAACAACGATACGGCGCGCTATACAGCGAAGGTGATCGGCGCGGATGACGACACGGACTTGGCGGTGATCAAGATTGAAGTCGACAAGGAGCTTCCGACCGCAAAGCTCGGGAATTCCGATGGCGTACAGGTTGGCGATTGGGTGCTGGCTATAGGCAGCCCGTTCGGTCTGCAAGCGACAGTCACGGCCGGAATCATCAGCGCGAAGGACCGCAACAACATCGGCGGACCCCAACACCAGTTTCAACGCTTCCTGCAGACGGACGCGGCGATCAACCCGGGCAACTCGGGCGGGCCGCTGGTGGATTTGGCCGGCCAGGTGATCGGCATCAACACGGCGATCATCACGGGCGGGCGCGGATATGAAGGCGTGGGATTTGCGGTGCCTTCGAGCACGGCGATCAATGTTTACAACCAGCTTGTTGCCAGCGGCCGCGTGACGCGCGGATCGATTGGCGTGAGCTTCCATCCAGACCTGAGCACGAACCCCATCACGTTGAAGTCCCTCGGAGCGCCATACGGCGTGGCGATTGAGAGCGTTGAGCCGGGCAGCCCCGCGGAGAAGGCCGGACTGAAAGGCGGCGACGTAATCACCAGCGTGAACGGCAAGCCAGTGAAGACGGGCGATGACCTCGTGAATCCCATCGCGCAAGCGCCGGTCGGCAGCAAGGTGAAGCTGACCTACTTCCGCGACCGCGTTGAGAAAGAGACCACCGCGATTGTCGAAGATCGCACGCACGTGTTCCCGAATGTTGTCGGCAACATGGACGATCAGCCGGGCGAGCCGGCTCCGAGCGAGTTTGGACTCCACGTGGACAATCTGAGTAGCGATCGCGCGCAACGCTTTGGTTTGGAAGGCATGAAAGGCGTGATCGTGACCGACGTGGATCCTGCGAGCTTCGCCTCGGACGACCTGCTTTTCGCACGCGGCGACGTTATTGCCGAAATCAACCACCAGCCGATAACTTCTTTGACGGACTATCGCGCAGCCGTGTCAAAATTGAAGGCGGGAGAAAGTGTCGTCTTCAAAGTGATGCGCCGCCAGGATAGCGACCGCCTCCTGACGATGTTCCTCTCCGGCGTGATTCCGGCGGCGGAGAATCAGCAGCAATAAAATTCGGGGAGAGGCGCGCTGCGTTTCTCCCTTTCTCATCAACCCTTATGCGAGTGCGAAAAGCGACGCGCCTGACCCTTATGCTGCTTGCGGCAGCAAGTATGGGTGTAAGCGGCGCGGCAGCCGGGCAGGCGGCACAATCGTCAAAGCCGAGTTCGGCAAAGCACCGTTCCAAATCGACTCACGGGCATTCTTACCATCGGACTAGCCGCCGCGAACACGGGCAGAAGGCGCCGACAGCGGATCGAGTTTCTGAGATTCAAAGCGCACTTGCGAAAGATGGTTCGCTCAATGGCACGCCCAACGGTAAATGGGATTCCGCGACGGTCGACGCAATGAAGAAGTTCCAAACGTCCCACGGCCTGAGCCCGACGGGCAAACTGGACGCGAAGACTTTGCAGAAACTTGGCCTCGGTTCACAAACCGCTGGTCTTGCTCCGCCTTTGCCGCCCGTTAGCTCGACCTCTCTCACGACAAGTCCATCGACAACTGTTCGTCAGCCGCAGTGAATTCCCTCTAATTTGGAGCAGGCGAGCGCGCGGATGACGCACTTGAGGCTAGTGCGCGCTTTCGGACGCCAGGAAAGCACGCATTCGGCGAACGGCGCCGGGGATTTCGGCTGCTGACGTGCCGCCGAAACCGAGAATGAATCCCTGCCTTGCCGGCTTAGCAAGATAAGACGGGGAAAGCGGCCACAGCCAAAGCTTTTCGCGGGCGGCTCGGGATGATAGCTGTTCGTCGCGATGCTTGCGCAGTAAGGTCACCGTCAGGTGCAAGCCGGCTTGCGCGCCGTGCATTTGCAGAACGCCATCGAGCTCCTCTCGCAGGCAGTTGACAAGCACGTCCCGCCGCTCGCTATACACCTGACGCATTTTTCGGATGTGGCGCGAGAAGTGGCCTTCGCTGATGAATTCCGCCAGCACCGGCTGAAAGTGATGCGGAGGGCTGACGTCCATTGCGTGACGCACGGCGACGAACGAATCGACAAGATCAGGCGGAATCACGATGTATCCGGCGCGCAGCGACGGAAATAAGACCTTACTGAATGTGCCGATATAAATCACGCGGGAGGAATGGTCCAAACCTTGCAGCGAAGCGATGGGCTTGCTGTCGTAGCGAAACTCGCTGTCGTAGTCGTCCTCTACAATCCAAGCGCCCGCGTTTTGTGCCCACTCGAGCAGTTGCAGCCGCCGCGAGGCGCTCATGGTCGCTCCAAGAGGATACTGGTGCGAAGGCGCGACGTAGGCGGCGCGCGCTTTGGGGTCGAGCTTGACGCCAGCCGCAACATCTAATCCGTCGTTATCCACTGGAACAGGGATGAGTTTGCAGCCTGCCGCGGTAAGAATGTGGCGCGTCAGCCAGTATCCAGGCTCTTCCACCCAAACCGGACTGGCGGGCTCGAGCAGAGTCCGCGCGGATATATCCAAAGCCTGCTGCGAGCCGCTGACGATCATGATCTGTTGCCAGTCGCATCGCACGGAGCGCGCGGCGCGAAGATAGTCGCCGATGGACTGGCGCAATTCCTTCAAGCCCATAGGGTCGCCGTATTGAAGCCCGCTCAAGCGCAGACTTCTCCAGTAGCGCGCGACGAGCTTCGACCACACCGGCAAGGGGAACGTGTCCACCGCGGGTTGACTCAGACTGAATGCTCCCTGACCGCGCACCCACGGTGGCCGTTCGTAGCGCGGAAGCTGCGAGGCAAGCCTGGCGATGGGCCGCCTGGTGGAGCGCAGCTTTGCCGACGTGGCGGTGCGTTCTTGCCCGGGCGCCAACAATTCGGGCAGGGAACTGCTGACAAACGTTCCCGCTCCCACTCGGCTCTCAAAATAGCCTTCGGCGAGAAGCTGCGCGTACGCGTTAAGAACGGGCATTCGCGAAATGCGAAGCTCAACCGCCAGGGAACGACTGGAAGGAATGCGTTCCCCGGCGCGGAGGTTGCGCCTCAGGATTGCACCCCGGAACGCATCGTACACTTGCGACTGCAGCGGTTTGAGAGCATTGCGATCGACCGAAATGAGCGGTGAAAAACCGGTCCGTGACTTCCTCATGCTCAAATCATAGTGGCTATATCAGGATTGCAGCAAGTGGCTATTGTCGATGACCACTTTGTGAGCGAAAGTTATGTGGACCGCACTCAGGTGTGCCACTGCCCATGACCAACGACCGCTTATTGCAGGTCGCTTATTCGTTCGTTGCCGCCGCGCTCGTAGCCACGTGGATGACGGGGATCGTTTTCTGGACATACTTCGCAGGTGCCGTCCTTTTGGCGCTCGGTCTGACCGTCGTCATTAAGAAAGATATGCCGAAGCTGCACGGAGTGGACAAACTCCTTCCGTTCGGACGTGTGTTCTTCGCGGTTCCCTTGGGAGTTTTTGCCGCGGAGCACTTCACCATCACCAAGATCATCGCAACCGGCGTTCCCGCATGGATTCCGGGACACATTTTTTGGGTTTATCTGGTCGGCGCGGCGCTTGTTGCCGCCGCGATCAGCATTATTCTCGAGGAGCAGTCGCGATTGGCGGCGATTCTTCTCGGAATCATGATCGCGTCGTTCGTACTCTTGCTCCATATTCCCAAAGTCGTCGCACAACCGCACGATCGTATCGCCTGGGCAGTTGCCCTCCGGGACCTTTCCTTCAGTGGGGGTGCGCTAGCATTCGGCGGCGCGCGCAGCAAAGCGCTGTCCTCCGGAAAAGTACATTGGCTCGTGACCCTGGGGCGACTTCTCATCGCGATCGGCGCGTTGTTTTTCAGTATTGAGCACTTCATGCACCCCACCTTCGTGCCGGCAGTTCCCTTGGGACAAGTCATGCCGGAGTGGTTGCCGGCACGGCTCTTCTGGGCGTACTTTGCGGGGGTTGCACTGCTCGTTTGCGGCGCGTGCTTGCTCATCAACAAACGTGCACGGTTGGCGGCGACCTGCTTCGGCGGTGTGGTATTCCTCGTCGTGTTGTTTGTTTACTTGCCCATTCTGATTTCAAAGCCGGCCGACGTCGGCAACGGGATGAACTATTTTGCAGACACTTTGATGTACTGCGGGGCTATTCTGGTTTTAGCGGAAGCGCTTCCGAAGGAAGGGCTTCCGAGTTTGTGAAAGGGCCGTACTTCGTACGATGGGTAGTTTGCCACGGATCGAACGAATACGACCTAAGGAGATGAGACGATGAAAAACACCCTGTCACTCTTGGTTTTGGGGATGCTTTTGCTGGTGATGCCCAAGCTCGCGCCGCCGCGCGCGGCAGCGGCGCAATCACCGGAAGCAAAGGCCGATCGAGTTCCGGTGATCGTCGAACTCTTCACTTCAGAGGGATGCTCCAGTTGCCCTCCCGCGGACGAACTGCTCAGCAAGCTCGAAACCCTGCAGCCGGTGAAAGGCGCGGAGATCATAGGCCTCGAAGAGCACGTGGATTATTGGAACCAGGATGGCTGGATGGACCCGTACTCCGATGCCGCATGGACGGCGCGGCAACAGGAGTACGTCTACAAGTTCAAGGGCAAGAGCCCGTTCACTCCGCAAATGATTGTCGACGGCCAGAGCCAGTTTGTCGGCAACGACAGCAAGGAAGCGCTGAACGCCATTCGAGAGGATGTGCGCCAGGCGAAAGCGCAAGTGTCGATTACGACCGAAGCTTCGACGAAAAAGGATGCCGAGCGGCTGGAAGTTCGCGTCGGCAATGCAACCGGGTCCGTGGGCCAGGAACCGGCCGATGTTTGGGTCGCAGTGACGGAGCAAGGGTTGGGTAACGCAGTCAAGGCAGGCGAGAACGCCGGCAAGGACGTCAAGCACGCTACGGTTGTGCGGTCACTCCATAAGATTGGCTCACTTTATGCGAAGGATGCCTCGCCGTTCGATGCGCATCAGGAAATCAAGTTCAAGTCCAACTGGAAGCGGGAAAATCTTCGCATCGTCGTTTTTGTGCAGGAACGCAAGAGCCTACGGATTCTCGGCGCCGCCGAAGCACGCGTTACAGGGTAATAATCGGCAGCCGCGCCTTTTCCGCCGCATGCCCCGCGTGGTGAAGCAGAGGACGCTGCACGAGATCTTTCGTTGAAAGTCCGAACACAATTTGCGCTTTCTCCTAGAGATTTCTGTTCACTCGCGGATGGGCTCCTCCGCCCGCCGTTTGACGCTGCTTGCAACCGACGGTAGAATTTAGTTTCCACGCGGTGCCCGTGCTCAATCCCGCAGGCACAAAGAGACCACAAGACAATAAGTTCACGGCAACGGAGAATAAAACATGGCCACGTCGGTAGCGCCTCGAGTCTTCAAGAACTTCATCAACGGCGAATGGGTGGAATCGCGTAATGGAAAGGCTTACGAGAACCGCAATCCAGCGAATGCGGATGAACTCGTCGGGATGTTTGTCTCCTCGGGACCGGAGGATGTGGATGCGGCCGTGGACGCGGCGAAGCAAGCCTACAAGAAATGGCGGCTTGTTCCCGCGCCGAAGCGCGCCGAGATTCTTTTTCGCGCCGCCGAGATTCTCGTGCAGCGAAAAGAGGATCTCTCCAAAGATATGACCCGCGAGATGGGCAAGGTCCTGGCCGAAACGCGCGGCGACGTCCAGGAAGCCATCGACATGACGTACTACATGGCGGGCGAAGGGCGGCGGCTCTTTGGCCAAACGACTCCATCGGAGCTTCCCAACAAGTTCGCCATGAGCGTACGGCAATCGATCGGCGTATGCGGATTGATTACGCCGTGGAATTTTCCGATGGCCATTCCTTCGTGGAAAATGATGCCCGCGCTCATCAGCGGCAACACGCTCGTACTGAAGCCCGCGGAAGACACGCCGCTTTCTTCCTATCATCTGGTGCAAGTTCTCGCGGAGGCAGGCATTCCTCCCGGCGTCGTGAACATCGTTAGCGGCGATGGCCCAAGTGCCGGCGCGCCTCTGGCGGAAAGCGAGGACGTGCCGGTAGTCAGCTTCACCGGCTCGACGGCCGTCGGCCGCCTCATTGCCCAGACCTGCGCGGCAACGTTCAAGCACTGCAGCCTCGAAATGGGCGGCAAAAACATCATCATTGTTATGGACGACGCCAACCTCGACCTTGCCGTGGATGGCGCCATCTGGGGCGGCTTCGGGACAACAGGACAGCGCTGCACCGCCGCCAGCCGCGTCGCCGTTCACAAAAGCGTCTATCGTGAGTTTGTTTCGCGATTCGTGGAGCGCGCGAAATCGCTGAAAGTCGGCGATGGTCTCGACTCCGGCGTCGAAATGGGGCCGTGCATCAACGAACAGCAACTAAAGACTGTGATGAGCTATGTCGAAATCGGGAAGAATGAAGGCGCGAAGCTTCTCACAGGCGGAAACCACCTCGATAATGGCGCGCTCGCGAAGGGCTGGTTCCACGCACCAACCGTTTTCGGGGATTGCTCTCCGAACATGCGCGTCGCGCAGGAAGAAATTTTCGGTCCGGTCGTCTCCGTGATTCCCGTCGACAACTTTGATCAAGCGATCGAAGTCGCCAACGGGGTTCCTTACGGTTTGTCGGCTTCGATTTACACGCGCAACGTGAATCAGGCTTTTGCCGCTACGCGCGATCTCTACACCGGAATCGTTTACGTGAACGCTCCGACGATTGGTGCGGAAACGCACCTGCCGTTCGGCGGCACCAAACAGACCGGCAACGGCCACCGTGAAGCCGCGATCGCCGCCATCGACTTCTTCACAGAGTGGAAGACGATCTACGTCGACTATTCCGACAAGCTCCAGCGCGCCCAGATCGACAACAATTAGCGATCACCAATCGCGAATTTTTGCGTGTATCTCAGGCGGGGTGCTAGACGCCGTGCCCTCAGTCATCTTACAAGCCGGCAAGGGCAGTCCTCGCTCGGGCACCTCAACACTCGCCTCGCGTTGACGCTGCTCGACACGCTTTCTACAATAGTAGGTGGCACTCGTTAGCGCTTGGCGTAGAGTGCTGCTATGAGGAATCCAGCCCTACAGGAACGCCGCAATCGGCAAGTTCTCGCGGATCTCGTTCGTGCCTACATCGAGACCGGCGAGCCCGTGTCCTCGCGCGCCATTTCAAAAAGATACGAAGAGACCTTGAGCACAGCTACCATCCGAAACGTGATGGCCGATCTTGAAGATGGCGGCTTCCTCTACCAGCCGCACACCTCCGCCGGGCGCGTGCCTACCGCCGCAGCCTACCGTTTCTTCGCGCAAGAGATCGCCTCGCAAGCCACACTCACCGTCGGCGACCGCGACTGGATTCAACGAGAAATGGGCGGAGCAAAGACGGCTTCGGAGATCACCGAGCGCGCCGGACATGTTCTTGCTGGCGTCTCGAACGGCCTCGGCATCATCGTTTCCCCGCCGCTCAGCAGGACCGTACTTGAGCACGCCCGCATGTGGCTGTTACCGGACGGCCGTGTCGTAGTCGTCTTGATCTCTCCCGGCGGCAACACGCGGGACAAAGTAGTTCGACCCGCGCGTCCCTTCGCGCAAACCGAGCTGGACGCTACCGCGGAGTTCCTGAATCGCCACTATTCCGGTTGGACTCTCGAGTCCATTCGCGGCGATCTTCTCCTGAAGCTGGCCACCGATCGCGAACAATACGAAGGCCTTGTCGGCAGCGCTCTTACACTCTGGGATCCGGCCATGCTTGGCGATAGCCAGATCGGCCAGGTTCACGTGGAAGGCACCGCGCAAATCGTTGGCACCGCCGAGTTCACCAACCAGGCGCAGCTCCGTGATCTGCTGGCCGCCATCGAAGAGAAGCATCGCCTCGTCAGCGTGCTGAACGCGTGCATCGAAACGCCCGAGCCCGTTCACGTGCAAATCGGCGTGAAGGAAATCTCGGAATCCGGCGACAACCTCGCGATCATCAGCGCGGCGTACACGAGCAATGACCTTGTGCAAGGCTCGCTCGGCGTGCTCGGTCCGACGCGCATGCACTATGAGCGCGCCATGACAGCCGTCGCTTACGTCGCGCAGCTTTTCAGTGAAGCCTTGAGCAAAATTTGAAAAACTATTTTCAGAGGAGAAGCGGCAAGCCCGGCAAGAACCGAGTAATCAATATGGATGACCACATAAAAAACGGAGCACCCGATCAGCCGGAAGACGCGCCCATCGCTGCGGATTCGGCAGACGCCGACGCCGAAGTCGCCAAGCTCGCCAGCGATTTGAACGAATTGCGCCAGACGCTCATGCGCCGCCAGGCCGATTTCGACAATTATCGCAAGCGCATCGAAAAGGAGCGCGCCGACGATTCCAAGCGCCACACCGCGCGCGTCATCGAAAGCTTCATTCCCATCATCGACGGTTTCGAGCATGCCCTCGCCGCGCATCGCGAAGCCGAATACGAAAACTATCGCAAGGGTTTCGAACTCATTTACAAGCAGCTTGTCGACAACCTCGCCCGCCTCGGCGTCGAACGTATCGATCCGCTTGGCAAACAGTTCGATCCGCATCTTCATCAGGCGATGGACCGTACGGAAACCGTCCAGCACGAAGACGGCACAGTCTTGCAGGTTTTTCAGCCCGGCTACTTTTTCCATGGCCGCGTTCTGCGTCCGGCGATGGTCCGCGTAGCGGTTCATCCGGGTGGCGCATCCAAGGAAGCCGCCAACTAAACGAATTCCAATTAAGGGGATCGCATGTCCAGGGGTAACCAAAAAGACTTCTACGAAGTGCTCGGCGTCTCGCGCACGGCTTCCGTCGAGGAGATCAAATCTTCCTATCGCAAAGCCGCGCTCAAGTGGCACCCGGATCGCAATCCGGAAAATAAGGAAGAAGCCGAGGTCAAGTTCCGCGAGTGCACCGAAGCCTACAGCATCCTGAGCGATCAGCAGAAGCGCGAAGTTTACGACACCTACGGCCACGCCGGGTTGTCCGGCGCCGGCGGCGGCGTGGACTTCAACAGCACCGTTTTCCGCGATTTCCACGACATCCTCGGCGACTTTTTCGGCTTCGAAGATCTCTTCTCTGCCGGGCGTCCCGGCCGTGGCCGCAAGCAGCGCGGTTCGGATCTTCGCTACGACATGACGCTCACGTTTGAAGAAGCCGCCAGCGGCGTCACCACAAAAATCAAACTGCCGCGCCAGGAGTACTGCGAATCCTGCAACGGCACCGGCGCGAAGAAGGGAACTGGTGTCATCGCATGCCAGACGTGCGGCGGTCGAGGCCAGCTCGCTTATCAACAGGGCTTCTTCACCATTTCACGAACCTGCCCCGCCTGTCAGGGCGCGGGACAAATTGTTCGCGAACGTTGCCCCGATTGCCGCGGACAGGGCCGGATCGAGCGCGAGAAAACCATCGAGCTTCGCATTCCGCCCGGCGTGGATTCCGGAACGCGTCTGCGCGTCACCGGCGAAGGTGAGCCCGCTCCCAACGGCGGCGCTCCCGGCGATCTTTACGTCGTCCTCGACGTCAAGGAGCATTCCTTTTTCGAGCGTCGCGGCGCCGATCTCTACTGCACGATTCCGCTCAGCATCACGCAGGCCGCTCTCGGCACGGAACTGCAAGTCCCCGGGCTCATCGGCGAGGAGCGGCTCAAAATTCCCGAGGCCACGCAAAGCGGCGCCGTTTTCCGAATCAAGGGCAAGGGCCTTGCCGACCCACGCGGCGGCGGCAAGGGCGACCTCTACTATCACGTGCGCGTTCTCACGCCCACCAAGCTCACCCGCGAGCAGCGCAAACTTCTCGAACAACTTGGCGCCACTCTCAAAGTCGAAAACAAGCCCGCCGACCGCAACTCCAGCATTTTCGACAAAGTGAAAGACATCTTCGGCTAGCCCGCCGCTCCTGGGCTAGAATCCTCGCGTGCGCCGCAGATTCTTTGTCGAAAGCTTCAGCGGTAATGTCGCCGTCATCGAAGGCGACGCCGCGCATCATCTCGGCCACGTCCTACGCGCGCAATCCGGCCAGCTCTATGAGTTGAGCGATGGTTCCTCTGCTTGGCTCGCGCGCATCGAGTCCGTCGACCGCCATCGCATCGAATTTACGCTGCTTGAAAAACTCCCCGCGCCTCGCCCCTCGCCCGAGATCACCCTCCTTCTCTCCATCGTCAAATTTGACGCCTTCGAATGGGCCATCGAGAAAGCCACCGAGCTGGGAGTCGCGCGCATAGTTCCGCTTGCCGCCGCGCGTTCGGAAAAGGGTCTCCTTGCTGGAGCCGCCAAACGCTCCGAGCGCTGGCAGAAAATCCTCATGGAGGCCAGCCAGCAATCCCGCCGTCTCCGTGTTCCTCAGCTCGGCGAACTCACGAAACCCGCGCAAGCCTTCGCCACGCCAACCGCTGCGCTTCGCCTCATGCTTTCCGAGCGCGCCGATGCCCCGTCCCTTCGTACTCTGCTCCAAAGCGCCAACGCAAAACTCTCCCCGGACGCTTCACCGACTGCCGCCACACTCGCAATTGGCCCCGAAGGTGGCTGGACCGACGACGAGCTTGCCTCCGCCCGCTCCGCTGGCTTCCAGGAAGCCTCTCTCGGCGCTCTCATCCTTCGCACGGAAACCGCCGTCATCTCCGCCATCTCCGTGCTCAACTTCGCTCTCAACGAAGACTAATCTCCCGCGCAACGCTCCAGCCATTCCCCACGTCCATTACTTCGGGACACGTTCTTCGTGCTCCACCGCGCCTGACGTTGCTCTTTCACCAGCCAAATCCGCGCGGCAAAGCTGTCCATCCGTCAACGTGGTTCGCAATTCGAATCTAGCGCGGCCCGCAACGCCCATGCTATAAATAGAAGGCAGCCAGAAAATGCAAAGCACGGACCAGAACCAACCTCCGACTTCATCGGTTCCGGAATCTTCCACGCCGGCGGCCTCGCCGGCCCATTCCCTGCGAAATGAAATCCGCATTTGGACGCGCGATCTCCTCATCGCCATCGGTCTCGCGCTCGTCATCATCGTTTTTCTGTATCAGCCCGTAAAAGTCGAAGGTACCAGCATGGCGCCGCTGCTCTCCGATCAGGAGCGCATCTTCATCAACAAATTTGTCTATCGCTTCGAGCCGATTCAGCGCTATGACGTCGTCGTTTTCTGGTATCCTCTCGACCGTTCGAAATCGTTCATCAAGCGAGTGATCGGTTTGCCCGGCGAAAAAGTCGAGATTCATCAGGGCGTCGTTTACGTCAATGGCCGCGCGATTCACGAGCCGTATGTTCCGCCCCAGTACGAGGATATGAGCGACTTCGGCCCCATTCGCGTCCCGAGAAACAGTTACTTCGTCATGGGCGACCATCGCATCAGCTCCAACGACTCGCGCATGTTCGGCCCCGTGGCCAGCAAATATATTTATGGCCGCGCCGTGTTTGCCTATTGGCCGGTCGATCATTTCGGTTCACTCTACGCGACGGAAGCCAGTTCCAAGTGACGCCTATTCTTTATGATCATTCTGGGAGGACAACCTGACCGAAGTTCCGCACCGCCCCGCGACACTCGCTCTCGAAGACGGGCGCGTCTTTAACGGCCGCGCTGCCGGCGCGATCACGCGCCGCGGCGGCGAAGTCGTTTTCAATACCAGCCTCACCGGTTATCAGGAAGTTTTCACCGACCCCAGCTACTCAGGCCAGATCGTCTGCCTCACCTATCCGCACATCGGCAATGTCGGCGCCAATCTCGACGACGAGGAATCTTCCCGCCCCTACATCGAATCACTGATTGTTCGGGAGTTTTCGCAGGTCGCTTCGAACTGGCGCTCCGCTGAAACCGCTCAGCTCTATCTGAATCGCCACAAAATTCCCGCCATCTGGGATATCGACACGCGCGCGCTCGTCCGCCACATTCGCAATGTCGGCGCGCTTCGTGGCGTCGTCTCCACCGATGGCACTCCCGCCGATCAGCTCATCCATGAAGCCAAGCAATTGCCCTCTATGGCCGGCCAGGAGCTCGCCAGCCACGTCACCTGCAAGAAATCCTATGGTTGGGAGAAAAGCTCCATCGAGCTCACCATTCCTCCATGGTCCGAATCGATGCCTGAATCCGGTTCGAACACCGACACGCGCAAATTCCGCGTCGTCGCCTACGATTTCGGCATCAAGCAAAACATTCTTCGCCTGCTCGTCGACCATCATTGCGAAGTATGGGTCGTCCCTTCGCAGACCTCCGCGCAGGACGTGCTCGCCCTCGATCCGGACGGCGTTTTCCTCTCGAATGGCCCTGGCGACCCCGAGCCTGTAGGCTACGCCGTCGAAAATATTCAAAAGCTGCTCGGCCGCGTTCCCATCTTCGGCATCTGCCTCGGTCATCAGCTCTGCGGTCTCGCTCTCGGCGGCAAAACCTTCAAGCTAAAGTTTGGCCATCACGGTTCGAATCATCCCGTACAGAATCTGCTGACTAAAAAAGTCGAAATCACCGCTCAAAATCATGGCTTTTGCGTCGATCCCGAATCTCTTCCCTCGAGCGACGTCGAAATCACCCACGTCAATCTCAACGACCACACCAACGAAGGCATGCGCCACAAAAAGCTGCCTCTCTTCAGTGTCCAGTACCACCCCGAAGCCTCTCCCGGTCCCCACGATTCTCACTATCTCTTCACCCAGTTCACCGACATGATGAAGCAATTCGCGCACTCCGGGAGCGCTCGCGGATGAAATATTGGCTCATCCTTCTGCTCACTTTGATTCCTGGCAACCTGCAGGCTGAGTCGTCAAAGCCTGACGCTCCAAGTGTTTTGGCGAAAATCTGTGGGCGCGTCACGGAGGTTAAGAACCGTCGGACCGCGTGGTCATACACCATCGAGGTCGGACCCGGGCACCCGAAAAGGGCTGACGTTTTGCTTTATCGTCGCGAAGCAAGGAAGAAATGCTGCGCTCAAGAAGCGCTTGTTTCAAAGATGTCAACCGACAGCGATGGTGGCTTTGATTTCAAGGAAAGTCTGCCGGGCGAGTATTGGATAGTTGTCGTTACTGGCAAGAATGAAGTACAAGATGCCGCTTAGTCTCGTGCAAGGCCATGAGAAGGATATCGACGCGTGTTCCGACTTTGTATTTAAGATAAATGGCGAGGAATTGGAATTATTGAAAATGTATGAAGCGTACCAGATGAGCGAAAATGCCCAAGCGCACTGACATCAAGAAAATCCTGATCATCGGCTCCGGCCCCATCGTCATCGGCCAAGCCTGCGAATTCGACTATTCCGGCGCGCAAGCCTGCAAAGCTCTCCGGGCCGAAGGCTACGAAGTCGTGCTCGTCAATTCCAACCCCGCGACGATCATGACCGACCCCGAGCTGGCCCATCGCACCTATATTGAACCCCTCAACAAGGAGCACCTCCAGGAAATCATTGCGCGCGAACGGCCCGATGCGCTTCTCCCCACCGTTGGCGGACAAACCGCGCTCAATCTTGCCGTCGAGCTGGCCGAAAGCGGCATCCTCGAAAAGTACAAAGTCGAAATGATTGGCGCATCTCTTCGCGCCATCAAAGTCGCCGAAGACCGCCTCTGGTTCAAGGACGCCTGCCGCAAAATCGGCCTCGAGGTTCCTGCCTCGGCGCTTGTCAACAACGCGCAAGATGCGCTGCGTCTCTGCGATCAACTCGGCTTTCCGCTCGTCATCCGTCCTTCCTTCACGCTCGGCGGAACGGGCGGCTCCATC
The DNA here is from genome assembly GCA_049641765.1 of Candidatus Acidiferrum sp. GTDB lineage: Bacteria > Acidobacteriota > Terriglobia > Acidiferrales > UBA7541 > Acidiferrum. The sequence goes on from JBAQJX010000009.1 coordinate 20,352, forward strand.
GCCTATAACAAGGAAGAGTTCGGCGAAGCCATCTCTCATGCGCTCGACATGAGTCCCGTCCACGAAGCGCTTGTCGAAGAATCTGTTCTCGGCTGGAAGGAATTCGAACTCGAAGTCATGCGCGATCATCGCGACAACTTCGTGGTCATCTGCACGATCGAGAATTTCGATCCGATGGGCGTTCACACGGGCGATTCCATCACCGTAGCTCCCGCGCAGACGTTGACCGACAAGGAATACCAGCGCATGCGCGATGCCGCCGCCGCCATCGTCCGCGAAGTTGGAGTCGAAACGGGCGGCTCGAACGTTCAGTTCGCCATCAATCCGGAAAACGGCCGCATGGTCGTCATCGAAATGAATCCGCGCGTCTCGCGCAGTTCCGCGCTGGCCAGCAAAGCCACCGGATTCCCCATCGCCAAGATCGCCGCGCGCCTTGCCGTAGGCATGACGCTCGACGAAATTCCCAACGACATCACCAAGAAAACGCCCGCCTGCTTCGAGCCGACCATCGACTACGTTGTCGTGAAAATCCCCAAGTGGCAGTTCGAAAAGTTTCCCGGCGCCGACAGCACTCTTGGAACGCAGATGAAATCCGTCGGCGAAGTGATGGCCATTGGTCGCACTTTCAAGGAAGCGCTCCAAAAGGGAATCCGCTCTCTCGAGCCCAGCACTCCCTGGCGCGCGCCCGCCGAAACACCCGACTCTCTCTTGCGAGAAAAGCTTGCTACACCGCGCCCCGACCGTATTTTCTGGCTCCTCACCGCGGTCGACAAAGGCTTGCCGAGCGAGGAAATCTGCGAGCTCACGAAAATCGATCCCTGGTTTATTCACCAGATCGAAGAACTCATCGCCATGAACCGCCGCGCTGCCAGTGTTACCGTCGAAACCGCATCCAAGGATCTTCTCCGCGAGGTGAAGCGCCACGGCGCCAGCGACGAGCAGCTCGCGCAAATTTGGAAAAGCACGCCTGCGTCCGTTCGTCTCCAGCGCGCGCGCTACGGCGTCGCTCCCGTTTTCAAGCGCGTCGATACCTGCGCCGCTGAATTCGAATCGTTCACGCCTTACCTCTATTCGACTTACGAGGACGAAGACGAATCAGACGTCCAGCCGCGCCCCAAAATCATGATTCTCGGCAGCGGACCCAATCGCATCGGGCAGGGCATCGAGTTCGATTATTGCTGCTGCCACGCGGCCTACGCTCTTCGCGAAGATGGTTTCGAGACCATCATGGTGAACTGCAATCCGGAAACGGTTTCCACCGACTACGACACGTCCGACCGCCTCTACTTCGAGCCGCTCACGCTCGAAGACGTCCTTGCCATCGTCGACAAGGAAAAACCGCAGGGCGTCATCGTCCAATTCGGCGGACAAACCCCTCTCAACCTCGCGCAGGAATTGAAGCGCAACGGCGTACCCATCATCGGTACCGCGCCGGAATCCATCGACCTTGCCGAAGACCGCCGACGCTTCGGCGGCCTGCTCGAAAAATTGAAAATTCCGCAACCGCGCAACGGCACTGCCCTCGTTCCCGAAGAAGCCGCGCGCGTCGCCGGTGAAATCGGTTTGCCCGTGCTCGTTCGTCCGAGCTACGTGCTCGGCGGGCGCGCCATGGTCATCGCCTACGACGTGAACACTGTGCAGGAATACGTCGCGCAAGCCGCCTTGATGGGCCCCGCTCGCCCTGTGCTCATCGATCAATTCCTCGAGGAAGCCACGGAAGTCGATGTCGATGCGCTCGCCGACGGAACCGACGTTGTCATCGGCGGCATCATGGAACACATCGAAGAGGCCGGCGTGCACTCCGGCGATTCTTCCTGCGTCTTGCCGCCGGTCAGTTTGTCGCCGTCGGTGCTCGAACATATTCGCGAATATACAAAGCGCCTTGCGCTCGCCCTCAAAGTGATCGGCCTCATGAACGTGCAGTACGCGATTCAGCGCGACACGGTTTACGTGCTCGAAGTGAATCCGCGAGCGTCGCGCACCGTTCCGTACGTCAGCAAAGCCACCGGCGTGCCGCTCGCAAAAGTCGCCGCGCGCCTGATGGCGGGGAAAAAGTTGGCGGACATGAATCTTCCGCTCGTGCGGCACAATGGCGTCGCGGAAGTTGCCGTGCACGAATTTTACGCCGTGAAATCGCCGGTGTTTCCGTTCAACAAATTCCGCGGCGTGGACACGATTCTCGGTCCCGAAATGCGCTCGACAGGCGAAGTCATGGGCATCTCTAAGTCGTACGGACTGGCCTTTGCCAAGGCGCAGATTGCCGCGGGACAACGCTTGCCGCGAAAAGGCACCGTTTTTCTCAGCGTCAATGACCGCGATAAGCGCCATCTCGGCGTGCTCGGAAAAGAATTGCAGGAGCTCGGCTTCCGCTTGCTCGCCACGCGCGGCACCGCTGCGGCCCTCGAAGCCGCGGGGATCGAGGGCGAATCGGTCTTCAAAGTGAACGAAGGCCGCCCCAACATCGTCGATCTCGTCAAGACGGGCAAGATCGATCTCATCATCAATACGCCGCTCGGACGCGAATCGTTTTACGACGAAAAATCCATTCGCCGCGCGGCGATTCGCTATAACATTCCATGTATCACAACGCTTGCGGCGGCGCACGCCGCGGCGCGCGGTATTCGCGCTCTGCTCGAACAGAGCATTGAAGTCGCCGCTCTTCAGGATTTGCATCGCGGCAGTTTCGCTGCTTCCGGCAGCTCTGCCTCAGGAGACTAGGACATGAACATCTCTGGCGTTTTTCCCGCTCTTACGACACCCTTCGCGGCGGACGGCTCCGTTTCAATCGAAGGCATTAAGCACAACATTGGTAAGTACAACGCGACCGGGCTTGCCGGTTACGTCGCCATCGGATCGACCGGAGAATCCGTTCTCCTTTCGCGAAAAGAAATCGAATCGGTTCTCGTTGCGGTGAAAGAATCGGCCGCGCCCGGGAAGATTCTCATTGCGGGCACGGGCGCCGAATCCACCGCGGAGACCATCGACCGCACAAAGCGCGCCGCGGAACTCGGTTACCACGCTGCGCTCGTGAAAACGCCGTACTACTACAAGCCAGCCTACAAGCCCGAAACGTACATCGCGCATTACCGCCGGGTCGCCGATGCTTCTCCGATTCCCGTGATTCTTTACTCCGTTCCGCAATTTACCGGCGTGGCGCTCGAAGCTCCCGAAACTGGTGTCCTCGCGCAGCACCCGAACATCATCGGCATCAAGGAAAGCTCCGGAAACGTGCAGCGCGCCGCGGAAATGCTCGCCGCCGCGCCGCCGTCGTTCCAGCTTCTAGTCGGCTCGGCGAGCATGATGTTTCCGTCCGTAACGATCGGGGCGGTGGGCGCGATTCTTGCACTGGGAAGCGCGCTGCCCGAACTTTGCGTCGCTCTTTTTGATGCGGCGCGCGCGGGCGATCTCGAAAGAGCGCGCGAGCTGCAAGCGTCCGTGCTGCCCGCCTCGAAACTCATCGTTTCGCAGTGCGGCATTGCGGGCGTGAAGTACGCCATGGACCAGGCCGGTTACCGCGGCGGCGAGCCGCGCCTTCCGCTGCTTCCCGTCGCAGAGGAGCAAAAGCAGGCCATCCGGAATTTGATGGCCAAATTGGAAGCTCATGTGCCCGCTCGCCTTTCCGGCGCGGTCTCCGTCTAAACGTTGAGCAAGCCGTTGCAGAAATCCGACCCATCACGCGGTCGGAATTTGCTGTGACGAAAGGCTATCGGTATCATCTAATTCCCGATGGAATGTAGAAGCCTGCCCTTCCGACAGCTCCCGCATCAGTCCAAGCTCTTTCTTCAATTCCTGGAGCGTTTTTCCTCCGTGAAGCAGTTTTACGGTTACCCTCCGACACTGGAATCCGCGAAAAAAGCGGCGCCATCGCTTGCGTATCCCGCCGAGCGCCGGGCGGAAGTCGCCAAGATCCTGGCCGAGCAGAATGCGGCGTTCGGCGCGGGCGAGGCGACGCGCGAAAATCTTGCGCGCTTTGCGAATGGCGCGGCTGTCGTCATCAGCGGGCAACAAGTCGGGTTGTTCAGCGGGCCGGCGTTTTCCATTTACAAGGCTGTGAGCGCGATTCAAACCGCACACGAATTGACGCGTGCGGGCGTGGACTCCGTTCCAGTCTTCTGGATGGCGACGGAAGACCACGATTTGGATGAGGTGCGCAGCTCGACGTGGTTCCACAACGGCAAGCTGAAACGGTTCGAGCTGCCGGGGAACGGCGGCGCCGCGCTGCCTGTGGGACGCATCAAGCTGGGCGCGGAAGTCCAGGAACTGGTGAACGAAGCCGCAGGCATTTTGACGGCGGCGGGCGGAGAATTGGTCGCTGGGATATTTCGAGAGAGTTTTCGTGCGCAGGAAACGTATGGCAGCGCATTTGGAAAATTGTTCGCGCGGCTGTTCGCGGAGCAGGGATTGATTCTGCTCGACCCGCTGGACGCGCGGTTGCATCGCGTCGCCGGCGAAGTGCTGCGCAGAGCGGTGGAAGAACGCGACGCGTTGAGCGAAGCGCTGCTCGCGCGCGGCAAGGAATTGGACAAGGCCGGGTTCGCCGTGCAAGTGAAAGTGACGTCGAAGAGCACGCTGCTGTTCACTTTGGGAACGAGCGCGGCAGGAAGCGCACAAGAAGGCGCGCGGCAAGCGATCAGCTTCAGCGGCGGAAAATTCGCGAGCGGCGAACAAAGCTGGAGCAAAGAAGAGCTGGTCCGCGCAGTGGAAGCCAAGCCGGAAAAGTTCAGTCCCAATGCGCTCCTCCGCCCCGTGTTGCAGGATTTTCTTTTGCCGACCGCGGCGTACATCGCAGGCCCGGCGGAGATTGCGTACTTTGCGCAAGCGGAAGTGATTTACCGAAAACTGCTGGTGCGGATGCCGGTGATATTGCCGCGCGCGTCGTACACGATTCTGGATGCCAAGGCAGAAAAACTGCTGCGCCGCTACGGATTGAAAGTAGAAGATGTGTGGCGCGGCTCGCAGGAATTGCGGCGAAAGATGGAAACTGCAAGCGTGCCGCAGGCGCTGGGGAAGAATTTCGACAAGACCGTGAAAGATACGGAAAAGATGCTGGCGAAATTGAAAAAGCAGATCGCGCGGCTCGATCCCACTCTTTCGGGAGCGGTCGAGACGGCGCAAAAGAAAATTGCATTCCAATTGGAAAAGCTGAAAAGAAAAGCGGGCAAGGCGCAGGCGCTGAAAGAAGGATGGATCGCCGCGCATCAAGAGTTCCTCGAATCGCTGCTGTATCCCCACAAGACGCTGCAATCGCGCGAGTTGTGCTTTCTGCCGTTCCTGGCGAGCTGGGACATGGGCGGGCTGAAAGAGTTGGAGAAGCTTTCGGCCAGCGCGAAGACGAAAGACCATCGCATCGTTCGGATTCCTTAAAAAGACGAAGAAAAGATGCAATTAGGCAACGAGGTAAAGACGGCGCTCGGAGATGTGCGCCTAAGTGCCAGCCTGTGGAAAATGTGGGAAGGGATAGGGAAGGATGGGGAGCAGGGAGGGTGCCACCCCCGGTGTTTTGCAAAAGAGTGCGCAACGAATTGATTTGGAACGAGTTACGAGAATACTCATTTTGGAAGAGTGCGCAAGAGATAGAAAGGGAAGGAGTTAACTTTTGTCGATGATTGCAAAAGAGTGAAAAAGAGTGCGAGGAGCGTGAAGAGGGAGAGGAAAAGGCGGGTCGCTTGCTGCGGATGGCTGCGGGAGACAGGTTCTGGTTGGGATGAAGGGATGCCGGGCGAGATGGGACTGGGAGGGTTGGCTTCAGGAGCGAGGTCAGCGACGAGAACATGGAGCATTTTACTACGAATATACACGCGATGTCAAGTAAAATGTTAGTTACGATTCGAATCGACGCGGAAGTGATTGAGGGCATTGGTGTTGGCTCTGTGGAAATCCGCGCGGGGAGAGGATCTCGCCAGAAGGTTCAGGGCGATGAGGGGTTATCACCTGCCACTGCCACACGCCGTTGATCAGGACTCCAAAAGTAGACGAGTTCAGAACAATACTGCTGGTGATAAGATCATGCGAGATCGCCCCTTCAATTCGGCACAAGGAGGTATCAATGCTCCCGCTCCGTCTCCTGTGCGTTCTCTCAGTAAGCTTGCTCTTTACTGCTGCGCAGGGAGATGCGCAGGTACCGACCGAGCACCCCGAACTCATCGCTGGTCCGTGGGAAGTTGCCAGCGCTTCTGCGATTGACGGAATCTTTTTCGAGATTGAGACTTCTTCCAGCGGCCCAACTGGCCGCGAGCATTTTGATTGGCAAACGATGAATATTCGCGTGTACCACCGGGAGGTGGGAAAGGAAACTTGGGGTTATTTTGGGACGAAGGACAAAGCCAGCCCGCAATCCTACAGCATGCAGGATGATCACTCTTTCACGCTTTTTGACGGGGAGCGTCTCCGCATTCACTTTGTTGACGTGACGGACATCAAGCCGTTCGATTTAGACATCACCTTTTCGCCCACTTCCAACGAATGGTCGGGAACATGGTTGCGCTCCGGTCAAATCTTGCACGTGGTGCTGAAACGGCCTGAACCGAAGCCCGGGGTCACGCCAACGGTGTTCGTCGGTGATTGGGTGGGTGAGTCCGCTCCTAATTCTCCGGGCTACTTTGCTCCGGGCAGCCTTCACATCCGCGAATCACTCGACGGCGTGCTCTCCGCTTGGCTTGATCGCACAAGTTCTGGCATGGACCCAAGAACGCTGTCGATCCACAACGACCAGCGCAACGCTGAATGGTTAAAGGTGAATTCTGCAACTGGCACTGGACTCATTTTGGAAACCACCAATCCTATGGGGCCTCCTTCTCAATTTCGCGGAAGCCTGTCCCAAGATCACCAAATACTTGCAGGCACTTGGGAGAGAGCAGCGGGCAGCGGTAGACTTAGTGCGCCTGATAGGTTCCGAAGAGCGCCTGTCGCAGCAGGACAGTGACGGGATGGAATTCAGACCTATGTGACTCGAAGACGAGAACCCTGTTGAAGATTCTTCGAACAAGGTATCCCTGTGGGCCTGCAAAACAGCAACGTTCGAGCAGGGCCTATTCGCGTGACGTGTCAAGCCCCAGTTAGTCGGGTTACAGGGTCCGGCACACAGTTGATTCTTACCAGCTACGGGGTTGCCACCCGCACGTTCGTAATCGTAGACAATCAAAAAGTGGGAACTACACGGTACGATGTCGCGTACTTTCGCGAGGGGGCATTCATGCCTAAGTTTGCCGTTCTGTGTGCTTTCTTGTTGTCTTTTCTCGCGATTCCGGCTTTTGCCCAGGAGGTGGCCGGCGATTGGATCGGCCAACTGAATAGCGGTTTCAAGGTTCGCGTCCACCTGGAAAAGAGCGCCTCCGGCTATAGCGGCCATCTGACCAATCCCAGCGGCAACGAAACCGAGTTTGACCAAGTCACATCGGATGGCACCCACCTGCATTTTGCGATAAGCAAGCTCAACCTGAGCTACGACGCCACTTGGAACGACGAAGACAAGGTGTGGAACGGCAGTCTGACTTTTCAGCAGATTTATCCGTTAGTACTGAAACGCGCCACGGCAGCAGATCTTGCACCCGTCGATCACAAACGGCCGCAGGAAGCGGCGATCATGGCGCAAAGCCGCCCCTACCTGGAGCGGGACGTGCGATTCAGCAATCCGACCGGGCATATCGAGCTTGCCGGAACGCTCAGCGTGCCGAGCGGGAAAGGACCGTTCGCCGCGGTCGTCCTGATCTCAGGCACAGGACAAAATACGCGCGATGAGGATGTATGGAGACACAAGATATTCCTCGTGCTGGCCGACGCGATGACCCGCAGCGGCATCGCCGTTCTTCGCTATGACAAGCGTGGCGTCGGTGGCTCGACGGGCGACTACGATGCAGCTACGACCGTAGACTTTACTTCCGACGCCGAAGCAGCCGTAACCTGGCTGATGACCCAGCCAGAGATCGACCCACACCGCGTTGGAGTGCTGGGACATTCCGAAGGGGGCATCATCGCGCCCGCCGTTGCCGCTCGAGAGAAGAGTGTCGCCTTCGTCGTGATGATTGCCGGCCCTACCATTCGCGGCGACAAACTCTTCGTATTGCAATCGGCCATGACAGCAAAGACCTACGGCGCGCCGGACGACTACATTGCGAAACGCAAGATTTTCGATCATTCACTGTATGACGCCATTATCTCGGCGCCTTCTGATCAAGTTGCCCTTGAACGTGCCAAAGCCATTGTCGCGCAAGGCGTAGCCGACAAGATCATCGACGCGGATGAAGCGAAAACCCTGCCCCAGGACGACACCCGGCCTTGGGAGCGCTACTTCCTCGCTTATGATCCCGCGCCAACGCTTGCTTCTCTTAAAGTTCCGGTTCTAGCGCTGAATGGAGCGCTGGACGTGCAGGTGCCGGCAAGAGAAAATCTTGCCGCCACACGTGAGGCGCTGAAAGGCAGTCCCAACGCCACGATTATCGAGTTGCCGGGGATGAATCATCTCCTGCAGGAGGCCCGAACCGGTTCGCCGAACGAATATAACGACATCGAAGAGACGATGTCGCCCACTGCTCTCAAGATCATCACCGAGTGGGTGAGCATGCAAACTACCGTGCGCTCAAAGGCGACCAGTGACAAGCCGAACTGAAGCACGGCAAGGTACGCAGTCGCTGACAGGTCGGTGCCCGTTCACAGGTTATTTGCCGGCGGCGATTGGACGCCGAAACAAGGAATTCAGAAGGGAAGAAGGGCGAAGAATGCCCACCGTTTGCGAAGAACAAAATCGCAAGCGATGAGGCACCCAGGGGTTAAGGCGCCGCCACCCGCCCAGTGGCTCACGTTCGCCATTTCCGTCATTTCTTGAACGCCGGGAGTGCATTGGCTCGCCTGATCCAAAACCTCATCGCTTCATAGCCAGCAAAGATTAGGACGGCAAAATCCCCTGTCAATGCTCCAAGGGCTTCCGCAGTCACGCCGAGGTATCCGAGAACGAGGAGAAGAGCTACAACGAGTCCAGCACCCGTGAGGATGTATGTCCTTTCGTTTTTCGGCGGACGCTTTCCGCCTTTCGCTTTGTAGCGATTGTCGACAATCGCCCCCCAGACTGAGAGGACAAGCAAGATGAAGTTCCCTGCGTTCGGTGTAGTCTGTATCGGCATGAGACGTATGATAACCCTCTGGTCTCACAGATTGGCAAGTTCCCAGACTTTCGACTCTCCTTAGTTAGCTCTACATACTCCGGTGAGCGGATTTTCATTCACCCATTCTCATACTGTCGCTATCTAAAAAGGAGTCCGGGTCAAGGAGGATGCGCAGGGTTTACGTATCTGTGTAGTCATAAAGTATAGACGAGAAGGAAATGCCGCCCCGTGATAGAATCCGCCGCATGAGGGGAATGGGAAAATGGCTGTTCGGAGCTTACGTCGTCGTAATGCTCTTTTATGCCATGATTCACTTACGGACGGGGACGTTGGCGTGGACTTTTGCGCTGAAAGCAGCGTTGTGGGTCTTTGTCGGCGGCGCGGCGATGATAACAGCTTTCGCTTCCTTGTGCGCAAAGGCGAGTATGCCCCGAGACGCACTGGACTATTTAGGGAAAGATGGAAAAGTGACGATGCCGCTGGCGGTGAGACTTTTAACGTGGTCGGCATACGCCGTCCTTGTCGTGGGATCAGCGATAATCCTCGCGGGGCTTTGCTTTTCGTAGAACAATCACGACGTTAACGACGGGGCAGCGTTTCCATTAGGCGTCCGTAGCGAACTCTAAACTGTAAGGCTGGCGAGGGCTTGTTCGGGTGTGCCGAATCTTTGGTGTGACCACTTCCCCCAACGGCGACGAATCCGCCACTCGCGGCGGTGCTCGCCGATCTCAATCTCTTGTCCTTCGGGCAGACCGAGAACGTCAAACATGAAAGCCTTGCGATTTTTGTCGCTCGGCGACCCGTCGTACAAGAACCATTTAGCGCGCAGTGTCAGCATGAAAATTCACTCCTAGTTCGTAGGATACACAGGCGACAAGCGCAAAGTAAAGCTAGGCGCAGCGTGGCAGCGCGGAATCACTCGACGGTCATTTGGGCGGTTGGCGGCGAAAGAGGCGCGGATCCCAGTGCATGGGGCGGGGGACGGAGGCGGTGATCGACGGGAATTGGGGATGTTCCTGGTTGATCAGGACGTTGCGCTCGCGAGCGGTGGCCGCGACGGAAGGGACGACGAGGACGGCGGAGCGCATCTCGGTGTACCACCGGCTGCCAAAGGACGGGCTTTCGCGGCAATCGAGGGCGTCCCATCGGGGCAGATCTTCGGGCGTGATTTCTTCGATTTCGACTTCGGCCGGAATGTGAATCTCGATGAACGCGAAACGCGCCGGCACGCGGCCCAGGTTGCTGTGAACGAGAATTTCGAGCAGCGCGGTGGCATAGGACTCGGCGGCGTAGATGACACGCTGGCCTTTGGCGTTCCAGCGAGCGCCGCTCAGGGCAGCGCCCGTGCCGTCAAAGAGCGGGAAGCTGGCCTGCGCGATACGAAACGCCTTGAGAGGGCCTTTATACCGGGAGGCCATACTGGAGGCGATCGAGAAGAGACTCGACCTGGCGCGCGCCAAGTTCGGTCAGGGCGCAGTCGATGGGAGCGCGGTTGGCGAGCTCCGGATGCGGCTTGGTGAGCCACTCGCGGGCATCGTTCTGGCTGTCCCAAACCGATTCAGCGGCGGCGATGACGCGGGCCAAGCGCTCGGTGCGTTCGCTCTCAGCGGCGCGCAGCTTGCCATTGCGGCGCTTGTAGGTGGCTTCCGGGACGACGCGATAGAGAAAGTGATTGGCCTGGCTGGCGGCATGAAAAACACGCCGTACAGCGGTCCGCAGGGCAGTCTTTGGCAGGCCTTCGCCGACCATGCGTTCGAGTTCTTCGACGGAGGAAACGGACTTGCCGAGGACAGGTCTTCCACCCATCACTTCGGCGATGCGCCTGGCTTCGATCATGAGGCCTCCTTGTCGGTATCAGTATACACCAAATATCCAGTCAAATGATACTTTGTTTCCTGCGAGAGGCAATGCTCCCGTGCGCGCATTGCTCGTCATGACGTTACAAATAAAGCAGTTAGAGGGACACTGGAGCGGGGGGAAGTGTGCGGGTTGCATGGTAGAGTGTTGGCCAGATGTGTTAGCCTTAGCGCTTCGAAAGAGGCATCGAGTGATTGGGGCCAGAGTTGGGCTAAGTTTGGCGCTCGCGGTCGTCTTGCAGACGGGCTGCGTTTGGGCCCAAGAGAAGCCATCCGGAGCAACATCACGGCAAGATGCCTCCACATCTGACGCGACCACGGAAAAGCCGGGCCACGCAGGATATGTAGGAGACGCGGCCTGCGGCGCGTGCCATCGAGACAAATTCGAGACGTTTCAGCTTACCGCGCATCACCGCACTTCGCAGCTTCCGAGTGCGGCTTCCATCGACGGAAAATTTACACCGCCGGGCAACATCATGCGGACCGCCGATCCCGGGCTGTCCTTTCGCATGGATGCGAGAAACGGCGGTTTCTATCAGACAGCGGTTTTCGGAGAGCCGCCGCATGCGAAGGAACATTCGGAGGAGTTCGGAATCGTAGTCGGCTCGGGTGGCAAGGGGCAGACGTACTTGTATTGGAGAGGCGACACGCTTTTTCAACTGCCGGTTTCCTACTGGACGCAATTGGGGCAGTGGGTGAACAGCCCAGGCTATCTGGATGGCACGGCGGATTTTGATCGCGCCGTTATTCCGCGCTGCCTGGAGTGCCATGCGACGTATTTTGAGGCGCTGGCGCCGGCGCGGCTCAAGAATCGCTATGACCAGACGAATTTCGTCTTGGGAATTTCCTGCGAACGTTGCCACGGGCCGGGCGCGGAGCATATTTCGCGGGAGCGCTCGGCGACAGCTGCAAGCAGCGGGAATGCGCCAGCGATTGCGAATCCAGGCAAGCTTTCGCGCGACCGACAGATGGACGTTTGCGCGCAGTGCCACGCCGGCGCGGGAGATTCGATTGCGCCGGCGTTTTCGTTCCAGCCTGGCGAGGACCTTGCCAACTTCATCAGCCTGCAAAAGCCGGCCGCGGACGCCAAAGTGGATGTACATGGAAACCAGTTGGCGCTGCTCGAGAGAAGCAAGTGTTACCAATCGTCGGCGAACCTGACCTGCGCGACCTGCCACGATGAGCACGCGCCGGAACGCAGCGCGGCGAGCTACTCGAGCCGGTGCTTGACCTGCCACGCGGCCGAAAAATGCGGGATGTTCGCGAAGTTGGGAGCGAAGATCGCGGAGAACTGCATCGATTGCCACATGCCGCTACAGGAGTCCAATTTGATTGTTTCGGATGTGGACGGCAGGGAAGTGAAAGCGCGGGTGCGTAACCACTGGATAAAGATCTACGGCGAAACGTCCGGGCGGTAAGTTCGCGAAGCAAGTGAAAAGCGCCGGGATTTCAAGCGGGGCTGGAGCGTAGCCGGGCCAGCAGGGTTTTCAAACGAGCGCGATCGGCGTCATCGACGAAGAGAAACCACAGGCCAAGACCATTGCCACGCTTTACGTGGCGAACAACCGCGTCGGCTTTGATGCGGCCCTCCTGCACGAGAAAATCGACCTTGGCGGGCATGCCTTCTTTCACGGCGAGTTGAGGAGTTTCGAGGAATAGACCATCGTGGCTGATGTCGAGGACGCGCGAAATGTCGTCGCGCCCGTTGCATCGCCAGCAAACCCAGATGTCCTCGACAGCCTGAAGGCGAGTTAAGGCGCGCCTGGAGTACGACGGTCTGTGTACCAAGAGGGGCTCCCCCGGAGCGGAAGAACGTGGTTGGCAGAGAGGGGCTGGGCGATTCATCCCCACTACCGCGCTTGCGCTCTTCATTTTCACAACGCCGAACCTCAAACAATACCTGTGCTCAGCGGCTGAGCCGCAGGGCCAGGATGAAAGACGAAATCTCTAGGCAGTAGTGCTCGAAAGCCCGAAAACGTTTCATCGCGAATCAGGCTGCTTCACGGTGTTCGTGCCGGACCGATGCAGCGCCGGCGATCGTCTTGACGGCGGCCATAGCCAGAACTGGACGTCGAACCTTTGCCAGGCGGGCGAGCGCGAGTTCGCCGAGCTTATGGAGCATGTAAATCGCGACGACCACGCTTGCGACGGCGGCAAAGGCAGTAGCGAAAAAAAGGAAGGCCACGAAGAGTTCGCGGACGAAATAGATCTGAGCTGCGGCGACAACGGCCAGGAAATACCAGAGCCAAACGCGGCCCCGATCGCCGGAGGCTGCGTGCGCGATGGGGTTTTCCGCGCCTGAGCCGCTGGCGGCGCTTTCGGGGATTGCCAAAGTTGCCGGCGCTGCGATGCTCGTTGCCACGGCTGCCTCCTGAGATTTTTTAAAACGCGGCCCCGATTTGGGATGAAAACCGGAGCCGCGTTTTTGCTTTATTGGTGGACAACCAAGGAAGCTCGCGTTGGATGACGCTGCGCACTTTCTCTTGAACGGGAAGAATCAACAATGCACGGGAGGTGAATTGCAGGTGGTCTTGAGGTGAACTGCGGGCGAAGGAAGCAGGGATGTTAGAATTTGTGCGCTTTTGGAGAGGCGAGGATGGAACTGTTGCGAGTCAAGACGGCCAGGCGAACACAGTTGGTGGACGTAACGCAAGAAGTGGAAAAAACGGTCGAACAGTCGGGCGTGGATTCGGGCGTGTGCTACGTCTATGTGCCGCACACAACGGCGGGAGTGATAGTCAACGAGCACTTCGATCCGGACGTGGCGACGGACTTGGAGGGCGTTTTCGAAAGGCTGGTGCCGCGCGTGGGACCCTACCGCCATGCCGAAGGGAACTCGGATTCCCACGCGAAGGC
>JBAQJX010000013.1:0-42268 GCA_049641765.1 Candidatus Acidiferrum sp.
TTGCCGTGGCAGCTGCGTTCGCCGTCGATTGGATGCTGCTGCGAGCGATGTTCCTCCTGATGCAGCCGGCGACGACCCGGCGTGCGGCGGCTCCGACGAACCGTGCCCCGGGTACGGTGCGAATCGCGCAAGTTTACGCGCCGCACCGTTGAGGGAGCGACACCATGACTGCGCTGAAGTACGTACTCATGATTCTTGGCCTCGGACTTTTTGGGAGCACCGGCGCGCTCGTGGCTTACGACATTTTTGTCTCCGAGCAGCTGCGGCGACTGGTGCCGCGGAGCCGAAGGAATGCGAAGAGCATGCCGACCCCAATCACTGCACATGGCACGTTGGGAGCGGCGCGAGGCCGGGCGGCTTAGGTTTTTCAGAGACCGCCAGAGAAATTGCACAGGCTAAAGCCTGTGCTACGAGTTCCGCTAGCCAATACCCCTGTGGGTGGCTCGGGACGCGTCGCGGAAAGGAGAGAAGATCGTGAGCATGCAGGCAAGCACCGCCGCGCTTGACCGAATTTGCCAGAGATTATTTCTTCTGCCGCGACGCGGGTCGAGCCACTCGGCTAGCGGTCTGATTTAGCTGCGTGAGAAATGCGAAGGAGGGACAGACAAAAAGTCTGTCCCTCGTCGCGAGGCGGAATGCGCGCCTCCCGGAAGCTAATTCGAACCGGGGAATTTCGGCCTCGGCGGAAGGCCTTTGTAGTCCTTCAAAGCTTCATTCGCCAGCTCGATGGCTTTTTCGAGCTGAGGGTCATGACCTTCGACGACGAGGTCGGGGCGTTCCGGCACGACATAGTCCGGATCGACGCCGTGATTCTCGACGACCCATGAATCGCCGTTGGCCCACGAATAGAATCCCGCGGACGGAGCCGTAACAAATCCACCGTCGCGCAATGGCGCGCCGCGATTGATTCCTACGAGACCTCCCCATGTTCGCGTTCCCACGATCGGACCGATTTTCTCGAACCGGAAGAGCCACGGAAACAGATCGCCACCAGATCCCGAAAGCTCGTTGACGAGCATTACCTTTGGTCCATAGATGGCCACCGGCGGGTAGGGAAGGTCCTTCCCATCGCGGCTCGAGATGACAGCGAGAAGCGAACGCTTGAGTTTTTCGGTGTAGAAGTCGGGGATTTGTCCGCCGGCGTTGTAGCGTTCATCGACAATGATGCCGTCTTTATCAAGCTGCCCGGTGAGCTCTTTATCGAAGTCGATGATGCCGGCGATGCTGGTGTCCGGAACGTGCATGTAGCCGACACGGCCTCCGGTAGCTTCGGCGACCTTGCGTCGGTTAGAAGCAACCCAATCGAGATAGCGCACGCCGGTTTCGTTGGGGATCGGTTTCACGGTGATTTCCCAGGCGCCGTCGGCGCTGGGCTTGCTGTTGATTTTAAGAGCGACCAGTTTTCCAGCGAGATCCTGGAAGTAGGAGTAGATGGAGCGCGACGAGCGCGTTTCCTGACCATTGACGGAAATCAGGTAGTCTCCCGCTTTTACCTTGAGGCCGGGATCGGTCAAGGGCGAACGTGTCGCATCGTCCCAATTTTCACCAGCGTAGATTTTCGTGATGCGGTAAAAGCCACCGTCCGCCTCATAATCGGCGCCGAGCATGCCCACGTTGACGTGAGGTTTCTTCGGCTGTTCGCCTCCGCCGACATATGTGTGCGAGGTGCTCAGCTCCGAGATGAGCTCGCCAATCAAGTAGTTGAGGTCGCTGCGGTGAGCGACCCAGGGTAGAAGCGCTTCGTAGCGCGCGCCAATTTTGTTCCAGTCGTGGCCCGTCATGTTGGGATCCCAATAGAAATCGCGCTCGATGCGCCAGGCCTCGTGATAGATCTGGCGCCACTCTTCGCGAGGATCGATTTTCACTTGGAGGCCGCTCAAATCGAGTTTGCCCGCGCCCACTTTGGCTTTTCCAGGAACGGCATCGGTGATGCCAAGAACAGGCCCAGCCTTGTACAAGACTTTTCCACCGTCTTTATCGAGATCGTATCCTTCGATGCCCTCGAGCAGAACCTTGTCTTCGCGCTTGGCAACATCGTAGACGTGAAGAACATTTTGCGGGCTTTGGTCCGGCATGCCGAACTGCCGTGCTTCCTGAGGAGTCGCAACATAGAAAAACTTGTCCTTGCGGACAGCGAGGTTGCTCAAGATGCCCGCCTCGATGGGCGCAGGCGCGACCCGGTCGGAGATGCCGTCGAGGTCGATTTGAATCGGTTTTACCACTTCGGATTTTTTCTCTTCTTTTTGTTCATCGGGTTTTTGTTCGCCTGATTTGCCGGCATCCGCTTTCTTGTCGTCCGCCTTCTTATCCTTGCCCGCATCGGCGGCCTTTTCCTCGTCGCTTTCGGGCTTGAACGGGGAAGGCTCGTCAGCTTTAAGCGTGACGGCGAAGACTCCATCGGTCGAATAGTAGTTGTAGCGCTGGTCAAGCTGGCCGAGGCTGGGATAAAAGTAGCGCGTGGAGATGAAATACAGCAGTTTGCCGTCAGGATCGAAGACGGGATTGTTATCGTTGTAAAACCCCTTGGAGACTTCCGTGATTTTCTTCGACGCGAGCGAGTACAGAAAAACGTCATTCGAGCCGCGGCGGTGCGGCTTGGAATAGGTAAGCCAGAGGCTGTCGGGCGACCACGAAGCGTCTTGAATCAAGCCGTACTCGGAAGTATCGACGAGGACGGGCTTTTTGTCCTCGATGCTGACGTACCAGAGCTGATTCGATTTGTCCCAGTAAGCCAGTTTCTTGCTGTCGGGAGACCAAGTAGGCCCGTAGCGATAAATCTTGCCATCTGTGGTGATGCGCGTCTCGTCGCCTCCCATTTGCGGACGCGTATAGAGTTCGTACTCGCCGGTTTTGTCCGAGAGATACGCGATCCACTGGCCGTCGGGCGACCAGGCGGGGTTCAGTTCGTGAATGCTGGAGTGATCGGTCGTGAGCGTGCGCACGCTGCCGTGCTCTGCGGGAACCGTGAAGATATTTCCGCGCGCTTCCACAACGGCTCGAACGCCCGAAGGAGAAATTGCAGCGCCGCCGATGTTGTCGCCGACGCTCTTAAATTCGGGGCGCGCCTCGAGATCTTCCGCGCGGACGACGATCGGAATGTCGCGCGTTTTGCCGGTCGCGAGGTTGTATTCGTAAAGCAGACCGCCGTTTTCGTAGACGATCGCGTCCGGGCCGAGGCTGGGCCACTTGATGTCAAATTCCTGGTAGTCGGTGAGCTTTTTCGTTTGCTTTGAGGAGAGGTCGTAGCTGTAAAGATTCATGATGCCGTCACGGTCGCTTATGAAATAGATGGAGTTGCCGTGCCACATGGGAAACATGTCCATGCCGGCCGTCTTGGGCAGCTCCTCGTACGTGTTCTTTTTCAGATCGTAGATGGCGATCGGAAGGCTCCAGCCGCCGCGATAGCGCTTCCAGGTGCGAAATTCCTGAGAGGTTTCGAGGTAGGCGATTTTGGTGCCGTCGGGAGAAAAGGAGGTGAGATCACCGCGTGGAACAGGAAGCGGGCGCGGCGTGCCTCCCTGCGGGGAAATCAGGTAGAGGCGCGTGGAGCGGCCGAGAGGCTCATTGAACCGGTCCGAACGGAACAGAATGTCTTTGCCATCGGGCGTCCAGCCGAGAACGATGTCGTTCGAAGGGTGGAACGTGAGGCGCTTGGGTTCGCCGCCGTCTGCCGACATGACATACACGTCCGGGTTGCCGTCGTATTCGCCGGTGAAGGCGATCCACTTACCGTCGGGCGAAAACTTTGGATAGAGTTCGTCGCCGACGTGAGAAGTAAGGCGCCGCGCCGCTCCGCCCTCGCGCGAGGAGATCCAGAGGTCCCCGGCATACGCGAAGACGACTTTGTCTTTCGAGATGTCCGCGAACCGCAGCAGTCGAGTCGGGCCGGGAGGAACTTGATCCTCGGCCGCGGACTGCGTATGAGCGGGCAGAGCCGAGAGACAAAGCATCGCGGCGGCGGCCAGCCACGGAAGTGCATTCAGACGGATAGCGATTCGGTTCATTCTGATCATCCTCGAAGACAGAGATTTGCCCCGGACATCCTATGACCTAAATGGACGCGCGCGCTCGCAAATTGTTTCGCGCGGTTCGAACATTTTTCGCTGCTCGAAGCGGCGACGGCGAAAGCGCAATTTGGAGGACACATACCAAATGGATAAAGCACAAGAGGAAAGGCGCGCTCCCTGACAAGCTCCGCAGCCATGCTATCATCATGCGGCAAGCCAGTGTCCGCCAAGCAAAATCTGTTCCCGCCGCCTCGGCGCGGCCGCACGATACTTTGCCGCCTTCTCGGATTTTTTCTTTTTCTATCTGTTTCTCCAAGAAATGCCCGCGCCGATTCTATGGAGGAATCCGTCCGCGCGCTCGCTCGCACAGTTTGGTTCGCTACCCACGCGAATACCGCGACTTGCGATTTTCGCAACCTGTCGACGCTTCAAGGGGCTGAGTTCGCGAATCTGTCGACCGCATTCCAGGATGAGTTGCAGCGCCGAGGCGTCAAAATTTTGCCCGCCGATGCCGCCGTAAGTCTCGTTGTCAGCTTCACGCAAGATCCTGCGGAATACATTGCCGTAGTGCAGATTCAGCGGAAGGAAAACACCAAGACGGTGATGGATACGATCGGTCCGGTGAACGGCCCGGCAGCCCCCGAACCGGCCTTCAGTCTGACGTTGCACAGGGAATTTCTCTTTTCGCAGGGCACTCCGATTCTCGACGTGGTACTCGACACCTCCGCGAAATTCGCCTACGCGTTGGGAATCCGCGAGCTGACCGCCTATCAATTGCGCGATGAACAATGGGTGCTAACCGGATCCGAAACTCTTCCGCGTCATCGGGTTCCGAAACGCAGCGAGCACGGCTATTTCGGCATTGGAATCGACTCCGAATCCGCCGTGTTCCCCGAGGAGGTGTGCACGCTGTCGATGCTCCCGGGCAACAAGGGCTGGGAGTGCCAGAAAAACCGCGACAGCATGGGCGTGAGGGCTGTTTCGCCCGAACTGATGGCCGGAAAGAACTTGGGAGCTTGGGTCTCCGCCGCTCAGCTCGATACGGAAGGAAAAACAAGGCTCGTCGTAATGGGCCAAGATGGGTTGGCACGCCTCTATGAGGATGGCTCCGAACCCGTGGCCGTTTTTCCGAACTGGGGCAGCGAGATTGCCAGCGTCTACAGCGGCTGCGGCTGGCAGTTGCTTGTCACCGGCAAAGGCGACTGGACCAAGCCCGACGAGATTCAGGCCATCGACATTCAGGATCGGCGCGCGCAACCCGTTTCTGATCCGATGGAATTTCCCGGGCCGATCATGGCCCTGCATACGCTAGGGGAAAGAAGAGTGGGGAACGCCACGGCCACCGGGGAAGCGGTCGCCGTGGAAAGAAATTTGCAGACTGGTCTGTATGAGGCCTACCTACTCTCGATTGCTTGCACTAAGTAGCGTTCTCTTCGCTGTCGCGAGCGGTACGCACGCGGCGGTGGATTCGCGCTATGGCGGAACGCTGCGCGTGGAAGTGCGAGCCGCCAACATATCCTTCGATCCGCGCGAGTGGAAAGCGGGTTCTCTCGATTCGGCCACGAATGAAAAGCTGGCTGCGCTCTTGTTCGAACGCCTTGTGGCGCTTGACAACTATGGACGGTTTCAGCCGCTGCTGGCGACGGAGTGGTCGCACGACGCTTCGAACAAGCGCTGGCAGTTTACGATCCGTGCGGGCGTCCGGTTTACGGATGGCGCGGTGTTAACCGTCGCCGATGTGGCTGCGGCGCTGCAACCGCTGCTTTCGGCGTCCGAACAAATCTCGGCATCCGGAAGCGCGATTGTGATTCAGTCGAGCGTGCCTGCGCCCGACATGTTGGAACAGCTCGCCTCGGGGCGCTACTTTGTTTATCGCGCGCTGGCAACCGGAGCGATCGTCGGGACGGGGCCATTTGTCCTGGTGGAAACTCCTGCCACCGGGCATCTCTCTTTTCGCGCAAATGAGGAAGCCTGGTCCGGCCGGCCGTTTGTCAACGCGATCGACGTGTTGCTCGGCGTGCCGCCCTTGCGCGCGATGTTCGACCTCCAACTGGGCAAAGCGGATTTGATCGAGCTTGCACCTGAACTCGTGCCTCGCGCGAGACAGGCCAGCCTGCGTGTGTGGGCTTCCGAACCGGCCACGCTCTACGCTCTCCGTCTTGATGGCACGCAAGGCGCGACCTCAGACGAGCATCTGCGCGAAGCTCTCTCTCTTTCGCTTGATCGCGACACCATGGCCAACGTGTTGCTTCAGAAGGAAGCCGACCCCGCGGCTGCCCTTTTGCCGCAATGGCTCTCAGGTTATGCTTTTCTCTTCCATGCCGACGCCAATCTGGAACGCGCGAAGGAGTTGCGCCACTTGTTGGACGCGAACGAGGCGGTGGCCGCGGCCCCGTTGCGCTTGCAGGTCGATCCGGCTGGCGATTTGGCAAAACTTCTCGGAGAGCGAGTTGCTGTGAACGCGCGCCAGGCGGGAATCCTCGTGCAGGTCATTAACCATCCCGTCCCTCATGCGGGCACCGCCGCACCTGTGTCTTCCGAAGCTACTTCCGGCGTTCACTTGTTCGCATGGCACTATTCGTCACTTTCTCCACGCGTCGAACTCGATTCCATGTTTGCAGCATATAATCTGACGGAGACTTCGGATGCGAACGCCGCGAGCGCGGATCGCGAGCAACTTTACGCGCGCGAGCGGCAAGTCTTGGAGGAATGGCGAGTGCTGCCTCTGGTTACAGAAGCGGAGTTCACTGGGCTCAACCCCATCGTGCGCGATTGGATACCGGGACGCTGGGGCGAATGGCATCTCGCCGACGTTTGGCTGGACCTCCCCGAGCCGGCAGCTGCCTCCGGAGCAAAGCCATGAGCTTTCGCACAAAACTGTTTCTCATCTTTTTGGTGACAGTGCTTGCGTCGGTTTGTCTGGTCGCCTATGGCGTGACGTATTACACGCAGGCCGCATTCGAAGAAGCCGACGCGCAGCGAAGCGAGGCGCTGGTCAAACAGTTCAATCAGGAGTACACGCAGCACGGCGAAGAGATTGCCCGCCAAGTCAAGAACATCACCGACGCCGAAATCACGCTGAAGGTGGCCATCGACCTCGCCGGTTCCAGCCCGGACCTTTCTCTCTACGTGCACGACGCATCCGGCGCGGCCCAAGACCATGGTTTGGATTTTGTTGAGTTTGTGAATTGGGACGGCACGCTGATCTCGTCGGCGCAATATCCCGCGCGCGTCGGCTACAAAGAGGATTGGGTAACCGCGAACAAAAATTGGAATGACTCCGCTCCATTCCTGCGCAAAGAAGAGTTGCCGGACGGCGTCGCTCTTTCGCTGACCGTCGTGCGCATGCTTTCCGGTGGTAACAACAAATCCATGTACATCGTCGGCGGACGGCGTCTCGACCAAAATTTTCTGGCTTCGCTTGTTCCTCCCGCAGGCATGCGCGCGATGCTTTATCGGAACCTGGATAGCGGCTTCGTCGCATCCGCGCTGACGGATGTGAACGGGCCGTTCGACCAGGCGGACCGCCTCCAGCCGCTCATCGAGCGCCTCCAGAAGCAGCCCAAACCTCAGGTGGGAACCATCGACTGGACGGAAAACGCGGCCGACGCCGAAACTTTTCATGCCATTCCGCTGATGGGCCGCAACAACGAGTTTCTCGCCGCGTTGCTGCTCGGCAGCTCGCGCAGAGACGTGGTGCTTCTAACGCGGCACATTCTGCAGATTGCGGGTGCGGTCGCCGGTGCGGCGATTTTGATTGGCCTCCTGCTCAGTTTCTGGGTCTCGGCCAGAATCACTCGCCCGCTCGAAGAGCTCTCCGAAGGCGCGCGCGAAGTCGCTTCCGGACGCTGGGATACGGTCATCAATCTACGCGGGCAAGACGAGATTGGACAACTAGCTGTCGCGTTCAATGAAATGACGCAAACCCTCGCGGCACAGCGCGAACAGCTTGTCCAGACCGAGCGCGTTGCCGCGTGGCGTGAATTGGCGCGGCGTCTCGCTCACGAGCTGCGCAATCCACTGTTCCCACTGCAAATCACAGTCGAAAATCTACAGAAAGCGCGCCAACTGGACGCCAAGCAATTCCTCGAAGTCTTCAACGAATCCACGGCCACTTTGCGTGCGGAACTTGCCAACCTCAATACCATCGTCGGCCGCTTCAGCGATTTTTCCAAAATGCCGGCGCCTCACTTCGCGCGCGTCAACGTGAATGAAGCTTTGCGCAACGCGGTTCGCCTCTTCGAACCGCAGTTCACCGCGGTGGGCAAGCCGCCCGTCATTCCGGAATACTTTCTCACCGAGCCGCTGCCCGACATTGACGCGGACGCCGACCTCTTGCACCGTGCGTTTCAGAATCTCGTGCTGAACGCGCTGGACGCCATGCCCGCCGGAGGCACGCTGACCATGCGCACTTCCGAGCACGACGGCAATGTCCGTATCGAAGTTGCGGACACAGGGAAAGGCCTCACGCCGGAAGAATGTTCGCGCCTTTTCACTCCGTACTACACGACGAAAGTGCAGGGAACCGGCCTGGGGCTCGCAATCATTCAGTCCGTCATCAGCGACCATCACGGAATCATCTCCGTTTCGAGCGAGGAGGGCCACGGAACGACCTTCCGCATCGAATTGCCCCAGAAACAGCCTGCGCGGCCAGCGGCTCCGCACGTCGAGCCGCCACAAGAGCACAAGCCCACGCAAAGCTTCACCGTCGCCGCCTCCGATTGACGAGCGCGCAAAGGACACTCATTGCCACGCAAAGCTCACCTGCTGCTCGTCGATGACGATCCGAACACGCTGGCATCGCTCGCGCGCGCGTTTCGCCTCGCTGGGCATGAAGCCACGGTCTGCGACAACGCGGCGCGCGCTCTCGAGCTCCTCCGTACCGAATCCTTCGATTTGATCCTTTCCGACGTGGTCATGCCTGGAAAGAGCGGCATCGAGCTGCTCGAAGACTTGAAACATGCCGGCGTAAAGACGCCTGTCGTGCTCATTTCCGGTCAGGCCAATGTCGAAATGGCCGTGAAGGCCACGAAACTTGGCGCTCTGGATTTTCTCGAAAAACCGCTTTCAACTGACAAACTGCTCGTCACTGTGGAAAATGCGCTGCGGCTTTCGCGCCTCGAAGACGAAAATCGCGAGCTCCGCCATCGCCTGGGCAAGCACGAGTTGGTCGGCTCAGGCCCGGCGATGAAGAAGCTGCTTGCCCAGATCGATCGCGTAGCCGCCAGCGAAACGCGTGTTTGCATCTTGGGCGAGACAGGAACTGGCAAAGAGCTCGTGGCGCGGGCGATTCACGAGAAGTCCCCGCGCCGCGAAAATGGCTTCATCACGCTGAATTGCGCCGCAGTTCCCGCCGAGTTGATTGAATCGGAGCTCTTCGGGCACGAAAAGGGAGCCTTCACGGGCGCCGCCGCCCGCCATCTCGGAAAATTTGCGCAAGCCGAAGGCGGCACGCTCTTTCTCGATGAAATCGGCGACATGCCCGTCGCGATGCAGGCGAAGCTGCTGCGCGTGCTGGAAGAGGGCGAAGTCGAACGCGTCGGCGGCGACAAACCCTTTCGAGTCAACGTGCGCGTCCTCGTTGCCACCCACCGCCATCTTGAGGACCTGGTCAAGCAGAACTCGTTTCGCAGAGACCTCTTTCACCGCATCTACGTTTTCCCTCTGATTTTGCCGGCTCTTCGCGAACGTCCCGAGGATCTCGCGGAGCTCGTCGCGCATTTCACCCGGCAGGTGGCTGCGCAAAATGGCTGGAAGGAAAAAGTGTTCGCGGCGGATGCGATTGTCGAACTGCGCCGCTACGCGTGGCCGGGAAATATTCGCGAACTCCGCAACGTGGTGGAACGATTGGTGCTTCTCTCCACGGAAGACACCATTTCCGCCGCGGACGTGCGACTCGTGCTTCCGGCGGAAGACGCATCCGCCGGTTCCGCGAGTGGCATGAGCGCCGGCGCAGCGGGAGCGGGAACGCTTGCGGAGCGCACCGAGGCATTCGAAAAGGAAGTGCTGCTCGCGGAAATTCGCCGGCACAACTTTCACATGACCAACGTCGCGCGCACACTCGGTCTCGAGCGCAGCCATCTTTACAAGAAGTGCCAGCAACTCGGAATCGACCTGCAATCCCTCCGCAAACCAGACTAACAGCCGCAATGCTCCCCTGATCTGATTCTTCTAAGGGAACAACCGACAGAACGGAAGTGTGCCCGTAATCTACTGAAAACAAGCAATATATAGTTCTTGACAGAAATAGCGAAAAGTAATAGTATGTTTGCAGATTGCAATATACGGATTCCTCCCATGACTCTCGGAAACAAACTTCGTTCCCTCCGCGCGGTGGAAGGCTCTCTGCGCGGCCTTGGCCGGCCCATGACGCAACAAGAGCTTGCCAAAGCCATGAAGCGCGAAGTGGGCCGCGGCCTTAGCCAAGCCTATCTTTCGCAGATCGAGAACGGCATGCGGCCACACCTGACACATGGCACGCGTACGCTTCTCGCGCGCTTTTTCCGCGTTTATCCCGGCTTCCTTGTGGATGACCCGGAGGGCTACACGCCGGAGCTGCAGTCGGTGCTGCGAGCCGTCGACGCCAAGATCGATTCTTGGCTCTACGCCGGAGCGGAGCAATTCGCCGCGGATCCGGAGCTGCGCCGCGGGCTTCTTGCCATCGCGGAGCACGAAGATTCGCGCCGGGCGCTTTTGCTGTTGGCGGAGATTCTCCGCACGCCCGGCCTGGCGGAACGTCTTGGCGAAGTTTTGCATTCGGGCAAGCGCCAGAACGGCGATCATCCGCCCCCAGCGAGCTCTCTGAACAACTGACCCGAAGGGTCTGCGTCTCGAATTCCAGTCCACGCGGCGGAGCGTTGCGTATCGAGGTGTTTTATGACCTGGTCTGATTTCTACCTGTTGTGCTTCCTGGTTGGCTTCTCGCTGAGCCTCCTGTCGTTGCTAGCGGGTATGGTGCGCATCCATCTCCCGTTTCATCTGCACTTGCCATTTCACGGTGCGCATCACGTCGGCGGCTTTACGGGAGGTGCCCACGCACATGGCGTCAGCCTGAAAACCGGCTCTCTGAGAGCCGGATCCGCCAAGGCCGGCGGCCACATGTCCTGGCTGGACGCATCGACGATTCTTGCGTTTCTCGCCTGGTTCGGAGGCGTCGGCTACATCCTCACCAGGGATTCGCATTTCGTCGCGCTGGCGATTCTTGCCTTTGCTCTGGTGGCCGGTCTATTCGCGGGTTTCGTTGTCTTCAAATCCATGGCCCGGATGGTTAAGTCGACCAGCGGGGAAATGCTCGATTGGGACTATCGCGTTGAAGGAACCGTGGGCACGGTCAGCATGCCCATCCGCGAAAACGGAACGGGCGAAGTGATTTTCGAACAGAACGGCGCGCGCAAAAGTTCCGGCGCGCGTAGCGAAGACGGCACCAGCTTGCCGACGGGCACCGAAGTGGTGATTGCTCGCTACGACGACGGCATCGCCTACGTAAAGCGTTGGGAAGAGTTCACAAAGTAGACATTGTGTCTCGCTGCGAAGAGTTTCTCGGACTGACGTAAGTGGGAAACAGTCCGGTCAGAGGAAAAGGGAGGTCCACTATGTTCGATTTTTCGAGTGTATGGGTCATGGCCGGGTTGTTGGTGCTGGTGATCCTCGTTGTTCTGATCACGTTCGCAAGGATGTTGCGGAAGGTAGGACCGCACGAAGCGCTGGTGATTTACGGCATTCGGGGACCGCGAACGGTTACCAATGGCGGCACGATTATCCTGCCGATGCTCGAGCAGTGCCGCGAACTCTCTCTGGAGTTGATGTCCTTCGACGTGGCTCCTCAGCAGAGTCTTTACACGAATCAAGGCGTCGCCGTAACGGTCGAGGCGGTCGCCCAACTCAAAGTAAAATCCGACCCCGTCTCCATCCGCACCGCCGCGGAACAATTCTTGACGAAGCGGCCCGAGCAGCGCGAAGGGCTGATCCGCCTGGTTATGGAAGGCCATCTGCGCGGCATCATTGGCCAGCTCACGGTCGAGCAGATCGTCAAGGAGCCGGAAATGGTCGGCGACCGCATGCGTTCGACGTGCGCTGCCGACATGAGCAAGATGGGACTCGACGTCGTGAGCTTCACGATCAAGGAAGTCCGCGACAAGAACGAGTACATCACCAACATGGGCCGCCCGGACATCGCGCGCATCAAGCGCGATGCGGAAGTGGCCGCTGCCGAAGCCGACCGCGACATCGCCATCAAGCGCGCTGAAGCGACACGCGCCGCGGCCGTTGCCAAAGCGCAAGCCGATCAGGAACGCGTCGCCGCCGAAACGGCCTCTTTGGCCAAGCAAGCCGAGGCGGAGCGCGACCTGGACATCAAGAAGGCCAACTTTCTTGAAATGACCAAGAAAGCCCAGGCCACCGCGGACAAAGCCTACGAGATCGAGACCAACGTGATGCAGCAGCAGGTCGTCGCGGAAGCCGTCCGCGTGCAACAGGTGGAGCGCGAAGCTCAAGTCAAGGTGCAAGAAGCGGAAATCGCGCGCCGTGAACGCGAGCTGATCGCCACCGTGTTGAAGCAGGCCGAAATCGAGCGCCAGCGCATCGAGACGCTCGCCAACGCCGAACGTCAGCGTTTGATCAGCGAAGCCGAAGGCCGCGCCTCTTCGATTCGTGCGCAGGGCGAAGCCGAAGCCGAGATCATCTTCAAGAAAGGCGAAGCGGAAGCCAAGGCCATGAACATCAAGGCCGAGGCCTTCCAGGAATACAACCAGGCTGCCGTGGTGGATAAGCTCATCACCAGCTTGCCGGAAGTCGTGCGCGCTCTTTCGGAGCCGCTCGGCAAAATCGACAAAGTCACCATCGTCTCGACCGGAAATGGCGATGCCGCCGGAGCCTACAAGCTCACCGGCGACATCACGAAGATTGCCGCGCAAGTGCCGGCCCTCTTCGAAGCGCTCTCCGGCATGCAGGTCTCGGACCTGCTCAACAAGGTGCGTCTGATTGGCGACAAAGCGCCAAAGCCCGAAAAACCAAGCGCGCCTGTGAAGGCCTAACGTTCGCTTCCGTCCTTGGTGGGCTCCATCGAGCCCACCGAGGACGCTCTATGGCAGTCGGGGGGACGGCCATGACGTGGAAAGACGAGTTCTTGATTATCTGTGTCCTTTGCGTAGTGGTGGTTGCGTTTGTGGTTCGGCACTTTTTCGGGGGCGCCTTGTATTTGGTGCAGCACTTGGCGGCTTTCACGTTAGGCTGCACGCCGGCGCTCTTGCATTTGTTGGTTGTCCATCTGCGCTAGCCAGTTTTTCTGAAGCAGGCTGCACGGTGGGCATCAACGAGATCTTGCCTAGCCGCCGTGCCAGAGATTTTCTTTGTTGTTGGAAAGGAGAAATACCATGGGACTTTTGGAACGAGTCAGTACATTAATCCGAGCCAATCTGAACGACATGATCGATCGCGCGGAAGACCCGGAGAAAATGATCAAGCAGGTGATGATGGACATGGAGAATCAATACCTCCAGGTCAAGACGCAGGTCGCCGTTTCCATCGCCGACCAGCACATGCTCGAAAAGAAGCTTCGGGAAAACGAAGATTCCGGGAAGGACTGGATGCGCAAAGCCGAAGTGGCCGTCGACAAGAGCCAGGACGATCTGGCTCGTGCCGCGCTCGACCGTTTCCACACGTCGCAGCGGCTCGCTTTGAGCTACGGCGAACAAGTCGCCGACCAGAAACTCCAGGTCGACGCGCTGAAAAGCGCGTTGCAGAAGCTCGAGCAAAAGCTCGAGGAAGCAAAGTCCAAGCGCGATCTGCTGCTTGCGCGTCATCGTCGCAGCGTGGCGCTCGGCAAAGCCGCCCACGCGCAAACGGTCGTCGGCGACAACTCCAAGAGCGCTTCGTTCGACCGCCTGAAGGACCGCGTCCACCACACCGAAGCCGTGGCTGCCGCCGAGGTCGAGCTCCTGACCGACGACCTGGGCGAAAAACTCACTCGCCTCGACCGCGACAACGAGGTCGAGCGTTTGCTCAACGACTTGAAATCGCGCCGCGGCCTTCCCCCGGCCTGATCAAGCTTCTCGACCACCGACCGGTTTAGATGGCCGCACGGATTGAGGGGAAAAATCGCGCCATTCGGGCAGACTTTAGCACGTCCCCTGCGTCTACTTTCTAAGGAACCTCTGTCCACCCGGCTCCGTATAGGTGTGTGTACCTGAACATGCGAGAATGCATGCAATGAATCCCTGGCTGATTGCCGCCCCGCCTGCTCTGGCCGCCGCGGCTGCGGGAATTGCCGCGTACGGAGCCGTTTACCCTCGCTCGCAGCTTTTTGGCTCGACCATCTGCCGCACCAATTCCCCGCGCAAGCTCGCGCTCACCTTCGACGACGGCCCGAATCCTGCGATCACCCCGAAACTCCTCGATCTCCTCGATCGCTTCGAGGCTCGCGCCACTTTCTTTGTGATTGGCAAGCACGCGCGCGACTGCCCCGAACTGCTCGGGGAAACCGCCGCCCGCGGCCATGTCATCGGCAATCACACCGATGCCCACCCCAATCTTTTTTGGCTCAAGCCCGATCGCATCACCATCGAACTTCGTTGCTGCAATTTCTCAATCAAAGCAGCCACCGGCGCGCTGCCTCGATGGTTTCGTCCGCCTTTTGGATTTCGCAATCCCTGGGTCGTTCCCGCCGCTCGCGAACTCGGTCAGCGTGTCGTGATGTGGACTCTCATCCCCGGTGATTGGCGCGCCACTTCCTCCGAATGGCTCATTCCGCGCCTCGCGCCGATTGCCGCCAACGCCAAGCGCCATCTATCGATGCCCGACGCTGCATCCTCGGCGTCCACCGGCGACATCCTTTGCCTCCACGACGGCTCCCATCGCCAGCTCAACGCCGACCGCCTCCCAACGCTCGCCGCTCTCGAGTATTGGCTTCCTCGATGGCGTGACCTCGGCCTGGAATTTGTTACAATTGAGAACGCGGTGGGTGCGCCCGCGACTTAAACATGGACGAACGCTCGTTTTATACCGAGAAAGAAGAAACCAGGAAAATTAAGTTGGTCTGCCCCAGTTGCCGCGGCGAGTTTGAATTTCCCGTGCGCTGGAAGGTTTCCCGCAAGAAGAGAGAGCTTCCACGCGGCGCCGGCGAAGAAGACCGCAGAAAGTTCGCCAAAGCCACCTCATTCATGGTGCGGCTCGACGATCTCGTTGCCTGTTTCAAGTGCCGCAAGCGCTTTGAGCTGACCGGTCAGTCCACCGTGCTCATCAACGATAATCTGGGCGACCCGAACGCGGACCCCGAAAATTTTGGCAATCGCTGATAATTCGAATCATTCGCCGCAAATCCCGGCGCAAAGTCTAAATCTCCGGATACAACTCAAAAAACGCCGCAACCGACTCGTGAAACGTCATTTCAATCTCTTCCTTGCTGCCTTCAATCAGGTGCATCGCAATCCGCGCCGTCCGTCCATTTTTCAAGACGACCGTGGCTTCTTTCACCTCGCCCAGCTCCTCTTCCGGGAGCAGCCGCATTCCGTAAATAAGCGCTAGCTTCGCCATATCACCCGCCCTCTTTCTGCACTTCCGCCTCTTGTCCTCTGAGGCTACTTAGTTTCCGTCCGCTCCGTCAACCGGAACGAACTGAGAGTAGGGCGCTCTGCGGCAAGGCGAATTACTGTGCAAGCGAAAACCATACTCGAGTCAAGACGTCATTCGGCACGCATTGTGTCCACACGTGGACAATGAGCGTGTTAAGACATGGACATTTTATCTGTGGGAGGATCGGGCACCAACTCGAGTTGATAGATTCCGCCGCGCTTACCGGCCTGCGGGCACGCGCCACCTTTGGCATCCAATCTGTATAGAGCTAGGGGTAACGGAATTTCAATTACGCGCGCTGCTGCGATAGGATGAGGACTTTATGAAATGTAGATGCGTGCTTCTCCTTGCTGCGCTGGTCGCCGCCTCACTGGTCGCGCTCTACCCCGTCTCAGCCCAGAAGGTGAGCGTCACAACTTTGCCGGCAACGAGTGGGGGTGCGACGGCAAATCTTACTTTCAGCAAAGACGGACGAATGCTGCGTGAGATCCAAGTGGTGAGTGGGGCCGGTTTGGGCATAAGCCGGAGCGTCCGTGGCATCAGCTACGACACCATGACGGGCTTGATAAGACATGTGATCAATCTCGGATCCAACACGAAGTTCCTCTCTGCCACGCCGGATGGACGAACCGCGATTGTTTTGGTCGGCGAGGACCGAGAGGACGCGCGCGCCCATCTTTTGCTGATCGATATGGTAACTGAGCGGAAACAGGAAATCCCTTCGAGCTGGTTTAATGCAGTCGACCAGGGCCCATACGCGCAGATTTCGGCAGATGGGCGTCTCGTTTCGGCTTACTCGGAAAGGGGTCCGGAAAGTGGCCCTCTTGTCGTGACCGTTTACGACTGGCGAACAAGAAAACTGGTCGCCAAACGCTCTGAGGGCTACCCGGCGGGAGGAATCTCCTGGGGCGGCGTAACAGAGGACGGAAAGATCGAGTTTCTGAACAATCGAGCAGGCGGCGACGTTGTGGATCCGAAAACGGGTCGGTTGCTTGTAAAAGTCGGACCCAATTCCCATCGCTCACCGGACGGAGCATGGGTCATCGAGTATCCGAACCCGATGTTTGCCGAGGCGGCACAGGGACTCATCATAAAGAACGGCCAGCGCGGAGAAGTAGTCGGCAGACTGGATCTTCAAATCGCGGGCGAGGAGGGAAATTGGGCGTGGGGACGGGGCGCCTTCTGCGGAATGTCTGGAAGATTTATCGCCTCGACCAACGACATTGTGCAAGCCTTCGAGATTCCTTCTGGGAAAGAGATCGCTGACTTTCCTGTGGCGACATGGCAAGACGCGGATGCGATAAAGACGGATCCCACGGCCACCGTTGCGTGTAGTCCAAATGGAAAGCGTGTAGCAATCCGCTCTGGCGCGCGGCTTACATTGCACGATCTGAACTGACCAGGGGTCGGATCAACGCAATAGCAAAGAAACAATCCGCGATAGAACGGAGAACCATTCGGCGGGCTTGGTGGGGGGGAGAAATTCGGCTCTCCCTGCGCCAACGCAAGCGATATACTCAACCATCCAGTGCTTCCTCTCGCGCATCGGATCAATCATCACGGAGGGATGCCATGAGCCGCTCGCCCCGTCGAAATGTTCTTTCCTGTCTTCTCCTGATCGTCGGTCTCGCGACACTTCCGCAGTTCGGCCGCGCTCAAGAACCTCCCGGCCCGCAAGCCGCGGCACCTGCGCCGGTTCCGCTTCCGCAACCCGCTGTTGCGCCTAAACCGGCCGCTCCCGAACTCGTTCGCATTCCTGCGGGTACGCGTCTCGCCGTTGTCCTCGAAAATGGCATCTCCACGCGCAGCGCAAAGCCTGGCGATTCCGTCTACTTCCATACTTCCTTCCCCATCACGCAAAACAACCAAATCATCATTCCGGTCGGCTCATATCTTCGCGGCGAGCTCATCGAATCCAAGCGTCCTGGCCGTGTGAAAGGCCACGGCGAATTTCGCATGCGTCTCGACACGCTGATTTTTCCCAACGGTTACACCGTCGATTTGAACGCCGCTCCTCGCAGCGCTGATTCCGGCGGCAAGGAGACCATGGATTCCGAAGGAAAAGTGATCAGCCCCGGCGGCAAAGGGAAAGACGCGCAGACCGTCGCGGAAACGACCGCGACTGGCGCGGGGATTGGCGCCATCGCTGGCCGCGGCGAAGGCCTCGGAATCGGTGCGGGCGTCGGAGCGGCCGCTGGACTTGCCGCCGTCCTTCTCACGCGCGGCCCCGAGGCGCAATTGCCACGCGGTTCAACTCTCGACGTCGTGCTTGAACACGATCTCGCTCTCGACAAAACCGAAATTCAGTTCAAGGGCACCGGCCGGGCTCTGCCCGTCACTCCGCCGCCCGCACAGCAACAATAGCGCCGCGCAAATCGCATGCGCCGCGTTTGAACCTGCGCTCGAAGCTTCCTCCATTTAATTGGAAATTTTCTACGCCGACGCGGGTGCTCCGTGAGCGGAATCCGTCTGAAATCTCATCGGGCTGAATCGCTCCCAATCCACGTTCACGCGCCCTTGCGTCACCCACTCGCACACCAGCCGCGCGGTAATCGGCGTCAGCAAAATTCCTCCGCGAAAATGTCCCGTCGCGATAAGCAATCCTTCAAGCTCCGTCGGTCCCAATATCGGCAAATGATCCGGCGAATCCGGCCGAAGCCCCGCCCACGTCTCTTCGATCCGCGCCGCGGCCAATCCCGGCGCCAGCTCAATCGTCGCCGTAAGAATCTTCTCGATTCCGCCTGCCGTCACTTTCCTATCGAATCCCGCGTGCTCCACCGTCGCGCCCGCCAGAATCCTCCCATCATTCCTCGGCACCAGATATATATTCTCCGACCACAGCACTCTTTCGATTTTCAATTCATCCGCGCGCAGCGACACCATCTGTCCCTTCGCAGGCTTCACCGGCGCATAAACGGCCGCTCCTTCGATGCTCGCCGAAAAACATCCGGCCGCCACGATCGTCCAGCCCGCCTCGATCTTCTCGTTCTGCAAAACCAATCCCCGGCACCGTCCGCCTTCGCGCCAGATCGCTTTCGCGCCGTTCCCCGAAAAAAACTCCACGCCGCTCCGCCGTCCCGCTTCGTGTACCGCGCCAGTCAACGCACGATTGTCGACCGACGCTTCCTCCGGGCGCAGCACCGCCGCCTCAACCTCTTCGCTGATCGATGGTTCGAGCTCTCGTGCGTCGCGCGCGTTCAGCGGCTCCGCCTTCAACCCCAGCCCGTGATGCAACGCGATAATCGTGCTCAATTCTTCGCGCGCATCCCGCGCGAACAACGCTTGCAGCGTTCCCGCGGCGCGGTAACCGGCGCTCTGCCCGGAGATCTCTTCCACCGTCCGCACAAATTCCGGATAAATCGCCATACTTGCTTTGCCCAGCGTCACCAGCGGAATCATGGCCGCGCTCTCCGGCGCCGGCGAAAGAATCCCCGCTCCCGCCCACGACGCTTCACGCCCCGGCTCTTGCTTGTCGAACACTCCGACGCGCAGTCCCGCTCGCGCAAGCTCCAGCGCGATGGATCCGCCGATCAATCCGGCGCCTGCAATCGCCACGTCAAATTTCTTCATGCGGTAATTTTAGCGCATCCTCGCTTCGCGTCACGCCGGGATGCGAATGTCTTGGAGTGAACGAAAAACGAAAAACCTTCGGCAGCCCTTAGAGCGAACCTGTCAACTGCTCCGACAAGACCTGCGCCTTCGTCGCCAGTGTTCGCGCGCGCTCCCAATCGCCTGCTCGCGCGGCTTCTCGCGCGTCGGAGATAAAGCTGCGCACCTTCGATATCAAGTCCGATTGCGTCGCGTTCAGCGATTTTCCCGCCATCGACGAAAGATTCCGCTCGGCCGCATTCAAACTCTCTTCCGTTTCACGTTGCAACGATGCGGATTCGCCTGCCGACAATTCCGGAACAATCTGGGGCGGCGCGAGTTTTTCCTGTCGTGCTCCTTCGCTTTGCGTGGGCGCAACGCTCCGCGGCCTCGCCGGCACGTTTCGCGTCGCCAGCGGCGCGGGCAGAGGAGGGATCTCCAGCCGAAGTTCCGGCACAGGATCTCCGGTATCCATCGCGTCCGTTGTTTGTGTGGTTCTTTGCAGCGCCGCAGGCCGCACCAGAATCGCCGTAGCCCAGGGGATCGCCGCCTTCTTCTGCGCCGCGCAGCCGCTCAACAAAATAGCCGCGCAAACCGCCGCGGCAGCGCAACTCCACACTCCCGCGCGCGCCTCGCCATTCCGGGATTGGATCCAGCCTCCTGCCATACTCAATTTAGATTGCACGCCGCTCCCATTACGCTGCCAGCGGCAGCTCGATTCGAAATGTCGTTCCTTTGCCTACCTCGCTCGTGAAGTCGATCGAGCCGTTCAAAAGTTGCACGATCCGGAACGTGCTCGCCAGTCCGATCCCGCTCCCTCCCGGCCTCGTCGTGAAAAACAGTTGAAAAATCTTCTGCCGGTGCTCCGGTGGAATGCCTTTCCCCGTGTCGCCCACCGCAATCTCCGCCATCTCTCCTCGCCGGCTCAGCACGAGCCGCAACTGTCCGCCGCTCGTCATCGATTCCCCCGCATTCAGCACCAGATTCAGCACTGCCTGCTTCAAAAGCGCGCGATCTACATACACTTCCGGCACGTCGATCGGCAACAATTGCGCCACCTGAATATTTGCCTTCTGCATTTGTGGCTGCGCAATCTCAAGCACTTCTTTCAACAATTCCGCAAGCTGCGTGGGTTCCAGCCGCACGTCCATCGGCCGCGTGAAATCCAGGAACCGTTTCACCACCGCATCCAGCCGGTCGATCTCTTTGTCCAGCACGTTCACCGCTTGCTTTGCGTTTCCGTCCGATTCCGGCGGCAGCGATTCCTTCAAGTTCTCCAGCCACAGCCGCATCGAATTCAGCGGATTCTTCACTTCGTGCGCGACACCCGCCGTAATTCGTCCCAGCGCGGCCAGGCGTTCGCTCACTTGAAGCTGCGTGTTGATGCTGTCCAGTGAATCGAGATCGCGCAGCGTCACCAACGCTCCCATCCGTTCTCCATCCTCCTGAATCGCCTGCACGTTCACGCTGACTCGCTTTTCCCCCTCGCTCGTCATTAGTTCCGTTTCCGCGGCCACTTCCGTCAGCTCGTCGCCCTCGAAGTGCAGCGCGGCGTGCAAGGGATGCCCCACAGGAAAAATCTCCGTCACGCGTTTTCCAAGAAACTGTCCTGCCGGCGCCCCCAGAAATTTCTCCGCCGCCGGGCTGACCATCACTGCCCGCGCGTCTCTCGTGAAGAGCAGCAGGCCGTCTTCGAGTCCGGCCATCACCGAATTCATGTTCTCCCTCATCGTGCTGAAGATTTCGTGTACTCCGCGCAGTTGCTGCCCTACCTGCGTAATCTTTCGGCTCACTTGGCCAAACTCGTCGCTGCTTCCCGCGAATCCTCTCACTTCCGGCACGGGTGCGTCGAACTGGCCCGCCGAAATGCGGTCCAATTGCTCCGAAATCCTTGCGATGGGCGCCAGCGCCGCGCCGCTCACCACCGCGGCAAGCACTGCGGAAATGAGCAGCGCCAGCAGGACAATCGTTCCCAGCTGCCTTGCCAGCGGCAGCACTTCCTTTTGCAGCAAAAGCGCCGACGACACGGCAACTCGCACCTCGCCGAACGGTTCCTTTCTATTGTTGAAGGGCAATTCGATTTCGTACACGCCCGGTGGCCCGGCCAGCACCTTCACTTGGTGCAAGAAGCCTCGCTTCGTCAGTTGCGACAGCGGCGGCCGCCGTTCGCGGATTTTTCCGCGCAACGAATCATCCGTCGAAGCCAGTATCGTTCCCAGGTTGTCCGTAACGGAAACTTCGTAAATCGAAGGCGAAGCTACCGCTGCTTTCAGCTCCGCCTGCAAACCCTGGCTGGCGCCCAGCGCGTAGACTACGTAGTCGCGAATGTCGTCCTGGGAATTGGATTCGGGCCGCCAGCCTTGTGCTTCCGCATCGCGCAGCGCGCCAAAGATTTGTGTGAACGTGCTCGTCGCGATATCCCGCGCCCGTTGTTCGCTTTGATCCAGCACTTGCTGCAGGAACAGCGCGAAGTACACGCCGGACACCGCCGCCGTCACCAGCAGCACCAGTCCTGTCATCACCAGCGTGAGCTTTGTCCGCAGCCGCAGCTGCATCGCAGGTCCTTACTCCGCTTCGGCGCGTTCTCCGCCGTATTCCTTCAACTTATTGTGAAGTGTCTTGAGGCTGATCGCCAGCAACTCCGCCGCCCGCGTCTTGTTGTTTCCCGTGGCGTTCAGCGTCTGCAAAATCAATTCGCGCTCCATCGCGTCCACCGTCGTCCCGATGGGAAACTTCATCGACGACAGATCGCCCGAGCTCTTCGGCGACGTCTTCCCGAATTCCCCCGGCAAGTGCGCCCGCGTGATCAGTTCCTTGTCGCACATGATCGACGCGCGTTCCAGCACGTTTCGCAGTTCGCGGATGTTCCCCGGCCACGTGTGGCTCATGAAGATGTCCAGCACTTCCGCCCCGACTCCGCGCACGTGTTTCCCGTGCTTCGCGTTGACGTCTCGCAAAATGTAATCCACCAACAGCGGCAGGTCGTCTTTGTGCTCGCGTAGCGGCGGCAGGTTGATGTGAAACACGTTCAGCCGGAAATACAAATCCTGCCGCAACTCTCCCGAAGTCACCGCCTTTTCCGGATCCTTGTTCGTCGCCGCCAGCACGCGCACGTCCACCGGCGTTTCGCTCTTGCTTCCCAGCCGCCGCACTTTCCGGTCTTCCAGCACGCGCAACAGTTTCGCCTGTGTCGGCGCCGGCATTTCTCCGATTTCATCCAGCAGCAGCGTCCCGCAATCCGCCAGCTCGAAGCAACCGATGCGCCGCTCCGCCGCGCCTGTGAACGCGCCTCGTTCGTGCCCGAAAATCTCGCTTTCCATCAGCGTTTCCGGAATCGCTGAGCAGTTGATCGGTACGAACGGTCCATTTGCTCGCTGAGAAAGTTTGTGAATCGTCCGCGCCACGATCTCTTTGCCTGAACCCGTCTCCCCCGTGATCAGCACCGAGGCCGAGCTCGGCGCCGCCAGCTCCACGATGCGCATCACCTCCTGCATCGGCTTCGACGCGCCCACCAAGTCGCCCAGCCGCCCCGCCTCGCGCAATTGCCGTTGCAGCACGGCCAGTTGTCTCGCGTCGCGTCCCTTGCTCAGTGCCCGGTCCAGCAGCGCTCGCAGCACCGGCCCCTTCAGCGGCTTCTCGATGTACCAGAATGCGCCCGACTCGATCGCCGCAACGGCTCGCTCTTCGCTTCCTTTTCCGGTGATGATCACGGCGGGTACATCCAGCAGCTCCGGCCCAAGCTGCTTCAATAAATCCAATCCGTTCATTCCCGGCAATTCCACGTCGGCGATCAGCGTGTCCGGCTGGTAGCTGCCGAATTTCGCCAGCGCATCTTCCGCCGTCGCCACGCCCAGCACGTCGAATCCCCACCGTTGCAGCAGTTGCTCGTAGCCCTTCCGCGCGTTGTCTTCGTCTTCGACAATCAGTACGCGGTCCTTGCGCTCCAGCGGTTCCAGCGCGCGCACCGTGCTTTTCGATTCATCGCCCATGCGATTCTGCCTCTCCAAAGCATTCTCATTTTCGCAGATTCCCGTGCAGGCTGGTAACTTCGACTGTAGCAATCTCTCGCCACGCTTGCCAAGCGCTCGATCGCCTCCTCGCCTTCCCATTTCGGAACTCAGCCTTACTTCTTCTCCACGGGGGTAATGCCCGCCCTCCATAATTCTTCCATTTCCGTCCATTTTCCTCTTGACTTTCGATTACTGCTGCCGTATAGTTGTGTTAGGTAACATTGCGCTTTCTCGCCACCGCCAGCCCCCGAGCTGGCGTTTTTTATTGCTGCTCTCGGTTTCCATGTAGGTGCCGGGCGAAATTTATCCCGACTCGGTCGGGAGCACGGCATTTTTCGTAGGGGCGGGGCAAGCCACGCACCCTTTGGTGGCTATTTTTTTCTGCTCGCGTCCCAACTCCCGATAGTCAGGCCTGATCTTCCTCCGGCTCTCTCAAGCCGGTGCGCTTCCCGTTTCCCGTAACCAAAATCCACTCTTAGGAGGTTTCCATGACGAATCCGAATTCCACCGCAGGCGTCTCCGCGCCCTGCCAGTTTCAATTTTCCGACGGCCGCTGCTGCCGCATGTTGCGCAGCCCCGACCATCCTATTTTCTGCGCCTTCCATGCCCGCCAGGAGCTTCAGCTCCTCGAGTCCCAGCGCCTCGGCGACGAAATCTCCACCTCCCTCAACGGCGACTTCCTCACCGCCACCGACATCAACCACGTCCTCGGCAAACTCTTTACCGCCGTCGCGCAAGACCGCATCTCTCCTCGCAAAGCCACTGCCCTCACGTACATGGGCCAGGTCATGCTCTCCAGCCTCCCCCTCGTCAAGCGGGAGTTCCCCTTCTCCTATAAATTCGACCACTGGAACAAAGTCCTCCGCGAAGCCCCACCCCTCTCCACGCCCACACCCCTCCCCGATTCCTCCGCCCTCCCCGATCCCGCCTCCCCCGAAGACGACTAACCATCCACCTTCATCCCGCTCTCTTCGGAGGAGTCTCGCAATAGTATGATTGCTCTCGCCAGTGCAACTAAACTATAGGTTCGCCGCCAATCTCACAATCGGCGCAGCCACTCGATTGGCAGCCCGTTTATCAAAACGACTAATGACCTTACGCTTAAACTTCGCTTGCTTATTTTCTTTCGTTCGCGTATTCTAACCCTTGAATTGCTCCCCGTCTGACTCG
This sequence comes from Candidatus Acidiferrum sp., assembly GCA_049641765.1. Taxonomy (GTDB): domain Bacteria; phylum Acidobacteriota; class Terriglobia; order Acidiferrales; family UBA7541; genus Acidiferrum. The sequence continues at coordinate 24,344 of JBAQJX010000013.1, forward strand.
CCGCAAGGCTCTCGGACGGGGTTATCTGTTTATGGCTACAACAGCCCAGCCCTTGGTCGAGCCAGCAGTCAAGCGCGCCATCGCATTTGTCGATGGGCAAAATCTCTTTAATGCCGCAAAAGAAGCCTTTGGGTATCACTTCCCAAATTACAACGTCCGATGTCTGGCTGAAGCTATTTGCAAAAGCCAAAATTGGAACCTGGTTCGGGTACACTTCTACACAGGTATCCCCGATTCTGGCGACGATGCGCCAAAGAATATGTTTTGGACCGCAAAACTCTCCGCCATGGGCAGGCAAGGTATCGTTGTTTTCAGTCGCGCGCTTCGCTATCGAAACAAGACTGTCCGGCTCGCAAATGGAAGTATGCACACAATTCTCCATGGCGAAGAGAAGGGAATTGATGTACGTATCGCCCTGGATGTAATCGGTATGGCGGTTCGGAACGAATATGACGTAGCTGTGGTTTTCTCGCAGGACCAGGATTTGTCCGAAGTGGCCGACGAATTGAGAGTTATTGCCAGACAACAGGGACGCTGGATAAAAATGGTTTGTCCATTCCCAATGAGTCCAACAAGGCAGAACCGCCGCGGAATAAACGGCACTGACTGGATTCGGATAGAGCGCGCTGCATACGATGCCTGCGTTGATCCGCGCGATTACAGGCGCCCAAAACCGTAAGCGCTTAGATCCCCAACACCTTTGTCTGGAAACGGCTGGCCAGCATTTCTAATGGATCTCGTCATCTAGATTTCTTCAATCATCCAATCGGCCCCAACCCCTTTAGAATCCGCACTTCCAGAAAACGCGCCTACAAGCCCTTTGGAATGAACACTTCCAAAACATTGGACTTAAAGTCTTTCAGAATGAACACTTACGAAAAAACCTAGGGGGAGGGGTAGTTATGGTTAACCAGCAATGTACAAATCCGCCTGTCAGGGTAACCGCCTCTCGACATGGCCAGCAGCGATCCCTTCCGCGCCAAGGCTGCGCCCCTGCGTCCCACCGTAACCGCCAAAACGCAGAGGCGGCGCAGCCTCCGCGCTGCGCCGCCTCATCCCCGGCATTGGACAAACATTTTCAGTTCCTAGTATCGTCGCGAGCTTCCGCTCTCTGCCGCCTACTCCTTCACCCCTACTCCTTCACAAGGTACAGCGCCCGCGCGAGCTCCAACTCCAGCTTCACGCCTTTCGGCAGCTCCAGTTCGTGCCCTCGTCCCGTCTCTGCCAGGTACGCCGTGAGCGCCCCCAATGCAGCGCCCTCTGCCGCTTCTTTCTTATCTTTGTCCTTAACGCCTTTCATGGCTCCGAGCGCTGCCCCCGCTGCTGCCGCTTGTGCCGCGTCTTCCTGCGTGCTGCTTCGTCCTTCGATCAAGCCTTCCTGGCCGGGCTTGTTCTTCACGCTGTGGTCTCCCGGCACGCTGATGACTTCCGCCACGATTGGCAGCCGCCCAAAGTTCGTATGAATCTCGTCAAACGTCAGCCAAATCCTCGCGCGCCCCGTAACGCCCGCAGGTTCCACGTGGCTCACGTGGCCTTCGATCACCGCTCCCGAGGGCAAATAAATGCCCTCGCCAGCTTCGAGCGGCTCCAGCGTCTTCACCTTGAACTTGTCTCTCTCGTGCGTGCCCTTTGTTCCGAGGTCCTCTTCGAGCGCGACCAGAAATCTTGTCCCCGGAGCCACGCCGTAGCTCTCCAGCGGCAATCCGTGCCGCTGCCCGTCCGCCGCCTTGGTTTCTTGGTCCACCGGAGCGCCGATCTGGTCAGTCGAAACGACTCGCCCATCGGTCTGCGCCTGCGGCGGCGCATCCTGCGGCGGCCGGTCCTGCGAAGTGTCCTGCGCTACGCATGCCGCGCCGCTCGCCAAAGCGATGCCTAGCGCTGCCATGCAAGATAGAGTCTGCCCGAGTCTTTTGGCCTTCATACTGCCTCCTGAGTGCCATCCCCGGGTCCCAATAGTGCAGTCCGTCCGCCAAAGCGCTCAATTTGAGAAGCTCGTAAGTGGATGAAAATGCGGCCAATGGAAGGCAGTGCAAGGCGCTACCTTAAGCAGGCTCGGCAGGGTGTCAGGTATTCACGCCAAGCGGGTGCAACCGAACGCCGACAGTAAGGCAAGAATCTTCCAGAGGTTTCAGCTTGGATTTCGGAACTCTATTTTTCAAGGAACCGGCGGATGCGCCGCAGCACTTGGCTATACATGGCCGGCGTCACGCGCCCCGTTTGCGTGTTTTGCTGGCTCGGGTGATAAACCCCAAAGAGCCTCGGCCCGCCGCCCGGCAACTCTGCTTCGGCTCCGTGAGCGAAGAGATACGCGGCCTTCGAGGCGATCGCGCCGCGCGCCTTCAAAATATCTAAGTACGCGTCCCAGCCGATTTTCCCCAGCGCAAGCACCGCCTTGGGTTGCAAAATCTCGAGCTCTCGCACCAGGTATCCGCGGCAATTGGCGATCTCCGATGGCAGCGGCTTGTTCGCGGGAGGCGCGCAGCGAATCGTCGCCACGATATAAGCGTTCTTTAATCGGAGGCCGTCGTCGCGCCGCACGGAAGTCGGCTGATTCGCAAATCCCGCTTTGTACAGCGCGGCGCAAAGAAAATCCCCGGAACGATCTCCCGTGAAGACGCGCCCCGTGCGATTTCCGCCGTGGGCCGCCGGAGCCAGTCCCAGGATCAAGAGCTCCGCGCGTGGATCGCCAAATCCTGGAATCGGTTTGCCCCAGTATGTCCATTCGCGAAACGCTCGACGCTTTTCGCGCGCCACTTTTTCGAGATACTCCACCAGGCGCGGACACTTCCGGCAAGCCACAATCTCTTCATTGACAACGTTGAGCAGAATGCTTTTGTCGGGCATGTGCTGAAAAAACCGTCAGGAATGTTTGTGCGCCATCATGCTGTTCAACTCGCCGTAGGGAATCGTCACCTGATGCAGCGATTCGTAGCTTCCGTGCTCCAGCCAATCCTTCGCGACGCGCCGGAACGCTCCCATGGCAGCGCGCATCGCGGAGGATCCCGCGCTCAGCCGCGCCACGCCCATTTTCTCCAGCTCGTCGATCGAAGGAAGGCCCGGCGAGGCGAGAATGTTCAGCGGCGCGCCCAGCGCCTTCACAAGTTTTGCAATCGTTTCGCGATCGGAAAGTCCCGGCACGAAGAGGCAATCGGCGCCCGCTTCTCGATACGCGCGCAGCCGTTCCACCGTTCTCTCGAATCGCGTGGCTTCCGGCCCGATCGGCATCAGATAAATATCCGTTCGCGCGTTAATCACCACCGGGACGCCCAGCTCCGCCGCCGTTTCCCGAATCGCGCCGATTTTCTTCACTTGCAGTCCAAGCTCCACGTGCGAGCTCTCGTCGTCTCCCGTTATGTCTTCGAAATTCAACCCCACGGCCCCCGACGCCACCATCGCTCTCGTAAACTCGGCAATCTCTTCCGGCGTCTTCCCGTAGCCCGATTCGAGGTCCGCCGTGACCGGCACGCGCACCGCTTGCGTGATTCGCGCCACCGCGTCCAGCATCTCGCTCCGCGAAATGCGCTGCCCGTCCGGGTATCCGAGCGCAAACGCGACCGCCGCGCTGCTTGTGGCAATGGCCGGGTGCCCGACTTCTTCCAAAATTCGCGCGCTCACCACGTCCCACGCATTCGGTAACGCCAAAATCCGGGGCCCGTGATGAAGTTTTCTGAGTTTCTCCGCTTTTTCCGCTTGCACCTTGATGTTCATTGAAACGCTCCCCGTTCGCCTCGGAATCAGTTCCTTATTTTTTCAACGCGTCGGCCAGCACAACCGCCTGGTTGTGCTCTTCATCCTTCGCGCCAAAAAGCAAAGTCAGCGTGCCGTGTTTTCTCGCCATCGTCTTTAGCTCTGCCGTCAAATCTTTTTTCTTCGCAAGCTCGCTCCGGTATTTTTTCTGAAAATCATTCCATCTCGCCGGGTCGTGCCCGAACCATTTTCGAAGCGCGTCGCTCGGGCCCACGTCCTTCATCCAAACGTCCACGTGCGCCGCTTCTTTTGTCATTCCTCGTGGCCACAAGCGGTCAACGAGCACCCGCCATCCGTCTTCTCTTGACGGTTTTTCATACACGCGCTTGATCTTGATCATGGCACCTCCGCGCGCGTTCATCGCAAGAGCGCGAGCACCTCTTCGTGGATTTTTCCGTTCGTGCTCACCAAAGTCCCGTTGTAGATCGAACGGTTTCCGTCCACGTCCGTCGAACGGCCTCCCGCTTCTTCCACGATCAACCCCAGCGGCGCCAAATCCCACGGCTTCGATTTCATATCGAGCGCCGCTTCCGTCGATCCTTCCGCGACGAGCATGTGCTTCCAGAATCCACCGATCGAGCGTCCAAAACGCACCGCATCCAGAAGGCGCCGTACTTTCTCCGTTTTATTGTGATCGCCGTTCGGGCCGGTGCCTCCCGTGATGGCCATCGCGCTCTCCAGCCGCTCTGCATTCGAGACGCGCATCTTCTTGCCATTTCGCCAGGCGCCTTCGCCACGATAAGCCCACCACCGCAGCCCCAAGGCCGGCGCGCTCACCATCGCGGCAACGATTTCGCCGTCGCGCTCGATTCCCAGCAGAGTTCCGAACGTGGTGATTCCCCGCGAAAATTCCTCCGTACCGTCGATGGGATCGATGATCAAACGCGCGCGGCCTTTTTCCGCGGGAGCCTTCGCATTTCCGCCTCCCATTTCTTCGCCGAGAACGTCCATCGGCAAGCCGCTCGCGGCGACTTTCGCGCGCGCCATTTCTTCCACGCCGCGGTCTGCCTGTGTCACGGCCGAGCCATCGTTCTTTTTCTCGACGCGAATTTCCTCCGTGCGAAAAAAACGCATGGCGATGGCGTCCGCTTCCGCGGCTATTTCTTCCAGCAAGCCTCCATACTCTTCTCGATATCCCATTCTCTCTCCCAATGACCGCGATTCTCATTTGCGCCGGGTCAGCCGTGACCCGGCGCTGGTTTTCAAACTGTCTCGCTCGGCTTCCAGCCGCCTTCGATTGACACCTCTACCTTCCATCTCTAGCATACAAAGGAATGGCCATGAGCGCTCATGCTGACGGCGGGACCATCCTTGACCAAATCCTGCGCGCGCGCCGCCTTGAAGTGGACCACCGAAAACGCGTCCTTCCGGAGGCGGCTTTGCGGTATGGCGTTCAGGCGGCCACGCCGCTGCGCGATTTTCCTGGCGCTCTTGCAAAAGCGTCTCTCAACATTATCGCCGAGTTGAAGCCGGCATCGCCTTCCAAAGGAGTTCTGCGCGATCCATTTCATCCGGTCGAGCTGGCCAGATCGCTGGAAGCGGCGGGGGCGGCGGTGCTTTCCGTGCTCACCGAGGGCGAATTTTTTCGCGGTTCGCTGAAAAATCTTCGGGATGCGCGCAACGCCGTGAAGCTGCCCGTTCTGCGCAAGGATTTCATTTTCGATCCGTGGCAAGTGTGGGAGACACGCGCGAATGACGCGGACAGTTTTTTGCTGATTGTCGCGGCGCTCGGGGACGAACTGCTTGTCGATCTGATCGCGCTCGGCCGCGAGCTTCGGATGGAGCCGCTCGTCGAGGTGCACACGGCTGCGGAACTCGATCGAGCGCTTGCGGCAGGAGCGCGCATCGTCGGCGTGAACAATCGGGACCTGAAAACTCTGTCCGTGCGCGTGGAGTCTTCTTACGAACTAATCGGGCGCATTCCCGACGATTGCATCGCCGTCAGCGAATCTGGTTTGCGCACACACGACGATCTCACGAAGCTTCGAAACGCGGGATTTGACGCTTTCCTGATCGGGGAAAGCTTGATGCTCTCGGCCGACCCCGGAGCGACGCTGGGAAATTTGCTCGGCCGCACGGAGCTGCCGGTTTAGCCACGCCATGATTCTCGTCAAGATATGCGGCATCACGAATTGGGCCGACGCCAAGGCCGCCTGCGACGCCGGCGCCAACATGCTCGGTTTCAATTTTTACGATAAGAGCTTGCGCCGCGTGTCCACGGTCGAAGCCGCCACGATGCGCTCGAAACTCCCCAACGGCGTCGATCCCGTGGGACTCTTTGTGAACGCAAACCCCGCGGAAATCGCTTCGCTGCATGCGTTCGTGCGCTTCAATGCCGCGCAGCTCCATGGCGACGAAACTCCGACGATCGTTTCGGAGGTGACGCGCAAAGTGCCGGTCATCAAGGCGTTTCGCGTTGCAGCGGATTTTCCACTCGGCACGCTCGATAAGTATCATGATGCGTTCGCATTCTTACTGGATGGTTCGCGTGCGGGCCAATTTGGCGGCACCGGCGCGAACGCCGATTGGAATGTGGCGCGGCGCGCGGCGGCCGCTCACCGTATCATTTTGGCGGGCGGACTTACGCCCGAAAATGTAGGCCCGGCGATTCGATCCGTGCGCCCCTACGCCGTGGATGTGGCCACCGGCGTCGAATCGAAGCCTGGCAAGAAAGATCACGTTCGGCTGAAGGAATTCATCGACGAAGTGCGACGCGCCGAAGCACAGTTAGAACAGGCGGACGCGCACAAAACTGGACCATCCTTATCATGAGCTCGATTTTGCAATCGCCGACTGCCGCGCCGGGACGTTTCGGTCCTTACGGCGGCCGCTACGTTCCCGAAACGCTGATGGTGCCGCTTTTCGAGTTGGAACGCGCCTACGAGGCGGCGAAAACCGACACGCGCTTCCAATCGGAATTCGCCGGACTCTTGAAGAATTTTGCTGGGCGTCCCACGCCGCTGCAATTTGCTTCGCGTTTGACGTCTCATCTGGGGGGGCCGCGCATCTACATCAAGCGCGAGGATTTGCTGCATACCGGGGCGCACAAAATCAATAACGCCATCGGCCAGGGATTGCTTGCCGCGAAGATGGGAAAGCCGCGGATCATTGCGGAAACCGGCGCAGGGCAGCACGGTGTGGCGTCGGCCACCGTCGCGGCGCACCTCGGGCTCGAATGCGTCGTCTATATGGGCACGGAAGACATGCGGCGGCAGGCGCTCAACGTGTCGCGCATGCGCATGCTGGGCGCGCAAGTGGTAGGCGTCGATTCCGGCAGCCGCACATTGAAGGATGCCATCAACGAAGCGATGCGCGACTGGGTCACGAACGTTCGCAACACGCACTACCTGCTCGGCTCGGTTCTTGGAGCGCATCCGTATCCGACGATGGTGCGCGATTTTCAATCCGTCATTGGCCGCGAAGCGCGCGAGCAGATTCTCGCCGCCGAAAAGCGCTTGCCAACGTATCTTTTCGCGTGCGTCGGCGGCGGCTCGAATGCCATCGGGCTCTTCCATCAATTTCTGCGCGATCCGTCGGTAAAGATGGTGGGAATTGAAGCCGGCGGACGCGGCGGCCAGCTTGGCGAACACGCCGCGCGGCTCGCCGCGGCGCAGGGTTACACCGGTGCGCGTCCCGGCGTGTTGCAAGGCACCTATACTTATATTTTGCAGACGCCCGACGGGCAGATTGCCACGACGCATTCCGTTTCCGCTGGACTCGATTATCCGGCCATTGGCCCCGAGCACGCCTGGCTCGCCGACGAAGGCCGCGCGGAATATTCCGCTGTTTCGGACACTGCTGCTCTCGAAGCGGCGCGCCTGCTGTCGCGCACGGAGGGGATCATTCCAGCGTTGGAATCGGCGCACGCGGTTGCCGGGCTGCTCGAGCGCGCCGGCAAGATGTCGAGCGAGGACCTCGTGATCCTGAACCTCTCCGGCCGCGGAGACAAAGACATGGACACCTACTCGCGCCTCCTCTAATCTTTCTGTCTCACAAATGAGCGCAGAGATACCCAATTCGACGCGTATTGCCAGACGTTTCGCGGCTCTCAGCGAAACGGGCGAGCTGGGCATCGTTGCCTACATCACGGCGGGCGATCCATCGCTTGTGGCCACGCACAAATTTGTCATCGCTCTCGCCGAAGCTGGCGCCGACGTCATCGAATTGGGTATCCCATTCAGCGATCCGCTCGCGGACGGCCCTACGATTCAGCGCGCGTCGGAACGCGCCCTCAAAGCGCACACGACGCTCGCTCAAGTGATCGATCTGGTTCACGAAATTCGCAAATCCTGCGAAGTGCCCATCGTCCTCTTCAGCTATTACAATCCGGTGCTGCAAATGGGACTTGAGAAATTTGCGGCCGTTGCTGCGAGCGCCGGTGCCGACGGCGTTTTGATTACCGATCTCACTCCCGAAGAGTCGGACGAACACCGGCGCATTCTCGCGGCACATCATCTCGATACGATTTTTCTGGGCGCGCCGACATCCACCGACGAGCGTCTCGCGAAAATTGCTGCGGTGTCTTCCGGTTTTCTCTACCTCATCTCTCGCACGGGCGTCACCGGCGCGAAAGATTCCCTGCCGGACGATCTTCCGGCGCTTTTGCGGCGTGCACGGCGGGTTACGCAACTCCCCATCGCGGTCGGTTTCGGTATTTCGCTCCCCGGACACGTTTCCGTGCTTGGTGGACTGGCGGACGCCGCCGTGGTTGGCTCGGCGCTGGTTTCCGAAATCGAGAAAGCGACGGCATCGGACAAATCTTCGGAGGCGGTCGCTCGCGCCGCCGAGGCGCTGGGTGCTCGCGTTCGCCTGCTGAAGGAAGCCGCGCGACACGGGCTCTCGCGCCGTGAGGTTGCGCCATGAGCCTTTCCGATTGGCGGCGCCGCATCGATGAAATCGACAAGCAACTCGTGAAACTCTTGAACGAACGGTCCCATTGCGCGCTCGAAATCGGCAAGCTCAAGCAGGCCGCGAATCTTCCTCTGTACCAGCCTGAGCGGGAAAACGAAGTGCTGGCGAACGCAGAGCGCGAAAATCCAGGCCCCTTGACCGACGCGGCCATTCGCCGGCTCTTCGAGCGCATTATCGACGAAGCGCGCGCGGCGGAACGCGACGCGATGCACGGGGACGGCAAGAGCGCGAAGGGCAGGAACGAGTGAGCGCCGCAAGCGTTTTGTGGTCGCACGGTTTTTGCAACCGTAGTCGTCCGCAGCGAGTGGAATTTTAGTTTTTGCGTAGCGCCAGGCAATCGTCCGGCAATTGTGCGCGGCAACTTCGACGCAATCGAAAGGGAATCAGAAAACTCTCATGGTCATCGTAATGCAAGAAGGCGCGACCGACGCGCAAATCCAACACGTCATCGATCGGCTCGTCGCCAGCGGCTTTAACGTACACCGGTCGACCGGCGAGTCGCACACCGTCCTCGGCGCCGTGGGCGTGCACCGCGATTTCGATCACCGCGATTTCGAGCTGCTCGAAGGCGTGCGCGAGGTGATGCGCATCACGCAGCCGTTCAAGCTCGCCAGCCGCCAGTTCAAGCCGGAAGGCACGGTCGTGGATTTGGGACGCGGCGTGAAGATCGGGGGGAATGAAGTCGTGGTGGCGGCGGGACCGTGTTCGGTCGAGTCGCGGGAGCAGATTCTTTCCGTGGCGGAAAGCGTCGCCAAAGCGGGCGCAAAGATTCTACGCGCGGGCGCGTTCAAGCCGCGCACGTCGCCGTATGCGTTTCAGGGGCTAGGCGAAGCGGGACTGAAGCTCATGCGCGAGGCCGCGGACAAATTCAATCTGTTCACGGTCAGCGAAGTGATGGACCTTTCGCAGATTGCGATGATGTCGGAGTACGTGGATGTGTTTCAGGTGGGCGCGCGCAACATGCAGAATTACTACTTGCTGCGCGCACTCGGCGAAATTCGCAAGCCGGTGCTGCTCAAGCGCGGCATGTCGGCGACGATGGAAGAGCTTTTGTTGAGCGCGGAATATATTCTTGCGGGCGGCAATTACAACGTGATTCTCTGCGAGCGCGGCATCCGCACGTTTGAAACGTACACGCGAAACACGCTGGATATCGCCGCAATTCCCGTGATCAAGAAACTATCGCACTTGCCGATGCTTGCTGACCCTTCGCACGGCACCGGGCGCCGCGACAAAGTTCCGCCAATGGCGCGCGCCGCCGTCGCCGCAGGAGCCGACGGCTTGCTGATCGAAGTACACAACGATCCAGATCACGCGCTCTCGGATGGCGCGCAATCGCTGCATCCCGACGATTTCACCCAGCTGATGGCCGAGCTGCGCATCATCGCGCCCGCGATCGGCCGGCGCATGGCATAAATCGAGATGCGTTTTACTTCTGGCTTCTGCTCATGACTGCACATCTTCTGAACCGAGTCACGATTCTCGGCACGGGCTTGATCGGCGGTTCTTTTGCGCTGGCGCTGCGCAAGTACACGACCGGCATGCACATCACGGGATGGGACCGGCCGGAGATCGTCGGCGAAGCGCGGGCGCGTGGAGCGATTGATGCGGCGTGCTCCGGCGAGCTGGCTCCTGCACTCGAAGATGCGGATTTGATCTACATCGCGCTCCCGATTGGCGCCACGCTCGATTTTCTGCCGGAGATCGCGCGGCTTGCGCCGGCAAACGCGCTCGTCACCGACGCGTGCAGCACGAAAGTGCGCATCGTGGAGGAAGCGGCGGGGCTTTTTCCGGAGGATTCAAGCAAACTGTTTTTGGCAGGGCATCCGATGGCGGGCAGGGAACTGGCGGGCATCTCGCACGCCGACGCCGAGCTTTTTCGCGGAAACACATACGCGCTGATCGGCGCTTCCTCCGAGCAGGCCGACCCGCGCGTCGCCGCGTTTGTGAGAATTGTCGAGAAAATCGGAGGGCGTCCGCTGTGGCTCGGCGCGCAACAGCACGATTATGCCGTCGGCCTGGCGTCGCACCTGCCGCAGCTCGCGGCGGTTGCGCTCGGGTCTTTTCTCTACGACCATCTCGACGAAAACGGATTGCCGATCACGCTCGCCGGGCCCGGGCTGCGCGATTCTCTGCGACTCGCGGGAAGCCCTTACACAACCTGGCGCGACATTATTCTCACCAACAAGGAAGTTCTCTCGGCGTCGCTCGACCTTTTCGCGCGGCGTCTCGACGATCTGCGCGAGCGGCTCGCCTCGCGCGACCTTGAAGCGGATTTCGACGCCGCCAACGAACTCTACAAGCTGCTACGGTCGCTGTAGGCTCTGTTTTGTGGGGTTTTGCAGTTTGTTATTTCAGTTCGGTTGTGGCGTGCAGAGGTAGTTCCGCGGACGAGCCGCCGACCATGAATGAGTAGCCGCCAGGCACGAGCTTCCACGCGTCGCTCGATTCGTCATAAATCGAAAGGTATTTCGCGGGCACGCTCACGGTGACTTCTTTGCTCTCGCCCGGCTTCAATTCCAATTTGCTCCAGCCGACCAGCCGCTTCGGCGGCTCGCCAGCGCTCGCCGGCAGCGCAGCGTATACTTCCGCGATTTCCGAGCCCGCGCGGTTGCCGGAATTTTTCACCGTGAAACTTAGTGTCGTCTCTTGTCCCGGCGTCACTTTCAGATTCGAGTAGCTATACGTCGTGTAGGAGAGACCGTAGCCGAACGGGAAGAGCACCGGTTTTTTCTCCGCGTCATACCACTTGTAGCCGACCTTCAAGCCTTCGTCATAGTGCACGCTGAACGTCGGCTTCGCTTCGCCGGTCTTCATCACGGCTGCTTCTCCGGTTTGGCCCGGGCCCGGCTTCACGAGCTGCGGATGCGGCAAATCCTCGACGCTGCGCGGAAACGTCATTGGGAGCTTCGCGCTTGGATTCACGTGACCATCCAAGATGTTTGCGACGGCGTCCGCGCCTTTGCTTCCCGCATACCACGCTTCCAAAACGGCGCCGACTTTGTCGAGCCACGGCATGACCACCGCGGTTCCCGTTTCGAGCACAACAATCGTTTTCGGATTTGCCGACGCGACCGCGTCGATGAGGCCGTCCTGCTTTACGGGCAGCGACAAGTCCGCAAGGTCCATCCCTTCGCTCATCCATTGATACGCGAAGACAATCGCGACGTCCGACTTCTTCGCCAGATCCGCCGCGCTGGCCAGGTCCGCGCCGGAATCGAATTTAATATTCGCGCCGGAGAATTTCTTCTGCAGCACACTTACCGGCGACGGCGGAAACCACACTTGCGCCATCCATCCAGCCGACGGCCTTCCGGGCGCGTCTACTTGCGCCGATCCGCCGCCGGACATCATTCCTTCATTTGCGTGAGGGCCAATCACGGCAATCGATTTCACGGTTGCGCGGTCCAGCGGCAGAAGATTGTTTGCATTCTTGAGCAACACCGCGCTTTGTTCTTCCACTTCTTGCGCGATAGCCTGATCGCCATCGATATCGATCACGCTTTTCTGGATCGGATAGTCAAACAGCCCGCACGAAAACTCCGAGCGAAGGACGCGCCGCACGTGTTCATCCAACTCCGCCATCGAGACTTTTCCCGCTTGCACAGCTTCCTTCAACTTCGCGCCAAAGAACTCATCCAGCGGTTCTTCGTTGTCCAGTCCAGCCGCGGATGCTTTCACTGTGCTGTGGGTTCCTCCCCAATCGGAAATCACGAAACCCTTGAAGCCCCAATCTTTTTTCAGAACATCCGTCAGCAAATACTTGTTTTCGCAGGCAAAATCGCCATTTACCGCGTTGTAGGAGCACATCACGGCGCCGGGATCAGCGATGCGCACGCCGATTTCAAAGGCGAGCAAATCGCTTTCTCGCAGGGCGCGTTTGCCGATGATGGAGTCCACTTCGTTGCGGCCGCTTTCCTGGTCGTTCACTGCGTAGTGCTTGATGTCGCCAATCACGTGCTGCGCCTGTTCGCACTTCATTACGTTTCCGTCGAGCGTTCCGGCGAGAACCGGATCTTCGCCGAGATATTCGAACGTGCGGCCATTGCGCGGCTCGCGCGTGATGTTCACGCCGCCGCCGAGCGTCATGTTGTAGCCCTGCGCGCGCAACTCCTTGCCGATCACGGTGCCGTACGCGCAGGCCGCGTTCGGATCCCAGCTCGCCGCTGCGCCGACGTTTGCCGGAAGGGCAGTGGAATAGCGCCCATTTTCCGCACTGCTACGTACACCATAGGCGGCATCACTCATTTGAATGAAGGGAATCCCCAGCCGTGGCACGCCGAGCACGAATCCCGCGCCGCCATTTCCAAGCTCCGGCTCGGGGTTCTGGACTTCCCTGGGCCATCCGGGCATGCCCATGCCGTGCAGCAAATCGATCTTTTCGTCGAGCGTCATTTCCTTCAGAACCATGTCCGCGCGCACATCGGGCGAAAGGCTCGCGTTCATCCACGGATGGTTGCGGTTCTCGGGCTCCTGCTGGCCGTGCATGCGGTGTTGCGCGAAAAGGTCCGCGGCAAAGCCGAGGTACACGGTTGCGACTCCCGCAATCACGAGAGCGCCCATGGCTGCGGACAATCCGCCCTGAAGGCGCCACGACTTTTTGATTTTCATTTGGACCATCCCCGACACTGAATTAAATGCCTCTATAATATCGATTTTCTAGATTTATGCCAGCGCCAAAGCAAACACACGGCCTGCGCCAGAATCCAGAGTTCTCGCGCGGCAGGACCGTATTGCAGTAAGATTTCTTCTTCGACCGGGAGATCTTCTTGGACAAGCGCATTGCCTCTGCCGACGCCGCCGTCGCAAACCTTACGGACGGCGCTACGATTCTGATGGGCGGCTTCGGCCTTTGCGGCATCCCGGAAAATTTGATCGGCGCCATTCGGCGCAAAGGCACAAAAGACCTCACCATTGTCAGCAACAATGCCGGCGTCGATGAATTTGGCATCGGCCTACTTCTCCAAAACCGCCAAGTGAAGAAGATGATTTCGACCTATGTTGGGGAGAACAAGCTCTTCGAAAAGCTGGTTTTGAGCGGGGAAATGCAGGTCGAGCTGAATCCGCAAGGAACGCTTGCCGAGCGGTTGCGCGCGGGAGGCGCGGGCATTCCGGCGTTCTACACGCCGACGGGCTACGGCACCATGGTTGCGGAAGGAAAAGAAACGCGCGAGTTCAACGGAAGACAGTATGTTCTGGAGCGCGGGCTGCGCGGCGATTTTGCGTTCATCAAAGCCTGGAAGGGCGACCGCTGGGGGAATCTCGTGTATCGAAAGACTGCGCGAAACTTTAACCCGATGATGGCGACCGCGGCCGATTATGTAGTTGCCGAAGTCGAAGAGATCGTGGAACTCGGCGGACTTGATCCCAATCAGGTGCATACGCCCGGAATTTTCGTGAATGCCATTCTGCAAGGCCCGAAGTACGAGAAGCGGATCGAGAAGCGCACGACGAGAAATGGTTAGGGGGCGCGGCTTGTTTTGCTTGGCAGTTGCGATAGGAACGCACGAATTCTTATGGCGCTAACCGAAGAACAAAAACGAGAACGGATCGCGCGGCGGATTGCGCTGGAGCTTCGCGACGGATTCTACGTGAATCTCGGCATTGGCATGCCCACGCTTGTCGCCAATTTTGTTCCGAAAGGCATGGATGTCATCCTGCAATCGGAAAATGGGATGCTCGGAGTCGGTCCTTACCCGACGGATGCGGAAGTCGATCCCGACCTTATCAATGCGGGGAAGGAAACTGTCACCGAATTGCCGGGCACGGCTTATTTTTCGTCCGCCGATTCCTTTGGGATGATTCGCGGCGGCCACGTAGATCTGACGGTACTCGGCGCGTTGCAAGTCGACGAGAAGGGAACGCTCGCCAATTGGGCCATTCCCGGCAAGATGCTCAAAGGCATGGGCGGTGCGATGGATCTGGTCGCCGGGGCAAAGCGGGTGTTCATCGCCATGGAGCACGCTACGCGGGACAGCAAACCGAAAATCCTGAAAAAATGCACGCTGCCGCTGACTGGTGTTGAAGTCGTCGATCACATCGTTACCGAACTGGCTTTCATCGACGTCACGCCGGAGGGGCTTGTGCTGCGCGAATTGGCGGCGGACGCAACGCTGGAGCAGGTGCAATCGTTGACGGAGCCGAAACTGATTCTTCCTCCGGGCGGCCCAAAAGCCATGCAAGTCTGAGCCAGGGCAGCGCTCCTCTCCCCATTCTCGAAGACTTCCATTTAGATATTTTTCTGGCCGATTTCTACGAAGACGAACTGCTGAGGCTGCGCGTCGTGCTGAAGGAATAATGCAGCGCGGAAAAGACGCTGAAGAACGTCACACCGTAAATCAGTACACGGATCACCAAGCCGAGGTGAAAGACCGGAAAGGCAGCAGAAAACACGACGGTGAAGACGAGGATAATCTGAAACGTGGTCGTCAGCTTGCCGAAAATACTGGGCGGAAAAGGCCTGTAGCCGGAAATCAGCAAAATCACGATCGCCACGACAAGAATCAGAATGTCGCGGCTGAACACGATGATCGTCAGCCACCAGGCGATTTTTTTCTTGAACGCCAAAATGATGAAGGACGAAGAAAGCAGGAGTTTATCCGCGATGGGATCGAGATAGGCGCCCAGCGACGATCGCTGATTGAGGCTGCGCGCCAGCAAGCCATCGATGCCGTCCGAAAGTCCCGCGATGACGAGGACGAGCAAAGCCCACTTGTAACTCTCATAGGAAATCAGAATGAGAAAAAACGGCAGAAAGCCAAGCCGGAGCAAGGTGATTTGATTCGGGACCGTCCAGATGTGGGGTTTCATTGCAATCGAGAATAACGCAGTTCAGCCGGCCCCTGTCACGCGAACTGCGAGAGATAGTCGGGGAGTGTACGCCCGATTTTTCTCGCGAAAATCTCGTTCATCGAGGGAATCGAGCCCGTCGGCTCGTCGAGCGACACGCGCTCGACGCGATTCATCGGAAAGAAAATGGTGGGCAGCCCGATGCGCTCGCCGTCTGGCTCATTGACCTGGCGCACAAAGTGGTCGAACGAGTTTAGGTCGATGCCGCGCAGCGTCACGCCCGAAGGATTGATGTCCAGGAGCTCGCCCCAGACTTTTTCTTTGGGCGAGTGCAAGCTCACAACGACGATGGAATGCGGGTCCACAGAGTCCGTCTTGTTCTGAACATAGAGTAACGCACTTCTTCCGCTTGCGGCAGCGGAATGTGAGGGCTGACCCGGCAAAGGGTCACGGTAGTGCATGATCATTAATGCAAAACATGCCAAGACTACAAGGCCAGCCAGCGAGCCCATCAAGAAGGCAGAGCGGCGTTGGCCGGCCGTTTGCGGCGGATGGTCGGCAAACATTTTGCCCAGCACGAATCCTGCAAGGAGCCCGCCTCCGTGGGCGTAATTATCGATTCCTATAGGCATGAAGCCGATGGCAAACAGGATGACGACGGAGCTGATCAATTGCGAACGAAGCTGGCGCATGTAGCTGCCGCCACGTTTGGAGGTGATCGCGAGCATGGCGCCCACAAGCCCGAGCAGTGCGCCGCTGGCGCCGAGCGAAAGATGACCGGTGAACGAGCTCAGCAAAAAACCGAACGCGCCGGTGAGAACGTAAAGAAAAAAGTAACGGCCAGAACCATAGACTTCTTCCAGCGGCGGACCAAGCTGCATCAGAGCCATCATGTTGAAACCGATGTGAATCAAGCCGCCGTGCAGCCACATCGCTGTGACGACTCGCCACCACTCATGCGTATAGAGGAGATACGGCCAAGGAATACTCATGCCGAGATGGTATTGCGGCTCGACTCCCAGTCCCCACAAAATGCTCGACCAGCTTGTGTTTCCCGTGGCTTCCAGCGCCATCCAGCTCACGCCGAGCATGAGAATGTTCGAGATCAAGAGCGCGGTGGTTACCGGGGCTTCGTGCTCCCCGAAAATTCCAGAGAATTGTTTACTGAGAGCCGCTGCGGAAAAGCGCAGGTTCGTGCCGCAGACGTGGCACTTGGTTGCGCTGATTCCCACGAGCGAACCGCACGCTGGACAGATTTTGGGCCGGGGCTGGCTGCTGCCTCCTCCCCCGCCGAACAAACCTCGCATCGAACTCTTCCAGCGCTCCAAACGACGCTGCCACTCATAAGAAAGCGCCAATTCTCCTCCTTGCGAGCTACCGACCGCGTTCCTATAATACAGAATCTGTGGTTTTTTACCGCGAATCAGGAGCCGTGAGCGCCACTATGGACAAATTTGAAGAGTTTGGCCGCCGCATCGACGAAGAGCTCACTCGCCTCCGCCGTTACATCGACGAAGAAGTCGCTCCTGAAACCGAAAAGCGCACCGCGCAGTTTCTGCGCGAAGTTTCGGAGAAGCTGACGCAAGCCGCTACCAAACTCGAAACGCGGAACGCCGCGCGAGCCGAGCGGACCACGCAAGAGAAGCCGCCATCGCAATCCTGATGCGAGCCAGCCTGTGAATCGCGCTCAGGCCACACAAACCCGTGCGCTCCCGCTTCTGCTGCTCCATTGTGGCTGCCTCCTTCTGCTTACCGGCTGCGCTGCACGCCACGTCACGTCAAGCCCCCCGCCCTCGCAACCTGCGACTGCTTCTCCAGAAACGATTGAATCGAGCAAAAGTTCCACGAGCGTCGGTCCTGAACCGACGCCGGGCGCACCGGCGGCCTCGCCCAGACGGCCGAAAGCTGCCGGCGCGCCAGCGCCCGAGGGCTACACGGAAGAGGGCAACGCTTCGTGGTACGGCGTGCCTTTCAATGGACGGCGCGCCTCGAACGGCGAAATCTACGACATGAATAAGCTGACGGCGGCGCATCGCACGCTGCCGTTCGACACGATGGTGCGCGTGACAAATATGAACAACAGAAAATCGACGGTCGTACGCATCACGGATCGCGGGCCCTTCGTGGACAACCGTATCATCGACCTTTCGCTCGCCGCAGCCCGCGAGATTGAATCCGTAGGCCCAGGTGTGGTGCCCGTGCGGCTCGAAGTCATTACACCAGGGATCGACCCGACGGCTGGATATTTCACGGTGCAAGTCGGCGCGTTCCGCGATCCGGCTAATGCGCAGCGATTGCGCGACCGCCTGAATCTTTCCTATTCGCCGATCTTCATCCAGCAGTACGATTCGCCCGACGGAACGTATTACCGTGTGCGCGTCGGCAAAGTTTCCGGAGAAGACGCCGCACGGCAGTTTGGCGAACAGCTTCGCGACCGCGAAGGAGTTACACCGATTGTGGTCCGCCTCGATGAAGGCG
>JBAQJX010000014.1:0-56557 GCA_049641765.1 Candidatus Acidiferrum sp.
GGTAAAACGCTTGCGCTTCGCCGCTCTCGTGGTCCAATCGCCGCTCGACGAGCAACTCGCCGGTCTCTCCTCTGGCCATGGCAATCTGCTGATAGCGTGTGTGAAAATCACAACCTATAATGAGCATTGCTCGGCTCCTTTCTTCCGAGCCCTGGTCGTTTGCGCAACCAAGTTTACTCGGCGTCAGGAGCCGACGCCTTCATCTAATCAGCCATGTGCTGGTCTCGAAATACTGCGACCACTTGCCGTTGTATCGGCAGTCGGAAATTTACGCGCGCGAAGGCGTGGAGCTGGAACGCTCGACGCTGGCAGACTGGGTGGGCGGAACGAGCGCGTTGCTCGCACCGCTGGTGGAAGCCCTGCGGCGCCACGTGATGAGCGCGACGAAGCTGCACGCGGATGACACGCCGGTTCCGGTGCTAGCGCCGGGCAACGGTAAAACAAAAACCGGACGGCTATGGACCTACGTTCGCGATGATCGTCCCGCAGGAGACACGACACCAGCAGCGGTGTGGTTCGCCTACACGCCGGATCGCAAAGGCGAGCATCCGCAAGCGCACTTGAGCAAGTTCACGGGCACGCTGCAGGCTGATGGCTACGCGGGCTTCGAGCACATCTACGAAACCGGACGCATTCAGGAAGCGGCTTGCTGGGCGCACGTGCGCAGAAAGTTCTACGACCTGCACGCCGCGCACAACTCGCCGGTCGCGGCGGAAGCGCTGGAGCGCATCGGCGCGTTGTATGCCATCGAAAAAGAAATTCGAGGCCGTTCGCCCGAAGAACGGCGCGAGGTCCGCAACGAGCGAGCACGGCCGTTGCTGGAATCGTTGAAGCACTGGCTGGAAGCTACGCTAGGTAAACTATCCAGAAAATCGGACACCGCGCTGGCCGTTCGTTACGCGCTGGGCCGCTGGGAAGCGCTACTTTGCTATGTAGACGATGGCCGCATCGAGATCGACAACAACGCGGCAGAACGAGCCTTGCGCACGGTGGCCCTGGGGCGCAAGAACTACTTGTTCGCGGGATCGGACGCTGGCGGCGAACGCGCCGCGGCGATCTACAGCCTGATCGGCACCGCGAAGCTGAACGACATCGATCCTGAATCTTACCTGCGCGACGTACTCGCACGCATCGCCGACCACCCCGTCAACCGCATCGACGATCTCCTGCCCTGGAACGCCGCCACCACCTCAGAATTTGCTTCGCTAACGTAATCCACCGTCAAGACGGCCCGCTTCGGACGCTTACGATTCTTCTGCCGAAGGGATCGTATTTGAAGCTAACGGTACCGCCCGAATTCGGCACGTTAGCCGCCAGGGCCTATACCACTGGACGCTACTTTAAGCGAGTTGGCAAATGCCTCCGGGTCTCCAGGGCTGACTATGATTCGTTTCACTAGTCCAGTGCGCCTTTTGATCGCCACAACCCTCTTATTGTAGCCGCACCATTTCCAAGAGAAGAAGGCATCCCAGCGGAAGGAACGACTGAAGGGGACCAAAGCAGCGAAAGGAATTACTTCGACGCGGTCGATATCCGAAATAGGGACGTGTCGGATGGTGACTCCCAGTATCCGAATATCCATCCTCGAATCCGCCAATGGGTACGTGAAAACATGTTTAAGGCCATAGAAAATCCAAATGACCACCACCGCACCGGCAACGATTGCGGCAGCAACCCCGATTGCATCCGCGCGATTAATTGCAGCCACAGTTTTTTCCAAGTCCTTTTCCAATCGTGTTCGTTGTTATCACCGATCCCATTGCAGATGGCACCGGCAGCGGTGATGCTGTGCCGTGTAGTGACACAAAGTATGTTCCGTTGGACCAAGCGACTGTTAGCTCACCGCCAAAGAGCGCTCCGGCACCAATGCTGAGCGATTTGAATGGCCCCTTCAGGTCGCAGACGCTCTTTGCATTCGTCCCGAATAATCCCGCACCTACGCTCGCTCCATACCTGTTGAGCTGCTCAGCGATGTGACCGATCCAACTCCATCCTGTTCGTAGTAGCTAGCGGTCCCAAGGCGCGATTGCGCCAAAGGCTCGTCAATACCGGGTCCCGGTGTGTAACTCGCAACTTCAGCGCCCGACGCATTGGTTGTTTCGATCAGGTTGTCATCTGCGTCGTAGGCGAAGATGCTGGTGGCGTTGGGCGAGATTTTCTCGATGCGGCGGCCGAAGGGATCGTATTTGAAGCTAACCGTTCCACCGGAGCCCGGCAACGTGACACTCGACAGACGGTTCTCGTAATCCCACGCATAGCTCGTGGTGTTTGTCCCCACCACTTTCGTGTGCGTGTTGCCGTTGTTGTCATCACGGAGCTTACCATTCCTCGAAGCGAGCTTCCATCGGTCGGCGCAATTACTTGCTACCACACTTTGCTCCAACGAAAGCCAAGTAGATGACCTGTTTTATTTTCTCATCCTTTCCGTCCCTCTTTTCCTCTTGGCCGAGGGGTCGCGCGAGCGCTTGGCCGAGTGTCATCCCTTCCATTTCTTCATCGAGACTGGCTAACTGAATTGCAAGTTTCTTGGGCTCCACGCGCCAAAGCTTTACTGGCAATGTTGCATTTCCGGCTTGTGCCCATTTGCCGTAACGCTGGTCTAACGCTGCTTTTATTTCGTCAGAAGCCACAGACTTATCGTACAGTGCCACTATTCCACGAGGACAACCGCCGTCGCTCGACATCTCGATAATCAGTTTCCTCGGATAAATTGCATTTGAGCTAGAAGGCATGCTTTGCCACAGCTGAGAGCAACTAGAGGAGGAACAACCAATCAAGTCAGATTCTGGTAGCACGATCTGTTTCGCAACTTGACTGTTACCCCCTCCGTAGGAAGTCCAAACGATCACGAACATCATTACTCCGATGAGATACTTCATTTCACTCCCTCGCAGAGAGACTTGCATGGCTTCCCGGTATAATCGTTCAGGTGAGCGGCTTCGCACATGCACATACACAGTTCGTGAGGCTTCAGAGGAGTTTTAGAGGAGAAACATTTCATGCAAGATTCTTGACATCCCGATCCCTCAGCGGCGTAGACGCAGTGACAGCTACACCGCTCCTTCGCGGTTGGCAGCTTGAAACAGTCCATATGCCACCTACTCACGGAGTCGAACTGGAAAGGACAACTCCCGCCGGGGTCCATACCAGAGGGGTCGGCAAAAGTGGCGGGCCTGTTCGCCGCGTATGTATAGAAATCAATTTGTTTTGCATTGAACCTGATCGGGTCTTCGCTCAGGAATCGTCCAATGCCAGCGTCGTAGTATCTGGCGCGATAGTAATACAGGCCAGTTTCCGGGTCCGATTCGCGGGCCGTGTACTGGAACGGGTTGGTCAGCGAGCCGGATGAGGCGGTTTGCTTTCCGAAAGAATCGAAGGTGTAGGTTTGTGCCAGCGCTCCGGCCCCGCTGCTCAACGAAGTGATCGTGCCCAAGCCGTCTGCTTCGTAGTAGCTCGTCGTCGAACTGTGCAGCATGGCGAGTGGTTCGTCAATGTTCAGTCCATCCGAGTAGCGCGCAACGGCGCTGCCGGAGGAATTCGTCTCCTCGATCAGATTGTCGCCGTCGTATGCATAGATGCCAGTTCCAGTGTTAGAGGCTTTTTTGATGCGCCGCCCGAATGGGTCGTAAGCAAAAGACACCGTCCCACCACTGCCCGGCAGCGTAACGCTGCTCAGACGGTTCTCGAAGTCCCAGGCGAACGTAGTGGTGCCGGAAGAATTCACTTCGGTCGCGGTGTTGCCGTTGTTGTCGTAGGTGTATTTAGTTCGAGTCTGGGGCTCAGTCACGGTGCCAGCCTCGGTCGATCGACTATTCCGACGAGCGGTTTTGGTAGTCCGCACAAGGCTAGCATCGGCCCAGATACTACTCTTCGATCACCAAAGTGCCAAGTACGAAAGTCGTTTGTTGTGTTGAAGGGCTCCTCTTGGCAGAGAAATCCTTCACCGAAGATTCAGTCTGCTTGGAACGATCCGTTGTAGGAGGTTAGGAGGAGAGCGGATAGCTAGCTATCCGACGCCAAAAATCGGCCGTGGCTTTTGAAACGGCAATGGTCCGACGGCAATCAGGTGCTTCACGGTATCGAGCAACTTGCTGATGGGGTGACGTGCGGCTGCGGCGCGGAGATCGTCCGCGGTGACATGCAAATAAATCTGGGTGCTGGTGATCAAACGATGACCAAGAAGATCGCGAATCGTCACAAGTCCGACACCGGCGCGCACCAAGTGAGTGGCAAAGGTGTGCCTCATGCGATGAGGGGAGAGAGTGATGCCGACGCGGCTGCGTTGTCCCCAGGTGCGCACGCGCTCGTAGATACTGCCGCGGCCCAGGGAACGCCCGAAACGTGAGCGAAAAAAAGGTGTGGTCGGAAGAGCCGGCCCGCGAGCCTGTACGTAGGTTCGCAGCACTTCGGCGAGTTGCGGGTTCAACGGAATCACGCGTTCATGACCACCCTTGCCTCGTACCCTGATGGTGAGTTGGCTGAGATCGACTTGTCCGTTGCAGAGTGAAGAACATTCGGATGCACGGATGCCGGTGCCGTAGAGCAACGCCAGCAAGGCGCGATCCCGCAGGCCGATCACGGTATCTTCCTCAGGCTCGGTCAACAGTCGACTGACCTGTTCGGAGGAAAGCACGACCGGCAGCTTTCGTGGTACAGCCCTGATCGATGGAAATCCGGCCAAGGGGTTGGCCGTATGGTCGAGGTGTCCCATAGCTACCATCGCACCATAGAAACGCCGAAGGATAACAACGGCACGATTTACGGATGAATCGCCGTTGCCGCGCACTTCGCGCAAATGCTGTACATAGGCGAGTACATCACGCGATTTAATCTGATCCGGAGCAAGGTCATCGCGCAGGACGCGCACCCATTCATGGAACTGCTTCAGGGCATCTTCATATGCCGACAGTGTGAGCGGGCGTAATCCTCGCGCGACGCAATGGGTGCGGATGTAGAGCTCGATCCAGAATGACCATTTCATGAGCGACCTCCTATCGGCAGAGTACGCACAGCGGCTTGTGGCCGTCCCGGTAAGACATGGAGATAGACGCCGGTCTCCTGTGGACTGCGATGTCCCATCAAGGAGGCAATGACGGCAAGATCGACGCCGCGATCCATCAAATGCGTGGCGAAGCTATGTCGCAGCGTTCGCGGTGTGATGTCGGCGGACAAATCAGCTCGTGCTGCAGCGGAGCTGACAACCGCGCATACCTCCTTTACGCGCAGTCGCCGTTTACGAATGTTCGTCCGAAACAATGGGCCGCGTTTTCCGCGCTCCAGCAGATAGGCAAGCAGTTCCGTGAAGATGACCTCTGGAATGGGAACCGCGCGCGGCCGGTCGCCCTTCGCTGTCAAGACCAGGAGTTCGTGGCGCTCACGATTTACATGCGCCACGTCAAGCGCGCACAGTTCGTGCGTGCGTAACCCGCAGCCGTAGAGCAGCAAAACGATCAAGCGATCGCGTCGTGCTGACGGTCCGGGTGCTTCCGTGGCTTTTACGAGCCGTTCCGCTTCTTCCAGGCTCAGCGACCTTGGTTCCACGCGGCGCACAGTATGCTGAAGGTTGAACCCATCGAGAACGTTGCGTTCCGTGCGGCCGCTGCGCCATGCGTAATCGAGCAGTCCTCTCACGTGACTCAAATACTTCGCCAAGCTGCTCTCGGTGCAACCGGACTGTCGCTCTGCTTCCAGCCAGTGCAAATAATCTTCCAGCTTGAGGTGCCACAACGCCACGCCCGGGCGCACTTTTTCGAGGCCCGAGATGGCGCGGCGTAACGTGCAACGAACATCCACAATCGTGCGAGGGACCTTGCGTCCGACTTTATCGAGATAACCTAAATAGCCCTCGATCAGTGGATCCATCGTGGCGGCTTTCTTCGCTGTTTTCATGCGATCCCCCTGCGTTCCGAGAGCCAATCGTTGATGGGGTGGAGCATCATCGCGGCACGGCGCTGCGGATCGGCGATATGCGTGTAACGCACTGTGGTCTGGATAACGGAATGCCCCAAAATGCGTTGCACTTCCGCCAGATGCACTCCTGCTTCCAGCAGATCAGAAGCACAGCTATGCCGAAACTGATGAAGGCTGTGCATCGGAACTTGCGCACGACGCGCAATCGCGTGTATCCCATGACTGATCGACATGCCCGATAGGCGCTGGCCGATACGACTCACCAGCAAGGCGGGCTCACCACAACTTCCTGCTGCTTCCAACTGGTTGTGACGAAGAGGAAGGTATGCTTCGAGGCAGCGCAACACCATCTCCGGCAATGGCACACAACGTTCTTGGCCTGTCTTGCGCCCATCGATCCGCAACGATCCTTCGGCGCGGTCAAAGTGCTCCAGATTCAGTCGTTCGAGCTCGCCACGGCGCAGCCCGCTGCCGTAAAGCAACGCCAGCACCGTCACCCATAAATGCGCACTATAGTTGCCACGGCACTTCGCTGCTTCCCGCCACATCGCCTCCATATGTGAGTGATCGATCCGCTTTGGTAATCGACTGTAGGGTGTGACCCTGGGACCTTTCATCCATCGCAGTGGGTTGATCTTCCACAACCCTTGGCGCACCAAGTAGTCACCGAATCCCCGCATCGAACTCAGGGTCGCCGATACCGTCGCCTTGGAACGAAAACTGGCACGCTTCCCGATGTACTGCGTGAGCATCTCCGCATCAATGTCCTCGATCCCGATCCTGGGGCGTTGGCCCTTGAGCCACCGCCCCCACTTGTTCAGCCGAGCTTCCGTGTACGCTATCGTCTCCCGACTAACTCCCCTCGCCCGATACTCCTCCATGTAGGAATCCACTAGCCGGTCCCATCGCCTCATCGCTCCCCTCCTAAACATCACAAATCCAAACAATAAGACCTCCAATAAGACTTCATTGGAGGCCGCGATGAGCCCTGAACTGAACTAAAAAAAGTAGAAGTGGTGGTGGTTGCGGCAGGCGGGATTGAAGGCGGCGTGGCAATGGGGGCAGATGGAGTTGCAGGCGAGATAAGCGGAGATGGAGAAGATGGAGCGGCAAGCGCCGCAGAGGATGGCGGGCTCGTGACGTTCGGATTGCGGCCAAGGCTCGATGGGATGACCCGCGAGGGCGATGTGGCAGTCCTTGCAGGCGTAAAAGAGGCCGCAGCATTTCATTTTGATGGCGATGATGTCGAGAGGGGAGCGGTAGTGAAGGCAGCGAGTTTGCGGGTCGAGGTCGAGGCCGTGGACGTGGAGAGTGGTGGGAGGCATGGGTTGATCGAAAGAAGAGAATAGCAGATGGGTGGAGACAGGCGGGGAGGGTGAACGGGGAAAAATGAACGGCGGGAGCGGACCGGAGGCACGATAGCTGACCGGAGGGCACGATTTATCGTGCCCCTACATAGCGGATGGGGATATCGGCGTAGCAGAAGATTGAGAAAAACAGAAAGGGCGATGGGAACGTCGGCGTTCGCGGGGCGGGTCTAAAGACCCGCCACTACAACTGCTGGGGGGAATGTGCTATAAACATCGGGCCGTGAAAGGTGCCGCGAAGCAGGACGCAGCCCTGGTTAAACCAGAGCGGGCTGAGGTTTCGGTGGAAGAAGCCTCGCCAGCGAAGGTGGAAGGGTCCGTGGGGGCCCAGGGAGAAGACGCTTCGCGCTATTGTCCGGTATGCTCGCAACGGCTGGAATCGCGGCGTTGCAAATTGATTTGCCCGGTCTGCGGATATTACATGTCGTGCGCGGACTATTACTGATAAGCTTTGTGGTCCCGGCCCGGGTTGCCGCCGGAACTGCTATCCGATGAGGAGGAAAAGACAGTGGCTCTGAAGATGACCAACCGGGAAGTGGAGGGCGTATCCGTGGTGGCGCTGGATGGCCGCATCGTGCTGGGAGAAGAGAGCAATGCGCTGCGTGAAAAAGTGAAGGGATTGATCGCCGAAGGAAAAAAGAAGGTTGTGCTGAACATGGCGAACATCACGTTCATCGACAGCGCGGGCTTGGGCACGCTGGTGGCGGCACATCACAGCGCGAAATCGCAGGGAGCGGCGCTGAAGCTGGCGCACCTGGGAAGCAAGTTCCAGGAAGTGCTGCAAATCACGAAACTGCTGACGGTGTTCGACGTGTACAACACGGAAGCGGAAGCTGTAGCGAGTTTCGCGAAGTAAACCATCTACCGCACGACAATTGAGTATCGAGAGAGGGCACGCATGCGCGTGCCCTTTTTGTTTTTGGGCTGACGAGCGGATTGACACACCGGCAATGAGGTTCAAGCCGAAATCGCGTTGGTGGACGGCGGCTACGCTTCGAGGCGGTACATGGTGATGCCGCTGAGGAGCTTGGGGAAAAAGTCGGTGGATTTTTGGGGCATGACCTCGCCGGAAGTGGCGATGCGCATGACCTGGTCGACGTCGACGGGATTGAGCAGAAAAGCGATTTGCGCAGAGCCGCGATCGACGGCGTCGAAAGCTGTAGAGGCTTCGCGCTCGTAGGTGAGATTGCGCTCGGCGGTGACGGCCTGGGGCGTGATGCCGAAGGCGGGTTCGAGAATGCCGTCGTGGAGAAGGACGACGTCGAGTTCGCGCTGAAGAGGCGTAACGCCGTGCAGGAGCTGAGAAAGATCGGCGCCGCGGCGAAGCATGAGGATGTAGTAAGCGCGCTTTGAAGGCTCGGCGGCGGGATAGACGCCGATGGCGCGCTGCCCGCGGGATTCCTGCAAGCGAGCGAGAAAGTTTTTTTGCGCTTCGGATTTCTGTCCGTCGTCGGCAAAGGGAAACGACTGGGCCTCGAACCACGGCTCGAGATAGCGGCGAGCTTCGCTCCAGGAAAAATCGTGGAGATTCGCGGCGAGGCGATGCGTGGGAAGAATCGTGAGACCCTCGGCGCACGTATTGACAAAGGTCATCATCGCGAAATCGTAGGAAGCGGCGGCGTAGGGAGCGGAAGGATGAAGGCCGCCGGCGCGTAGGCGGCATTCGTTGCGATAGTTGAGAGCGGTTTCGTAGCGATGGTGTCCATCGGCGATGACGAGTTTGTGCTCTTCCATCGCGGACTTGATGGCGGCAGTGCGATCGGGATCGGAGATGACGCGAAGACGGTGGACGACGCCGTACTCGTCACGGATCTGGGTGGCGGCGGGAGCGGATTCGGCGTCCTTTAGGATGGCGTCGATGCGCTGCTGAGGGTCGGAATAGAGCATGAAGAGCTGGCCGGTGTGCGTGCGCGTGTGGCGAAGAAGCTCGAGGCGGTCGGCTTTGGGACCGGAGAGCGTGTGCTCGTGGCGGAAGACAACGCCGGCGGAATATTCCTCGAGTTTGCCTGCACCGATGAAACCACGGCGAATGCGCTGTTCGGCTGTGCCGGGGACGGTGTATTCCTGCGCGTAGGCGTAGAACGATGGAGCGGGATCCTGCGTGACGAAGTTTTCGCGAATCCAATCTTCGATGGCCGAGGCTGCGCGGGTGTAAACGTTGTTTTGCGGATTGTCGCCGGGGAAGGCGCGGCCTTTTTCGATGGTGATCAGGTTGTGGGGATCCGCGGCGTAATAACTGTCCTGCATGGCGGGAGAGATTTTGTCGTAAGGTTGCGTGAGGACGCGCTCGAACGGGACACGCTGAGGGTTATAACGATACGCCTGGAAGGGGTGAACCTGGGCCATGTAGTCTCCGGTGGTGCCTTATGTTGAGAGTTGAGCGTTTTATTTTACGCGAAATGAGGGCGATTCTGGGAAGCGATCGCAAGGTTTCTGGAGCGTTCATGCAGGATTCATGCTGAGTTAAAGATCGCGAGGAACGACGAAAACGCCGGAGAACATATTAAGATGAGAGATTCATGGCTGACCGAATCTATGGCTGACCCGAGGCTGAGCTCAGTGCGCGCGCTGATTTTCGATCTGGACGGCACGCTGATCGATTCGAAACAGGACCTGATTCACTCCGTTAACGCAATGTTGCGCGAATTGGGCCGCGCGGAGCTGCGAGAAGAGATCATTTCCGGGTACATCGGGCATGGAGCGCCGCGGCTGGTTGCGAGGGCGCTCGGCGAGGGCTGCACGGAAGAAGAACAGCAACGAGCGCTGGAATTTTTCTTGAAGTACTACGAGCTTCACAAAATGGACACGACGCACGCTTATCCCGGCGTGGCGGAGACGCTGGAAAAAATGGCGAAGCTGCCGATGGCGGTGCTGACAAACAAGCCGGTGCGGATGAGCGTGCGAATTCTGGATGCGATGGGGTTTTCAAAGTATTTTCGGGCGATCTACGGAGGAAACAGTTTTGAAACGAAAAAGCCCGATCCGCTGGGCGCGAAAACGATCTTGAAGGAACTGGGCGCGGAGCCGCAGGAAGCGCTGATGGTGGGCGATTCGGATGTGGACGTGCGAACGGCGAGAAACGCGGGCATGCTCGCGGCGGCCGTAAATTACGGATTTGGCGTGCACGACCGAGATGAGTATCCGGCGGACGTTTACCTGGAACGATTCGATGATCTGTTCAATAT
Source organism: Candidatus Acidiferrum sp. (assembly GCA_049641765.1). Lineage (GTDB taxonomy): Bacteria > Acidobacteriota > Terriglobia > Acidiferrales > UBA7541 > Acidiferrum. The sequence goes on from JBAQJX010000014.1 coordinate 10,463, forward strand.
TTTTAATCGAAAGCAAGCTTTCGAATAGAGCACTTCAAACGAAGCGCGTCTCTCTTGTGGTGATCGGTGATTGGCTGTAAGCCTAAGACGACCGTATGGAAGACGTGGCATCTCTCCGAACACTCGAAAAGACGAATTCAATTGGCTGAGCGAGCCTCCGGTTCGTGGAATTGAATTACCACATAGCATTGCGTTTCGACCGGTTTGCCATCGACCAGCGTGGGTTGATAGCGCCACTGGTGAAGAGCCTTAGCGACGGCAGGGATCAGGTTCGCGGGACCGAAAATTGGCCTGACGCGCTCGACGGTTCCGTCTTTTGCAACTGTCGCCATTACGCGAACGGAGTCCGCGCCGTTGACGATTGGACGCCGCGAGGCGTTTGGATCAGCATGCGAGACCAGATCGCCGACCTCCACTTTTTTGTTGCGATTGAACGGCCATCCAGCTTGCGCTGCGGGGATGCGAATGGAGCGTTGAATGCGCATTGTGACGGAAGGAGACGCAAGAGTGCGCTCGCCGGGCAAATTGAAAAGGACGGGGCGATAGCTGGGTGACAGATGGATTTCCAAAACCTGTTTGCGAGGAATCTGCGTTCGCGGGACGGAGGAGACGACCGATGATGAAAGAGGTGAACGGGCGGAGGGATTGACCGGACTTGAAGTGCTCATGTTAGCCGAAGCAGGAAGAACGGCAGCAGGAAGCAAGAGATTCGGAAAAGAATTCCTCGAGACCGGCAACGAGTGGAACGATGCGTCAGCAAGAGCTGAAGATTCAGTGACCGAGTCTTTTGTTCGCGAGAAAGAGCCGGCATCGGGTTGAACAGCAGAGGTTCGGGACAGGTCAGTTGAAGCGTGGCGTTGGTTTCTTAGACGTTGACCAGCGGCGGCAGTTTTTCGAGCGGCTTCTGTTGTTGGACTTGCAGAATCCGGATGAGTCGAGACGGCAGCGAGAGCAACGTGCGAGTTTGCGGCGGCCTCAACTGCCAAAGGCGAGGCGACATTGCTAACGGAAACGGGATTCGAGTGGGTCGGAGTTTCGAGAGACACGTGAGTGGCTGGCGCGGGTGGCGCGGCGCTGCCCCTTGAGCGATCTGAGCTAAGACGCGCAAGTATGCCGTCAAATGAGCCTTTCTTTAAAGTGGCCGCAGCAGTGATGCAAGCCGCGACAAGGGCGGAAGCGAGGAGGGCACCAATCATGGCGCGACGTGCGGTGGCAGAAGCTGGCCGATTTTGAGGCGTTAGGGTTGGAGCGAAAGATAAAGCGTCCGCCGGAGCTTCGAGCGGCAGTTCGGCTTCGAGCAAACTTGTTGCATCAGGGGCTTCCAGTTGCGGGGTTGAGAGCACGCTGCCATTCACGGAATGAGCCGGGCCTGATACAGGCAACTGCGCAGAGACGCGAGCGCCCCACATGCGGATCCGTTCGCGGTCATGCTCGCTGAGATCGAGCAATTGAATGCCGGCAAGTTTTCGCGACTCACTCGACCAGACGACACGAGCGGTAACACGCACGGGACTCGGAAGACCGTTAAGCGGAATCGTGAGGTGTGTGACGCAATTGCACGCCAGCTCGTGAGGGGTCGAAATCAAAAGACCATTTTCACCGACATTGAGAAGCATTGCTTCTTCCCATTCGCCAAAGGCGAGAAAGATAGGCGTCTGTGGGGCGATGCGCGGGTAGAAGCGACGTTCAACGGAATGGATTGAGGTTGGAACTTCGTGAACTGGCGAGGACATATTTGAATCTCCGTAGGTAACGGTTCATCCGCCCGTGGAGACGACGCCGAGCGAGGCGGAAATTCGTCGTGCGGGCGATCAACGCCGGGCCGTGGGCCGGGACACGCAGGGCGCAAGCAACCACTCGATTTGCACCTGCTGGCTACAACACAGGCGAGGCCGGAAGGTTTCGATGAAATACGGATCTAAAAAGTACCGGTACGTGGAAGGCTGGCGCTTTGGTGGGTTGCGTTGCGAGCTGCGCGCCCAAGCTTAGAAGACAAGCTTCAGAGAAAACTGGATCTGTCGGGAAGGGCCGGAGGTTTTGCTGATGATGCCGAAACCGCTGCCCAAAACTGTGTTCGATGGCAAACCGAAATTGACGATGTTGAAGACATTGAAAAATTCGGCGCGAAATTCGAGGTTGGCCAATTCCGAACTGCCGCGGTGACCGATGAGCGTGTTCTTGATAAGGGCAATGTCGATCTGATGGAAGCCAGGTCCGCGAAACGTGTCGCGCCCCAAAGTGCCGAACACGCCTGAATTGGGCCCAGTGCCTCCAGGAACGTTGATGGGAATATCGAAAAACGAGCTGTTGTTCGCGCCGCGGCCAAAATAATCCTCACGAATGGTACGGCTGGTGGAGAAGTCGGGCATGGAGACAAGATCGGGACGATCCGTTCCTCCGGCGCCAGCGCCCGTTTGTTGAATTCCCGAATAGACCGTAAAGGGCGGACCGCTGGTCAGCGAGGTGATATTCAGAAACTGCCAGCCGCCAGTCACATATTTGCTGACCGGTTCGAGGAAGCCGACGCGATCGAACGGGAGCGATTGAATGACGCTCAGAGAAAAAACATGAGTGATATCGAAAGTGGAGGGACCTTTATCGGCTTCGGGATTTAGAGGGTCCTGCGGCAAGGTCTGCAAGATCGTGCCCGCATTAGCGGGAAAGCCGCCGAGCACAGCGCTGGTGTCATCGAGCGATTTGGAAAATGTGTAGCTGGCCTGGAAGCTCAGGCCGATGCGTGACGCGTTCTGGCTGAGGCTGGTTTGTAGCGCGTGGTAGCTGGAATGAGAGCCGGTGGACATGACCGACTCTGGTCCAAAACCACCGGTGGCTTGCCCGGCGGAGTTGAATTGCGTGAAGGGAGCAAAGGCGGGATCGGCGCCCGCGTATCCGTTCGGGGAAAAGACGTCGGCCAGATGGACCCCGGCGGTGCCGACATAAGCGACGCTCAACTTCATGATGCCGAAATCGTGATCGACACCGAGCGTGGAAGTTCCGATATAGCCGTTGCGAAACGAGCGTGAAATGATACCGGCCGTCAGGAGTTGAACTTCGTCTCCTGGAGTCAGCGCATCGAGATCGCTCTGAAACCTTTGCAAATCGACCTGTGTGTTGGGCGCGACGTAAGAGCTGTTGCCATTGGGAAAGAGAGGCTGCCCGCCGACGGTATAGGCAGGAGGAAGCGCAAGAGGCACCACGGTGTTGTGAAACGGGACCGGAGTTCCAGGCAGAGCGGTGACGAGCGGTTGAAAGGCGAGGGGAATTCCTCCGGTGACGAAATTGTCCTGCCACAAATTGGGAAGGATGGTGGTGATCGCGCCGCCAGCGTGAATGGTTGTGCGAGAAGTGAGGGCAAAATCCACGGCGAGCCGCGGGCCGAAGCCATTCCAATCCATGGGATAAGCGGGTTGCGGATTGTAGAGAAGGATTTGCGTGGCGCCAGGAGTTAGAAAGGAAGTGGGCTGGCCATCGGGGCCGATAGGAACGGCGATGGAGGTGCGGTCTTTCGCTTCCTTGATGCGAGTGTTCACCTCATAGCGCAAACCGTAGTTCACGCTCCAGCGCGGAGAAATTTTCCAGGAGTCTTCGAAATAGAAATTGTAGGCTTCGCGGCGGACGGCGGCTTCATCAAATTTGTCGCCGGCAGGAGTTCCAATGGCCGCGGCGGTGACGGAGTAAGAGTAGGGCGTGGCGGTGAGCAAGCCGGTAAGAGCGTCAGGCAGCGGCTGGCCGGGTTGGACATTGTGCATGCCGCTCGCGGAAGTGATGAGCACGGGCGAATACGCTGTGCCACCGCCGAAGGTGTAGATGCCGCCTGGATTGGTGCCAAAGACTGTGGAGTCCTTGTTCAGGCGAATCTCTGCACCCCACTTGAACGTGTGCGCGCCGTGAAGATAGACCATGTCCTGCTTGATCTGATAGAGGTTGCCATAAGAGCCGAGAATCGAGCCGTCAGCGGTATTGAATCCTTCGAAGAGACCGTCACCAAAGACCAGTGCGGGATCGTTGTGATCGGAAGCCGGGAAAATGGGCGTGCTGCGAATATATCCGAAGGCGGAGGTGAAGCTGAAATGCGGCGAAATGGTCCGCGAATAGCGGACGGCGGCGTTGCGCTGATGGTCGAAGAAATTCACGCCGAAACTGGGGTCGATGGCGGTTTGATCGGGATTTGTGGTCGGGCCGTTGATCTGGTCCAAACTGAAGCGAGTGAAGAGCGTAGCTTTGTCCGAGATGCGGTGATCCACGCGGATGGAAAATTGGTCGGTGTTGGTGATTACGTTGGAGGAAGCGGCGTAAGTACGATCACCAAAGGGGCCCTGCGGTTCGTTGGGGAGCGGATAGCGAGCCAGCAGCGGAGCGATGGCAGGATTCACGGGGATGAAGAGGGTGTCCCCGGGAAAAGTTGTTGTGTCCATGCCCTGGCGTTCGGCAGCGGTGGGAACGGCAAAGACCTGCGTTGTGCCAAGGACTTGCCGAAAACCTTGATATTCCGCAAAGAAGAAGGTCTTGTCGCGGCCATCGTAGATGCCGGGAACTTCCACCGGCCCGCCGCCGGCGGCGCCGAACTCGTTGCGAGTGAAGGGCGGCAGCCGACGCGGATCGACGGGACTGCTGTGATCGAAAAAGTTCTTCGCGTCAAAGGCGGCATTGCGGACGAATTCGAACGCGCTGCCGTGAAATTGATCCGTGCCGGATTTGGTGACCACATTTGTGAAGCCCGCGGCGCCGTGGCCGATTTCGGCGGGCATCACTCCGGAACTCGACTGCACTTCCTGGATGGCATCCACATTGAAATTGGAAAATGTCGCGCCGCCGAGTTCAGGGTCGCTGGTGTCCGCGCCGTCCATGGCGAAAACGGAAGCGGTACCGCGAAGACCATTGACTGTGAATTGCTGCGTGAAGTTGGCAGCGCCATTTGTGTCCGTCATGGTGCCAGCAGCAAGAAGCAAGAGCTTGCTGAAGTCGCGCTCGTTCAGAGGAAGGCTCGAGACCTGGCCGCTGGAGAGATGTCCGCCGCCGCTGGCTTGAGCGGACGCGTCGTTTTGGTGTGCAAGCACCAAAAGCGTTTGATCGCTTGCAGAAAGCGCGAGGTCGGCGGCGAGGGCATCGCCGTCCTTGACAACAAGAGGCGCGGCGGCTTTCCAGGTTTTCCCGGAAAGGCTGACGACGAGCGAATAGGTTTGGGCCTCAACGTCCGCGAAGAGATATTCCCCAGCGGCGGAGGTTTGAATCGTGTAAGAGCGGCCTCCCGACGAGGATTGCAGCGAGACCGAAGCGTTAGCGATGCCGTGGCCCGCCTGGTCACGCAAGCTCCCTTTCAAGGAAGTGGCCGCGAGAGTACTGGTCGCCGACGCCAGGAAAAGGAAAAAGATAAAGAAAGCCTTTTGCGATGCACACACTGGGGCGCCGGACATGGGCTTGGATTGTACAACCGATTCTCGAAAGGATTGGGCGAAATTGGCATGCGGCATCAAAACGGAAGGTGTTCACGCCGCCGCTCGGAAGGAATCGGAGGAATTAAATCATCACCGATGTTCGTTGAGAGCCGTGGAAGCGCCTTTGCTTCGGAAAAAGGTGGCATCCAAAACATAAGCGACCTGTTGTTTCGTCAGAACGAAGATGCGGCTGCCATCGGAGGAGAAATGTATATAAGCGATGGGGTCCATGAAATTGTGCTGGCCGAGCTTGGTTCCCGTCGCCAGGTCGTAGAAGGACACGCGGCCGAGGGTTTCTTCCAGCGCGAAGAGGCCGCTTTGAGCGCTCGCCGCCGTAAACAAGCCTACAAATTTCCCTAACAATTTCCCGTCCCGCAAGGAATAAAGGGAAACACGCTTTTCATCTTTCACGAGAAAGAGTGCGTCTCCCACGGAAAAGGCGGCGTCGAAACTGTAAGGTCCACTGCCTTGCTGAAGGAGCACTCCGGCGATGGAAGCTCCTGAATGGCAGTCCACGACTTCGAAAAACGTGTCCAGATTCGAACGTTTCGCATGCTTGAAAATGGGCCAAGCAGTGGGGATACGTTTTGCGGCGGCTTCCGCGCTTGCGTTGCTGGCGTCCCACGCCAACACGAGACGATCTCCCTGGGGATCGGCGAACGGCACGGGGCTGTGATCGGAAAAGTCCCGCCTCCAAAGTTCCTTTCCCGTGGCCTGATCCAGGGCGCGAAGCCGATAGTCGACGCTGCTTTCCTGGGCCGAAATGATGGGATGCCCTGACTTGGTTTCGAATGCGTATTGAAAAAGGACCGTCCCTCCCGAATGGAAAAGAATGCCCCCTTGGGCATCGCGAAGTTCCTTCTCCCCCTGCCACGCGGGCTGAGGCTTGCCGGAAGGAAGGGTGAGACGGCTCACGGGAGAGGCGACGTCGTGCTTCAGGGAAGGAGGAAGAAAATACAACGTAGAGGAGTCCGAAAAAGCCGGCGCGGAAAAGGGAGGAGTGGAAGAGAGCATCTGGCCATTTGTTACGTCGTAGACTGCGCCGTTCCCTTGAACAGAGAATGCAAAACGATCCAGAGCAGGGCTCACAACTGCGGCGAGCAGGTTTGGCAATTCATCCGGAGGCAGATCAGCGGAAGCAAAAGGTAGCTTCTCACCGGGATGGTAGAGGAACAACGTGCCGTTGCTGTTGAGCGCGGCCAATTCGTTGTTGAAGATGTCGACGGCAACATTGTCGGGTGCGTCCAGTTCACGATTTTCCTGCAAGTCGAAAATTCGTTCTCCTGCCACGCCGGCATCCGCGAGGATCACGTAGCGCGAGTCACTCGCAGGGCGGACGGAACCCGCCGTGAAAGCTGGATGAGCCAGCACGTCCCCAGTCTTCAGGGAAACCAGGACGGGCCGAGAATCCTTTTCGTCCCTGGCAAGGAGCAGACGGTCGTCGTCGAGCATGCAGAACGAACCTTTCAATTGTTTGTGCAGCTCCCCACGCAGAGTTTTCTTTCGGCCGGTGGCGAGATCGATGCCAAATGCCTCCAAACCGGTGTTCAGCAGCAATAACTTTCCATCCGGCGAAAAACTCATGGGGAGGACAAAGCGGTCCTTCCCGGCGAGATCCTGCCAGTCATTCGCGCGATGAAAACCGAATGGACCGGCAAAAGCATCGTAATGACCGAGAGGTTCAAGCACGACGCGAAACGAACTGCCCGTGCTGTCCAGGGATTCGGAAAAGATCACCTGCTTCGTCGAAAGTTGATAGACGATCAGCTTGTAGTCCGGAAAGAGGCACGCAAAATAGTCCCCGCCGGGCGAAAGGCGCGCGTCGATGCAACCGTTGTCAAAGGGCAACTCCATCTGCTCGAGGTTCGCTCCGCTGGGGACCTTCTGGCGATACATCTGCAAACCGAAGCCGACAACCGTCAAAGATTGCGAGTCGGAGGAAAATTGTGAAGAGTAGAGATTCTCGGCGCTGAAATGCGCAGTTAGGACGAGGGGCTGGCGCGACAAGAGGAAAATCCCGGAAGGGTTCTGAATCAGAAGGCTGCGGCCATCCGGGCTATAGCGAACTGTGACCTTAGCGTTGCGAAGCGGCGGTTTAAAGGGCCGCCGAGATAGAACGCCCTGCATATTTTCGTGGGGTCTATCCGACCTGTCCGATTGGGATATGGCCGAGGCGGCCGCGAGTAACTGCAAACAAGCGAGGAGAGCGGCCGCGTGGAATCTTGCATGAGACACCGCAGGGCAAACGCGAAATCTGAGCCGGTTGTTCACAGTTGGATAATCGCCGCGAGTCTAACACTGGCAAAGTGAGGGGGCAATTACGGGCGAAAGCGCGCACAGGGCCATTCGCGAGGGCTTGCCATACGGTGCGACACAAGGCAGACTCGGCCCGTGCTCATTGGACTGTTCACAGAATTGGAAGGCAGGGGCGGAGTGCAGCGCGCGAGCCGGCATTTGGCCGCGGTGCTGACTGAATTTGCCGCCAGCCGGCACATGGATTGCCGCCTGGTGAGCCTGAACGACACGCGCGAGCTTCATCGCATGTCCGTGGGCGGCAAAGAATTTGTGTTTACTGGGTGCGAACGGAGCAAGGCACGCTTTACGGCGACGGTCATTCGAGCGGCCAGACGTCACGCGAAGGTGGTCCTGGCAGGGCACCCCAACCTGGGGCCAGTCACACAGGCTATGAAGCTTGCCGCGCCAAGAATCCGCACCATTGTTTGCACGCATGGCGTTGAAGTGTGGGAACCGCTCCCGGCACTGCGGCGGCTGGCGCTGCGGCGCGCGCATGTCGTGTTGGCACCGAGCAAGGACACGGCGAATCACGTTGCGGAGCAGCAAGTGCGGAACGAGAGGATTCGCGTCTTGCCATGGGCGCTCGATCCAGAGTTTGAAGCGATTTCAGCGAATCCAACGCAAAAGAAACTGCCGCAGGGTTACCCCGAAGGGCGCGTGATCCTGACCGTGGGCCGCTGGCAGGCCAACGAACGCTACAAAGGAATGGACACTTTGATTACCGCGCTGCCACGGCTCTTGACACAATGGCCGGAGCTACAGCTTTTGGCCGTTGGCGATGGGGATGACCGAGCGTGGCTGGAGGATCTAGCCGAACAGAATGGCGTGAATCGCCACGTGCATTTTCTGAGCGGCGTAAACAACGAACAGCTCATTGCCTGCTACGAGGCGTGCGAAATGTTTGCGTTGCCAAGCCGGGGCGAGGGATTCGGACTGGTTTATCTCGAGGCAATGGCTTGCGGAAAACCGGTGATCGGAGGCTCGCACGGCGGCGCACCCGAAGTGATCGACGATGGCGTGACCGGTTACCTGGTGCCGCACGGAGACGCGGTGCAGCTTGCGACGTCCATTGAGACACTCCTCTCGGACCCGGCGTTGGCCCAGAAAATGGGCGCACGGGGGCGCCAGCGAGTGGAACGAGAGTTTCGTTTCAACGTTTTCGCCAAAACATTGAAGAAAATCCTTCGCGAACAATGCGAATCCTGAGCGTCACGGAAACCTATGCACCGTTTCTGGAGTTTGGTGGGCCTCCCGTGAAGGTGCGGGCGCTCGCGCGGGGTTTAGCCGCCCGCGGGAATGAAGTGACTGTGCTAACGGTGGACTGGGGGGTGCAAAATCGCACGATCGCCGAAGGAGCGGGCGCGAGAACACGAACTCCCTTTGGCTGGAGCCTCAAAGAGGAAGGCGTTACGTCGATCTATTTGCCGACCTTGTTCAGGCGGCGCACGGTGACGTGGAATCCTGGGGCCAGGCGATTCTGCAGGACGGAACTGCGGGACTTCGATGTCGCGCACATCTATGGGTTATACGATTTTCTCGGCCCCACGGTTGCGGCGGCTTGTGCGAAACGGAAGATTCCTTACGTATTGGAACCGATCGGGATGTTTGTTCCGATCGTGCGGAGTTTCTGGCTGAAGCGAATGTATCACGCCGTCTTTGGGCGAAGGATGTTTGAGGGAGCGCGCGCCGTCATTGCGACCTCCGAGCAAGAAGTGGAAGAGCTTGCGAACGGAGGCATTGCGCGAGAGAAGATTATTCTGCGGCGCAACGGAGTGGAGGCACCCACGTCGTGGCCGGAGCGCGGCGCCTTCCGCAAGAAGCAACAGATTCCGAAGGAAGCGAAAGTCATTCTTTTTCTCGGCAGGCTCTCGGAAAAGAAGAGCCCGGATTTGCTGCTGCAGGCATTTGTTTCCTTGGCAAAGGAAGTTTCTCAAGGACGACTTCGGCTCGTCTTTGCGGGGCCGGACGAGGGCGGGATGCAAGCCCGCTTGGTGCAAATGGCGGCGCAGTTGGGTTTGGCTCAGCAAGTTCAGTTCACCGGGCCGATTTTTGGCTTAGAGAAATGGGCCGCCTATCGCGACTCGGATGTGTTCGTGCTGCCCTCGCAAAATGAAAACTTCGGAAACACCGCGGCGGAATCCACCGCAGCCGGCACGCCAGCCGTAGTGACGGAGCAATGCGGTGTCGCTCCGCTGCTGGCGAACACCGCGGGACTCGTCGTAGCTCATGACGCGGGAGCGCTCTCCGCCGCGATCAAAAGCATCCTCACGAACCACGAATTACACGCGGCGCTGTCCGCAGGATGCCTTGCGGTAACCGCGCGGCTCGGGTGGGAAGAACCGGTTCGTGAGATGGAAGCGCTTTATAACAGGCTTGCAAATGCGAGACCCGGCAGTGCAGAATCTGGTGGATTGGAGTGACAAAGTTGGCCGGGTCGAAACACCTCGTCTTCCGTTCCGTGTGGCGGACCGTCAATTTGCTGCTTGCGGTGGTTGTTGTGTGCTCGCTGTATGCGGGTGCTCGAGAATATTCCGTCCGGCGATACTTGAGCGGATTTTCGGACGCCGTCGTGCCGGAATCCGCGAGCGCTGAGCAAAAGGTCGAGACCATCCTCGAGTGGATGAGGAACGGCCCGTCGCGATATGTAACGGCAGAGCCTTCCGAACTTTCCGCGCGCGACCCGGAAACCACACTCAACTATTCGCAACTGTTATCGGTTTGTGGAACAGCGACGAACGCGTTCCTGAATCTTGCCCGAAGCGGGGGATTGCGAGTGCGCCGGCTACTTTTGCTCTCCCCTGCCCTTACTGCCAAACATGTCGTTGCCGAAGTCCAGATCGAAGGGCGCTGGATCATTGTGGACCCATCGTATCGTGTCATGCTGCGCGATGCGCATGGTCAATTGCTGACGCGAGATGACCTGCGGAACGCCGCAGTATTTTCGGAAGCCATCAGTGGTGTGCCCGGTTATCCGCCGGAATACAATTATGAGCGGTTCGCTCACGTGCGCCTGACCCGGCTGCCGTTTTACGGAGCTGGAGCCCGGCAAATGCTCGACAAGATTTTGCCGGGATGGGATGAAAGCGTTGATTGGAGTCTGCTGCTTGAGCGCGAGTCATTTCTTCTTCTGACGGTTTCCCTAGGTCTGACCCTTTTCTTCCTGCTGGTGCGCGCGGTGCTTGCGTGGTATGCCGACAGCCGGTTGAGAATTCCCCGGTTCCATTTGCGGGAGCACTTTTTGCGCGCGATGGTTGCGTTCTTTTCGACTCCGGAGATCAAACAATAGCGTGTGCGGTATTTGCGGTGTCGCGTTTGCTTCGCGCAGCAAGGATGCAGAGTTGCGCGTGCGCGCCATGGCCGCGGCCATGCAGCATCGTGGCCCGGATGAGGATGGATTTCTCATCGGTGATCCCCGCGCTCCGGGCTTGGCACTCGGAATGCGCCGGCTTAGCATTATCGATCTTGCTGGCGGCCAACAGCCTGTCTGGAACGAAGCGCGCGACGTCGCCGTCGTCTTCAATGGCGAGCTTTATAACTACCGCGGACTTCGCGAACGCTTGACGCTGCTCGGCCACCGCTTCGCGACGCAATCCGACACGGAAATTCTGGTGCACGCCTGGGAAGAGTGGGGCGAGGAGTGCCTGACGGAACTCCGCGGGATGTTTGCGTTAGCATTGCTTGATCTTCGTGGACGTTTTGCAACCGCACCCCTGCTGTTCCTTGCGCGCGATCCGCTGGGCATTAAGCCTCTCTACTACACACAGACGGCGGAAGGCTTCGCGTTTGCGTCGGAAGTACGCGCATTGCTGGCAAGCGGCTTTGCGCCGAAAGAGCTCTCACAGGACGCACTGACCTCCTACCTCTTATTCGGAAGCACTTCGGAACCCGTGACCATGCTGGAAGGAGTTTTTTCGCTACCGCCTGGCCATCGCATGTTGCTCTATGTGCCCGAGCGCCGGCGCGCGCCTCGAGCGCGGCCATGGTGGGATTTACAATCGAGCCCCGCAGCCCGCGATCCGCGCAAACCGAAAGATTTGAACTCGGCAGCGTCCAAGTTGCGTCCTCTCCTCGAAGATGCTGTGCGGGCGCACCTGATTGCCGATGTTCCGGTTGGGCTTTTCTTGTCCAGCGGGCTGGATTCCGGAGCCATCGCCGCACTTGCCGCGCGGGCACAGTCTGGAATTCGCAGCTTTACGTTGTCTTTTCCCGGAACATCCTTTGATGAAGCCCCGCTTGCACGTAAAGTCGCGGAGCGATGCGGCACGAACCACACCGAGGTTCCGCTGGATGGTGCCGGGATGCTTGCCCGAATTGACGAAGCAGTGGCCGGCCTCGATCAGCCCACCATGGACGGCATCAATACTTCCCTGGTCTCTTGGGCCGCTCGCCAGGTCGGGCTGAAGGTCGCGCTTTCTGGGTTGGGGGGCGATGAGCTATTCGCTGGTTACGCAAGTTTTTCGAATACGGCGCTGCTTCAGCGATTCAACCGGCTGGCATGGTTCGTACCCAGGCCCGTGCGCCGAGCGGCAGCGCCGCTCATGATAAAGATGTTGGGCACACGCATGTCGAAAGATGCCGCGCGCAAAGCCGTCGCCGCATGGACGAGCCCCGACACGCTCCCCCATCCTTACTTCTATGCGCGCGCACTTTTTCCATTGGGCCAACTGGAACAATTGGTCGAACCGAGGTTTCGCCCGAGCACCGTGGGCGCCGACGGCGTCACACTGGAACCGACCTGGCTCGGATGGCTGGATCGCGTTGCGAGTGAAGCGCGGAAGCAGGAACCGCTGGCGGCCACCGCCTGGCTGGAAATGCGCTGCTACATGGCGAGTACGTTGCTGCGCGATACGGACTCCGTGAGCATGGCTCGTTCGCTCGAAGTGCGCGTGCCCCTGTTGGATACGCCGCTCGTTGAATTTGTCGGTTCCCTTCCCGATGCGGCACGGCAACAGGCTGGAACGCAAAAAGCGCTCCTCGTTCAGTCATTAAGCGGAGTACTGCCGGAAGAAATCCTCGGTCAGCGCAAACGAACCTTCACATTGCCGTGGGAAGAATGGCTTCGCGGCCCGTTGCGTTCGAAGCTGGAGGCAAGCTTTGGGGATATCGCGTCGCCGCTCGCTCCGTATCTTCAAGCTCAAGGCGTGCGTAGCGTGTGGGCGGCGTTTCTTAAAGGCGAGACTTCCTGGTCGCGCCCGTGGGCGTTGTACGTCCTGAACGAGTGGTGCAGACATCACCTCGCGGCATGAGTTGCCCTCCTGAGGTAGACTTACTCTTTACCTTTTCGCGATGAACATTCTTGGGATCAACGCTTATCACGGTAACGCGTCCGCGGCCATCGTCTGCGATGGCCGGCTTGTAGCTGCCGTCGAAGAGGAACGCTTTAACCGCGTGAAATATGCGGCGGGCTTCCCCGCGCAGGCGATTCGATATTGTTTGCGAGAGGCCGGACTCGAGCTCAAAGAGATTGATCATGTGGCTGTGCCCCGAAACCCGTACGCGCGGCTGGGCACGAAACTCCTCTACGCCATTCGAATGCCGTCGTTCGCCCGCGAGCGAATGAAAGTGCTGGTTAAATTCACGGGCATACCCGAAGCGTTGGCGCAGGCTTTCGGCGCCGACCCGGCTTCGATTGCCGCACAATTCCATCGCGTGGAACACCACCAGGCACATTTGGCCAGCGCGTTTTTCGTGTCGCCGTTCGAAAGCGCGGCGCTTCTTTCCGCGGATGGTTTGGGGGATTTTGCGAGCACCATGTGGGGAAGAGGCGAGGGAAGCAAGTTGAAAATTGAGGGCGCCATCGCGTTTCCCCACTCGCTGGGACTCTTTTACAGCGCCGTCACGCAGTACCTCGGATTCCTGAAATTCGGCGATGAATACAAAGTGATGGGCCTTGCCGCGTATGGCGAGGCGGAACAGCTCGGGGCTTTTCGAGATATTGTTCGCGCCAATGGAAGCGGATTCCGGCTGGGTCTGGATTATTTCACGCACCATCGTACCGGGCCGGAGATGAGTTGGGCGGAAGCGGACAAGACGCCGACGCTCGGCAAAATGTTTTCGGAAGCCATGGAAAAAAAGCTGGGACCCAAGCGCAGTCCGGAAGAGCCGCTTGAACAGCGGCATCGCAATTTGGCTTCTGCGTTGCAGGCGAGGCTCGAGGAAATTTACCTTGGCATGTTGGAAAAACTCGCAAAACGCACGAGCCTCAAATCGGTCTGCCTCGCGGGAGGCGTGGCATTCAACTGCGTGGCCAACGGAAAGATTTTTGATCGAACGGGCTTCGAAGAAGTGTACGTCCATCCGGCTGCCGGGGATGCAGGCTTGGCAGTGGGAGCTGCATTCTACGTTTGGCATCAGATTCTTGGTAAGCCGCGATCCTTTGTCATGGATCACGCATACTGGGGACCGGGATACACAAACGAACAGATTCGCGATGCCATGAACGCGGAGGGGTTGGGTAACAACGGTTGCCGTGTCGAAGAACTCGCGGAAGACGCGCTGATGCAAAAGACCGCAGCGATTATTGCGGATGGGAAAATCCTGGGATGGTTTCAAGGCAGGGCCGAATGGGGTCCACGTGCGCTGGGGAATCGAAGCATTGTCGCCGATCCGCGCCGGCCGGAAATGAAAGAGATCTTGAATCGGCGCATCAAGCACCGCGAAATCTTTCGGCCATTTGCTCCATCGATTCTCGCGGAATCAACCGGAGAGTGGTTCGAGAAATCGCATCCTTCCCCGTTCATGACCTTGGCCTACTCGGTCCGGCCCGAGAAGCGCAGCAAAATCCCAGCTCCAACGCACGTGGACGGAACGGGCAGGCTGCAAACCGTGACTCGGGAGGCTAACCCACGATATTGGGGCCTCATCAAGGCGTTTGAGAAGCTTACTGGCGTCCCCGTCGTTCTGAATACTTCATTCAACGACAACGAACCGATCGTCTGCAATCCCACGGAGGCGATCCATTGCTTCCAGCGAACACAAATGGACGCGCTCGTCCTTGGCGACTTCCTGATTACGCGCCCGTGAACCGCATGCCACGAGCTTCGTTCGGATGAAAATCCTTCTTCTGAATCTTTACTTTCCGCCAGACACGTCGGCGACGGCCAAAATGGCAGCGACCGTGGTGAAGGCGCTTTCCGCGCGGCACACCGTCACGGTGCTCTGCGGTAGGCCGTCCTATGACCCAACCGAGCGGCGGCCTTGGCGTCTCTGTCAAACCGAGAACACGCCTCGCGCGAAGATCGTGCGCGTGGGCTCGACAGACTTTCCGCGCTTTGCGATGAAGCGCCGCGTGATGAACTATCTGACATACGTCGCGTTGGCAATTCCGCGCGCGCTCTTTGTCCACTGCGACGTCGTACTGGCGATGACCGATCCTCCCTTTGAAGGCATTGTCGGAGCCATTGTCGCGATATTGAAGGGTAAGCCGTATTTCTACAATATTCGCGACATGTACCCGGATATGGCGGTCGGCGGAGCGATCGTTGAGCCAGGACTTCTTTCGCGAATCTGGGAAAAGTTGCACCGCTGGGCTTTGCGGCGCGCTACGCGTGTGATCGTGCTCGGCGAAGATATGCGTGCGCGTATCGTTGCCAAGGGTGTTGATCCGGCGCGCATCGAAATCGTCCGCGATGGGACTGAGATCCTTCCATCGGATGCACTGCAACCATCGATAGACCACGAAGTGGTTCGCGCCATCCGCGGTGAGGACAGGTTCGTGTTGCTGCACGCTGGTAACCTTGGATTTTACGGCGCGTGGGAAACTCTAGTGGCGGCGATGCGTGACCTGTCGCAAGACGGAGTAAGCCTTGTTTTCGTTGGCGAAGGTGCGGAGAGCGCGCGCGTCGCATCACTGGCGAAGGACGTCAAGAACATCAGGTTTCTGCCTTTTTTTCCTGTGAGCAAAATCCCGTCGGTGCTTTATGCGCCGGACGCGCATCTAATCACCGTGAAACGGGGCCTGGAAGGCGTCGTCGTCCCGAGCAAAATGTACGGTATTCTCGCGGCTGGCAAGCCCATTGTGGCGGTTGCGCCGCAACAGACGGATGCGGCTGCGCTCGGCGCAAAGTTTGGCTTCGCCGTCTCCGCCGACCCGGACAGTCCCGAAAATACGGCCTTCGTCATTCGCGCTCTCTCGAACGATGCCCCCAGATTGCAAGCCATGGGCGCCGCTGCCCGGGCGATCGCACCTGAATATGATAGAGTCAAAGAATTGCAGAAATTTGTGAAGATCATCGAGGAGGCCGTGAACGCGTGACGTCTTTAGAGACTTTTTGGACTGGAAAACTCGTACTGGTAACCGGCGGCGCTTCTTTCATCGGCTCCACACTGACGGATCATCTGCTTGCTCGAGGCGCCAAAATTCGCATTGTTGACGATTTGACGAGCGGCCACCGCGACAACATCAAAGAACATATCGCTACCGGAAAAATTGAGTTTATCCACGCGGACTTGCGCGAACCCGGCGTCACGCGCTCTGCGATGCAAGGGGTGAACACGGTCTTCCATCTCGCGGCGGACCACGGCGGCCGCGGCTACGTTGACCTCCATCAGGCAGGGCCAGCTTCCAACTTTTTTCTCGACGGCCTGGTATTCGCTGAGGCTCTACGCGCGAAAGTTAAAAAAATCGTTTTCGCGTCCTCCGGTTGTGTCTATCCGAACTTCATGCAGTCGGACATCCACAAGGAACTCTACCTGACGGAAGATCTCACCGAAGGTCCGAAGGACGCGGACAACACGTATGGCTGGGCCAAACTGATGGCCGAGATTACCCTGCGTGCCTATGCGAAGGAGCACGGAATGGCCGCGGCGTCGTGCCGCTACTTCACGGTCTATGGGCCGCGCGGCGTTGAAAATCATGCCGTCATTGCCATGATTGCGCGCGCATTTCTCGGACAGAATCCTTTCGAAGTCTGGGGTGATGGAACGCAGATTCGCAATTGGACTTACATCGAGGACATCGTCGAAGGAACGATCTTGGCGGGAGAAAAAATCAATGACGGCACCGCCATCAACCTGGGCACGATGGAGCGCATCCGTGTTTTGGATGCGGCCAAGATGGTCTGTGATTTTACGGGACACAAAGCCGACATTAAGCTTCGCCCCGATATGCCCACCGGCCCCCTCAATCGGGTGGCTGACAACGCGTTGGCCAAAAAGCTCCTAGGGTGGGAGCCAAAGGTCGCGTTTCGCGACGGGCTAAAGCGCACAATCGATTGGTATTACGCAACCAAGGACCGCGAGGAAGTGAAACGCATTTTTGCCCGCATGCTCACCGAAAGATAGCGGCCGAAGACGAACGTTTGGCGAAGGGAGGCGCTTCCCTCAGGCATTCTCTTCAAAGTTGTCTCAGGTTTTTTCGATTGAGAAAACACGATGAACTTTCCTGATTGAAGCGAGACTCTTTTCAAAGTATCGTGTTAAAGCTGCGTGGGGCAGCCATTTTGCTTGGGAGCCGGGCCCCCAACCCGGCAGAACACGTTTGAGGCACTAGCCGCACCGTCCCGGCTGGTCTCTCCAAACAAACAGAGGGAAACATGCCCGCAGGTTTGCTGGCGTTTCTGATAGCTCTATTCGCATCCCTAACACTGACGGTACCCGTTCGCGCGCTTGCCATACGTGTCGGAATGGTTGATCTTCCCGGCCCGCGCAAAGTCCATCTTCGGCCGATCCCCCTTCTCGGCGGTTTGGCCATGTATGCCGCGGTACTTCTTGCCGTGTTGCTCACGTTTACCGGCCCGGCTCGTGCGCAGATCTTAGGCATCTTGACCGGAGCGACCGTCGTTGCCATCGTCGGCATCCTCGATGACCGCGGCTTGCTGCATCATCAGATCAAACTCTTTCTGGGCATGCCTTTCGCGGCGTGCATCTTGCTAGCCACCGGCATCCACGCGCAGGTGTTTGAATTTCTTGTTCGCGGCCGCGCAGGCTACGTATTGGACGCGCTTCTCACCGTTTTCTTCGTCGTCGGGATTACCGCCTCCTTCAGCATTCTCGATCACATGGACGGACTCTGCGCAGGCGTTGCGGCCGTTGCTTCGATTTTCTTCGCACTACTTGCCTATTTGAACGGCCAGACCCTCGTCGCCACTCTCGCCGCGGCTGTCCTCGGAGCGGCCACTGGCTTTCTCCGTTGGAATTTCAAGCCCGCCAAGATATTCATGGGAGACGGCGGTGCCATGTTCCTGGGATTCCTGATGGCCACGCTAGGGCTGAAGCTGCGTCTCGATCAGGCCAACCACATTTCCGCATGGCTTGTTCCCATTCTGATTCTCGGCGTCACCATCTTCGATACCACCCTCGTTACGATTTCGCGTTCGCGCCGCGGTCTTCTTCCTTTTGCCACTCCCGGCAAAGACCATGCCGCTCACCGTCTATCCAATCTTGGTCTTGGCCATCGCGGCGCCGTTCTGACCATGTATCTGTTGGGAATGGTCAGCGGAGGTGCGGCCGTGCTGGTGAGTTTTCTGCAGCTTCGGGCTTCCCTTATGGTTGCGGGCCTTGCGCTCTTCGCTGTGCTCGTGGGCGTGCTAGTTCTCGAACGCGCTCCGTATGAGCGCCAAGCGCAGAAGTCAGCTGCTCATCCCTGAATTTCTCGACGTTTCTTGCGCCGCCGTTTCGCGGGGCCAAGCGGCCCGATCATTTTGTCCGCACAGTTGGATTCGCTATACTTGTTGGGTTGCCGTCCTGCCGATTCTCACTATTGATCCCTTCGGGCTGGACAGAAACCAGTCTATATACTTGGGATGTTTGAGCGCGAATACCCGGCAGAGGAACAGTTCCGCGTGTAAGAACGACTTGGGAAAGCCAAACCGTGCCAAGCACTGAACAGAGGCCCCAGCCGAATGGGGAAAGCGGCGAGGTCATCGTTGTTGGCGGTTCCGCTGCCGGATTGTTCGCCGCAGCTACTGTAGCGGCGGGCGGGCGCAGGGTGCGCGTCCTGGAATCAAGACCGGGGTTCGAGCCGGCCGCAAGATCGCTGATCGTCACGGATCAATTCCGCACACAGCTCGGCGCCGCTGCTGCCGAAAGCATAGTCAACGAAATCCGCCGCTTCGAATTATTTACCGATGGCCGTTCCGCGCAGGTTGCGCTGGCGCGGCCCGATCTCATTATTGAAAGATCCCGGCTTATCCCCGCGTTGGCGCGCAGTGCGCAAAAAGTCGGCGCCGATCTATCCTTCGATACGCGTTTTCTGGGCCTTAGTCCGAATGCGCGCGGCCTCCGCGTCGAAATCGATTGCGGCGGAAAACGCGAGGAACTGCACGCCGCGAGCGTCGTTGGAGCGGACGGCGCATCCAGCCGCGTAGCGCGAAGCGCGGGCTGGCCTCCCATTGAGACAGTTCCCCTCGTCCAAGCCATCGTTCGCTTGCCCAAAGATCATCCGCCGGACACCACCCGCGTTTGGTTTGTCCCCGATGACACGCCTTATTTCTACTGGCTGATACCCGAGTCCGCTGAGCGCGGCGCTCTCGGAATCATCGGCGAGGACGGCCGCGATACCAAGAAATGCATCGAGCGTTTTCTGGCGAAAAAGCAGATGGAACCTCTTGATTGGCAAGGCGCGCGCATACCGGTTTACCGTGGCTGGGTGCCGGTGCGGCGGCGCATTGGAAATGGCGAAGTCTACTTGGTGGGAGATGCGGCGGCGCAAGTCAAAGTGTCCACCGTTGGCGGCATCGTGACCGGATTGCGCGGCGCGCTTGGCGTCGGACAAGCGATTCTGCGGAAGGGCGGCTACAAGGAACTCGCCGGCCTTCGCCGCGAGCTCGGCACTCACTGGCTCATCCGTCGGATCTTGCACCATTTCCAACAAAAGGACTACTCCCAGCTCGTTGACCTTCTCAATGCTTCCACGCGCGAGTCCCTCGGAGAAATCAGCCGCGATGAGTCCACTCGCCTGCTCTGGAACGTCGTGCGTCGCCAGCCGCGCCTCGTCCTCCTTGGCTTGCGCGGCCTCCTGATGGGAAAAACGTTTAAGCGTTAGGCAAATTCGTTTCGATGAACGGATTTACGGCGGACGTTCCACCGAGAGTTTGAAGCTGCTCGTTCGTCCTATGTATCACCGAGCAACGACGGGCTTTCATACGCGATGTGTTTCGGTGAGAATAAATAGTCTGCTGTGCATTCGTGGCGGCGCTGGACATCTACTTACGGCGCTCTCAAGGAGCTACTGACTTGCGTCTATCGGTGATCGGGTGTGGCTACGTTGGACTTGTAACCGGCGCGTGCCTTGCCGCCGCGGGCCATGAAGTAACATGCACGGATATCGATTCGGACCGCATCAAGCGCTTGTTGGCCGGAGAGGTTCCGATCTACGAGCACCACCTGGAAGAAATTTTGTCTTCGGCACGAAAGGCAGGCCGCATTTTCTATACACCCGACGCAGGCGAAGCTATCCGCGCGGGTGATGCCATTTTCATCTGTGTCGGGACGCCTCCCAAGGAGAGCGGCGAGGCCGATCTTTCCGCAATTGATCAGGTGGCGCGACAGATCGCTGAACAATCCCACTCCCCGAAACTCGTCGTGGAGAAAAGTACCGTGCCTGCGCGCACAGGGCTTGAACTCCAGAGGGCCCTCGCCGCGTACAGTGGCGGCGGCAAGGGCAGTTTTCGCGTCGCATCGAACCCCGAGTTCCTTCGGGAAGGCACTGCCGTCGGAGATTTCTTCCATCCCGATCGTATCGTGGTCGGCGTAGAAGACGAATCTGCGGCCGCCGATTTGCGCGAAATCTATCGCCCCATCCTCGAACGCAAATTCCATTGTCCGATTCACAAGGGTACTTGCCCCGCGGACCACGATGCCTCTTTCCTGGTCACCACGATCAATAGCGCCGAGCTGATCAAGCACGCTTCCAACTCTTTCCTCGCTCTGAAGATCAGCTACGCCAACGTCATTGCCGATCTTTGCGAACGAATCGGCGCCGACGTCAAGGAAGTGACTCACGCCATGGGGCTGGATCCTAGAATTGGCGGACAGTTTCTAAGCGCTGGTCTCGGATTTGGCGGCTTCTGCTTTCCGAAAGATGTGCAAGCCTTCATTCATCTTGCGGCTTCCGTTGGGGTCGATTTCGAGCTTCTGAAGGCTACCGAGCGCGTCAACAAACAACGCATCGACCGCTTTCTCGAAAAGATTCACAAGGCGCTCTGGGTCGTCAAGGGCAAGCACATCGCCGTGCTCGGACTCGCGTTCAAAGCCAACACGGACGATGTTCGCTTTGCTCCCGCGCTCGAAGTCGTCAAGCGCCTGCTCGACGAAGGCGCAATTGTACACGCCTCGGATCCGGAAGCCATTTCGAGAACGAAGGCTCTTCTTCCGAAGGTCACCTATCACGACGATCCTTACGATGCGCTGCGCGGCGCCGACGCCGCGCTTGTTTGCACGGAATGGGATGTTTTCCGCAACATGGATTGGAAACGCGCCAAGCCTCTCATGGCGCGCAGTCTCGTCCTGGATGGGCGGAATCTCTATTCTCCCAAGCACATGCGCGAGCTTGGTTTCGAATACTACTCGTTTGGCAGAGCTTAGACGCGTCGATACGTTGACAGTCTACTGCGGCAGTTACGCATCCATCGAAGAGCTGACGCGGTGCAGTTCGCGCGCTATGTGTCTTTTCTTGCCGCGAATTCCTTCTTGAAATAGTCCATCGTCGAGCGCAAACCTTCTTCCAACCCCACTTTGGGATCCCAGTTCAGGATCCGTCGAGCTTTTCGGATGTCCGGGCAGCGGCGCTTCGGATCGTCTTGCGGAAGTGGTTCGTGAATTATTGCCGCGGCGTTTTCGAAGTGCGAACGAACGCGCTCGGCAAATTCCAGGATCGTGATCTCTTGCGGGTTTCCGATGTTTGTCGGCAAATGTTCGTCGGAAAGCATCAAGCGGTAAATCCCCTCGATCAAGTCGCCAACATAGCAAAAACTGCGCGTCTGTTTGCCGTCTCCATAGACCGTGATGGGCTTGCCCGTGAGCGCCTGATGCACGAAGTTCGGCAAGGCGCGGCCATCGTTCAGGCGCATGCGCGGGCCGTACGTATTGAAAATCCTCACGATATGCGAGTCCACGCCATAGTAGCGGTGGTAAGCCATCGTGATCGCTTCCGAAAAGCGCTTCGCCTCATCGTAGACCGCCCGCGGTCCGATGGGATTTACGTTTCCCCAGTATTCTTCCGGTTGCGGAGAAACCTCCGGGTCGCCGTAGCACTCGCTAGTGGAGGAAAGAAAGAATTTCGCCTTCTTCGCTAGCGCCAGCCGCAGAGCGTTGTGCGTCCCCACGGAACCGACTTCGAGCGTTTCGATCGGCAGCTTGAGGTAGTCCACCGGGCTGGCGGGCGATGCGAAATGCAGAACGTAATCGACCGGTCCGGATACATCGATGGGCTTCGTCACATCGCATCGCTCGAGCCGGAATTTGGGATGCGAAAGCAAGTGTCCGACGTTCGAATCGACTCCCGTGACCAGGTTGTCTAGAACCAGCACCTCCCACCCTTCCGCAATCAGCCGGTCGCAAAGATGCGACCCCAGGAACCCAGCTCCCCCCGTGACCACTGCTTTCATGCCGCCTCCTGAAATTCGTAGTTCGACAGTTTAGCGTGCCCCTCCCGAATTGACCACTTCGCCCTCGCGGGATACGATGCGCCAGCATCCCAGGAAATCGCAGACGAATGGCCACTACGAGCAATCCCGCTATTCGCTCTCCCGCGCGCCAGCACACTGGCCGCATCATCATTCTCCTGGTCGTGGCGGCCGTGCTGGTGGCTGCGATATTCCTTCTTTTCGTCGGCCGCTGGCTCGTCGTCGAAGACCCTCTTCAAAAAGCACAGGCCATCGTCGTTCTGAGCGGGCGTCTGCCTCTACGCGCCGAGGAAGCGGCGAAGTTGTACCGTGAAGGCTATGCGCCGGAGATCTGGTTGACCCACGCTGAGGAGCCGGGCGCGTCGCTTGAGGCCATGGGAATCTCTTACCCTAGTGAAGATTTTTACAGCGCGCTCGTTCTCACGCACGAAGGCGTGCCCAAGGACGCCATCCATGTTCTATCGCCCCCCATCGCCAACACGGCTGATGAGATCGCTGTCATTTCCGCGGCGATGGGCGCGCAAAAAAGTGGGACCGTTATCATCGTCACGTCCAAGGTGCACACAAGGCGTGTGCGTATTCTTTGGAGCCGGCTCGCCGCGGGCCGAGGTCATGCGATTGTTCGGGCCGCTTCGAGCGATCCCTTCGAACCAGGGCACTGGTGGCGCAACACGGGCGACGCTTTGGATGTCGTGCGCGAATGCCTGGGCATCCTGAATGCCTGGGTTGGAATGCCTCTCCACCCTGCGAAGTAAACTCTCAGAAAAAGAAGAATCGTTTGCGGCGTGGCTGCTCGATTTCCTCTGGCAACGGAAAAACGTGCGGCAAATCGCGTCCTTCGAACACCGCCATCGGGTTTTCTACGAATACGGCGCGCGCCTTTTCTTCTCCGCATTGCTCGCGCACGAGCTCAAACGCCGGACTGAGCTTCAACGGGCGGCGGCGGGAGTTGTGAGCGTCGCTCGCCACAATATGCACCAGCCCTGCGGACAACCAGCGCCAGGCGTCCTTTTGTGCCGACTCTCCAAAGACTCCCTCGAGCGAGCCCGCCGTCACCTGGACGCAGCAACCGAGGCGCACCCACCTCGCGAGCCGTTCGGTCTGCTTTCGCAAGATGGTGTTCCGCTCCGGGTGCGTGATGATCGGCCTTAGTCCCATGAGTTGAATCTCATGCAGCGTCTGGTTCATGCTCGGTGGAATCGAATATTCGTTGAATTCCACGAGCAAATAGTCGTGCTGGTTGATGCAGAAGCGCGGAGGATCCCCGCGCAAGGCCGTCAGGTTTTCCGGATTGAGATGAAAGTCGCAGCCCGTTGCCAGGATCAAGCGGCTGCCGATTTTTACTTGAAGCTCGTCCCGCAAGCTTCGCACGCGCAAATAATCGAAACGGTACTCGCTGCTCGAATGCGGCGTCGCTACCACGCGCGTAATTCCATCCGCGATCGCGCATTCCGCCATCGCCAGCGAAGTCTCAAAGCTATCCGGCCCGTCGTCGAGCCCCGGCAAAATGTGGCAGTGAATGTCGACCATCGATTCGGAAACTCCCTAGCGCCACCACGCGGCAACGGCTTGCCACATTCCGAGCGCGAACATCAATCCCGCAAAAATCTGTCGCATCCGCCGAGGATGCAGCCGTTTGGCCAGCCACCCGCCTAGTATGCCTCCCACAAAAACTCCGGGAATCAGGAGCAAACCAACTTTCCAGGAAACGAATCCCGCCTTGGCATAAGCCAGAAACGCCAGCAGACCCGTCGGCGGAATCAGGGCAATCAAGCTTGTGCCCTGCGCCCGGTGCTGCCCGAAGGCAAAAAGCAAAACCAAAAACGGTACCAGGAGAACTCCGCCTCCGATTCCGAATAGCCCGGAAGCAATCCCGCAGACGCATGCCGCTAGAAAAATGCCCGCGTTGCGGATCGCGCCATCAGTCACGGGTCGAATCCTCGACGGCTTGAGCCGTCTCGCTGTTCCGAGGCTGCTGCTTTCTCCAAAGCAGGAAAGCCGCCAGCATCAAGAAGCAGCCGAACAATCCTTTGAGCTGGCGCGAATCCAGCGGAACCGCGATCAATCCACCAAGGTAACCACCCGCGAGAATTCCAAAAGCGCACAGAATTCCGGCCCGCAAATCTACCTGCCCTTGTTTCCAATACTCCCGCAGCGCGCCCAATCCCACCGGTGGAAGTAGAATGAGAAGCGAAGTGCCTTGGGCCAGGTGCTGGTCCATATGCAGCAGGTAAACAAGCGCCGGCACGAGCACCACGCCGCCGCCGATTCCCAACAAGCCCACGAGCACTCCTACTGCAAGCCCGAGGAGGACAACGGTTGGGATCATCGGCTGTGGGCGGCTTCGCTTCGGTCGTGCTTTCTTGTCGCCAAGCGCGCGCACGCTATCTTGCCGCGTCTCGCAGCACGCCGCAACTACTCTTGAACAGGCGGTAACAAACGGAAAAGCCTGTGTTTTTCTGTTCGAGAAGAACCTGCTATATTGAACTGTCTTGATCAAATCGGCCCAATGGCCTGCTTTATCCCCAAAAATCACGAGGAGAGCCACGTAACTCATGCCCACAGACCGGAAACCCGAGTTTTTCAAAGGTGCTCAACTGAAGGTCGCCATCATCGGCTGCGGCTATGTAGGGCTGCCTCTGGCCCTGCGTTTCGCCGAGGCGGGCCACAAAGTCACGGGATTTGACACCGATCCCTCCAAAGTCTCCATGCTCAATGCCGGCAAGTCCTACATCGAGCATATCCCCCAGACGAAAATCCAGCAGTTCGTCAACTCTAGGCACTTTAGCGCGACCACCGATTTCGCACGCCTCAAGGAAGCCGACGCCATCATCATCTGTGTGCCCACTCCTCTCGATGAGCGCCGTGAGCCCGATCTGAGCTACGTTGAACAGACTGCCGTTTCCATCCAACCCCATCTCCAGCGCGGCCAGCTCGTCGTTCTCGAATCCACAACCTATCCCGGAACCACCGAAGAGCTTGTCCTCCCCATCCTCGAGAAAAGCGGTTTGCACTGCCCCATCGTCTCCGGACCGGAAAATGAAAATGCCGCGTGCGATTTCTTCCTCGCCTTTTCTCCCGAACGCGAGGATCCCGGCAACAAGCAATTCGGCCTCGCCCAAATTCCCAAAGTCGTCGGCGGTGTCAATCCGCCAAGCGGCCGCGCCGCGCAATCGATTTACGCGCAGGTCGTCGCGCGCGTCGTGCCCGTCAGCTCGACTCGCGCTGCGGAAATGGCCAAGCTCCTCGAAAACATTTTCCGCTGCGTAAACATCGCCCTCGTCAACGAGCTCAAAATGCTCAGCCTGCGCATGGGTATCGACATCTGGGAAGTCATCGACGCCGCCGCCACAAAGCCGTTCGGCTTCATGCCTTTCTATCCGGGCCCTGGTCTCGGCGGACACTGCATTCCCGTTGATCCATACTATCTTTCCTGGAAGGCTCGCGAATTTGATTTCTCCACCCGCTTCATCGAGCTGGCCGGCGAAGTCAACACGGCGATGCCGTATCACGTCGTGGACGCAGTAGCCGCGGCGCTCAATGATCACAAGAAAAGCCTCAAGGGTGCGAAGCTTCTGATCCTCGGCGTGGCTTACAAAAAAGACGTCGACGACCTCCGCGAATCGCCCACTCTCAAAATCATGCAGCTCCTCCAACAGCGCGGCGCTAATCTCGAATACAATGATCCATACTTTCCGCATCTCCACAAAATGCGCCACTACAACTACGAAAACATGAAGTCCGTCCCCCTCAACCCGCAAACGCTGGCAAGCTACGACGGCGTCATCATTGCGACGGATCACTCCAGCTACGACTACGTGGGCATAGTGGACGCCGCCAAGCTCGTTGTCGACACGCGCAACGCCACGCGCCGCGTCATGCGCCATCGCGAAAAAATCGTTCTCTGTTAGGCGATGATGTCCTCGTTTGCGGATGAAATCCGGCGGCAACTCGAAGAAAGCGCTCGCGTAAAACAGCGTTTTTCCGATGAGCTTGTCGGACGCATCGGGCAATTCGCGGAAAAAAGCGCGGCAGCCTTGCGAGCGGGCGGGAAAATCGTCTTCTTCGGCAACGGCGGCAGCGCCGCCGACTCCTTACATCTGGCGGCGGAGCTTGTCGTGAGGTTACAGGCCGAGCGCCGCGGCCTTGCCGCTCTTGCGCTTACCACCAATCCCTCGGTGCTCACCGCAGCGGGAAACGATTACGGCTTCGATCAAATTTTTTCTCGCCAGATCGAATCGCTCGTCGCCCCGCAGGACGTCCTCGTAGCTCTTTCCACAAGCGGTACAAGCTCGAATATTCTGCGGGGCGCGGAAGCAGGTCGCGCTTGTGGCGCCTACCTCGTGGGTTTCACCGGCGAAACTGGTGGCGCGCTCGCCGGCAAAGTCGACCTTCTGCTCAACGTCCCTTCGCGCGATCCCCAGAGAATCCAGGAATCGCACATCACCGTCGGCCACATCGCCTGCGCATTGATCGAAAAATTGGCCTTCGCATAACTGGCGTCCGCCGCTTTCGGCCAGTCTCTACTTCGCTTTCTGCAACTCCACGCGCGCCGTCGCGAACGGCATGACCGCTTCCAGCAACACCGGTGTCCTCGCCACGTTGTTGGCAATGTAGATCGTGAAGTGCGTGTCTTTCATCTCTTCCCCGCTCTCGAACACGCGAATCTCGATCTTCGACGCCTTGTAGCTCCCCGCCGGAACCGTCACGGCTTCGCCCGCGCTGGCGAGCTTGGCCCTCACGTCGTAAAGCTTGTGCCCGTCGTACACGGGGCACCGCACTTCCGCGGTCTTTGTCCAATCCACATTTCGCAGATACTCCATCATTCCCAGTGGATCGCGTGTCCCCGGCAAAACACGCGTTTCCGTCACGCCCGAGGGCGCCGGTTCATTCCCCGTGGACGCCATCCTCTGCACCGTGTTCACTTTTTGTCCCCGTTCGCTCAAATGCATTTCGTACTGCAGGCTCGCCATCGTCGACGCATCGCTGTACGAGTCAAATTGGTCGTCCAGCTCGAACACCATGCGCAGCGGGCTTTCCGTATGCGCAAACGCCTGCAAATGCCACGCGTTTTTCCCGAAGAAATCCTTGTGCGCGCCCACTTGCAACGTGAGATTCGCCACGTTCGATAGATTCGCTACGCTTGCCGTGTACTCCAGCACTTCTCCACTTCGCAGTGGCAGCCCAGGTTCCGCGATCGGCTCTTTGTTCTTGCTCGCTGTTGGTGTCATGGTGGAAGAACTGGCCGGTGTTGGAGCAACCGTGGTAGCCGGCGCTGGAGTCTCCGGAGTTGGCGCGCTCATCGGCTTCCCCTCCGACGGAAACTCCGGCGGACGTTCCGCTCCCAAGCTGCGTTCTCGCAGGTAGTAGTAGCCCCCCGCGGCACATCCCAGCACCACCAGCGCGGCGATGCCTATGACTTTCCGGTAGCTCATGCTCTTTGTGTGACCTGCGTGGGAAAGAGTCCCTTGCGTTTTCGCCTTCCGTCGTACAATACGAATTCGTGCGTTGCAGACTCGCGAAGTTGGTCGAGTCTCTCCGCAAACTTGAGGTTACCAAAACGCGAGGCTTGCGTCTTTGCTGGCTGCGCGTCATTGACCGAGGCGGCACTCTGCCGCTCGCGGACCATAATCGAGGAGGAACTTCCGAATGCGCTACCTCGTCACGGGCGGCGCCGGTTTCATCGGCTCGAATACGGTTGACGAACTCGTCCGGCGCGGCCACAGCGTCGTTGTTCTGGACGATCTTTCGTCCGGCAAGGAAGACAATCTCGCCGAAATCCGCAACAAAATCACTTTCATGAAGGGCAGCATCACCGACATTGAAGTCGTCCGCAAGGCCATGCACGAAGCCGAGTTTGTCCTGCACCTCGCCGCGCGCACTTCCGTGCCGCGCTCCGTCAAGGATCCCATCGAAACCAACCGGATTAACATCGATGGAACGCTCAACGTACTTGTCGCCGCGCGCGATGCCAAGGTAAAGCGCGTCGTCTTCGCCGCTTCCTCCTCCGCTTATGGCGAGACGCCCACGCTCCCCAAAGTGGAAACGATGCAGCCCGCGCCCATCTCTCCTTACGGCGTCACGAAATTTGTCGGGGAGCTTTACGCGCAAACGTTCGGCCGTTGCTATGGCCTCGAAAATGTCTGCCTGCGCTATTTCAACATTTTCGGTCCACGCCAGGATCCTGGCTCGCCTTATTCCGGCGTACTCGCAAAGTTTTGCACAAACTTCCTCGAAGAAACGCAGCCCGTGATTTTTGGCGATGGCGAGCAGTCCCGCGACTTCACGTTCGTCGAAAACGCCGTGCAGGCCAATCTGCTCGCCTGCGAAGCGCCGAACGCCACCGGTAGAACGTTTAACGTAGGCACCGGCGGACGCTACACCTTGAATCAAACGCTTCAGCTTCTCGGGAAAATTTCCGGCAAGACGCTCGCTGCCAAGTACGAACCGCCGCGCGACGGTGACATTCGCGATTCTCAAGCCGACATAACTCAGGCGCGCGAATTTCTCGGCTACGACCCCCAAGTGACCTTCGAGGAAGGCCTCGGCCGCACTTTCGACTGGTATCGTTCCACCCAAACCAAAGCCGAAGCCAAAACGGACATCAAGTCCGAAGCAAAAACCGAAACCAAACACAAAGACTAAGCGCCGGACACCTTTCGACGAACCCAACGGTAACTGATGCCGTGGGATACGGCGTTATGGGCTACGGTTCGTCTTCTTCGTCGAAGCCCCCGCGGCCGGTTGACTTCGGTTGGATGGGCACGATGTGCGCAATTCCTGCGTCATTCATTTTCTTGTTCAGCGCCGGCAGATCTTCCTCGGCGATTTTCTTCACTTGCGCCGAAGCATCGCTGACCAGCGGCGTCAGTTCCGCCAGCTTTTCTTTTTGCTGTTCGCCAGGCGTGGCCCAGAAGCCGTCCAGCTCTCTCATCAAGCCCTGCACCTGATTCGGAAGCGGTTCTGGCTTCCACACAAACGGCGGTCCGGCATTCCCCAGTTCCTGTTGTTCGCGCTGGTACTTTTCCGCGATCGCGTCGACCTTCTTCTGCAGCTCGTCCGCCGCTTTCTGTATGTCCTCGGGAATCTTTGGCATTCCGGGCTTGCCGGCGTTCTTCTTCCAATCTTCCCGCGCCGTCTTCAGCCCTTCCTGGATTCCCGCTATGGTCTTGTGATCCTTGTCCGCGGTCTTCGCCATCGCATAGAGCTGCATGATTGCGTCGTGCCGCGCCGCCCGATCCTCCGTGGACATTTGCATCCGCGGGTCGTCTTCCACGATCACTTCCTCCGACGCTTCCTTGCTGCCAGCCTTGATTTTGATGGTGTATTTGCCGGACTCCACGAGCGGCCCGCGCGGCCCGAAATCAAATCCGGCTGCCGCGGCTTCGAGTTGTTCGGGCGTCGGCTCGGCGGGTGAGTTCCAGCGCAAATCCCAGTTCGCGCGGTTGACACCGGCCTTTCCTGGCCCGTCGAATTCCCGCACCAGTTTGCTGTCCTTATCGTAGACGCTGAACTTCACCTTGCCTTCTTTTTTGGCGGCATCCTTGTTCGCGGTTTCCTTGTCCTGCTCTGGTTGTTCCGCTGCTGCGCCTTCTTTCTTTTCCTTGTCTTTGTCATCCTTGGCCGTCTTCGGCGCTTCCGGCGGCACGGCTTCCTTGAGGTAATAATTCAAGATCGCGCCGTACGGCGGATTCTTCGCGGCGAACATCTTTTGTCCCGCGAACCAGCGGCGTTGCTTCAGATCCCAGAGCGTCGCGGGCCGTGGGCTGAAAAACGTCAAGTCCGAATTGGCCACGCTGTTGTCGAATTTTTCGATCGGCGTGATGTCGTCGAAGATCCAGATCGACCTTCCGTGCGTCGCCAGCACCAGGTCGTTCTGCTCCGCCTGGATCTCGATGTCGTCCACCGGCACGGTCGGCAAATTATTTTTCAGCGCCGTCCAGTTCGCTCCGCGATCCCAGGACACCCACAACCCAAACTCCGTTCCTGCAAAAAGCAGGTTTTCATTCCTCGGATGCTCGCGCACCACGTGCACGGTTCCCGCCGAATCCGGAATTCCTTTTCGAATCGCTTTCCAGGTCTCGCCGTAATCCGTCGTCATGAAGATGTACACGTTGTAGTCGTCGCTGCGATGGCCGTCGAATGTCGCGTACGCGGTGCCTTCGCCATGCTTCGATGCCAGCACGCGGCTGACGTACGTTCCCTTGGGTACGCCCGGAACGCGCGACGCAACGTTCTTCCACGTTTTTCCTCCGTCGCGCGTCACTTGCAGATTCCCGTCGTCCGTTCCCACCCACAGCACATCCGCCGTCATCGGCGATTCGCTCAGCGTGGTAATCGTTGGATAATCCTCGACGCCGTCGTGCCGCGAAAGCGTGTTCTTGTCCGGCACTTTTCCAAAAATCTCGAGCTTGTTGCGGTCCACGCCGGTCGTCAGGTCGCCGCCCAAGCGCGTCCAGGAATCCCCGCGGTCCGTCGATTTGAACAAATAATTTCCGCCGTAATAGATCGTCTTGTGATCGTGTACGGAAACCGCCATCGGCGAATTCCACTGGAAGCGGTAATGCGGCTCCCCATATTTCGCTTCCGGCATGATCTCTCGCTGTTGGCCCGTGCGCGCATCGCGCCGCGAAATGTGCCCGTCCTGCGATTCCGTGTAGACGATCCACGGCTCGACGTTATCGATCTCCGCGTAGAACCCGTCGCCCCCGGGCATCAGCGTCCAATCCGCATTCGTGATGCCGTCGCTCATCAGCGACATGCTCGGCCCGCACCAGCTCCCGTTGTCCTGCAAGCCGCCGCAAATCTGGTACGGTTTCTCGTTGTCCAGTCCAACCTCGTAGAACTGTCCAATCGCGATCGTGTTGATGAAGTCCCACGTCCGCCCCTCGTCATAGCTCCAATGAATTCCGCCGTCCGACCCGGTGATCATGTGATTCGAATCCGCCGGATCGATCCACATCGCGTGAAAATCCCCGTGAATCCCTTTCACGCGCTGCGTCGAAAACGTCTTTCCGCCGTCTTCGGAAAAAAACATCTGCGCGCCTAGCTCCCAGATTCGCAAATCATTGTTGGGGTCGATTCGAATCTGGCTGTAGTACGAAGGCCGCGGATCCGTGTCGCCCATCCTCTTCCACGTCTCGCCTTTGTCCTCGCTGCGATACGTTCCGCCCTTCTCATGCTGCACGATGGCGTAAACGATATTCGGGTCCTTCCGGTAAATGTCCAGGCCGATGCGCCCCGTGTCGCCGCCGTTTTCATACGGCAGTCCTTTCGTCAATTTCTTCCACGTGGCTCCGCCGTCCACAGTCTTGTAAATCGCGCTTTCTGTCCCGCCTCCATTGAATCCGAACGGCGTGCGCCGCCGTTCATACGCCGCGGCATACAGCGTGTCCGGGCTCTCGGGATCCATCGCAATATCGCTCACGCCCGTGTCGTCATTGATTTTCAGCACCTGGCTCCACGTCTTCCCGCCGTCGGTCGTCTTGTAAACGCCGCGCTCCGGATTCGGCCCCCACAGATGCCCCAGCGCCGCCGCATACACAATGTCCGGATTCTTCGGGTGAATCACGATGCGCCCGATGTGGTGCGTCGCGGCCAGCCCCATGTTCTTCCACGTTTTGCCGGCATCCAGCGACTTGTAAATCCCGTCGCCCCACGAAGAGCTTTGCCGGTTATTCGGCTCGCCGCTTCCAACCCACACAACGCTCGGATCAGACGGCGCGATGGCGATGTCCCCGATCGTGGGAACGCCTTCCTTGTCAAACACCGGCTCCCACGTCGTGCCGTTGTTCGTCGTCTTCCATACCCCTCCCGCCGCCGCCCCCACGTAAACGATGTCCGGATTGCTCTCGACCACCGCGAAGTCGTCGATGCGTCCGCCCATTATGGCCGGCCCGATCTCGCGAAATTCCAGGTTCTTCAGCTTTTCTGTGACGCTCGACTGATCAGCCGCGCCGGGCGGCGTGGCAATCGCTGTCCCCGCAAAAAATATCCCTCCCGCCAAAATCGCCCCAAACACACACATCGCACGATTCATCTTCTCCCCCAGTCTTCGAAGCCGGGCATCATACCTCCCCAATGCCGCGGCTTGCATCCATTGTTTCTGAAATGTCGAACCGACCCGTGCTAAGAGTGACGCGCGATGCTCCCTCCGCGTTTCGTTGCCCCTCTTCGAGCGCGGTGGCGGCTCTCCGTGCTTTGCCCAATCCGCTTCGCTCGGCCTCGGCTACACATCCCTCCGGCCGCATGCTAGGCTATCCAACTGTCCTCGTCGCGCAAATGTTTGGTCTGAATCGCTTTCTTCATGGCCGGAACGCCTCCGCGCCCCGCTTCCTTCTCGTTCTTGCCGCGCTTTTTTATTCGCTTGGCAGTCCTCAGTTGCCGCTCTCGTTCGCCCAGGAAACCGGCTTGCACTCCAGCAAAGCCGGCGATGTCGAAATTTGGTCGCGCGGCCCTCAGCAGAAACGCGGCGACCTCTTTATTGCCGACGACGACGTCGACATTCACTACGGCGACGAGCGGCTCCAGGCCGATCACGTCGAATACAACGAGCAGACCTCCGAGTCCTACGCCCGCGGCCACGTCCGCTTCGATTACAACAACGAGCACCTCGAGGCCGATGAAGCTCATTACAACGTCAGCACCGGCCACGGCCTCTTCACCAACGTTCGTGGCACCGTCAAAATCGAGCGCCGCGCCAATCCTCTGATCCTCGTCTCGCAAAACCCTCTTTACTTCCAGGCTCCCGAAGTCGAGCGTTTCGCCGACGACATCTATCTCGTCCGCCGCGGCTGGATTACCATCTGCGATCCTCAGCACCCTACCTGGCAGTTCTATGCGCCTCAGGCGCGCATTCGCCTCAACAAAACCGTCGCACTGGTCAACGCCAATTTCCGCCTCTATCGCATTCCACTCGTCTGGCTCCCCTATGCCACCGCTCCTGCAGGCGAAAAAATCCGGCAGTCCGGAATCCTTCTTCCGGTGATTAGCCAAAGCAATACCAAGGGCTTTGTCTTGGGTGACGCGGTTTATCTCGCGCCAAAGCCCTGGCTCGATGCCACGCTCGGCGCGGAGTTTCTCTCAAAGCGTGGTTCTTCCGAGCGTGCTGAATTTCGCGCTCGGCCGTTTGAAAACACTTCTGTTCAGTACACCTACTACGGCGTGATCGATCGCGGCATTCTCGAACCCGGGCCCAACGACACCACCATCCTCGACAAGCAAGGCGGCCACCAGCAACAACTCGAAGTCCAATCGCTTCTCCCCGATGGCTGGCGCTTCGTCGCGGACATCAACGAACTCTCCTCGCTCACTTTTCGTCTCGCCTTTGCCGACACTTTCGGCGACGCCATCACTTCCGAAGTTCGCAGCGCCACCTTCCTCAGCAATAATTTTCGCGGCTTCAGCTTCAACGTCGCGGCCCTATCCGATAAAACCTTCCTCAGCATTCCGATTACTTCTCCCGTCACATTCGTAACTTCTCCCGCGGTCAGCGTCTCTCTGCGCGCCGCTCCTGAAGTTCGCTTCGGTTCCGTCGAACAAGCGCCCTGGCAAAATCTCCCCATCTATTTTTCGTTCGACACCTTTGTCGACGCTCTACATCGCCAGGATGACAGCCCGCTGAATACGCCAGCCTTTGTCCCCAGCACCGAGTTCGCTCCCACGGTCACCGTTCCTCTCCATCTTGGCGTGTGGCTTGGCCTGACCACTTCCGCAACCTTTCGCACCACTTACTTTGGCGATTCCTACAACGCGGCGGGTTTGCCCACTTCGCAATCCATCACCCGCAACACCGGCGAGCTCACCGTCGACCTTCGGCTCCCCACGCTCGAGCGCTTCTTCGATCGCGACCCCATGAACAAAACAAAATCCCACAAGCGCTACAAGCACACCATCGAGCCCACCCTCACCTATCACTACGTCACCGGCGTGAACGACTACCAGGATTTCATCCGCTTCAATTCCGACTCCACCCTGACCGACACCAACGAAGTCGAGTATGGCCTCACCCAGCGTCTTTTCGGCAAAACCGGCGATGACCAGCCCCAGGAGCTAGTCACTTGGAGCATTTTGCAGATGCACTATTTCGATCCCACGTTTGGCGGCGCCATCGTCGATGGCCAGCGCAACGTTTTCGACGCTGTCGATTCCATCTCTCCCTTCGCTTTCGCCTTCGGCCCGCGCAATTGGTCCCCCATCATCAGCGATTTCAAGATCACGCCGGGTGGACCCTATGACTTCGAGCAAATCCTCCAGTACGATCCTCAGATTCAGCGCCTCACCACCGTCGGCACCCTCCTAAAAGTGAAGCCCTACAGCGAATTTTTCTCCACCATCGCCTTCTTCCGCCTGAACGACGACCCCGTCGCAGCCGATCTTCCGGTTGTTCCGCCCCCGAATTTCGTAGCTTTCACGCAGCCGCCCTCGAACCAGGTCCGCGCCCTTATTGGCTACGGCAACTTGACGCGCAAGGGATTCAATTTCACCACCGGCATCAGTTACGATTTCACCGACAAAATCCTGCAAAACCAGCTAGTTCAGGTCAGCTACAACGGCGGCTGCTGCGGCCTCGCCCTCGAATACCGCCGCATTGACCTCGGCACCGTCCGCGTTGAAAACCGCTTCACCGCCACCTTCATCATTGCCAACATCGGCTCCTTCGGAAACCTCCGCCGCCAGGATAAAATCTTCTAGTTTTTCTCCGCCCGCCAGCCAGCCTTATTACTTTGCGTATCTGCTTCCTAGCTTCAGTTCTCTTTTCCGGATGGCGCGTCAATTTGACGGAATGCCACTTCTAGCTCGCAATCGTTTCCGGTTAGCCCGTCATCCACCCACAATTCGACAAGAAGAAGCTTGGACAACGATGCAGCGTACCCTAACATGCTCTACGCGAGATATGCTTCTGTCCGCGCATATGGTGATAGAACACGAACTGACGCGGAGCGAGTACCGATGGCTTGCCGTCGGCGCGGCTGTCATCGCAGTCGCGGGATTCGCGCGTACCTACTATCTGCGATTTATATTTCACACGCCCATCCTCCCACCAGTTGTGCAGATTCACGGCGCGATCATGACGCTATGGTGGATCGGATTTATTGTTCAGACGTGGCTCATCGAGGCCCGCCGCGTCCGGTTACACCAGCGCCTGGGCATATTTATGGCCGCTCTTGCCGCAATCGTCGTGCTGCTTGGCGAGACTCTGACCCTCAACGGCGTTGCAAGAGAAGGCAGGCTTCATCAGATCGGTAAGTTTCATTATCTGTTGGGGATCAACTCGGTCAATCTTTTGCTCTTTGCGGTTCTGGTCGGCCTGGGAATTGCGTTTCGCAGGAAACCCGACCTGCATAAGCGCCTGATGGTGCTCGCCGCCGCAACTCTTCTGGCTCCGGCGGTTGCGAGGATTGTGCTGCTCTTCACGCATAAGCCGCTCCCGCAATTCCTCGCTTTTTATGCATGCCTTTTGCTGTGCGTGACGGTGGACACGCTTCGGCACCGTCGTCTCCACCCGGTGTTCGCGATCGGCGCGCCGGTTGTTATCGCCGCGTTCCAGCTCAGCTACCTCGCTGTGCAGACGTCGGCCTGGATGAAAATGGTTACGGCACACTTCGGCTGAATTGCGCTTTGACGCGTGCCGGGCAGCCCGGCAATTTAGGGGGCTGAGCAAGAAGGCGAGTGAGTTACAACCTACTGATTGCCACAGTTTCAGGATTGTCGGCTATTCGGAAACTATCCAGAAACGCAACTGTGAAAAAATTGATCTATTGCCCCCTCCGTGTCCTCTGTGCTCTCCGTGTCCTCTGTGTTAAATTAATTTCCTGTCTCTCATTCCACCGTGCCGCAAACAACCGACACCGACCTTGCATTCGCATCCATCGAAGAAATCGCCCGCCTCTTCCGCAAACGCAAACTTTCCCCCGTCGAGCTCACCAGGCTCCTCCTCGCCCGCATCGATCAGCTCAATCCCATCCTCAACGCCTACATCACCGTTGCGCATGACTTCGCTCTTGCTCGAGCCAAAAAAGCCGAAGCCGAGCTCTTCGCTCCGCGCGGCCGCAAAGCTCATCGCGACCGCGGCCCGCTCCACGGCATTCCTCTCTCGTTGAAAGACAACATCTGCTCGGCTGGTATTCGCACGACGGCAGGCTCAAAAATTTTGAAGGACTTCGTCCCGAGGGAGGACGCTCTCGTCGTCGCGCAGCTCAAAGCCGCCGGCGCCGTCATCCTCGGCAAAACCAATCTTCACGAATTTGCCTACGGCGTCACCAGCAACAACCCGCACTACGGCCCCGTCCACAATCCCTGGGATCTTTCTCGCATCCCTGGCGGCTCCAGTGGCGGTTCCGCGGCGGCCGTCGCCGCGGGCCTTTGCTACGGCAGCATCGGAACTGACACTGGCGGCTCCGTCCGCATCCCCGCCGCTCTTTGCGGCATTGTCGGCCTCAAGCCCACCCTCGGCCGCGTCAGTGTGGACGGCATCATTCCGCTCTCTCCAAAGCTGGATTGCGCCGGTCCGCTCGCTCGCACGGCGCGCGACATCGCCCTTCTTCTCGAACCCATTCTCCGACGGGCCAAAGGTGAGCCCCGCGCGCGTGATTTGGAAAAGCTCTCATCCAACTCGCGTGCCATCGCTCTCGGCATTCCTAAACAGTTTTTCCTCGATGTTCTCTCGCAGGAAGTCTCCGCTGCCTTCGATGAAGCAGTCCGCGTCCTCAAAAAGCAGAAAGTGAAATTTAAGGAAGTTTCGCTTCCCCTGCTTTCGGAAACCGAAGACGCCGGAAACCAGATCGCCTGGCCCGAAGCTACGCACTATCACGAACAGGCTGGCTGGTTTCCCTCCCGCTTCGCCGACTACGGCGACGACGTAAGCTCTCGCCTCGCCATGGGAACCAAAGTCTCCGCGGCCATGTATCTCTCCGCCCTAGAGGTCCGCGAAAAATTCATCCAGCAGTTCCATCGGGCCTTGGAAGGCACTGGCGTCGACGCCCTCGTCGTCCCCACAACTCCGATCGCCGCGCCGCTCATTGGCCAGGAAGTCGTCCGTATCGGGGAGAACGATCATCCTGCCCGCGCTCTCCTTCTACGCCCCAATCGCCCCGCTAATCTCGCCGGAGTTCCCGCGATCTCCATCCCATGCGGTTTCACTTCGGAAGGTCTCCCCCTCGGGCTCCAATTCATTGCCGCCGCCGGGCACGAATATCTCCTTCTTCAAATCGCTTGCATCTTCGAGCGCTCCCACCCCAATCCCCGCCGCCCCCCTCTTCCAGCAAGCTAACTCTTTCCAATCCCCTCCCCTTCCTCCCCGCTCCATCTTTCGGATGGTGTCCTAATTTTGGAGTGCGGGAACTCTGTTCCCGCTTTTGCGAATTAAGACGCGGAAAAACCTTCCGCTTTTCAGCGCGCCACGCATGCCTGAGATTCGGCCTCGTCTCTTGATCGCCGAGTCGAGAATACGCAACTGAAATTACGACCGTACTCGTCGCATTTTCCGCTTGAAATTCTAGTAACTTATGCTATGGTGTTTCTCAGGCAAAAATGTGCATTTGCTCCGAGCGGCTTCAGGCCGCTCTTTTCTTTTATGGCCACCAGAAATTGAACCAGCGCGCCACTATGGCGTTCCCCGGGTCAGGCTTCCGGGTCGCAAGGCCATTAACACCTTTAGAATGAACACTTACAAAAAATTGGTAGGAGGGCTACACAAGCCGGCCCGCTGCGTCCACTCTCTGCGACACGCAGGAAATCCCGCAACTCCCATGCTGTCAATCGTTTACTTCATAACTTGCGGACACCCCGGGGGTGGGGGCCAGTGGCACAGGCGGAATTCATCCCGACCCAGTCGGGAGTCCGTGCTCTTGCATCCGCTTTGGAATCAACACTTACAGCATCGCCCGCATCTACTGCATCCAAACGACTTACAAAAACGCTAAGTCCCGCAGATGCAACACTTACAAAAAACAGGGGGAGGGGCTTGGCATCGTCCGGTCGGGACCGGGTACATACACGACTGCTTTCCAAACTCGCTTCCATGAATCAGTTGAAAGCGACCGTCCATAACTGGATAACTTGACCTAAGAAGAGGAGGAACACATGGGAATACTAGAAGCCGCCAAGCCAGCCATTATCATTTGCACGCGGGACCGTGCTCGC
Source organism: Candidatus Acidiferrum sp. (assembly GCA_049641765.1). Lineage (GTDB taxonomy): Bacteria > Acidobacteriota > Terriglobia > Acidiferrales > UBA7541 > Acidiferrum. The sequence goes on from JBAQJX010000014.1 coordinate 48,900, forward strand.
TCGACTGCCTTCTACCGCGATGCGCTTGGGCTAGCGCTGACCAGCGAGGACCGTTTTGCCGCCGTTTTCAACCTCGGCGGCGCCACGCTTCGCGTCTCGCACGTGCCCGATTTCACTCCGCACGAGCACACCATCCTCGGCTTTCACGTGCCGGATGTTCTCTCAACCATAAAAGCTCTCCGCGAAAACGGTGTCACGTTTAATCTGTATCCACAATTTCAACAAAACGAGCTCGGCATCTGGACGGCCCCGGGAGGAATTGTGCGCGTAGCCTGGTTCAAGGATCCGGACGGCAACGTTCTCAGCGTGACCAGCCTTTGAGCTCGATCCGGTCCATTCAACTTCGACGGCAAAGAATCGCCGTGCAGTTCGCAGCTAAATTGTCTTGACGGTATCGCCTCTCGTCATCAGCCAGCGGCCAAGGATGTAGCCGAGCGTTCCCGTAATCATTCCGCCGATTATATCGGCGACGTAGTGATACCGGCCCCAAATCGTCGAGACGCACATGGACGCGACCAGCGGCAGCATCACCCAGAAGAGCCATCGTCGGTGCCGCCACGCGCCCCACGTCGCCGCAACCGCTCCCGCCACGTGTTCCGAAGGAAACGCCGCCCCTCGCACGCGGCCGTAATGCTCGATAAAGTTGATTGCCGCCGTCGCCGCGCCGCCGTGCAGTTCGCCGTGCCATGAGCCCGCCATCGAAAACCACGGGCTCTCGATCGGAAAGAAAATCGCGATCACATAACCGATCGCGTAGCCCACGGCCGAATAGGTCATCACCGACCAGTAGCCGCGCCAATCGCGCCGGTAATACAGAATTCCTCCGACGACCAGCAAATACGTGAAGTAGGTCAGGTAAACGAACTGCATGAAGTCGTTGCGCGCCGGCGTGGCGAACTGCTCGAGCCACACCGTCGGGTGTACGCCGGTCAGCCAATGATCGAACGCAATCAGTTTTGCATCCTGCCATCCGGGCTGAACCAGGTGGACGAGCCGCCCTAACTCTTCAAAGCAAAAGAGAAAGAAGAGATGTGGATACCAGTGCCGCCAGAAATGCCAAAATCTCTGCGCGAATGTGAGAGCACCATATCTGTCGGTTTCTTCATGCGCGCTTTCGCGGGATTCCTCTCTTCGCGAAACCAAAGCCTCCACTCTGCACAAGACGAGAATCGCCACCGTCACGAACGCCTGCGTCCCCAGCAAACGCAGCGGATGTGCGAGGTTTTCCGCGAAGAAAAGAATCAGCGCGCTGGAAATTCCCACGTACGTGAATGCCACGCGTTCAAACATGCCGCACGCCACCCATGCTGCCGCGCATTCGCGCCGCAGCCATTCACGAATGGTCCGGCCCTGAAAATCGATGGCGTCTGCAACGCCGGGGTTGGGAAGAACGTCTTCGCGGAAGGCACCCGCGTAGCTCCGCTTGCGATATTCGTGTTTGGTCAGTCCGTTCATGTGCCCGGTCAAGTGCCAAGTTCCGTTCTCGCGTGGGCCGCGTCGATGCTCTTCGCGCCTGCGATCGCCTCTCGATGCTGCATTGTTTTCGGCGCGCTCATTCCGCTTTCCGGCTGCTGCGAACTCTGCGCTGAGACTCGAAATTCGCTCCATCGCAGCATCGGCCAATCGTTTCTCCACGCTATGCGCGCCAAATCGTTCGATGGATTCACTGCGGCAGGTTTTCCCACGGTTTCGAGCATCCAGCGGTCGTTCGCACTGTCGCCGTAGGCAAAGCATCGCGCGACGTCCATATCCTCTTCCGCTGCGATTCGCCGGATCGCCCGTGCCTTCGCTTCGGCAAACATGGCTTCACCGGCGATTCGTCCCGTCCACCGTCCGCCTTTTTCTTCAAGTCGCGTTGCGCTTATGCGAATGCTGCATGCAAGCCCGCGCGCTTCCAGTTCGCTTTCGAGCGCCAACGCCGCTTGTTGCGCCAAAGGTTCGAGCGTTCCGCTGACGATCGCAATCCGGTGTCCGCGCTCTGCGTGCCACGCCACGCAGTCCACCGCCTCGCGACAAAACGCCAGTGGCAAACAGGCGAAATCATTCGCTCCATAACTGTCCGCCGGCACGTCTCGCAAATACATTTTGTTCGCGTGCATCACCGGATGAATGCCCGCAGGAGCCAGCCCCAGAGCCTCCGCAAGCCACCAGCAGTAATTCCGAACGCCGATGATCTTGCGGCGGCGCAGCAACCGAAAAAATCTGCGCTCGAGTGAAGGCTCTGGCAGCAGCGTTCCATCTAAATCAAAGAACGCTGCAACGTCGCACCTCATCTCCGTGCGTCCTTTGTTCTCCATTACATCGCCCCTTGCGCCGCTCGCTTTACGGTGCGGGGTTGGCTTGCACCCGAAACGTACCGCCAGCCCTCCGCCAGCACCGGCACGCCGCGCAGCAAGCAAAACGCCGCCGTCGCGCACGTCAGCACTTGCGCGCCCATGCGAACGAGCGCGTGCAAATCCGCGCTCATTCCGCCGAGCAGCGCCACCGGCCCGCGCGTCAGCGCCAGCTCTAATCCTAAATAGCAAAAGCAGAGGCACTTCATCCCGGCGTAAAGACCTCGGCTCCAGCGCGACGCCACCAGCGCGCGTCCCCACCACGTCTTCAGCATCGCGTTCGCGCCCCAGCCGGAATAGCCCGCGCGCATCGCCATGCCGCGCAGAAAATCCGTCGCCGCTCCCCGCGCGAAAAAGAAAACGGGCAGCCACAGCGACACCATGCCGACGACCGCGAAATACGTGAAGTAAACATTTTCGATCATGCGGTCGCCGAGAATGTCGAGCTGTGCGCCAACCGGCGTCGCCAGATTCTTTCTGCGCGCGATGTGTCCATCGAGCGCGTCCAAAGCAATCGTCGCGACGGTCAGCCCAACCGCGGCGAGATTTGCCCACGGACCGCGGCCGAAGAGGCTCACCGCTCCAAAACCCACCGCCACCCGCAGCGCCGTCACTTTGTTGGGTGTCCACTGCATAGCCACCTGCCAGGCGCCGCTCCAGCGCGCCGATCTGCAAAGGGCAACCCGCCTGCCAACCGCGTCTCGCGCAAGCTATTCTCTTTCAGCTACTTACAAGCCGTATTAGGGGACGAAGTTTTCTAGGGCGTCGGACAAAGCCTGCATCTGTCGCCGTTTGGCTGCCGCAATCATCCAAAGCAACGCGCGCGAATCCGCAGATTGCGTCGAGGGCAGATCGCATCGAAACCAGCTGTGCGCTGGCGCGAAGCAAAGACCGGATTTCGCGCGCTAACGGTTGGCGCTCTTTTCGCGTCTTTGTGGGAGAATGAACAGGTTTCAGCGCGAAGTATCGTTGGCAACGCAAGCGGATGTAACCTCGGCGTGCGCCACGCCGCGGACCGGAACCACACTCTAAGATTGGAATGGGCGGCTCGTTCGGGCCGCAAAACAGATGATTGACGTTTCTCTGTCAGCAGCTTTCATCGCCGGGCTGGTTTCGTTTCTTTCGCCCTGCGTGCTTCCGCTCGTTCCCGGCTATATTTCGATGCTTTCCGGCATCGGCGTCGAACAATTGCGCCAGGGCCAGCAGCCGCGCAGCGGCCTTTTTGCTTCGGCGCTTTCTTTCGTCGTTGGATTTTCCGTTGTGTTCATTTCGTTCGGTGCATCGGCAAGCGCTGTTGGCACGTTTCTCCGGCAGAACCGCGCGCTGCTCGCGCCGATCGCGGGCGCACTGATCCTGCTTTTCGGCTTGCACCTGATCGGCGCTTTGGCGAAGTTAAGCTTTCGCTGGGGAATCATCGCCGGTTCTCTTCTTGCGATTTTGGGTGTCATTTCCCTGTTGCACCATGGCCCACTCTTTTTCGGACTCGGCTGGGTGCATTTTTTCTCGCTCGCCCTGATCGGCTTTGCCGGACCAGCGCTTGCGAAGTGGCTGAACCGCGACGTACATCTGCGCAGCACCAGCACAAAGCCTGGTCTATTCAGCGGTTTTTTTCTCGGATTTGCGTTCGCGTTCGGTTGGACTCCCTGCATCGGGCCGATCCTTGCGAGCGTGCTCGCGCTGGCCGCCGCCAGCGACACGATTGCCCGCGGAATCCTGCTGCTTGCGGTCTATTCCGCTGGCCTGGCCGTGCCGTTCCTGTTGACCGCGCTGGGCATCGGACAATTTCTTAAGTTCTATCAACGCTTCCGAAAGTACCTCCACGCCGTCGAAGTGCTTAGCGGAGCTTTGCTGCTCTTCATCGGCGGCCTGGTTTTCGTCAACAAGCTGACATGGCTCGCGGGCAAGCTGGGCTTCCTGAACAGCGCGGTGTTGTGGCTTGAAAATTCCCTGACGGGCGGAAAATAAGCGCCCTGCCTGAGCGCCGGGCGAACTCGCCGATTTCGTCTTGGGGTTATAATTGGGATTGAGGAATGAAATGAAGAAACCGTTGCTTGTGATTGCCACCGTGCTGGTCTTGATTGCCGGCACGTATTTTGCCGACAAAGCCACGCGCGTAAAAGTGAAGACGGATAACGCGGTCGTAAAGGCGGACAATCCGTCCGGCGGCGAACCAGAGCCTCAGCTCACGCTGAAAGATCTCGACGGAAAAGACGTTTCCCTCAGCGACTACAAAGGCAAAGTGGTTCTCGTGAATTTCTGGGCGACCTGGTGCGAACCTTGCCGCGTCGAAATTCCCTGGCTCATCGAGATGCAGCAAAAGTACGGAGCCAAAGGTTTTGTCGTGCTTGGCATCGCGCTCGATGACGAAGGCAAGAGCGTCGTCGCTCCCTTCGTATCCAAAGAAAGATTCGACGTGAACGGCCAGCAACTTCCCATGAGCTACAAGATTCTTATCGGCAACGACGATGCTGCCGATAAGTTCGGCGGACTCTTCGGTTATCCCACGAGCATCCTCATCAACCGTGATGGCAAGCAGATCAAGCGCATCACCGGCATGATCGATTTCGACGAAGTGAGTAAAACAGTTGAAGCGCAGTTGGCGGAATAGGATGAGTAGTGAATAGTGAGTAGTGCGTGGTGCCAGGCGCTTTTCGCACGGGGCGAATACTTTGTCAGCAGTCCCGCCAAAGAGGAAGATCGAGAGCTATCAGGATCTCTTGGTGTGGCAAAAGTCCATGGATCTGGTGAAGGCGATTTATGGAATCGCAGCTAAACTGCCGCCCAGTGAACAATACGGCCTGTCCTCGCAGATTCGCCGCGCGGCTGGTTCCGTTCCAGCAAATATTGCTGAGGGATTCGGACGATGGCATGCGAAGGAATTTACGCGGTTCTTGCTCATTGCCAATGGTTCGGTCAAGGAACTGGAAACTCATATGCTGATCGCAACCAGGCTAGGTTTCCTCGCGCCAAAGGACATCGAGACCTCTATGCAACTGGCCGGCGAGATCAGTAAAATGATTTTCGCGCTCCGTGGTAAGCTTTCGAAGTGAGGGCGCTACTCTCTTTACGGTTTGCTGCTCACTACTCACTATTCACTACCTACTCCTCCTATCATGCTTGAAGAAAAAGACTTTCAACGAAAAGCGGATGCGGCGTTCGAGGAGTTGAAGAAGCGGCTGCTCGTGCTGGCGGACGAGCACGACTTCGACGTTGAAGGCGAAAGCGGAAAGCTGGAAGTGATTTTCGAAGAGCCGGAAGAAGCGAGGTTCGTGATCTCACCGAATACGCCGATCCGAGAAATCTGGATTTCCGCGCTCTCGACTTCCTTCAAGCTGGGCTGGTCTGATGCAAGAAACGCGTTCGTGCTGGAGAAAACGGGCGAAGACCTTTTTCAGGTGATGAACCGCGTCGTGTCGCAACAGCTTGGAACGACAGTCGAACTATGAGATTTCTTGCCGCAGCCGTGCTCGGCGTCCTCGGCGTGGCTGGCGCCGCGGCACCGCCCTCCTCACCGCAAGACATCCCTTCCCCGAAGGACGTCGTTGCCGTCACGGCGCACGCTTCGCCGGAGTCGGTGCCACGCGGCGGCCAATTCAAGATTTTCGCGGAACTGAAAATTCGCTCCGGCTTCCATATCAACGCGCGCGAAAAATCCGCGGACTACCTGATTGCAACCGATCTTCGGGGGACCGCACTTTCCGGCTTTCAATTGGGCGAAGTTTCGTACCCCAAAGGTGCGCTGCATACGTTTACGTTTTCGAAGACGCCGCTGAACGTCTATGAGGGCACGATCGTTCTACAACTTCCAGCAACGGCGCTGGCGAGCGCTCCTCTTGGCTCCCAGCACATCGCACTCAAGCTTCGCTATCAAGCGTGCAGCACGGAAATTTGCCTGCCGCCTGTGACCATTCCACTGGACGCGAGCATCCAAGTTGTAGAGGGCGGCGCCAGGCCGAGCCGTCCCTAGTCTTTCCAGCCACAAGAATAAAATCTCGCTGTCGTTGGCCGAGTAGCTTGTCACTCAGCATTTCTAGGTCAATCATCCGATGACGGAGCCTCGCAGAAGTTCGCGCAAGTGGCCGGTGATTGCCGGAATCGGCCTGGCACTTATTCTAATGGTGGCTGGCACGGCCTTCTGGCGCTCGCGGCACATGGACAACCTTGTGCGGACGTGGGTGGTCCACTCGCTGAGCGAGCACTTTCAAAGCCGCGTGGAGCTTGCCGAGCTTCACGTCACCGGATTCCCTCATTTGGGCGTGGCAGGCGAAAACCTGACGATTTACTTCCACGATCGCTCGGATGTTCCGCCGCTGATTCACGTCGACAAATTTGCATTTGATCTGGGTTTGATTGCGCTTCTCGACCTGCCCAAGCGAATCTCGTCCGCAAGAATCGAGAACATGACGATCACGATTCCGCCGCGCGGGGAGAAAAAGAGCCCCCAGCTCAGCGAAGCCGGAAAGACCCACAACGTAATCACCGGACTGATCGTGGATGAAGTCATTTGCAAGAACACCGTTCTGATCACGCTGCCGAAAAAACCAGACCCGGGAAAGCCAATCAAGGAGCCGCTTGAATGGGACATTCACGACCTGGACCTGCGCGCCGCGAGCGTAGACAAGCCGTTTCAATTTCACGGAACGCTGACGAACGCCAAGCCCAAAGGAGAGATTGCGACCACCGGGGACTTCGGCCCATGGAATCTCGACGATCCCGGTGCAACTCCGGTTTCCGGCTCCTACAAATTTACAGACGCCGACCTTGGGCCGTTTCCAGGCATCGCCGGAATTCTCTCTTCGACGGGAAGATTCACAGGCGAACTCTCCGAGCTTGAGGTTAACGGCCAAACGGACACGCCCGATTTCTCGCTCGATAAGATCGGAAAGCCCGTGCCGCTGCACACGGAGTATTCGGCGACGGTGGACGGCACGAACGGAGACACGCTGCTGCATCCCGTGCGCGCCACGCTGATTCACTCGCTGATCATCGCGGAAGGCAGCGTGATCAACGAACCCGAGAAAAAAGGCCACCTGATTACGCTCGATGTAGGAGCGCCGAACGCGCGCATCGAGGACATTTTGAACCTGGCGATGAATTCGGATCGGCCGATTCTCACCGGCCCGGCCAAAATCAAAGCGAAACTGGTTCTGCCACCAGGCAATGAAAAGGTCCTGGACAAGATGATTCTCGACGGGCAGATCGGCATTGACGATGCGCGCTGGTCGAGTCCGGAGGTGCGCAAATCGCTCGAATCGCTGAGCCGGCGCGCCGAGGGGAAGCCCGAGGAAGAGGATGCGGGAAGCGCGGTCTCCGATTTGCGCGGAA
>JBAQJX010000011.1:0-23509 GCA_049641765.1 Candidatus Acidiferrum sp.
TCGGCACCAAGTGGCGCCTTCTCCGCGACCTCCTGGGCCACAGCGTTCCGCTGGATTCCGACGAATCCGTCGCCGCGTTTATCCGCCGAAAATTCTCCGCCGAACTTCTCGACAAATTGGTCGGCCCAATGATTTCCGGCATTTACGCGGGCGATCCGGAAAAACTCAGTCTCCGCGCCGCCTTTCCTCAACTGCTCGAAGCCGAGCACACGAGCGGCAGCGTCATTCGCGGAGCGCTTCGTGCCGCCAAATCCAAAGAAGGTCCGAAGCGCAAGCCAACGATCTTCTCGTTTCGCGACGGAAACGAAACTCTCATCCAGGCTCTTGCCGCAAGACTCGGCCCCGCTCTCCGCGCCGGGACTACCGTCGTTGAAATTCTGCGCGCCGGCTCGCAACATCCAACAAGCTACGAGCTCACCCTCTCCACAAACGGCTCAACCGAAAAACTCATCGCCGGAAACCTTATCCTTTCGATTCCAGCGCAAGCCGCGGGAAATCTCCTCCGCGGGATTCATCCTGACTTTTCATCCCTTCTTTCCTCCATCGAATACGCTCCCATCGCCGTCGTTTCTCTCGGTTACGCAAAAGCTCACGTTCAACACTCGCTCGAGGGTTTCGGCTTCCTCATTCCACGCTCAGAAAAACTCCGCATTCTCGGCACCGTCTTCAACTCCTCTCTCTTTCCTGGCCGCGCACCTGCCGACAACGTCCTTCTCACCTCTTTCCTCGGCGGCGCAACCGACCCTCAAGCCGCTTCGCTCGCGCGCGAGGATCTCGTCGCACTCGTCCACAAAGAACTCGCTCCTATTCTTTCCATTCAACAAGCTCCGGTCTTCTCTCACGTTCAGATCTACGAAAACGCGCTCCCGCAATACAATCTGGGCCACGCGCAACGCATCGCGTCCCTCGAAAAACTCGCCTCGCAACTTTCCGGCCTCTGGTTCGCCGGAAACTATCTCCACGGCCCGTCGATCGGCTCCTGCGTAGACCACTCTCTTTCCACCGCGGACGCAGTCCGCGCCAAGGTAAAACAAAACTTCGCTCCCGGCTGACGATGCCATGACCGCATCCGTTTTAACGTTTCTGTCGTATATTCTTTCAAGGAGAGAAGAAGCCGATTCTCGTGTTCCTGGCGGCTTTCACGTCCACTGGTCACCGCGAAGTGTCGCCTGACGCGACGCTGTTGTCGCGCCTTCTTCAAAATGACGTGAGCGCCTTTGAACAGCTCTACGACCGCCACTCGCGCCTCGTCTACGGGTTGGTCCTGCGCATTCTTCAGCAGGCTTCCACCGCCGAAGAAGTCGTTCAGGACGTCTTTCTTCAACTCTGGCGCAACGCCGGCCAATATGACTCTTCACGCGGCCCGTTCGTACCCTGGCTGTGCACGCTGGCGCGCAACCGCGCGCTCGATCACCTTCGCCTGAAGAGCGAGCGCCAACGCCGCCGCGAAGACCTGCCCGGCGAACTTCCCTCCGCAGTCGTCGCGCCGGATTTCGAGAAGGCGCTCGACGAGAAACGCTGCGCCCAACGCGTTCGTGCTCTGATGGACTCTCTGGCTCCACAGCAGAAAAAAGCCATCGAACTTGCCTACTTCGAAGGTTTGAGCCATTCGGAAATAGCGGCGACATTGAAAGAACCACTGGGCACGGTGAAGAGCTGGATTCGTAACGGTTTGCTTCGTTTGAAAGAAGGATTGCAGGCAACGACGTGAGCAACTGCGACCAATATCGCGAGATGATCGAAGCGTACGCTCTTGGTGCGCTCGATCGCGACGAGCGCGCCGTGATGGACGCGCACCTCGCGAGCGGTTGCGCCGGCTGCGCCAAAGGCATCGAGGAAGCGCGCTGGCTCGTCAGCCAACTCGCCTACGCCGCGCCGGATGCGGCTCCGTCGGACATGCTCAAAGGCCGCCTGCTGCAAACCGTTCGCGCCGAAGCGCACGATCCGTCGGCGGCGAAGCCGCACGTGATGCCTGCGAAGAGCGCGATTCCCTACTGGCTGTGGGCCGCGGTTGCCGCGCTGCTGCTGTTTTCTCTTTACTGCACCTGGAACATGCGCCGTCTTCAGGACGAGATTCGCGAAACCAACGACCGCTCCAGTGCATTGCTTCAGCAGCGGCAAAAAGCCGAACAGCAACTTGCCGCCGCGAAACGCGAAGCGATGATCATGATGGATCCGAGTTCGGTGAAGATTGCGCCTGCCGGAAATGCCGTTCAAGGCATGCAGCTCGAAGCCAAATGGAATTCCGAACTGGGCATTGTGGTCATGGGAGAGAACATTCCCATGCCGTCCCCGCATCACGTTTTGCAGCTGTGGTTTATTCCCAAGGCTCCGGGCGCGAAGCCCATGCCTTCGATGATGGTTATGCCGGACGCGAACGGAAAATTTGTTTTGCTGGTCGCGAATCCGCCGGAATCGATGGGGGCGACAAAAGCAATCGCCATCACGGAAGAGCCCGAAGGCGGCAGCCCGTGGCCGACCGAAACGCCGCGCTGGGTCGGCGGCGTCAGCTGATTTTTCTACGGCTTGTGGCTACCGCGATTTTTTGCCGTAACGCAAAGCGAGCCGCGCTTCGCGCCGCCTGGCCGCTTCTCGATAGCGTTGCCGCTCTTCCGCGGTCTTGAGAATGAGAGGCGCAACGGGTTTCGGCAGCTTGGTGTACTGATCGATGGCCACAAAAGTTACGTACGCCGTTGTCGTGTGTTTGCGTTCTCCGGTGATCGCATTTTCCGAATAGACTTCGACGCCAACCTCCATCGATGTGCGAAACACGCGATTGACTTGCGATTTCAGATTGACGATTTCTCCCAAATTCACAGCGTTACGAAAGTCGATATAGTCCACCGAAGCGGTCACGACATAGCTGTTTGAATGCCGATGCGCGGCCATCGCCGCGACCATATCCACGAGATGCATCACTTGGCCGCCGAGCAATTTCCCCAAAGGATTCGTCTGCGCCGGCAAAACGATCTCCGTCATTTCGGAACGCGAGGCGCTCACCGGCTTCGGCTTCAACGCCAAATCTCCGCTCATCTCGCTCTTCACAAATTGGCTGGTTCTCATTCGCTCCCCGTTCTTCGCAGTTTTGGGATGCAACGGCTTTCTCCGTATAATACGGGAGCGAACCATGACGGAACAAAAGAAAACCCGGCGCACGATGCTCGAAGAGTTCGTCGCCAAGAAACCGGACGATGCTTTTTCGCGTTACGGGCTGGCGATGGAGTGCATGAACAGCGGCGATGCAGCCGCGGCGGACGCGCATTTTCGTGCGCTCATCGAAAACAACCCCGGCTATATTCCGGCGTACCTGATGTACGGCCAGCTTCTCGCGCGCGAATCGCGAAACGACGAAGCTCGGAAAATACTTTCGAGCGGCATCGCCGCGGCGGCGCAAAAAGGCGACGAGCACGCGCGCTCCGAGATGGAATCCCTTTTAAGCGAGCTCTCGTAATTTTTTTCAAAACGCGACGACCGTTTTGAAGACTGGTGGACGAAAGAAGGTCAGCTCACTCGTAGCGCAGGGCCACGAGTGGATCGACGCGCGTTGCGCGGCGCGCCGGGATGTAGCACGCGGCGAGGGCAACCAGCGCGAGGAGCCCGGCAGCCACTCCCAGCGTGAGCGGATCACTCGGTTTCACATCGAAGAGCAAGCTAGACATCAGGCGAGTCAACACGAGCGCGGCAACAACGCCCAGCGCCAAGCCAAAGCCGGCGAGGCGACCTCCTTCGAGGAACACTTGCTTCAAAACATCTTCGGACGTCGCGCCTAGAGCCATGCGAATCCCAAATTCCTGGGTGCGTTGGGTCACCGCGTAAGCCATCACGCCGTAGACGCCGACCGCGGCTAAGACAAGCGCCAGTGCCGCGAAGGCGACAAGCAGAAAGAGGTTCAGGCGGGGCTGAGCCACGGAATTCGAAACAAGTTCGTCCATGGTGGCGATGTTGTAAAGAGCGAGGTCTTTGTCGATGGCGGCGACCTGCTCGCGAACGGAGCTCGTTACGCTGGCGGGGTCTAGCGAAGTGCGGAGGGCCAGGGTCATGTCGCGCGGCACGTAGGTGCCGTAGAGGGGCTGCCTGTGAGGGAAGTAGATTTGTTCGCGGCCTTCAGCGTCGAGCGAATAGTGCTTCACGTGGCCGACGACGCCCACAATCGTACGCCAGCGCGGCGCCAACGGTTTAACGTTCGGCAGCATATCAACCGCTACTTTCTGGCCGATGGCGTCGCCGTGCGGCCAGAAGCGATGCGCGAAGTCCGTATCGACCACGACCGCCAACTGCGAGTTCACGTCATCGGCATCAGTCAGAAACCGGCCATGGACGAGCGGAATGTCCATCGCCTGAAAATAGCCGGACGTGACGGAACGCTGGTCGATTTCCATGTATGGAAGATTGCCGACAGCCTGAAGCCTGGGGAGATCAGCAATCGAAGTGTCTTCGAAGAAGACGGAGCCCGAGCTATAGGAATCGGAAAAGGGCATCTGCGAAACGGCGCCCACGGATTGAACGCCGGGAACCAACTTCAGATCGGCCATGAGCTGCGTGAAGAATTTCTGGACTGGGAGACCATCGGGATACGTTTTATCCGGCAGCGAGAGTTCCATGGTGAGCAAATGCTGCGGCTGGAAGCCAGGAGAGACTTCGAGCAGCCGGCTGAAGCTGCGGATCAAGAGGCCAGCGCCAGCAAGCAGCAGGACAGCCAGGGCCAGCTCTGAAACGACCAAGCTGGTGCGCAAATGGAGGGTGCCTCCACCGGCGGAATTGCTGCGGCCCGCTTCATTGAGCTTCTCGCGCAGATCGGTCCGGGAGATGTGCCATGCGGGGACAAGCCCGAAGAGCACACCCGTGAACAGCGATACGCCGAACGTAAACGCAAGAACCATCGGGTCAATCCGCACCTCGTCCATGCGCGGAGTGTTTGCCGGAACGAGAAGGCGAAGAGCGCCCACTCCCCAGTAAGCCAGGAAAAGTCCGAGCACGCCGCCGACGAGGGCAAGAATCACGCTTTCCGTAAGCAGTTGCTTCACGAGGCGATATCGCCCAGCGCCCAGCGCCGCGCGAATGGCAAGCTCCTTTTCGCGCGCAGTGGCCCGCGCGAGCAAGAGATTGGCTACGTTGGCGCAGGCGATCAAGAGAACAAAGACGACGGCGCCGAGAAGGACGAGGAGGGCCGGACGAAGCTTGCCGACAAGCTGTTCCTTGACGGGAACCATGTACATGTCAAAGTTCTTCGCTTCGTTACCGTAGTCGTTGGGGTAGGTACGCCGAAGATCGCCGGCAAGCTGAAGCAGCGAAGAAGAGGCTTGTGCAAAATCGACGCCGGGCTTCACGCGCCCGAGGACGTGAAGATAGTGGGAGCCACGACCATTCGGCTTGGCCCGATCCAGACCGAGGGGAAGCCACAAATCCTGTTTGCCGCCCAAGGAAAATTGTTTCGGCAGGACGCCGACGATCGTATAGGACTCGCCATCGAGCTGAACCGGCTTCGAGACAATGCGCGGATCGGCAGCAAACTGGCTCTGCCAGAGGGAGTAGCTGAGCAGCACGAAATGAGAGTGGCCGGGTTGGTCCTCATCCGTGGCAAAGGCGCTGCCAAGAATCGGCGTGATACCGAGCATGGGGAGCACGCCGGCAGTGGCGTTTGCTTCGGAAACTTGCACGGGAGGAGCGTCGGCTCGCGTGAGGTTGGCGCGGCCGCCAAGCGCGTAGGCGGCAATCTGCGAGAAGGATTCATTATGATCGAGCAGGTCCCAATACTCGGGTTCGGAGATCCAGTTCTGCTCAAGGCCGTCACTTTGGTATTTCGTCCAAATGTTGACGAGCGAAGCGGAGTCCTTATAGGCGAGGGGGCGGAGAACGACGGCATCGACAACGCTGAAGATGGCGGTGTTCGCGCCGATGCCGAGGCCGAGGGTTAACACGGCAACGACCGTGAACCCTGGAGACTTCAGAAGCATTCGGAGACCGTGGCGCAGATCCTGCCAGAGCGTTTGCATGAGGATACCTCCGGGATTTACGGGATTAAGGGCAGATGCCCTTCCGAACGAAGGTTCTGTTAAGTGGCTATTTTACATGGGCTTAACGGTGTATCGACAAGGGGCTGGAATTCGGGAATCGTCCGCTTGCGGGAAAGCGAGGAAAGAAATGTTGCGGAAGCGGACAGCGCAGTTCGCCGTGGAAAGCGCTCCGCGCATGAGCGGGGAGTATGGCCAAGCGTTTCAGGTTTGCTTTTGAAGCGCTGCCTCGCCGCGTGCCAACCGAAGGCGGCACGAGCAGGGCACCCCGCGCCAGTTACCTCTGGTATGATTTACCGAGCAACAATGCGACCCGATCGCATCCCGCTCTTTCCGCTCAACGTCGTTCTTCTTCCCGGCGCGGACCTCCCCTTACATATCTTCGAGCCGCGTTATTTGGAGATGGTCGGGAAATGTTTGAAAGATAAATCGGAGTTTGGCGTGCTGCTGGCGCTGCCAAATGGGGTCGTACACGTGGGCTGCACGGCGGAGATCCTTGAAGTCGTGAAGCGGGATGATGACGGCACGCTCGACATACTGACGGTCGGCAGGGCGCCGTTTCGCGTAGTTGAGTTTTTCGACCAGAACCCTCTCACCGAGGGACACGTCGACTATCTGGAGGACGACGACCGCGCAGCCGAGGCTTCCGTGCAACGGGAACTGGTCGAACTCTATGAAGCGTGCCACACGCTGATCTTCGAGGACTATCCGAGAAATACCCCAGGCGAAGACGCAGGTCCATTTTCGTACGTTGTGGCAGGCACTTTGCCGATGGACCTGCTTTGGAGGCAGCAGATTCTCGAGTTGCGGTCGGAAGGTGACCGGCAGGAGCGGCTGGTCGGGTATCTTCGCGCGTGGGCGCTGCATCTACAGAAGAAAGACGTAATGCGCCAGCGTGCCGGCGGCAACGGACACGGTTTGAACTAGCGCCAGTGATAAACAATTCCTTGCGTCGCCGGTTGCCCGGGACGCGGATCGAGGATTCATGACGGCAAGCACATCGCAGCAACCTTCCGCGCATTCGAGAGTCCGCACGCTCGGCGAATTGAAGCGTATCCCGGACTTCGACGCGCGCAGCATCTCGCGGTCCGTGAAAAGCGAGATGCGCCAGAACCTGCTGCGGATGGTCGAAAAAAACGAGCCGCTCTTCCCCGGCGTGCACGGCTACGAAGATACCGTCATCCCGCAGATCATCAATGCGCTGCTCTCGCGGCACAATTTTATTTTGCTGGGACTGCGCGGACAGGCGAAGAGCCGCATTCTGCGCGGGCTGGTGCAGTTTCTCGATGCGGAGATTCCCGTGATCGCAGGCTGCGAGATCAACGACGATCCGCTTCGGCCGATTTGCCGCGCGTGCCGGGAGAAAGTCGCGTCTGAAGGCGACAACACGCCGATCGCATGGATGCCGAGGGATCACCGCTACGTCGAAAAACTGGCGACGCCCGACGTGACGATGGCGGACATGATCGGCGACGTCGATCCAATCCGCGCCGCGCGAGGAGGGCGCGACCTCTCCGACGAGCTCACGATTCACTACGGGCTGTTGCCGCGCGCGAATCGCGGGATTTTTGCCATCAACGAGCTGCCCGATCTCGCGGGGAAAATTCAAGTGGGGCTCTTCAATATCATGCAGGAAGGCGACATCCAGATTAAGGGCTACCCGCTGCGGCTTCCGCTTGACGTGCTGATCGTGTTCACGGCGAATCCGGAAGATTACACGGCGCGCGGAAAGATCATCACGCCGCTCAAGGACCGCATCGGGGCGGAGATTCGCACGCACTATCCGTCGACGCTCGAAGAAGGAATGACGATCACGGCGCAGGAAGCGTGGGTCGCGCGAGACGCGGCGCGGAAGGTGGATGTGCCGGCGTATCTGCGCAACGTCGTGGAGGAAATTGCGTTTCAGGCGCGGGAAGACAAACGAGTGGACCGGCGATCGGGAGTCAGCCAGCGGCTGCCGATCACGACGCTGGAGAGCCTGGTCAGCAGCGCCGAGCAGCGAGCGGCACGAAATGGAGAAAAATCCACCGTGGCACGCATTGCGGATGTTTATTCGGCGCTTCCGGCCATTACGGGGAAGATGGAGCTTGAATACGAAGGCGAGCTGAAAGGCGCGGACACGATTGCACGAGAGTTGATTCGAACCGCGGTCGGGCGCGTCTTCAGCAAGCATTTCGCGGAAGTGAGCTTCCAGCCGGTGATTCAGTGGTTTGAAATGGGCGGCGAATTGAAACTCCCCGAGCTTGCAACGGCTTCGGAACGCTACCAGCAACTGTCGAAGATTCAGGGACTGATGGAACACATCGGCCGTCTTGGCGTGCAGGACCGCAAGGATGCCGCCGCGGCAGCGTCAGCCGCGGAGATGATTTTGGAAGGATTGTGGGCGCACCGGCGCGTTGGACGGAGCGAAGAGCGCGGATTCTATGCAGAGAAACCACGGCAGCCTGAGCAGCGGGAGACTCCGAACCGGCCGCCGCGGAGGCAGTTCAACTGACGGGAGCGGCGCAGGAGTCGCGCTCTTATTGCGAAGTCACAAGTTCAAAGTTGAAAGTTCAAGACCGGGAGAACAAATTAGGACTAGCGATGCAATTGTTTGGAGTCATCAGAGTTCTTGCGGCGGCGAGCCAGTGAGGCTTCATCGATGAAATTTATTCGGTATGGAAAATATGTCGGCGAACCAGCCGACGCGATCGACCTGGAAGAGCTCGTGAAGCGGATGGGCGATTTTTTTCTGCAAAGCGGATTCGAATCGCAATTCTACGGCATTTCGCAAATGGATCCGGAGCGGTCGATGGAAGCGTTGCGCGAGGCGATCCTTCGCGCGCTGCAGGAAGGCGACCTGCTGCCCGAGGACGCGATGAGCGACGAACTGCGCGAAATGCTGCAGAATCCGGACGCGCAAAATAATCAGGAGATCCGCGACCTGATCGAAAAGCTAATGCAACGCATGGCGGAGGAAGGCTACATCAATCCTCAGCAGCCGCCCCAAGTCACTCCGCCGCCGCAAACGTCCGCGCGAGGGCAGCTCGGCAAACCGCACGAGAAACAGCCCGAGGCGCGTTTTGAGATTACGGACAAGACGATCGACTTCCTGGGGTTCAAGACGTTGCAGGATCTTCTCGGATCGCTAGGGCGCAGCAGTTTTGGACGGCACGACACACGCGATCTTTCGACCGGAGTGGAATCGGGCGGCGTTTCGCGGCCATACGAATTCGGCGATACCTTGAACCTGGACATCAGCGAAACGCTTTTCAATGCGGTGCGGCGGCAGGGCGCGAAGGTTCCCATCGACATGGCGTATTCCGACCTGATGGTGCACCAGTGCGAATACCACAGCTCGTGCGCGACGGTGGTGCTTCTCGATTGCAGCCACAGCATGATTCTTTACGGGGAGGATCGCTTTACGCCGGCGAAGCGCGTGGCCATGGCGCTCTCGCACCTGATCCGCACGCAATATCCGGGGGATACGCTCAGCCTGGTGCTTTTTCACGACAGCGCCGAGGAAGTTCCACTCGGCGAGCTGGCGCGCGTGCAAGTCGGACCTTATTACACAAATACGCGCGAGGGTTTGCGGCTTGCGCAGCGCATCTTGCTGCGCCAGAAAAAGGATATGCGGCAGATCATCATGATTACGGACGGGAAGCCCTCCGCGCTCACTCTCGAAGACGGCCGCATCTACAAAAACGCGTTCGGACTGGATCCGTTCGTCGTCGGGCAGACACTCGAAGAAGTCAACAAGTGCAAGCGCGCGGGCATCATGATCAACACGTTCATGCTGGCGAGCGATTACAGCCTGGTGCACTTCGTGCAGAAGATCACGGAGATGTGCCGAGGCAAAGCGTACTTCACGACGCCCTATACGCTTGGGCAGTACCTGCTGATGGATTACATGCAACGGAAGACGAAGCAAATTCACTGAGCGCGCGGGCGAAATTCAAACTAATCCGATCAAAGCAGCGATTCTGACTGCGGGATTGCGCTCAAGGTGAAGCGCGGCTGCGTCGTTTGCGATGGTGCGATAGAATGGGTAGATGAGCATTTTGCGGCGGCTCACACGCTGGATGGACCAGGAAAACAAAATGACACAAATCGTTGCAGGAAATACGGCGCCTGCTTTTTCGCTGAAGTCTCTCGACGGAAAGGAATTTTCGCTCGCCGCTTTACTCGAAAAAGGTCCAGTCATCGCGGCGTTCTACAAGGTTTCTTGTCCCGTGTGCCAATTCACGTTTCCCTTCCTTGAGCGGCTTTACAAACGCTATGGCAACGGGAGCGCGACGTTTGTTGGCATTTCGCAAGATGATGCTGACGCAACGAAGGATTTTATAAAACAATACGGCGTGACGTTTCAGATGCTGCTCGACGAAAAGCAGAAGGGATATCCCGCTTCGAACGCCTACGGACTTACCAATGTGCCGACGATTTTTCTGATCGAGACGGACGGCAGCGTAAAGGTCAGCTGTATGGGGTTCGACAAGAAGGATCTGGAGTCGATTGCCTCCGCACTCGCCGAGCATGAAAATATCGCGCCAGCCGCGCTCTTCCTGCCGAACGAATCCGTGCCGGATCACAAACCCGGGTGAGGATCGAAAAACTAGGTCCGGTCCGGATCTAGGCCATCAACGCAATGAGGGCCATTCGAAGCCACTACTCGGCTTCCTGCTGAAGCCATTTCTTTTTGTGTTTGAGAGGACGTTTGCGCTTATCGGCGATCACACGAGTGGCTGCCGGAGCAAGCCCGGATTTGCGCGCAGCGCGCCGCGCTTCGACCGCCGCATCCAAAGTCTTTTTCTTGCGCCGCATGGTTATTGTCGCAGGGGCAGAAAATCACAGGCCCACAAACCGAGTGTAAGCCATCGCGGGCGAAAATGTGAGAGCGGCGCGCCGAGTTAGAACGTGAATTGCACCTGCAAATCGATGCGGCGATTCGCGGTCGTGGAAGCATACGGCTGGCCCGCCGACGAGTTGGCCTCGCCAAAGAGCGGCGAGCTGAGGTTTCCGATGTACGGGCCGTAGTTGACGCTGTTGAGCAGATTGCGCGCGCTCACGCTAAAGGTGAGGTTGTAGCGCGAATTCGACGAACCGCCGCCACCGAACATGCCGCCGCCACCGTGTTCATGACCGCCGCCAGGGCCGCGCCCGAATGTTCCGCCAGGGCCACCGCCAGAATTGACTTCTTTTTTCGCGCCGAAGCCGAACGTTTTACTGAGGCGCATGTTCAACGTGAAGCGGCCGGGGGACGTCGCGTAGTTGATCGGAATCGGCGCGGCGCCCGCGGGAGGAAGCAAATCAAAGCAGCCGTAAGCAGTCTGAACGACGCTGGCTGCCGCCCCGGAACCGCAGGTGGCAAACGAGGGGCGGGTGTTGAATTGCGCGTCGCCGAAGACGTCCTGGCCAGTGGTGATGTTGAACGGAATTCCGGAGCTCGCGATCATGAACGGGCTCAGACGGAAACCGTACGGCATGCCAACCGTGCCGCCGAAAAAAATACGCTGGCGAATGTCGAAAGCAGCGCGTCCGTAGTCCGCGCTAATGTCGCCGGGAATCGAAGGAACAAAGCCGGCACCGCCGGTATCGCTGTCGGCGTAGTTGAGAACGTAATAGCCGAAGAGCGAGAGATCGGTCATCGGGCCGTGACGCGAAGGAATGCGCACCATGCTGTGAACAATCAGCTGATTTTGCTTGAAGACGCCTTCCGAGACATATTCGTAGGCGATGTCACTTGGATTGAAGCCGGTCGGCAACGGAGAGCCAGGTGTGTTTGGCGGAAAGACATTGGAATAAAGCTGATGGTCGCCGCGGGAATTGAGATAGGTCACGGAAATATTGGCGAGATTGGTGAGCTGCCTCTCAAGCGTCACGCCAGTCTGCATGGTGTAGGGCGCACGCAGATCGGGATTGCGCACATAAACGGTTTGTGAGGCCCCGGCGTTGGCCGGAAAACCAGGATCAGCCGGAGTGAAAGATTGGTTGGGAAGGAAGAACTGCGGATTGGAGATCAAATACTGCTGCTGAATGAAACCGTTCGCGAGTTGCTGGTCCAAAACCAGACTTTCGGTGAAGCGGTCATAAAAAATGCCGTAGCCAAGACGAAGAACCGTTTTAGGCGATTTGTTTTTGCCGTGTCCGTCGAGTCCCCACGCTAAACCCAGGCGCGGTGCGAAATCGTGGTGATCACTCAGATTGTTCTGCATCTCGTAGCGGAGGCCGTAGCTGAGCGTGACGTTTGGCTTCCACTTGTAGTCGTCCTGAAGAAAGAGAGCGCCATCGAAATAGTTCACGCGTGTGGCTGCCGTTTGCGCGGTGTTGTAATTCAGCGAGTAGTAGCTCGCGCCGCCGCCCTCACTAATCGCGGTCTGCATATTCGCGGGAGTATTCCCGGCCGCCAGAGCTTGCAGGGTGATCTGGTAGGCCTGAAGCGGATCGATAACGCAATTGTCGGCGGTTGTCGGCACACAACCAGGCATCAGCCTTGAACCAAAGAAGTACGAACCGTTGAAGCTCTGATTCGACGCGCTTCCGTCGGTCGTGTCCCGCCCTCGCGCGCCAATCTTCCAAGAATGTTTGCCCTTATTGATGTAGGTGATGTTTTGCAGCTCGTAGCGGTTCTGCGTATCGGTGTTGATTCCGCTGGTAGCTCCACCGGAAACGAAGCCTTCCTCGACGTTGACGGCGGGCAGCGTGCTGAAGGGTGTTCCGTTTGTCGTGTCGTGGATATATTGAAACCGTGTTTCGTTAATGGTGGTCGGGCTGACGGTCTGAGTGTCGGTGGCTTGCAGCGTGTTTTCGGTCTCGAGCAGATTGGTCGCCTGAGAAGCTAGGTTGAACGGACCGACGTTGTCGTTGTTTTCCGTGTTTCGCCAATACTGATAGCGCACTGTGAGGGTGTTGCCGGGAGTGACCTGGTAATCGAGGCGCGGGCTGATGTTCCAGCGCGTCTTCGGGTTCGCTAAAGCGGCGCTGAACGGCTCAATGGCGAAGGTGGTTGGATCCACAATCTGCGCGCTCACCACCGAGAGGTCGGTGATGTCGCGATGTTCAACGTTGAAGAAGAAGGAGGCTTTCTTGCTCAGCGGACCGCCGACATTGGCGCTGAACTGCACGGTGTGATATCCAGGCTGCTCCGTCCCCGCAGGCAAATCTTCAAACGGATTGCGCGAGTTGAATCCCGCCGTGTTCCCCGTCAAAAAGAACTGGCCGTGAAACTGGTCCGTGCCTGGTTTGGTGAAAACTTCGATTCTGCCGTAGCCCAGTTTGTCGTACTCCGAAGAAAACGGATTCTGGTTGATGCGAATTTCGCGAATCGAAGCTTTCGGAGGGAGTTCGCCAGCGGTGAATCCATCGATATAGATTTGTCCACCGTTCGGTCCAGCAGAAGGTCCCGCCAGAGCTTGCAACTCGGACTCCAATTCGTCCGGATCATCGGAGAGGGCGTCGAGGTCTTTGCCTTGAATGACGACCGCGTTCGCATTATTCGACGGATTCACATCAACCTTGGTTGTCGTGTCCGTGACTTCGACCTTTTCCTGCTGCACTTCGATGCTCAGCGACACGTTCAACTTCTGGGCTTGACCAGCGGTGATATCGATTTGCGGCGACTCGAACGGCGCAAAACCGGGGGCGATCACTTTCACACCGTATTTGCCCGGCACCAACCCTTTCACTTCATAGAAGCCTTCTTTGTTCGTCGTGGCCGTAGTGGCCGCGCCGCTCGCCGTGGTTACGAGGACGGTTGCGTCCGTCACGGCAGCGCCGGAAGGATCCGTCACTTGCCCACGCAACGAGCCAGTGGCCTCCTGCGCGCGCGCCGCAGTTCCCGCCATCGTGGCCAGCAGGAGCACCGCAGTGAATACAATGCACCAATATGCAGACTCAAAACGCATTCTTTCTCCTAACCTAAGACTGTTTTTTGCACGCCTGGGTTCATGCTTCAAGGAGTCGTGTCACCCGCCGGGGCCTCGCTCATGGTCCACGGCGTCAGGATGCTTGCTCCGCCCTTCGGCGAAGCCTCGAGGAGGGGCTCGACACCAGCAAGCAGCGTAATCGCTGTCGCGTCGTTTTCCGATGTCCCTTCCGTCGTTACGATCATCACCACATCGCCCTTCTGCAATTCCGCAAGAGTGACGGCAGGGATTCGGCTCAGCATTTGTTGAAAGTCGCCGCCACCGGCACGCGCGCCACCGGAACCTCCGGCCTGACCACCGCCCCGTGCGTTTGCCGCCGTTCCCGTCTCTGCAGGTTTTTGTGCCGGGTTCGCGGATGCAGTTCCGCTTGCTGAAGCGGCGCCGCCTTCGCCAGCCGCTGCACCTTTGAGACGCATGGCAATGCCTTGCGCAATCATTGGGGGCAGCTTGCGCATCTGCGTATCGGGTCCAACCTTCACGGTAAGCGGCTTTTTCGCCACGAGATCCATCACCGTGATCGTTCCGGCGCTTGTATCCACTGCGCTAATGGTTCCCGCAATATTTCGAAAAGTTCCGGAAACGACTTCATCGGCCGTAAGCTGTGTTCTATCCTCGCTACGCGTTCCCCGGGCGCGCAACTGGTCACCGACCTTGATTTGATCGATTGGCGCGGACTTTGCGTCGTCAAACTTCACGGAGTTGGGTGCATAGCGACGCAGAATGGTTTGCTTGGTGACTTGTACAGCCACGTCCTTTGCCACACCCGTCGCATTTGTCGAGATTTTGATGATGCCCGTCGCCGGGTCCACCGAAGTCACCAACCCACCTACACCATGCCTTTGCCATTCCTCGCGCTCATGCGATTGTTTAGCCGCGATGTCTTCGTGCTTCATAGCAATCACCGAGGCAGCTTGCAGTGTCTTGCCGTCGATGGCGATAACTCCGCGGACCAGGATGCGGTCGCCGGGTTGCAATTCTGAGAGTTGCAACGGGACCGCGCTTTTTAAATCTTTGGCGCCGGGCTCAATGCGGACCAACTTGGCTGCATCGGGCACTAGAACTGAAGTCTCAGTTCCTGCGTCGGTCGTAAGGACGATGGCGTTCCCGGAAATAGTTTTGATCGTGCCCACCGCCCGCGCGACGGCAGCTTGTGCGGTATGAGGTGCTTGATCGGTGGTCATCGCGGATTGTGGCGCTAGTTCAGCGGCCTTGGCGGCAAAGCAGGATGCCAAAGCAAGGCCAGCGCACATACATAGAGCTATCAGTGTCGCGCGCCCCGCGCGCCCTAGTTCCCGCAATTCCATTGACATCTCCTGCTATCTAACGCGAATCGCAAACCACGGCCGTGTTTGCTCGGGAGGGTAGTCCGGCAGACGCGCCATACCCTTTGCGTCATCAGATTAGACGTGTCCAGCCCCCAAAAATGTTTCATTAAAAATAAGGTGAGGGACGTTCGGCCCTGTGGCATGTTTCTTCTGTTTCTTGGCAAGGACTCATGGAACTGCGCCCGTCCTTGGATGCGATCGCCGCATAGGCAACGACGCGGATGATGAGTCCCCTCCTCGCAAAGTGGCTCAGCGGGTGTACAATCTCGCCCGTTGGGTTTCATGGCAGACGTCGCGTCGTGATGCAAGCCGGGAAGCCCAACAATCCAAGCGGCGCGGTCACATAACGATCATGGGATAGCGGCCAACCAAGGGATGGCTCCTTTCGAGTGATTCTTTTCATCCCCGATAGTAAAGTGTAGATTCCGCGGCACAGAGCAGCGCAGGCTGCTGCTTCAGGCGGGCGTAGTTTGACTCGACTGCATTCTTGAACGAGCTTTGCATAATTCTGGCAATGGAGGATTTCCAGCATGCCTCTCCCGACCGACAAACATTTTAGGGCGCGCATTCTCGAGCGGAAGGATTTGTCGGAAGATTTGTGGCTGATCCGGGTGGACCCGGGCGGCCCGTTTACGTTCAAAGCAGGCCAGTATGCCACGCTGGGCGTCGATCACGACGAGAAGCGGATCGAGCGCGCCTACTCCATCGTTTCCTCGCCGTATGAGGAAGGACTCGAGTTTTTCATCGAACTTGTCCCGCAGGGCGCGCTGACACCACATCTCTACAAGCTTCAGGTCGGCGACACGATGCTCTGCCGGAAGATTTCGAAGGGACGATTCACGCTCGATCTCAGGAGCGGGCGGACCAGCCATCTCCTGCTCGCGACGGTGACGGGCATCGCCCCGTTTGTGAGTTACGTGCGGACGCTGTATCGCGATTGGAAGGCGGGCAACAGTCCGATGCCCGGTGAGCACAAACTTTTCTGCCTGCAAGGCGGAAGCCGCTCGTGGGAGTTCGGATACCGCGAAGAACTTGAGCGCATCGCCGCGGAAGTTCCGTGGTTCAAATACGTCGCGACCATCAGCCGCCCGTGGGAAGATGCGGCGTGGAAAGGACAAACGGGACGCGTCGACGATCTCGTGCGGATGTACGTCGACGAGTGGAATCTGAAACCGGAATTTACGACGGGATACCTTTGCGGCCACCCGAGCATGTGCGAGAACGGCATGGGAATCTTGACGCGGGCAGGCTGGCAAAAAGGATCGATGTTCGAGGAAGTGTACTTCATCCCAGGAAAAGAAGCGGACGCGGGATAGAGCGCTTGGCGTTTTGCCGGATGATTGCCGGCGAACTTCATCGCACCATTCGGGTGTAGAATGCCGCGCGGCGCGTCGAAGATTGGCATCCTGATCGAATTTCGAGGTTCGGAGGGAGATTCATGATTGTCGGAGTGCCACGAGAGAGCTTTCCCGGCGAACGGCGTGTGGCAATGGTGCCCGCAGTAATTCCGAGCCTTACCAAGGCGGGCCTGGAAGTGGCGATGGAAGCGGGCGCTGGAACGGAAGCGGGCTATCTGGATGGGGAGTACGCGGCGAAAGGCGCGAAGATTCTTGCTTCGCGCGAGGACGTTTTTGGCACGGCCGACATCGTGATTCAAGTGCTTTGCTACGGGTCGAACGACAAGACCGGCAAAGCCGATGTTCCTCTCTATCGGCCCAACCAGGCGCTCGTCGGGTTTCTGCGCCCGCTCGGTTCTCTTGAAACGATCCAAGAGATCGCGTCGAAGGGAGTCACGGCCTTTTCCGTGGAGTTGATGCCGCGCACCACGCGAGCGCAAAGCATGGATGCGCTCTCCTCGATGGCGACGATCAGCGGATACAAAGCCGTGGTGGTTGCGGCGGATACATTGCCGCGATTGTTTCCGATGCTCACCACGGCAGCGGGAACGATTACTCCGGCGCGCGTTTTCATTATCGGTTGCGGCGTTGCAGGGTTGCAGGCCATCGCGACGGCGCGCAGACTCGGCGCGGTCGTTTCCGCTTACGACTTGCGTCCAGCAGTGAAAGAGCAAGTACAGAGCCTCGGCGGGCGTTTTGTGGAGCTGCCCATTGAGGCGAAAGATGCGCAGGATGCGCGCGGCTACGCGACGGCGCAGGGCGAAGAGTTCTACAAGAAACAGCGCGAACTTCTGGGGAAAGTGGTGGCGGAAAGCGATGTCGTGGTGACGGCCGCTGTGATTCCCGGAAAGAAGTCGCCAATCCTAGTGACGAAAGAGATGGTGGCAGGGATGGCGCCGGGTTCGGTGATTGTCGACCTCGCCGCCGAGCGCGGAGGAAATTGCGAGCTGACACGCGAAGGAGAACAGGTCATCGAGCACGGCGTGACCATTATGGGCTCGATCAACTTGGCGAGCACGGTTCCCTATCACGCGAGCCAGATGTATGCGCGCAACGTCGCGACGTTTCTTCTGCACTTGGTAAAGGACGGCAAACTGCAATTGAACCCGCAGGATGAAATTGTGAGGGACACTTTGCTAACCCAGGGCGGAGAAATCGTAAACGCGAGGCTGCGCGAGATTTACAAGCTGCCGGCGCTGGCCGCGAAATCTTAAGGAGGAATGGATGCCCGCGGATTTTATCTCCAGTCTGTTTGTGTTCATCCTATCGGCATTTTTAGGCATCGAGCTGATTAAGCGCGTTTCGCCGCTGTTGCACACGCCGCTGATGTCCTTGACGAATGCACTGGACGCCATCGTGCTGGTGGCGGCCATCATCATCGCAGGGCGGCACGAGACGCGCCTCTCGACGATCCTCGGGCTCATCGCCGTGGCGGCTTCTTTCAGCAACATGGTCGGCGGCTTCGTCATCACGGACCGCATGCTGGGCATGTTTAAAACGGGCAAGGCGGCGAAAAAGTCATGACGCCGGCGAACGTACAACAGCTCATCGACATCACGTACATCACGGCGGCCATCGGGTTCATCCTGGCGATCAAGTGGCTGAGCTCTCCGGTATCGGCCATGCGCGGCGTGCTGGTCGGAGAAATCGCTTCGGCCATTGCGGTCACCGCGACGTTGTTCGATCCGCAGGTCACTCACTACAAGTGGATCATCATCACTTTGATTATCGGCGCAGGCGTCGGCGTGCCTCTCGGCTTGGTGAAGATGACGGCCGTTCCGCAACGGACGGCGCTGAGCCACGCGTTTGGCGCGCTTTCCGCGGCGCTGATCGGCATCGCGGAATACTACGTGGCCGCGCCCAACGTGCCTAAATTCGAGATGGCGGAAATTGGACTGGAAGTGATCATCGGGTCGCTGACCTTCACCGGGAGCGTGATTGCCGCGGGAAAGCTGCAAGAATGGCTGCCGCAGCGTCCGATTACGTACCGAGGCCAGAATTACGTGAGTTTGACGGTTCTCGCGAGCGCCCTCGTACTGATGATCGTGCTGGTGGTGCACCCAGAATATATGCACTTGTTCCCCGTGATGATTGGGGTCGCGCTGATTTTTGGAATCATGCTCGTCACGCCGATCGGCGGCGCCGACATGCCAACGGTGATTTCGCTCTTGAATTCGTATGCGGGCTTTTCCGCAGCCCTGCTCGGATTCGTGTTGAGCAACAAAGTGCTCATCGTGGCTGGGGCGCTGGACGGCGCTTCGGGATTCATCCTTTCGGTCATCATGTGCAAAGCGATGAACCGTTCGTTCACGAATGTGCTGTTTGGCGCATTTGGCCAGGTGCAGGCAAAGGCCGCGGGCGCGAAGGAAGAACGACCGGTCAAAAGCGCATCGCCTGAAGATGCGGCGGCAATTCTTGCGGCGGCGAACAAGGTGGTCATCGTGCCGGGCTACGGAATGGCCGTGGCACAGGCGCAGCACAAAGTGCGTGAGCTCTACGATATTTTGACGAAGAAAGGTATCGATGTGCGCTTCGGAATTCATCCGGTGGCGGGCCGCATGCCTGGGCACATGAACGTGCTGCTTGCGGAAGCAGACATTCCTTACGACAAGTTGATGGAAATGGACGCGATCAACGGCGACCTTCCGCAGACAGATGTGGCCTTGGTGATTGGAGCGAACGACGTGACAAATCCCGCCGCGCGGACGGACGAAAGCAGCCCGATTTTCGGGATGCCGATCATCGATGTCGACAAGGCGCGCACGGTGATGGTCATCAAGCGCAGCATGGCCGCGGGATTCGCTGGGATCGAAAATCCTTTGTATTACCTGGACAACACGCTGATGTTGTTTGGCGACGCGAAAAAGTTTGTGAGCGAGATCGTGCGTGAATTGAGCGGCGGGCATTAAGAGCCGGGGGCGACTGGCGATCGGTGATCAGTAATTCGTGGCGCGTGAGGCTCGCTCGACAGAAATTGATCTTGGGATGAAGTTCTCTGTTGCCTATATCAAGACGAAAGATGAATGTGGGGCGACCGGATGAAGCCGGTTTTGCTATGCTGCGCGCAGGCCCCCATCCCCCAACCTAAGGAGATCGTAAAATGAAAATGTTGCTGATCGCTGCTGCTGTGTTGTGCGTGCCGGCGTGCAGTCATGCACAGGCGAAACCATGTGAAGAATTGAAGACGGAGATCGCTGCCAAACTGGATGCCAAAGGCGTAAAAGGATACTCGCTGGACATCGTAGACAAGGATAAGGAAGTGACCGAGGGGAAAGTGGTAGGCACCTGCGAAGGCGGGACAAAGAAGATCGTTTATAGCAAGTCGGCTGCCAAGCCGGATGCGCCAGCCAAGGACGCGGACAAGCCTTCGGGGATTTAACACCGAAGCGTGGGTTGAACTGGGGATTCCGTTTCGAGTTGGCGGATCGAAGTCAGACCTTGAAAGTTGAAGACGGCCACCGCGCGCGATGAGCACGCATGTTCTGAGTGTTCCCTTCAGGTTTAAGAACAAAGAACAGCAAACCTGAGAGTGGCGGCGCGGAACCCATTGCCTCTGATCGGAATCCAAGTTGGAGGAAGACGGCGATCACGAAGCACGAAGCGCTTGCAGGCTCGTCTGCTGAGAATGACGAATGACAGAGGCCACGCAGTTCTACGCGCGTTCAGAGGCGAGCTACCGGCAGTCCATCGGTTGAACGGGCGGCTGAACAGGTCCATGACGAGGAACGAGGTTCTCTGGCGAAGGCGGTTGGACTACAATGTCGCCTGATTTCCTGTGGAGGGAATATGCGCGCCGATCGAGTGGAACTTTCGTGGGATACGGGAAAGTCGGACTGGCTGGTGCGGATTGAGAGCGGTGAAGAAGTGATCCGGCGTCACTGCAAGGAAAGCAAAGACGCGGACGAGGCTAAACTGCGGGCCGCAGGCGTTGCTACGGCGAAGGATGAAGGATACGACGCGGATACGTCGCAAGTGAGCGTGCGGCGATAGTTTAAGAGATTGAAGGGCAGGAGCGAACGGCAAGAAACCAGGGGGCGCTTGCCGAGCGGGTAAGTTGCGCAACCACTGCGCGTCGTCCGCGAGGGAGATGGCCTTCGAAGAATTCGTAATCACCCATCGTCCAGGGAAACCGCGTAGATTTCAATGTTCAACAGATGGTCGCCCGTAAGAGTCTGCACGAGAGATTCGTAAACATGCCGCGTACTGACGACGCGGTCCAAATCGGCGCGAAAGAATGGATATTGATTGACCTCGAAAGTCGTAGGCCGGATAGCATAGCTAAGTTGATTCCTTATTGATGTGGGAGAGAAGACGGGCAGGTCACGCGCGGGTTAGGGCGATTGGACATCTCTCTGGGGAGTGCTAAAATCCGGAGTGAAATCACATGCCACCAAAAACTCTCTACGAAAAAATCTGGGATGCGCACGTCGTTCACGAAGAGCCGGGAAAACCCGCGCTAATCTACATCGACCGCCACTTGATTCATGAGGGCACGTCGCCGCAGGCGTTCGCGGGATTAAGCGCTGAGGGACGGAAAGTGCGTCGGCCGGACCTGACGTTCGCGGTGATGGATCATTCCGTGCCGACGAAGGATCGCACACTGCCGATTTTGGACACGGATGCGCGCTTGCAGTTTGAAGCGCTGGAGAAGAATTGCCGCGAGACCGGCGTGCGATTGTTCGATATGAACAGCCGCAATCAAGGAATCGTTCACATCATCGGACCGGAGTTGGGCGTGACCCAGCCGGGGCAGACGATCGTTTGCGGAGACTCGCATACCTCGACGCACGGCGCTTTTGGAACGCTGGCATTCGGGATTGGAACGAGCGAAGTGGAACATGTGCTCGCGACGCAATGCCTCGTGCAATCGCGCAGCAAGACTCTGCACATTCTCGTGCACGGGAAACGGCCGCGCGGCGTGACCGCAAAGGACATCATCCTGGCAATTATCGGCAAGATCGGAATCAGCGGTGGGACGGGCCACGTGGCGGAATATGGCGGCGAAGCGATCCGTGAACTGAGCATGGACGGACGGATGACCGTCTGCAACATGACGATCGAAGGCGGAGCGCGCGCGGGAATGGTGGCGCCGGACGAGACGACATTTGCTTATATGGAAGGGCGGCCCTTTGTGCCGCGTGGGAAAGCTTTCAAGGAAGCCGTGGATGGATGGAAGAAGCTGAAAAGCGACGACGGCGTGAAATTTGACATGACCGTCGAGTTGCAAGCGAAAGATCTCGCGCCGCAAGTCACTTGGGGCACGAATCCCGGCATGGTCACGAGTGTGACCGGCCGCGTGCCGGAACCTGGCGCGTTTGCGGATCCCAACGATCAAAAAGCTACAGAGAGCGCGTTGAAGTACATGGGATTGAAAGCGGGCACACCGATCGTGGACATTCCTGTGGACAGGGTATTTATTGGGTCTTGCACGAATTCGCGGCTGGACGATCTGCGCGCTGCCGCGCATTTGGTGGCGGGCAAGCACGTGGCAGGGAGCATCAAGCAGGCGTTGATCGTGCCCGGGTCGCGCGGAATCAAAGCGCAAGCCGAAAAAGAAGGCCTCGACAAAATTTTCCGTGAAGCCGGTTTCGAGTGGCGTGACGCGGGCTGCAGCATGTGCATCGGCATGAACGCGGACGTGTTGCCGCCGCACGAACGGAGCGCAAGCACTTCGAACAGGAACTTCGAGGGGCGCCAGGGGAAAGACAGCCGGACACACCTAGTGAGTCCGGTGATGGCGGCGGCTGCGGCAATTGCAGGGCATTTCGTGGATGTGCGGGAGTTTGATGTGGCGAGCGTGGAATGAAACGCGCCTTTCGAGAACAGTTCAGACGCGGAGCTTGCATTGTTCTTGGAAAACTCGCCCAGGTGAATTTGGATTTCAGGAAACGAATCGGCAAAGAGTGATAGTTCGGGGAACCCACTGCCATGGAACCTTTTAATACGCATACGGGAATGGTCGCGCCGCTGGACCGGGTGAACGTGGATACGGACCAGATGGTGCCGAAACAGTTTTTAAAGGCGCTGACGCGGCAGGGGTTTGGGCGGATCCTGTTCTACGACTGGCGCTACTTGCCCGGTGAAAAACCGAATCCGGAGTTTGTGCTGAACTTTCCGCGCTATGAAGGCGCTTCCATTTTACTGGCACGGCACAACTTCGGTTGCGGCTCAAGCCGGGAGCACGCACCCTGGGGCGTGAAGGATTACGGCTTTCGCGTGATCATCGCACCGAGCTACGCGGACATCTTCTACAACAATTGCTTCAAGAATGGGATATTGCCGGCAGCACTGAGCGAAGAACAGGTCGAAGAACTCTTTCAGCGGACGGAAAAAGAAGAAGGCTACATGCTGACGGTGAACTTGCCGAATCAGACCATTGCCGACCGGCATGGCTTGATCTTCCGGTTCGATTTAGCACCATCCCGCAAAGAAGTCCTGCTGAAAGGCCTCGACGATATCGGCACATCGCTGCAGCACGAAGCCGACATCACCGCCTACGAAAAAGCCCATGCCGCGACCGCCACCATGTATGAAACGGTGGACATAAAGAATTACGCTAACGGACGGTAACATTCCCCGGCGAGCGCCCGGAACTTCGCATTCTATGTGGTAGGGGCACGATATATCGTGCCCCTACGGCACCCACGCGAGGTTAGAACGTCTTGCACCACCGAGTCAGTTTATCGTTTTCATTGGGCCAAAATCAGGTTGTGCGACTGCTTCTAGATTGGCCGAGAGCGGTCACACCGGAGTGGCAGTCGGCTCCGGCGACTCCGGGGCGGCTGGCGGGCCGAGTAGTTCCGCGATGAGGATGCCCGCAAGCACGAAGGTGGCGCCAAACAGGGCGCGGCCTCCCATTCTTTCCTTCAGCAAGA
>JBAQJX010000024.1:0-41813 GCA_049641765.1 Candidatus Acidiferrum sp.
CCGCACAGCTCTGCAATCCCATTCTGGACCGCTGATGAGATTCATTGATTGGCGACCAACACCTCAGCGGAATGTCGAGGTTCTGAACGACACTGCTGATCTGTACCGGTATTTTGACTGCACTGATACAGCAGAGTTCCTCTACGCGTGCGTCCAGCGGACAGTGCAGTTCGACTTGCCGCGCGAAATAGACTTCCTACGCCGGCATGATGAAGCGCTCAGGCGCATCATGGACACGGTCGACATGCCCGATAGGCTCGCCAAGGATTTCATCATGTTCGTGCAACAGAATCATGGAGTGCTGCCAAAAAGGCGCCGAAGCCATGAATTCAGCAAGCTCACCGACGATGAAGTGGCCGCACTTGAGGCTGTAATAGTTGAAACCTTCGAGCACTTCGAGAATGACAATAAAACCTTAGACCACGTCACCACATCTGAAGGCTAGACGGCGCAAAGACTATCTTGAGATGTGTCCCCTCCGTGCGCCCGTCCTTGTCTCTCAATTCCAAACCACATCGGGCCCCTCGGCCAAGAATGGAGACTTCGCGAGACGCGCTCCGAAATGCCGCAAAAACAGAGGCTTTTGGAGGTTTGCGAGATTTTCTTTAATCGACGCGTTCGGGAGCAAGATTCAGGTCGCAGCCACTACGACAGACACCAAGAATATAAGATTAACTAAATAAAGGAGTTGCAGAATTGGCGGAGAGGGTGGGATTCGAACCCACGGTACGGTTTCCCGCACGCTCGCTTTCGAGGCGAGTACTTTCAACCGCTCAGTCACCTCTCCGCGGTTGGGTCTGGATTAATCGTAACAAGGGTTATGTTCTACGGCAATCCTGCTTGGCTCAAATTGATCTAGGTTTACCACGGATTGATCATGGCCGTGCAGGTTGGTAACCGGTTGCCACGGCCTGGGCCAAAGCGCCGGCTAGGGAGCGCGCAAATTGCTTCACTTAGCGGCGTGCGGCGAAGAAGTTTTGCAGGATGGAAGCGCAATCTTCTGCCTCCACGCCGGCCGTGATTTCAACTTGATGATTCAGACTAGGGCTGGTGAGCACAGCGAAGCACGAGCGCACCGCTCCACCTTTCGGATCGTCAGCGCCGTAAACGAGGCGCGGAATACGGGCCTGGATAATGGCTCCCGCGCACATGCTGCATGGCTCGATGGTGACGTAGAGTGTTGTTCCCGGCATGCGATAGTTCTTCAGCAAGCCAGCCGCCTCGCGGATCGCAATCATCTCCGCATGAGCGGTGGGGTCGCAGTTGCGAATCGTACGATTGCCGGACCGAGCAAGGATTTTGCTGTCGTGCACAAGGACAGCACCAATCGGGACCTCGCCCGACGCTGCTGCCGCGCGAGCTTCTTCGAGCGCAATGCGCATGAATGCGATCTCTGTGTCCTTATTCGAAGAGTTCTCCGAAGTCATGGTTGGGGTGAGGATAGCACGCGAAAGCAACACGCACGTGGGAACTCGCCGCAGTCAAAAGAAGCAAAACTAAAATTCCCTCGGCTCGTTGCTTGACAATTGGGTAGGCGCCCAACAAACTACGCACATGAAAGAGCGCTTGGCGCGCGCGCCGCGAATCAAAGTTCTTGCGAATTGCTCGTGCGCCCGCTGCACGCAAGAGGGCTACATCGAATTCCGCTGAAGAAACCTGAATGGAACTCCGAAAAGATCCCATCACTCAAAGCTGGATCATCCTAGGACACCGCGAAGTCGGCAGCGATTCCATTTCGGATTGTCCGTTTGAGCCGGGAAAAGTTGAAAAACTGAAACCGATTCTCAGTTGGCCTCCCGAAGGACCGTGGCAAGTGCGTGTAGTGCCGCATCCCGATCCGTTGTATCGCGTGGAGGTGGACCCGGGACGTCTGGCCGAAGGGATGTACGACAAGATGGGGCCGCTTGGCGCGCATGAGGTAGTGATCGAATCGCCGGACCACGAAAAACGCATGACACAGTTCACCGACGAAGAGATCGACCGCGTGTTGACGGTCTGGGCCGCGCGAATCGCCGATTTGAAAAAGGACGCTCGCTTCAAGTACGTGAGCGTCTTCAAGAATCACGGCGCACTGTCAGGCGAGGAATGGCCGCATGCGCATTCTGAGGTGACCGCGACGATTTTTGTGCCACGGCGA
This sequence comes from Candidatus Acidiferrum sp., assembly GCA_049641765.1. Lineage (GTDB taxonomy): Bacteria > Acidobacteriota > Terriglobia > Acidiferrales > UBA7541 > Acidiferrum. The sequence continues at coordinate 2,138 of JBAQJX010000024.1, forward strand.
ATCAAGTACGAACTGCACGCCTCGCATGATTGGTTCAAAGATAAAGAGCGCTGCATCTTCTGCGATTTCGTGAGGCAGGAAGAGAAACAGGGAAAGCGCATCGTGGACGTTCAAGGCGATTACTATGCGCTCTGTCCGTACGCTTCCCGCGTGCCTTACGAGGTTTGGGTGCTGCACCGGAAACACAACCAGCTTTTCGAACAGCCGAGGCCAGGTTCGAATCGCAAGCAGTTGGCGGCATTGCTTGGGCGCGTGCTGCGGCGGCTGGACAAGGTCGCGCCCGCGTATCACTTGGTCGTGCACACAGCGCCGAACACCAAGAGCAAGAAAGGTGAACTTGCCGGATACTGGAAGACGCTGGCGGAAGACTACCACTGGCACATCGAGATACTGCCGATCGTCGAAAAGCGCAGCAAGTCCTACAGTATCAAGGAAGTTTATTTCAATGCGGAGTTGCCGGAACAGGCCGCAGCTCACCTGAGAGGATTGGATCCGAATTTCTGAAGCAATTCCTCAAACTTAGAATTTGTGACTTAAACAATGTAGTAAATCGAGTTGTTGTGTGGTTTCTACGCGCGAATGTGCGCGGTGCTGTGGAAAAAAGGGCATGGGGGAAAGTCCAAACCCATCGCAATCCATTGTGGCAATGGCCGAACTGAAACCACAAAGTATGGTATAGCACTTTAGGAAACACCCTAGATTTGCTACCCCGCATACTTGTTTACAGTCGCTAAGTCCTGTACTATCTTCACGCTTCTGAGTCGCGGCTCCTACCCAGCACTCGATCGGCGGCTTCGAAAATCCAATTTTCGATGTCGAGGTATCCAATGTGGAAGAAAGAAGACGGAAAACCCCAGGGAGTACCCGAGATTTCCACAACCCCTGCGGGTGTTGTGAGCACCCCGAGCACAAATTCGTCCCCCATTCGTGAGACGCCGAGTTCCGTACCAGTCTCTCCGAAGGCGGCTGCGTGCATCAGTCAAGGGATCAAAATAAAAGGAGAAGTCACGGGCAGCGAAGATCTGTTCGTTGATGGCCATGTGGATGGAAAGCTGAATCTGACGAACGGAAGCTTGACCATCGGGCCGAACGGAGTTGTCAAAGCGGACGTCTCCGCGAGGGAAGTGATTGTGCGCGGGAGAGTGGATGGAAAGGTTTCTGGACGCGACAAAGTCCAACTGTGGAGCACTGGGCAAGTGACCGGCGAAGTGCAAACAGACCGTCTGGCGATTGAAGACGGTGCGCTGCTTCGTGGACGCGTGGAAGCCGGAAAACAGCCTGCAAAAACGGGCGAAGCTCACGCGGCAGCCGCAGCAGGCGGCGCGGTCGGGGGTGGCAAATCGGCATCCATCAATTCGGGAACGGCGGCGGATTAATCCATGAGCTTTCTGCATAAATTTGGGATTGGCACCAGCACCGGAACGAGCCGCGAGGTCTCTCGTCCGATACCGCAAAGTAGCAGAGCGCGGAACGTGGCCCCCGTGCCCGCCGTCGGTTCTCCGCGCCCACCAGAGGCTCCAGGTTCAACGCGCATTTCGAACGGATTAAAGGAGTTGTTGTGGAACCTCGACGGTCTCGGCCGGGGTACGCTGCTCGATTTGGGACCGGCGTGGCAAACGACACTGAGTTTTTTCATTGAACGCGGCTTTCGGGTCTCGTCCGAAGACATTTTGCGGGAATGGAAAGAGTTCTTGAAGGAAGAAGAAGTGCGCTTGCAGGATGCCGCAGTTGCTTCCGGTGAAGTTGACATGACTCCCGCGGGGCGCGCGGTACGCTTCCTCGAATCAAATTTGCAGTACGCGCGCTCTTCGTTTGATGCGGTTCTTGTGTGGGATTTGCTGGACTATTTGGAGCCAGCGCTCGCCAAGCAAACGATCATGAACTTGACCGAGTTGCTGCGTCCTGGCGGGGTGGTCTTCGCGCTGTTCCATAGCAAGAAGCCGGAAGGGTTCCAGCGGTATCGCATAGCGGATTCCAATTCACTGCAGATCATCTCCGCCAGCGTGCTTTGTCCGGCACAGAAGGTTTATCAGAACCGGGAAATTCAGGATCTTTTCAGCCGCTTCCGCACGATGAAGTCCTTTGTGAGCCGAGACCAGCTTCGAGAGACGCTGTTCATCAAGTAAGAGCCTTTTCCGCGCACCAAGCAATTATTCGGTAGCAAGAAAATTTCCAGAGGAATTCGTGTATTCACTTACTCTTCGCTTGCAAACCAGGATGAGAGGGAGTACAGGTGTGGTGAGAGCTCATGGAGCTCCGGAGGGGACATGATTCCACCGGGCTTAGAGCCGAAGCAAAACTGAAACAAAGCTGAACACACCGCTCTCGCGGTGCGAGTCGCTCGCGAAACATACGTGCACTTAGCGCGCTTCGCTTACGACGCAGCAAATTAGTAAGAGGGGAACCGCCCGGTTCCCCCTCTTCATTTTCAAGCATGTTTCTAGGGTTATTGGCGCGGCGCCGTATGGCGATGACGGCGGTGACGCCTATAATGTCTGCGGTGGCGTCTGTGATACGAAGTGGCAGGGCTCGATGCATGGGCCTGTCCGGAGCTGGCCTCCGTCGTAGCAAGCGATTCTGACTCAAGTGCAGTGGATGGTGCAGGAACAAACAAAACTGGCGTTGCCGCCAGCAGAATAAGACTCAAAATACGTTTCACAGCTTGTCTCCCAATTTTCTGAAATCCCCTGTGAGGACATTGAAGCACAAGATTTCGTGGAAGTCGTGTGAGATTTTTTGGAGTGGGCAATCCTTGGAACGAGGGTGTTGAAGCGAGGTCAAGAGGGGGCGCCAGGCGCACGGAGGGACGCGCGCCTGGCACGGTAGGGCTGGAGCAAGGAACTTTTAGCCGCCAAACTTGAGAGTTTCGAGCCAGCGAATCGCTTCGCGCTGGTTGGCGATGATTTGGGCCTGCCAAAGTAGCGCCATCGACATAAAGCCCATGGCAACAACGCAGACGGTCAGTACAATACCCATCGAAGATTCGGAAGCCGGGATGTGAAGTTTACGAACAATCCACTCCATAGTTTAGGTTCTCCTAGTACTCAGCCTGCTGTTTTTCCAATCATCGCCTCACCACTGAGACGGGGAACAACTACGGCACTAACGTCTTCCCATACAACAATGGGCAATTGAGGGGCCACGAATTGGCCGCTTCGGAAATCGCTATCATCACGAAAACATGGGCTTTGTGATATCTGCTCGGGATTCGCGAGATCACATCGAAGCGGCGCATGTGGAAAAGCAGACGCAAAACAGACACTTTGTTTCCAATCTGTCACCAAGCCGCAAATCTAGAGTGATCGACGAACGGAAAGCGCCTCGAGAATTTGGCCCCAAGTGTCGCCCGATTTCGCTGGTAGTTCCATTACTCGATTGGACTTCGATCGCGCGGGCAACGGGCTAGCTTCACGGCTGGCCGTGATTCCGTCGGTAAGCAAAATCGCACGGTCGCAGGCCGCAAAGAGCGCTTCCTCCTGGCCAACGGTGGCAATGGCAACGCTACGCGCGTGAGAGTGAAGCGCGCGGTCATATAGTTTCGAGAGATCGCCAACGCACCGGCGAACGCTCGCGCCGATGGCCAGAGACCAAAGGACGCCGCGCTGCCGTAGCTGCACTTTCTGACGTGCTCCAGCCGCCTGAAACTCCTCCGTGTCTTTTGCGGACGCTCCAGCAAAGAAAAAAAGCTCGTCAAAGTCGCGCTGGCGCGCCAAATCTGCTTCGCGCGGGGGAAGGCCTAGGTTCTGCGCCAACTCGCGTGGTGGAAGGCTGCGAAGCGGAACAATCGATACTCGTGTCTCGTCGGCCAACGCCTCCAACGCGTCGGAGGCGGCTGGTTGCTGTTCGGCAATAGGCAGGCAGGTGTAACGCCCCAGGCGTGTCGTAGCGGCCTTTTTTGGTTGAGAGGACGAAGTCTGCGGGCGCAGGTGAAAGTAGTCTTCCGGCAGGAAAACGCCGCAGCCGTCTTCGGCAATGAAGGGGTGGGTATGCCCGAGCTTGCGGCGAGGCTCGTCCATCTGGAAGCGTGTGCGGGTAGTTACCCAAACTGCGGGAATGCCGTGGTGATCGAGAGTGGCCGCAAACTCGTCAAGGCCAGGCGTGACGCTTCCGCGTGCCGGAATCAGGTCGTCAATCGCGATGTACAGGACGTAAGGAGTCTGGTGCAAGCGGCTCTCCGCGATGCGTACTTCCATCTTAGCGGAGATTCGCCGCAGAGCGAACAAGCCAAGGGGGATCAGACGATGGTATCTCCGGAAACTTGTGGAGCAAAAAACAAAGCGGGCAGGAATCCCTGCCCGCTTTGCCGCCTACAAGGCCAATTGGCCGAGGCTTGCTCTGTTGTTTAGTTGCCGGAGGTTGTGGATGCAGCCGCTGGCTGCGAATTCGCCTTCGGAATGCTGACGTAGCCGCTGATCGTATTCTTTCCAACCTTGTTGATCACCAGCTCTTCGGGTAGACGCGTCCCAGAGGTATAGAAGAAGATCGGTTCGTTGAGGGCGCGGTTCTTCTTCAAGAAGTGCTTGTCCTCAACCACCATGGCGACGTTGACTTGATTCTTCTTCTCGTTGATGCCCTTCAGCTCGACGGTGATGTTGCCGACCTTCTGGGGTTTGTTCTTGCCGTCGATGGTGAATTCGGTGTAGTCGCGCTCACCGAGGCGGCGCAGCTGGTCGATTTCGTCATGGTTACGAGCGATGAGCGTGCCCATCTCGCTCTTGGCCATCTTCAGGTCTTCCTTGGTCGAGTTGAGGTCGGTGCTGACCGCAGTGACCTTGGTGTCAACGTTCTTGACGTCGTCCGTGCCGGCCTTGGTGGCCAATTCCGTGTGAACGGAGGTGTCGAGGGCGCTGAGCTTCTGGGTGGTCTGGTCATTCAGGTCCGCCGCTTCCTTGCGCGCCTTCCGGAGCTGTCCCTGAGTAATCTTGAGCTTGTCCGTGACGACCTTCAGGTCACCCTGCAGGTCGGAATTGGCTTTTTCATCCTGAGCGACGCGGTCTTTCAGAGAAGACATGTCCTGCTCAACGGACTGCTGAACGGACTTGACTTGCGATGTAACGGCTTGCTGAGTGGAATCCAGCTTCGATGATGCGGTCCAACCAAAAGCCAAGCCACCGATGGCGACCAACCCGAGAATGATGATCGCGGGCAACTGCCACGACGAACTGCTTCTTGTTTCGATGATCTGATCCTCTGACATAAGAAATTTCTCTCCTCACCCTAAGTGTGGGCGAACGATTTGATTTTTTAATCGGCCCGTAACAGGAGGGGTGCAAGTGAGCAGCCAAATGTCGCCAGGCGAAGACAGGCCATAGCGTCTGTAAGCGCCTGAAATGAAGCAGTTTGCTGAATTGTGGGGGGCGACCAAAAAGAGGGACCGGGTACTAGTCCTTGCAATCTTTACGCAGCAAATCGGCTTTACGGTGTTTCTTACTCTTTGAGGCAATTTACGGCACGTCAACGCCGAGCAATTTGAGATCGGAGGCGAGTTGGTCTGGAGATTGGAACTGGATAGCGGTCAATCCAAGGCGTTGAGCAGCTTCGACATAGGCGGGTACGTCGTCAATGAAGAGCGCTTCGTCGGCGCGGGCCTTCAGGGCGCGAAGAGCTTCGCGGTAAGTATGAGGATTCGGCTTGCTGGAGCGGACGACGCAGGAATAGATGCGAACGGGGAAAAAATTGAAGAAGCTATAGGTGTCTTCCAGGTGGCGGACGTGGATAGGGTCCGTGTTGGAAAGCAAAGCCAAGCGATAGTGTTTGGAAAGCGACTCAAATAAAGAGTCTGGATGTATGGGTACGGGATCGAGAGCGCGATTCCATGCTTCGGTGAATTGTTCGAACGTCAGTCCGCCGCCAACGCGTTGATTCAGGTGGAGATACCAGTCACGGGCGCCAATGCGGCCTTCCTGCAAGTCCGGCCAGCGGGGATCTCTCTCAATAGCAGACCATAAGTCAGTGGGAGACATTGACGTTCCGTTGGCCAACCCGCTTACGGCGCGTGAAACGTCGACCCTGACAAGGACGCGGCCGATATCGAAGATGATAGCGCGGAACCTTGGAGCGGACATGCTTATTTAGCCTCTCGGTTAAGTGCGGCCGCCGTCGGCGGTGGCACAGAGGCTTTGCGGGAGCGGAGCACGCCGATGACAGCGGGCAGAATGGAGATAACCGCGACAATGGCGATGACATAGTGGATGTACTGGCCGATGTTGGGAATCAGGCGTCCGAGCGAATAACCACCTATGACGGTTGCGCCGACCCAAAGAACGCCGCCGAAGAGATCGAAGAGCAGGTAGCGCGAGTAGGGCATCTTGGCAGCTCCAGCCACGGGTGGGCAGAAAGTCCGGACGATGGGGACAAACCGGGCGAGGATAACGGCTCGCCCACCGTATTTTTCGTAGAAGTGATGGGCCCGCTGTAGGTGGCTGCGGCGAAAGAAGAGGGAATCCTCGCGCCGGTAAAGAGCGGCACCGGCGGAGCGGCCAATCCAGTAGCCGATCTGGTCACCCGCGATGGCGCAGAACATGACGGGAAGCAGGAGCCACTTGAGCGGAATGACGCCGGCGAAAGAAAAGATACCGGCGGTGATGAGAAGCGAATCGCCGGGGAGAAAAAACCCAACAAAGAATCCGGTTTCAATGAAGACGATGGTGCAAACGAGAGGAGCGCCTCCGGAGCGGATTAGCTCTCGAAGTCCCTCGGGAGTGTAGAGCGCGTGGAGAAAGTGGAAGATCGATTGGAGCAAGCCGAATAGTTCCTCGAAACACTGAATTGAGAAACAGACACCGGGATGAGCGCGCGGGAGCGCAACTCAGAAAAGGCACCCGAACCAATACGGTAACAGAAAATGCCGATGTCTTCTCCGCATTCATACCAAAGAATAGTGGAAGCGATACCGGCGGCAATCAAAGCGGCCAAGCGAATCATCTGGAAGCCTCCGCGAGCCAAAGATAACTGTGAGCTTCGGCATCGAGCCGGGACTCGAGTTCGACGTGCGATTCGTGCGAAGGATTCAATAATTTTTGGATACGCGGAAGCGCGCGGCGAGCGGCGGCAGCACCGGCTTCGATGGCTTCATCGGCCCGATCGAAATCATCCCACTTGAGGGATTGTACGTCGGGACGAAGAACCAGGTCCGCATAGCGTTCCCAGACTTCCAGTTGATGCTTCTGGGCCGCATTAACGGCGCGGCAGACAACTTGAAAGACGTTTGAAGGGGCACCGCGGCGGCCGTCTTCAACGCCGACGGAAACGCCAATGACATTAGAGGCGCCGAGGCTGCGAGCGGCAAGCGTGGGGACGGGAGCGACCAAGCCTCCATCAGCGAGGCAGCGGGTGCCAATCTGTACGGGCTCGAAGAGGCCTGGAAATGCGCAGCTCGCGCGAATGGCTTCGCATAAATCGCCGTGGGTAAAGACTACTGGTTCGCCATTTGCAAGGTCTGTGGCAACGACAGCCATCGGGATGCGCAGATCTTCGAAGCGACGCGATTCGAATACCTGCTCGATTAGATCGCCGAGGCGGTGATTGCTGGCAAGACCAAGGCGGGAAACGCGCCACCGGCCAATGTCACGAAAGCGAATCGTCCGGCACGTGGCAACGATGCGTGCCAGAGGCGCTCCGCTGGCATACGCCGCGCCGAGAATGCTGCCAACGCTGGTGCCGGCGATGAACGATATGGGGATGTGATTCTGTTCGAGGACCTGAAGAACGCCGAGATGCGCAAAGCCGCGCGAGAAACCGCCCCCTAAAGCCAATCCGAGACCTGCCCGATTGGACGAGGCCGCTGTCCCACCGTTCAGTATAGAAGGATCGCTGCTCATCATGGAGAAGAGGATGGCAGAGGACTTGGAATGGCCCAATGGTTCGGGCGTCCTGAATAGAAGGTACGAGCGTACCTCTGTGCGGAATCGGCACATTTTCACAATCCGCGCTGAGCAGTACCAACTTACTAGGCTAGTACCCTCTGTGTACCATTGTCGCTGGAGAGGCCGTCAGCGATTCTGTGTGCGTCGCAAGCACTGAACCACCACGGAGGGGGAATGGACAGCGCATACGCAACGTGGGTTGGACAGCCGGTCGTGCTGCAAGTGGCGCTGGGCGACATCAAAGTGCCGCTGCGCGGAACGCTGCTGAAGGACGGCAACGAAACGGTCCGGATGAGAATCGGCGACGGCTGGGATGTGGACATCTACAAGACGATGATCCTGGCGGTCGAGCAAGATGCTATGGCTTTGCTTCCGGCATGAGGAGGGATGATGAATAGCCAAGTGCCAAAATATGTGACGCAGGGACGCGCAGCGCTGCTGCTTGGAATTTCGGAAGACGAACTCACGCAACTCTCGCGCGAATCGGGACTGGGACACAGGGAGTGCGCCGGAGACCAGGAAGAGACGTTTTTTACGTATGAAGAATTGCGCAAGATTTGCATGCTGACCGTGCACCAAGTGCACTAAAAGATTTTCGATTTTCCTCCGGCCCCCCTCAGCAGTAACACCCGCCCCGGGTCGCTCCCCCCAGCGACCCGGGGTTTTTATTTTCGCGAGAGCTAAACAGAGAATCACGCAAGCCGGGAGATGCGTTTCAAGATGTAGATGCTTGGGGCGAACGAACAAAATTTCCTTTGACACAAAGAGCTTACGGAAAGAGACTTAGCGCCGCAGTTCACCGGGGGCAGGAAAATGAGGCGTGGGCCGATTCATGGGATGCGGATCGCGGGAATCGCAATTGCACTAGTGGCGGCGGCGCTGGCCTATACGGGGGCGAAGGGAGCGGCGGATAGCGAGAAATTCGACGTCGTGATCGCCAATGGCCGCGTGATGGATCCGGAATCGGGGCTGGACGCCGTGCGCAACGTGGGAATTAGCGGCGGAAAGATTCGCGCGATTTCGGCGAGCTCTCTACAAGGAAAAACGACATTGGACGCGAAGGGCCTCGTGGTCGCGCCCGGGTTCATCGACATGCACGAGCACGGGCAAGAGCCGAGGAATTATCAATTTCAGGCGCACGATGGAGTTACAACCTCGCTAGAACTGGAAGCGGGAACGGCCAACGTGGGGGACTGGTATGCGGACCGGGAAGGGAAATCGCCTATCAATTTTGGCGTGAGCATCGGGCATATCCCGGTGCGAATGAAAGTGATGCACGATCCGGGGACATTCCTGCCGACAGGTGATGCGGCGCACCGTGAGGCCACTCCCGAGGAACTCGAAGAGATCAAAGCGGACATCGACAAGGGCTTTCGCGAAGGCGCGCTGGCCGAAGGAATGGGGATCAACTACACCGCGGCAGCGACCCATTGGGAAATCGTGGAGATGTTTCGCATTGCGGCGAAATATCACGCATCGGTGCACGTTCACCTGCGGTACGCGGGATTGAAGGAACCGGAGACGGGAGTCGCAGGGCTGGAAGAGGTGCTGGCGGCAGCAGCGGCGACTGGCGCGCCGCTCCACGTGGTACACATCACGAGCATGGGATTGAAGTTTACGCCGGAGCTGATTTCGATGGTGGAAGGCGCGCGCAAGCATGGGATGGACGTGACGACGGAATGTTATCCCTACACGGCGGGAAGCACGGCGCTGCAATCCGCGATTTTCGACCCTGGCTGGCAGGAGAGCATGGGGATCACGTACAAGGACGTTCAGTGGACGGACACTGGCGAGCGACTGACCGCGGAGACATTTGAGAAATACAGGAAGATCGGGGGGATCGTCGTCATCCATTCGATTCCGGAAGAGGCGGCGCGGGCGGCAGTGGCTAACCCGATGGTGATGATCGCGAGCGACGGCATGCCGATCACTGGATCGAAAGTACATCCGCGAGGGCAAGGAACGTTTTCAAGAGTGCTTGGACACTACGTGAGAGAAGAGAAGGCGCTGGATCTGATGACGGCGCTGCGGAAAATGACGTTGATGCCGGCGGAACGGCTTGAGAAGCGCGCGCCGGTTTTCCGGGGGAAGGGAAGAATTCGCGTCGGGGCGGATGCGGATATTACGGTATTCGATCAGGAGCGGGTCATCGACAAGGCCACGTATGAGAACCCCCTGCAGTACTCGGAAGGGATACAGTTTGTGCTCGTAAATGGAGTGCCGGTCCTAAAGGATGGCCAGCTTGTGGAAGGTGTGTTTCCTGGAAGAGCGGTGCGTGCTCCGCTTTCCAATTGAGAAATGGAGCCGGTGGATGAGCAACGAGCGGCTATGTTAAGATTTGTAAACCGCGCGCCCGTAGCTCAGTTGGATAGAGCGTCTGGCTACGAACCAGAAGGTCGGGAGTTCGAGTCCCCCCGGGCGCGCCATTTCCTCCTTTGTGCACTCCTCAGGGCCAAGTTGAAGGACAAAAACTAAGCGGAATATGACTGGCGACAAAATCATCGCGGAAAAGTTTCGCGAGAAGTATGGAGTGAATCCGCACATCTATCGCGCACCGGGGCGCGTGAATCTGATCGGGGAACACACAGATTACAACGACGGATATGTGATGCCGGCAGCGCTCGGATTTTACTGCTGGGTGGGAGCGAGCGCGCGGCCAGACAACAAATTGTTTGTGTCTTCGGATGAGTTCCCGGAGCAGGCGGAAGTAGATCTCGCTTCACCTCACGTGCAGCCGTCGCATACGTGGACGGATTACTCGGTGGGTGTGGCCAGGCAGTTGGAGAAAGCGGGATTCCATTTGCGGGGGACGAATCTACTGGTGCATGGAGAGGTTCCCATGGGCGCCGGACTCAGTTCATCGGCGTCCATCGAAGTGGCAACGGCGCTCGCACTTGCAGAGGAGTCCGGCATATCGATCGAACGGCCGAATCTTGCCCGGATTTGCCAGCAAGCGGAAAACGACTTTGTGGGCATTCGATGCGGAATCATGGACCAATTCATTTCGCTGCACGGACGCGCGAATCACGCGCTGATGCTCGATTGCCGTTCGTTGAATTTCGAATATGTGCCGATTCCGGAGACGGTGAGGCTTGTGATTTGCAATACCGGCGTGAAACACACTCTGGCGGGCGGCGAATACAATCGGAGGCGGGAAGAGTGTGAGGCGGCGGTACGGGCTCTGACGAAAACTTTGCCGAACATTCGCGCACTTCGCGACGTGAGCCTGGACGACCTGGAAAAACATCGAAAGCTGTTGACAGATGTTCTGTACAAACGAGCGAAACACATTGTTACGGAGAATGCGCGTGTTCTGAAAAGCGTCGAGGCGCTCCGAGCGGGAGACTTGCGCCGGTTCGGCAAGTACATGGCGGAATCGCACGAGAGCTTGCGTGACTTGTTTGAGGTGAGCAGCCCGGAGTTGGACTTGATGGTCGATCTCGCCAATCGAGAGCCGGGAGTCTATGGAGCGCGAATGACCGGAGGCGGTTTTGGTGGAGCTACGATCAATCTCGTCGACGCAGACCACGCTGCAAAATTCGCGGAGCGCGTGGCCGCGGGATATCAGAAGGACACGGGCATCACCTCCGTGGTGTACACCTGCCTGCCTGCGGACGGAGCAAGTCCGGTGAAATCTTAGGAAAAGGCGGGACGGGCCAAAGAAACCATGAACGCGACCGATTTTCGCACGACGCCGCACCGCCGCTGGAATCCGCTCTTGCGGGAGTGGGTTCTTGTTTCGCCGCATCGGACGCAAAGGCCATGGCTGGGAAAAGTAGATAAGGTCGCGCCGCCACCGGTGGTTGGCTACGACCCGGAGTGCTACTTGTGCCCTGGAAACGCGCGGGCACAAGGACTGAGAAACCCCGCCTATACGGAAACATTCGTTTTCGATAACGATTATCCCGCGATGCTTCCGAACGTAACATCCGGAGAAATGAATCAAGGCAAGCTGATGATCGCGCGTGTGGAACGCGGAATTTGCCGGGTGGTCTGTTTTTCTCCGCGGCACGACTTGACAATCCCGCGCATGGAGTTGGAAGAGGTGCGGCGCGTGGTGGAAGTATGGACGGAGCAATACCGAGAGCTCGGAAGGATCGATTGGGTCAAACACGTTGAAATTTTCGAGAATCGCGGCGCCTTGATAGGCGCGAGCAATCCGCACCCGCATTGCCAGATTTGGGCGAACGAATCGGTGCCGAATTTGCCCTCGAGAGAGAATGCGGCAATGCGCGAGTTCCTGGACGCGAATCAGAAGTGCATGCTGTGCGCGTACCTGAAGTTGGAAATCGAGGACGGAGAACGGATCGTTTGTGAGAACGATGAATTTGTGGCGCTCGTGCCGTACTGGGCGGTGTGGCCCTTCGAAACGATGATCTTGGGCCGGCGTCACGCGGCGAGTCTGGCCGCTTTGGACCAAGAGGAGCCGCGAGAGCTTGCCGACATCCTGCGTAGATTGACGATTCGCTACGACAATCTATTCGAGACAGCGTTTCCTTATTCGATGGGGTTCCATCAAGAGCCGACAGACGGAGAGCCGCATCCGGAGTTTCATTTTCATGCGCATTACTACCCGCCGCTGCTGCGGTCGGCCACCGTGCAAAAATTCATGGTGGGATACGAGCTGCTCGCCGGCCCGCAACGAGACATCACGCCGGAAGGCGCCGCAGCCCGACTGAGAAACTTGCCTGAAACGCACTACCTCGATTCGCACTGAGCCGGCCATGAGCGCACCGCAACGGGCGTTGACGATCGATTCGCATCAACATTTTTGGAGATATGATGCGGTACGCGATGCATGGATCACCGATGCGATGGCGGTGCTGAAACGCGACTATTTGCCTGCGGAGTTGGAGAAAGAGTGCGACGCGAATGGCGTCGACGGTTCAATCGCAGTGCAGGTCGATCAATCCGAAGAAGAGACGCTTTTTCTCTTGAAACTGGCGGAGAAGAACAAACGAATTGCAGGCGTCGTAGGATGGGTGGACCTGCGATCGCCACGAGTTGAGGAAAGCTTGAAGTATTTTTCCGAGTTCAAAGAGAGGAAGCTTTGCGGGTTTCGTCACATCGCTCAGGCGGAGCCGGATGACCGGTTTTTGGTGAGCGGAGATTTCACGCGTGGCGTTGGACGATTGCGGGAATTTGGGTTCACTTACGATATTCTGATCTATCCTAGGCAACTCCCGGCGGCGATCGAGCTTGCGTCGCGTTTCCCAGAGCAGAGATTTGTCGTGGATCATTTGGCGAAGCCGGAGATCAAAGCGGGCCGCGTTGACCCGTGGGCTTCGCAGATGCGGACCATCGCGCAAAACAAGAATGTATTTTGCAAAGTGTCTGGACTGGTGACGGAAGCGGATTGGCTGGGGTGGAAGCCAAATGATTTTCGCCCGTACCTGGATGTGGTTTTTGGGGCGTTTGGGGCGGAGCGATTGATGTTTGGATCGGACTGGCCGGTGTGCTTGGTGGCGGCAAGCTACGGACAAGTGAAATGCCTCATTGAGGACTACGCGCTGAATTGTTCGCAAGCCGAAAGAGAAATGATGTTCGGCGGCAATGCCATTCGTTTTTATGCATTGAAAACGGGGCTCCATGGACTTGCAGCTTAAAGACAAAGTGGTGCTCATCAGCGGCGGCGCGAAGGGCATCGGCGAGGCAATCACACGAGGCTGCGCGCGCGAAGGCGCGATTCCGGTTTTCATCGATAAGGATGCGGAGGCGGGGCAGAAGTTAGCCGCGGAATTGCGAGATGCGCGCGCGAGATGCGAATTCATTTGCGCGGACGTCTTGCCGGCGGAGAATTGCCGCGCGGCCGTGGAGCAAACGATTGAGCGATTCGGGGGGCTCGATGTGCTCGTCAACAATGTGGGGGCGAACGACAACGTTGGACTCGAGAAGGGAAGCCCTGAGAAATTTGTGAGTTCGTTTCGGCTAAATCTTTTTCACTACTACAACCTGGCGCACTTTGCGCTGCCTGCGCTGAAGAAGTCACAAGGTTGCATTCTGAACGTGGCTTCGAAGGTGGCCGTGACGGGTCAAGGCGGGACGTCGGGCTATGCATCCGCAAAAGGCGCGATTCTTGCGCTGACGCGAGAGTGGGCGGCGGAATTGTTGTCTTCCGCGGTTCGCGTGAACGCGCTGATCCCAGCGGAGGTGATTACGCCGCTTTACAGGCAATGGGTTGGAACGTTTCCGAATCCCGAAGAAAAGCTGGCGCACATTGTTTCGAAAATCCCTCTCGGCAAGCGCATGACACAGCCGCACGAAATCGCCGCGATGGCCCTGTTCCTGATTTCGCCGCAAGCATCGCACATCACCGGACAACACGTTTTCGTCGACGGCGGTTATACTCACCTCGATCGCGCTTTGACCTAAGGGGCCGAATGACTCAGGCAGCCGCGCCGCTCACGGAACGAAAATATGTGCTTCCATTTGTCCTGGTCACCAGCCTGTTCTTTTTGTGGTCGATCGGCGTCAATTTAAACGACGTCCTGATTCCGCATCTCAAGAAAGCATTTGACCTCACCGATTTTCAATCGTCGTTCATTCAGGTGGCGTTTTTTGGCGGATATTTCCTTGCGGCTTTTCCGGCCGGACGGTTGATGGAAAAAATCGGCTACAAGAAGGGAATTCTGGTCGGGCTGCTGATTTGTTCGGCGGGGACACTGCTGTTTCTGCCGGCGGCAAGCTCGAGGCAGTACGCATTTTTTCTGGTGGCCCTGTTTGTGATGTCGTGCGGGCAGTCGTTTTTGGAAGTTGGAGCAAATCCGTATGTGACGGTACTTGGACCGGCGGAGAGTTCCGAGCGGCGGCTGAATCTCGCACAGTCGTTCAACGCGGTGGGCGCGGCGCTTGTACCGACTTTGGGGGCGGCGTTCATTCTTTCCGGCGTGGAGCACACTTCGGCGGAGAGAGCGGCGATGAGTCCTCAACAGGTGCAAGCATATATAGCGTCGGAAGCTAATATGGTGAAGGTGCCATATCTTGTGATCACGGCGATTTTTCTTTCGGTGGCGCTGCTCATTTATTGCGCGCACCTGCCGGAAGTGGCTGCAGGGCAGAGTGAAGGCATCGAAAATGGGGGGCGCAAAACTTCCCGCGATGTGCTGGCGCATCCGCATCTGATTAAAGGAGTGATCGCACAGTTTTTCTATGTAGGTGCGCAGGTGGGAGTGGGCAGCTTCGTCATTCGCTTTGCGCAGAGCGCGATGCCAGCGAGGCTCGACAGCATGGCGACATGGGGCTCGCGATTTCTTGCAGGACACCACGGAGAAAACGCGAGTTTTGTGACGCATTTGGTTCCGGATAGCCCGGAAAAAATGGCGGCGATCTTCCTGGTCGCGCATCAAACTGGATTCATGATCGGAAGGTTTTCCGGTTCGTGGATGATGAGACGTATTCCTGCCGCGCGGCTGCTTGCGATTTTCGGAATTGGGGCCGTGATTTGCGTCTTGATCGGGATTGGCGCGTCGGGACTTGCGGCGGTTCTTGCGATCGTGTTGGTGGGCTTCTTCAATTCCATCATGTTTCCGACGATTTTCGCGCTGAGCCTGAAGAATCTGGGAGATTTGACGAAGCGCGGTTCGTCGCTGCTGGTAATGTCCATCATCGGAGGCGCGCTGATTCCGGCCGCGATGGGCGAAATTTCGGACCTGAGCAACATTCAAATCGCGTTCATCGTTCCGCTGATTTGCTATCTCTATGTGATTTATTTTGCGGTGAGCGGCTACAAGCCGGGCGGCGCTTTAGCTGTTCCTGAGACCGCCGCTCTCGCCGACGCGAAATGAAAGAACGCTACTGTTTGACGCTTGATTTGAAGGATGATCCTAAGTTGATCGCCGAGTACAAGCGTTATCACGAGAGAGTGTGGCCCGAAATCGCGCAGAGCATCCGGCAATCCGGCATCGAAGACATGGAAATTTACCTGCTTGGGACGCGCATGTTCATGGTGATGGAAGTCAACGAACGGTTTTCCTTCGATGCGAAACGCAAGGCGGACAACGAAAATCCAAGAGTGCGCGAGTGGGAAGATCTCATGTGGAAGTTTCAAAAGCCGCTCGCCGAGGCCAAACCGGGCGAAAAGTGGCTGCTGATGGAGAGAATTTTCAAGCTGGAAGAGTAAGTACAGAGAGTCGAGCGTTTCGGCGCTTCTGGGTGAGTTTGGTTTGTGACGAAGCACTTTCTCAAGGAGAGGTGATGCGATGAAATCCATTCGAATACCGCGGCGCGATTGGCTCTTGAGCACAAGCGCCTCGCTCGTCACGCTTGCTGCGTCGTCCTCTGCCGGAGCCGCGCTAAGGGTGACTGGACTGGCTACGTCGCAGCCGCAAACGGATTCGGGAGCTGAGGACGCTGACCGCGCTCGCCGCATGAAATGGTGGCACGAAGCCCGCTTCGGAATGTTCATTCACTGGGGACTTTATAGCGTTCTTGGGCGCCACGAATGGGTGATGGAAAACGAAGGCATTCCGGTAGTCGAGTACGAACAGTTAGCAAAGCGATTTCAACCGAAACCAAACGCCGCGCGCGCGTGGGCCAAACTGGCCAAAGCCGCTGGCCAGAAATACATGGTGATGACGACGAAGCATCACGAGGGATTTTGCAACTTTGATACCAAGCTCACGAACTATTGTGCGCCGAAGCAGGGACCGGGCCGCGACCTCGTACGCGAGTATGTGGAGGCGGCGCGAGCGGAGGGCATGCACGTCGGCTTCTACTATTCTCTGATGGATTGGCATCACCCCGACGGAGCGCGCTGCGCGACCGATCCTGATGCGCGGAAACGATTTGTCGAGTACACGCATGGCCTGATCCGCGAATTAATGACGAACTACGGAAAGATCGATGTCCTCTGGTATGACGTGGATTGGCCGCTCGACCCCGCGGGTTGGGAATCCGAGCGCATGAACAAGATGGTCTTCGAGCTGCAGCCGGATATCATCGTGGACAATCGCAACGGTTTGCCGGGCGATTTTTCGACGCCGGAACAGGAAATCGTGGCGGAGAAGGGAAGCAGGTCGTGGGAAAGCTGCATGACTCTAAACGACAGTTGGGGCTTTCACCGCGCCGACGACAATTGGAAGAGCCCGAAGACCGTAATCCGCAATCTGGTTTCCTGCTCCCGAGACGGAGGCAACTATCTTTTGAATATTGGACCGAAGCCGGACGGCTCGATCCCCGAAGAGTCGGTGCGCGTTCTAACCGAAGTAGGCCAGTGGATGTCGCGCAACAGCCAGACGATTCACACGACTGATCGTTGCCGTGTGAGCAGATCAAACTATGCGGACTTCACGCGGCGGGGGAATACGCTTTACATGCATGTTTATTTTTGGCCCGGCGAGACGGTGGCGCTGGCGGGACTGATGACCAAAGTGAAATCCGCGCGACTCTTTGCTTCCGGGACCGAAGTGAAATTCGAGCAGGATCGTTTTCGCGTGCGCTTTATGGGTTTGCCGGAAGAGGCGCCCGATCAGCCAGTCACGACACTGGCCATAGAATGCGAGTCTGAGCCGGCCCAGGACACGATGTTCGTGCGCAGAGAACGTCCACGCGATGGAGTGTGATGTCGAGCGCGTGAAACAAAGTTTATTCGGAAACGCGCAGCAGTACGACGCCGTGTCCGGGAACGCGCGCTTTGTAAAGTGACGGCAGCGTCCCAAGATCCTTGGCGGCCCAAATATCACGCACTTTCACGTTGCCCTTGAACCCGAATTCGCGAAAACTGATTTCAATCGTTTGTGGCCAATCGAAGCGGTTGAAAATGCCAACTGCCTTCGAGCCATCCGCTAGCGGGCGCGCCCAAATTTCCTTGGTTCCTTCGGCGCGAACGCGATCCGCTTGTTTGCCGAGACGGTCCTGGTCGATGGCGATAACCTCTTTGTTCGTCAGCAAAGCGACGGTTTCGGGCGTCATCGTGGTCAAGTCGTTGCCGGCCAGGAGGGGCGCGGCGAGCAAGGCCCAAAGGCTCATGTGCGTTCGATACTCTTCCAGCTTCATTCCACCGTTTCCGACTTCGAGCATATCCGGATCGTTCCAATGTCCCGGCCCTGCGAATTTGGCGAGGCCCGCTTGCTCGAATCCTATCTCCGTCATGCTGGAATATTTGTCGGATATGTCGCCCGTGGTCCGCCAGGAGTTTCCGCCAACGGAAGCGCCCCAGCGCCAAACCGCGTCGGCGCCGTACTGGCAGAGGCTATAAACAATCGGCCGGCCGGTCTTGAGCAGCGCTTTGTGCATCTTGGTATAAGCATCGAGCATCATTTTGTGCGCTGCCTCAGGAGAGCTGGTTTTTTCCATCATGTCGCCAAAGCTGCAGAGATCGTATTTCAGGTAGTCCATGCCCCACGATGCGTAGGTCTGCGCATCCTGTTCCTCGTGGCCATAGCTTCCCGCGAAGTCGGCGCAGGTTTTTGGGCCGGGGGATGAGTAGATGCCCAATTTCAATCCCTTGCTGTGCACGTAGTCAGCCAACGCCTTCATGTCCGGGAATCTACTGTTTGCATGGATAACGCCTTGTGCGTCACGCTCACCCTGCCAGGTATCGTCAATGTTTATGTAAATGTATCCCGCGTCGCGCATCCCGCTCGAGACCATGGCGTCGGCCTGTGCTCGTACGGTGCTGTCGTCAATCTTGCCGGCAAAGTGGTTCCAGCTATTCCAGCCCATCGGAGGAGTGGCTGCGATCGTTTGCGTTTGAGCCAGACTCGCTGCGGCCATTGCCAGCAAGAGCAGTGAGAGGCCGATGGCGGGAAAAAGCCATGCAAGAGGTTTAGATATACGACAGTTCTTCATGGGCGAATCCTTTGACTGCTGATTTCTCTTATTGGATAGAGCAACGAAACTATACATCCCTTTTCCGTATCGACGCGCCCATTCTACGCGAATAACCAGCAATTACATGATGGATGCTATCTTGCAGCCGAGCGGCAATCCATCGATGTATCTTCCCCAGAGCCCGCGGAACGCGTCCACCGGTCCTATGCCCGCGCAGGTTATATACGTATAACTACTGTATTGACGTTTCAATGTTGCAGGAGTATATCTATCCGGCCCTCAAGGAGGCCCCATGGATCATTACTTCATTTGTAGCAATCCTAAGTGCCGCTTTGTCCTGGACCGCCGCATCGACGGCAAGTCGCTGGACGGAGCACATTTAGTTTTGAAGAAGTGCCCTGCGTGCGGTGGGGATTGGTCTTCCACCTGCCCGTCGTGCAGTCTTGCGCTTGTCGTTCGCCTGGTCGGCGGCGTTCCCCACACCGCCTGCTGCGAACGAAAGTCACACGCAAAAGCCAGGGCTGCCTAGCTCGGCGCTTCCGTCGTCTCCAGGCAAGCAGTTGATTGAAGCCGTTTTGAAGTGAAAGAATTTCTGAAACGTGCCTTAAGCGCCCCAAACGGATCGCTCGCCCGAGCCGATCTGGCGGCGGACAAAGTTGGCGTGTAGCTAGTTCGGTGGACGTTTCAGGCGAATGGTACAAGCAGGTCGAACGCGTCTTTCCCTTTGGCTGATGAATTGGCCGCTGAGGCCCGTTTGACTCGTGGTTCTTGAAGTGTACCCGACGCCTGCCATCCGTTCCGCTTACTGCCTGCGCCGTCGCCCACAACCCTTCGGCTGGCTGCAGGTCCCCCTAGTGCAAAGCTCCTAGCTGATAATTCAGCAGGGAATACTGTGCTTCGTAGTCGTATTTGGCGCTAGCCTGCTCGATTCGCGCGGTCGTCTGATTCAACTCCGCCTGCGTCAGCTCGATGATCGAGCTGAGCCCGAGGCTGTAGCGTCCTTGCGCCAAGTTGAGAGCCTGGTTGGACTCGGCAAGCAGGCGGTCCGTAACCGAGAGGCGCTGGAAGGCGGCATTGGCGTTGAGCCAGGCGGTTTGCACGTCGCGGACGATTTGATTCTGAAGATCCCGAAGATACTGGCTCTCCGCCTGCGCACGCGAGGAGGCTTCCGTTTCGCGCGCGCCATACAGATGGCCGTTGAAAATGGGGATGTTGACGTTGAAACCGCCGGCAGCGTAACGCGGAGCGAGGGGAGATTCATTAACCGGAGTAAGTCCGGCGGTTCCAAGCGCGGAAATCGTCGGAAGCTTCAAGTCGCGTTCAGCAGTGGTAAAGCTCTGGGCCGAACTGACCGCGAGGCGCTGGCCGAGAAGCTCGGGCCGATCTCTGAGAGCCTGTTGGATGAGGACCGAAACGTCTCCCGCAGGCGCCGGAGGCAGCGGCTGGTCGCTCAATTGAAACGTGGTCAATTCGGAGGAGCCCAAAGACTCCGCGAGCTTTGCGTACGACGCGCGCAAGTCGTTTTGCGCTTGGATCAGCAGAAGCTGTGCCTGAGCCAAATTTACATTCGCGAAGTTGACGTCCAGATCTGACTTGATCTTGTTTTTCGCGAGCTCGGTGATTTGATCGGAGACCAGTTGGCGCGCTTTGACCGTTTCTTCCGCGACCGTGAGCACGGATTGCGCCTTCAATGCGGCGAAATAGGATTGATCCACCTGCAGCAACACGTCGGCGCGCGTGGCCACAACGTTCTGCTGCTGCGCTTGAGCATGAAGGTCCGAGCTTTTGACAAGTTCGTGCGTCCGCCCAAAATCGGTGAGAAGCTGGCTCACCGTTACGCCGTTTGCATAACGATCGTAGATGACTGGATTGTTCAGTCCCCCCGCGGCAATACGGCTGTTATTTTCCGCATCAACGCCCGTCAGGCTGCCATAGACCGTTGGATAGTAGGCGGAGCGCGTTTCCGTCACCTGCGCTTTTGCGGCGGAAGCCAGGTTTGAGGCCGCTTGAATGAGCGGGTGGTTCTGAATCGCGATTTGTTCCGCTTGCTGCAGAGTGAGAGTCTGCGTTTGCGTGTTTTGGGCCGAGGTGACGGTTGCGGCCAGAGCCGCCGCGGCAGCCAACGCGCATAGCCTGAGCGTCTTACTCATAGCGCCTCCTCCGGGAGGGCCGGCGTTTGTGATCCGGCGCGCCGCTGGTAGATCAAAAGGTACGCAGCCGGAACGACGAAAATCGTCAAGATGACCGACGCGAGCAACCCGCCGATAATCACGCGCGCTAGCGGCGCGTAAGCTTCGCTTCCCGTTTCGAACTTCAACGCCATCGGCAGCAGGCCGACAATCGTTGCAAGAGAGGTCATGAGGATCGGCCGCAAGCGAATGCGGCAAGAATGAGCGACGGCTTCGCGGACATCGCGGCCTTCCGCGCGCAGGCGATTCGCGAAATCGACAATCAAAATGCTGTTGGAGACGACCATGCCGGTCAGCATCACGATGCCCATGAGTGATTGAATGTTTAAGGTGGTATCGGTGAAAGCCAGCGTGAGCATTACGCCGACAAGCCCGGTCGGTACGGCGAGAATAATCAAGAATGGATCGAGCCAGGAAGAAAACTGCGCCACGAGGACCAGGTAGACCAGCAAAATCGCCAGGAAAAGGCCCAGGCCAAAGCTGCGGAACGAGGACTGCATGGTCCGCACGAGTCCGCGAATGTTGATGCGGATGTTCGCGGGCAATTGCGTGGCAGCCACAATCTTCGAAACCTCTTTTTCGGGCGCGGACAAATCTTCGCCGGAGGGAGCTACGTACACGTCGATGGTTCGTTGCAATTGATAGTGATCTACTTCCGTGGGCGTGAGAATCTGCGTAATGTCTGCGACCTGATTCAGATACGTGGTCATTTTCAAATTTGGAGAGCGCAGGGGCATCGCCTTCAAATCCTCCAGAGACTTCACTTGGTTCTCGGGGTACTGTACGGTCACGAAGTAATTGTTGCCGCTTCGGGGATCAACCCAATAACTCGGCGCGATCATGGCATCCGAAGTAAGAGCCGTGATGAGATTGTCGACGACTTCTTTGGGACTCAAACCAAGCTGGCTCGCGCGTTCGCGATTGACGTTGACCTGCAGCGCCGGATAGTCCATATCTTGCGGAATGTAAATGTCCGACACGCCGTGAAGAGCCTGGAATTGCCGTGCCAGGTCGAGTGCAATTTTATCGGCAGCGTGCAAATCCATGCCGCTGACTTGAACGTCGATCGGCGCAGGCATGCCTTGATTCAGCACCGCGTCCACGAGTCCTCCGGATTGAAAATAAGTCCGCAACTCGGGAAGCTCCGTTTCCACTTTCTTGCGAACCTCGGCCATATAAGTGAAGCTGCTCACGCGATGATCTTCCTTGAGGCCGACTTGAACGAACGCGGTGTGCATCGCCGAGTTCGGTGTGGAGAGCGCAGAAAGGTCAGACATGATGCCGATGTTGGAGACAATCGAATTCAGCTCATCCGCCGGTACCGTTTGGCGGACAATGTCCTCTACTTTTTTCACGTAGGCTTCGGTGACTTCCAGGCGCGTGCCCGTGGGAGCTTTCACGTTGATGACGAATTGGCCCGCGTCCGTGCGCGGAAAGAAAGAGAGCCCCACGAGGGGATAGAGAAGAAAACTCAACGCGAACACTCCCAGGAAGCCGACAACGACGACCCTCGAGTGGTTGAGCGCTTTTTGCACCCAGCGGTCGTAGACTTCGAGCATCTGTTCGAATCGCGCGTTAAAACCCTCGTGAAACCGCACCGTCCAGGATTTCGCTTTCGCTTCGAGCCCCTCCCCGTGGTGCACGATGTTCTTCAAGACGCGAGCGCAATAAAGCGGCACGACGGACACGGCCACGAAGTAGGAAGCGAACAACGAAATCACCACACCGAGCGCAAGCGCGGTAAACAAGAATTTGCTGACACCGAAAAGAAGCGTCACTGGGAAAAAGACGACGACGGTGACAAGCGTGATGGCCAGCACGGCCAAGCCTACTTCGTTGGCGCCTTTTTCCGCGGCCACCATCGGTGTTTCGCCAAGCTCCAGGTGCCGAAATATATTTTCCAGCACGACGACGGAGTTATCGATCAAGCGCGAAAAAGCGAGCGCCAATCCGCTGAGCACCATGCTGTTGACGGTCTGGTCGCCGGTGTGCAGAAAGAAAAAGGTTGCCATAACGGAAAGCGGGATCGAGAGAAAAACGGCCGCAGTCGCGCGAGGGCTTCCGAGGAAGATCAGAATCATCACGGCCGTCAGGCAGAGGCCCGCGCCGCCTTCGCGAAGCACCGTCGAAATGGCCTGCTTGACGAACAGCGACTGGTCAAACACGACGTGCGTTTTCAGTTGCGACGGAATATCGCGCAGCGTTTTGATGGCTTGCCGAATGCCGTTTACAACCGCGATCGTGTTTGTGTTTCCACCTTGCTTCAGGATGGGCACGTAAACCGAGCGCTGCCCGTTGACCCGAACGATGTTGTATTGCAACGCCGCCCCGTCCACGGCTTTGCCAACGTCCGAGACGAACACCGAGCTTTGTCCTTCCGTTTTGAGCGGAAGTTGATTCAACGCCTCCGCACTTGGAACTTGGGCATTCGTATAGAGGTTGTAGTCCATCGAGCCGATGCGAACGTCACCGGCCGGCAAGATCAAATTGGAAGCGTCCGTGGCGCGCACGATATCCATTGGGCTGAGCTCGTGCGCCTGTAATTTCAGAGGGTCGACGTAAACCATGATTTGGCGGTATCGCCCTCCGTAGGGAGGCGGAACAGTCGCGCCCGGCACGCCCGCGATTTGGTTGCGAATCGCGAACTGCAAATAATCATGAAGCTGCGTCTCGCTCAGTCCTTTTCCTTCGACGGTCAAAAGGCAAACTGGAAGGTTGGACGCGTCCATGCTCATCACGACGGGAGGCAAGGTCCCTTGCGGGAGACGCCGCAAGTCGGCCATCGCAAGATTGGAAATTTGCGTAACGTCCGCGTTTGCATCGGTGCCCGGTTGAAAATAAATCTTGATGAGGCTGACGCCGGACATCGAGCGCGACTCCATGTGGTCGATGCCGCTGCCCAGCGTAAAAAAGCGTTCGAAGGTGTCGGTGATGTCTGCCTCGATTTGTTGAGGAGGCATCCCGCTATAAAACGTCGCTACCATCACCACGGGAATGTTGATCGGTGGGAACATGTCCACCGGCATTTGCGCCACTGCGGTGAATCCGAGAACGCAAACGAAGAGGCAGATGACGACGATAAAATAAGGGTGCCGGAGGGAAAACGAGGACATGAAACGCTTACTCCATTTCTGCGGGCGCTATGACTTTGGGCGCCACCAGTTGGCCTGGCTTGTATTGAGATTGTTCGCCGAAGATAACCATCTCGTTTTGTTGAAGCCCCGAAACGATTTCTGTTTCTGTTGCCGTTTGCAGGCCCAGCGTGACGTCACGCCGTTCGATTCTTGACTCCGCGTTTACGATGAGTACGCTTCCGCGCGTCCCGCCGGCGCTCTGCACTGCTTGCGGTGGCACTGTGAGCACGCCCTTCTCAGAGCGCAGTGGAATACGCACGCTCGCGTACATTCCAGGAACGAGTTGATATTTCGGATTGGGAACGTCAATTTCCGTGTGCATGGTGCGAACTTGCGTGTCGATCGAATCCGCGAAGCGCGCGATTTTTCCTTGGAACGTCTGGTTGTTGTTCGAAACCACCACATCCACGCTTTCGCCGAGATGAATGTCGCTCACGGCGCGCTCCGGAACCGGAATGACCAGCCTCAGAAGGTCGTTCTCCGAAAGATGGCAGAGTGCTTGATCGCCTTTGTTCGAGGAAGTTCCCGCGGGCAAAAGAGCACCGCCGTAGGCGTCAATTTCCGTCACCACTCCATCGAACGGCGCTGTGATTCGAGAATAAGAGTAGAGCGCCTTGTCTTTCTCAAGCGAAGCCTTGCTCATCGCCAATGCTTGCTGCGCCGCGGAAACGGCGGCCTTCGCACCCGAAGCACCTGCCTTGGCCTCCAGGTCTTTTCCGTTGGCGACGTCCACTTCTTCTTGCGCCACAAGCCCCGGCCTCGTCTGGAGCACCGTGTTCAGCCGTTTGTACGTCAAATCCGCAACCGCGTACTTGGATTCGGCCTGGCTCAAATCCTCTCGTGCGCGCTCCAAATCCTGCTCGCTGCGCAGCACCGCCGCTTGATCGACCTCCAATTGCTGTTGCAACTCTGGAATTTCGAGTACGGCCAGCACCTGCCCTCGCCGCACGTGCGAGCCCCAATCCACATCGAGTTTCTGGATATATCCCGAAACCTTTGCGTAGACGTTGACCTCCTGAAACGGCTTGAACTCCGAATCGATTTGCAGAGTGTCGACAAGGTCTGTGCGCATCACGCGGACCACCGCGGCAGGCGGCGCATTCGCGGCGTTTTCCTTCTTGGCCGCATCCGTCGAGCCGCACCCGCCGGTGAGCGCTGCCGCCAGTCCAAGCATCGCCCACCTCCCGAGTCCATTTCGCGAACGTACGCTCCAATTCGGCAATGGCCCTGCTGCGCTCACCGTCATTTCTTCCCTCGGCATTAACTCTGAATCCGTCGGAAGGTCTTTTTCGTTTCTCATGGTATTGATCCCGGTTCTTGGATAGCCTTGCGAAGTTTTTCCACCGAGAAGTTGCTTGCGCGGCATATTCCAATCAGACGCTGCCTTCTATGCAAAATGTTGTGCGCTTCGGCGGGAACCTTCTCCGCGATTTCCAGGGGAACTGTCTGTACTCCGTGGCGATCACCATGGATCAGATCACCGGGCTGGATTTTCAAGCCACCAATCTCGACCGGACATCCAAAGTCGAACACGTGCGCGTATGCATGGGATACGGAAACGCTTCCTGCAAACATCTGAAGTCCCGTCAACCGCACTTGCTCGAGGTCCCGTACCGATCCGTTCGTCACCAGCCCCGCGCATCCCAGCGCCAGAAGAATATTTGCATTCACCTCGCCGATGAACGCGCCCAGGCCCGCCGGAGTGTCCACGTCCTCGATTACGACAACTCGCGGGGCTGGGATGCTGAGAATGTGATTCCACCAGTCGGTCCGCTCATAGTAGTAGCCGCGGCCTTCCATCGGAGGGCTCGTGCTTCGAATCCGGGCCGTAGCAGCGTAACCCACCGTGGGCAATCGGTCCTTGAAAATGCAGTGAATGCTGGAATCCGCGAATCCCGTATTCGGCAGGCGCACTCGAAAAGTTTCCACCGTGCTTGCCACGACGCAAGTGCTCAGCCGGCGCAATTGCTCCAAACTTGCGGGGCTTAACAAGCGCTCAGTCATGCGGGCCTCCTGGACTCATGAGCTACTTTACTCCCATCCATGGCGTTGCTCGTCCCAGCTCTTTCAACTGCAGGCGATCTAGGTTTGAAGCGCGGGTGTCACGGCGCCTCACCTGTGCGAACCGTTTTTCACCCTGAATGCTGCAAAGTTCTTGGGATGCATCCGTCAGAGGCTTCGCAGCATTGCGTTATTCTATTGATTAGACAAACAATCAGAGCCAGAAGATGCTGTGATCTTGCGCTTCCTCTGCTGGAGCGAATCCGAGATTAGATTCCTGATGGAAATCCGGGCGGTCGCGAAGTAAGGCATCACTCCCGTATCCGGCCTGAATGACTCGCCGTCTGATCTCCACCTACAGAATGCAGTTCGCATTCCATCTTGGCGGGTAATCCTGCCGCAACCATGCCTCCGCGCTGTCATATAAAGCAAACAGCGAGAATGGGAGAGAGCCACGCGTAAGAAACAGAAAAGATGGCCATTAACGCTCGAACGAGCGCCGGGGTGCTCGCGCGTCGCGGCCGCGAGAACAAATCGACTCCCAAGGAGTGCGTCTTCGCATTCCTGGAGATGTTCTCTTTTTTTACGGTTCCTGTGCTGTTTCAGCATATTCCACCCAAACGTGCAGCCGCTCTTATGGCTGTGGGCTTGAGCTTGCCTTCGGAAACGTGCCCTCGGCATTCTGGCCGTTCGGTTTTTTCACAGGCTGTGTTCGCTCTCTGCTCATTCTTCGTTGAAATTGCCGCTTCGTCCAGGCCACCGCCCGCTTTGCCGCAGAACAAAAGGACTTAGCGCAAGCGCGCATCGAGCCCACAACGTGGAATTCGGCATGCAGTGAGTACCTCCGCTTTGTGTCCGCGCGGCCGCACGAACCCCGCGGTCGCGCCCCGGGGAGGCAGACATGTTTAAGATCTCCGCATACGCCGTCTTACGATTTTCCGTGCTTTTTGGAATAAGTGCCGCCTACTTCCTGTTCTTCGCCTGATTGGTTGTCACAAACGGAATCGATTTCGTTCAAGAGGTTGGCCCGACAATGGAATTGCTATGATAGACCGAGAGGAAAGGGGTGACACGCTGGTGTCGAGGCTCCCGCTCTCGAGACTGAGTTTCCGCTGGCAGATCGCGCTCTTGGGGACTCTTGTCTTTGTTCTCTTTCTCTCTGTTCTGTTCGCCGCATTCGCAACGCTGCGCTACACAAAATCCGCTGTTCTAAGCGGCGAAAAGAAGCAGCTCGTCGCCATCACGCAAAACCTGGCGCGCGAATACGACGATAAAGCGGAATTCTCTCGCCAAAACAAGGAATTGGCTCCGCTGAACAATCCCGCCGCTGCCTCGTCTCGGGAAGTGCTGGCGCTTTTGAGCCGCGTTGTGTTGCAGAATGTCGACGGCGTGAGAGGTGGATTCTACGCCACGGCAAGTGACGCGTTGCTTGGAGATACCTTCTCGGTCCCCGAAGCATCTCCGGCGAATCCCCCCTACGAAGACTTGTCCCCTGACCAGCGTGCGGACATCTTGGACGCAGTCCGTGGCGCGGTAAACACCCATCAACCTTCGGAAAAACTTTTGGCCAATGCTTCCAGCATCACTCTGATCGAAGCGGTTCCCATTCGCGACGGCTACGCCGTGATCGGCAGTGCTTGGACGATGAAACGGATTAGCGTGCTCCCCGGCGCGAACCGATTTCGCGCCTACCTCATCACGGTAGGGCTTGGTATCGCGGCGCTTGCCAGCGTCCTTTTGACTTTGCTTGTGATTCATAACTTGCAAGGCGGTGTGCGAAAAATTGAAGGAGCCTTGCGTGGGCTCGAACAGAACCTCGCCGCCCAGATTGATTCCAAAAGCGATCCTGAAGAAATCCAGCGAATCTCCCAAGCAATCAACCGTTTGGGAATCTCTCTCAAAGAAAACATGGAGAGAGAGAAACACATTGAGGCCCAGCTCAGGCACTCCGAGCGGCTCGCGAGCTTGGGCCGTCTCGTCGCCGGCGTGGCACACGAAGTCCGCAATCCCCTCGCAACGATCCGGCTCCGAGTCCAGATGTGCCGCCGCGATACGGATAATCCTCACGTCAAGGAATCGTGCGCCGTAGCCCTCGAAGAAATTGAGCGGCTCAATGGCATGGTGAATCGCCTGCTCAATTTCGCGCGTCCCGTTCAACTCCATTGTGAGCCGGCCGATTTGCGCAACCTAGTCGAAGAACGTATGGAATCGTTTCGCGAGTGGGCCCAGCGGCGCGGCGTCACGCTCAGCACGGAACTGCCGCGAAACAATGTCTCGCTGAAATTGGACAAGGACCGCATGGCGCAAGTGTTTGACAACGTCATCCAGAACGCCATCGAAGCGATGTCCGACGGCGGCGGAACTCTTTCCGTCACTCTGGCCTCGCGCCCTGGCGCGTCCAAGGATACCCGCGGCGTCTGCGTTGAGTT
Source organism: Candidatus Acidiferrum sp. (assembly GCA_049641765.1). Classification (GTDB taxonomy): domain Bacteria; phylum Acidobacteriota; class Terriglobia; order Acidiferrales; family UBA7541; genus Acidiferrum. The sequence goes on from JBAQJX010000024.1 coordinate 30,526, forward strand.
CCGCGATACGGGGAAGGGCATGACCGCTTCCGTCGTGCGTCATGTATTCGACCCGTTTTTCACAACAAAGCCGTCTGGAACCGGACTTGGTCTTTCCATTTGCCACGAACTCGTGCAGGCTCATGGGGGCGAAATTCAAGTGGACAGCGAGGAAGGCCGCGGAACCAGCGTTCGCATCACGATTCCCGCGGCGCACGTTTGACCTGCGAGTCGTTGATTCCGGAGCCGACATCAGATGAGCGCGGCAATTCTACTCGTCGACGACGAAGCTAACCTTCGCAAGACGCTCGCCGAAATTCTCAGTGCCCGCGGATATTCCATTTTGGAAGCGGAAGATGGCGCATCGGCCGTCGAGCTCCTGCGCGACACCACTCCGGACCTCATCTTCAGCGATTGGAAAATGCCGCGAATGGGCGGCGAAGAGCTTCTCCGGCATTTACGCAGCGATCCGCGTTTGGCAGCCATACCCATCATCGTCATCACCGCGTTCGGTTCAAGCCATAGCGCCATCGAGGCTGTTCGTTTGGGCGCATACGATTTTGTGACCAAGCCGTTCGACCTCGATGAAATCGTCTTGGCCGCCGAGCGAGCTCTGGAGCATTCTTCGCTGAACCGGGAAGTCGTCCGCTTGCGTGCCCAAGGCGGGCAGCCCCATGTCTCCGCATCGGGCAGGCTTATCGGTTCGAGCGGCCCTATGCTCAATGTATTTATCCTCATCGGCAAAGTTGCCGAAACCGACTCGACCGTTCTCATCTGCGGTGAATCCGGCACCGGCAAGGAGTTAGTTGCCGAAGCGATTCACAGCTATAGCCAGCGCAAGAACAAGCCGTTCGTCGTCGTAAATTGCGCGGCACTCCCGGACACTCTTCTGGAGACGGAGCTCTTCGGGCACGAGCGCGGCGCCTTCACCGGCGCGGTCGGTCGCAAAATCGGCCGTTTCGAGATGGCCGACGGAGGGACGATTTTTCTCGACGAGATCGGCGAGTTGTCCCCCGGTCTTCAATCGAAGCTTTTGCGCGTCCTGCAGGAGCACACCTTCGAACGAGTTGGCGGCACGGAAACCATTCGCGGCAATTTTCGTGTGCTCGCCGCTACCAATCGCGACCTCGAGGCTTCCGTTCGCGAGAAAGTCTTCCGCGAGGACCTCTTCTATCGATTGAATGTGGTGCGCATTCCCATTCCGCCGCTTCGCGAGCGGCGCTCGGACATTGTTCCCCTTGCCGAGCATTTCTTGCGGCTCTATTGCGACAAGAACGGGCTCCCCACGGTTGGTTTCTCCGACGAGGCAATTCTCTTGCTTCAGAACTATTTTTATCCCGGCAACGTCCGCGAGCTGGAGAACATGGTCGAACGCGCCGTTCTAATGGCGCGCGGCCGCGTCGTGATGCCCGAGCATCTTCCCGCAAGAGCTCAGCGCAATGACGACCATAGCGCCCACGAGCTGGAGATGGACTTGCTCTCTCTGCCGTTCCACAAATCCATCGCCGAGCTCGAGAAACGTCTGATCCAGAAGGCCATGAAGGAATCAGGTGGCAACAAATCGGAAGCCGCCAACAAGCTGCAAATCAATCGCCGCCTGCTCTACAACAAGATCGAGGAATACAAAATCGAAGAATAGGTCGCGCCCGGCAGGGATCGCAGTTGCGTCCCGGCCATCAATATCTAGTCTTGTCGCTTTTCGCCGTCCACGCCGTAAATCCTTTCAGAGCTTCTTCCCGCATCATCTGAATCGCTGGGATCCGCCGCTGCGCATGCGGGCGCTGCAATTGGCCGTAAATAAATGAGTCGTCGAATCCGATTCTCGCCGCGTCTTCCGCGGTGTTTGCGAAATAGATGCGCGCAAGCCTCGCCCAATAAATCGCTCCCAGGCACATAGGGCACGGCTCGCACGACGTATACAGTTCGCACTCCCTCAGTTCGAACGCGCCCAGTTTTTCGCAGGCCTGCCGTATCGCCAATATTTCCGCATGCGCCGTGGGGTCATTCGTGGATGTCACGCGGTTCGCGCCCTCCGCGATGATTTGTCCGCCCTGCACAATCACCGCGCCGAACGGTCCACCCCGCCCCGATTGAACGCTCTCAATCGAGAGTTGAATCGCGCGCGCCATGAAAACATTGCTCATCGCTGAAAGTATATGCCCGCGAATCTCGCGCCTATCACTCTTTTCGTTTCGAACGTTCGATCCTCGCGGCTTGAAATGCCAGCCGGTTCAGTCTACCCTCGGCTCGAACTCGCGCGAGATACTCTGCGCGTGCCCAAACGCCCATGAACTTACGCGCTTACCTCTCTCGCCGTGTCGTGACCACGGGTGGCGTGCGCCCCGCCGCGCTTCTTGTCGAAGACGGCCGCATCCGCGACGTCGTCTCTACCGGTGAAATCCCGGCGGAAATCCCTCGCGAAGATTTTGGTGATGCCGTGCTTCTCCCCGGCCTCGTCGATTCCCATGTTCACATCAACGATCCCGGCCGCGCGCATTGGGAAGGATTCGAGACCGCTACGCGCGCCGCCGCCGCGGGTGGTTACACTCTCCTCGTTGACATGCCTCTCAATTGTTTGCCTGCCACGACCAACGTTGCCGCTCTCGACGCCAAGCGCGCAGCCGCACAAAATCGCTGCCGGGTCGACTGGCTCGCATGGGGCGGCGTCGTCTCGAACAATCCGCGCGACATCGAGCCGCTCGCCAAGGCAGGCGTTCCCGGCTTCAAATGTTTTCTCGTGCATCCCGGCATCGACGGCTTCACCATGGTCGACGAGCAGCAACTGCGCGCCGCTCTGCCCCACGTTGCTCGCAGCGGGTTGCCGCTCCTCGTTCACGCCGAGCTCCCGGGTCCCATCGACTCCGCCACGGAACGTTTGTCGCGTGCGGATTGGTCCATCTATCAAACCTATTTGCAATCGCGCCCCGAAGCCGCCGAACTCTTTGCCATTCGCCTGCTTCTTTCCCTCTGCCGCGAGTACAAATTCCGTTTGCACATCGTCCATCTCTCGGCCGCCTCCGCGCTCTCAGACCTGCGTGCTGCGCGTTCGGACGGCCTCCCTGTAACCGTCGAAACCTGTCCTCATTATTTGCATTTCGACGCCGAAACCATTCCCGATAAAGCGACGCTCTTCAAATGCGCTCCACCGATTCGCAGCCGCGAAAATTGCGACCAGCTTTGGCAAGGCCTTCGCGATGGCCTTATCGACTTCATCGTCACCGACCATTCTCCCTGCCCGCCTGAAATGAAACGCATTGCCGAAGGGAACTTCCAGACCGCGTGGGGCGGCATTGCCAGCCTCTCCGTTGCCCTGCCTGTCATTCACACCGAAGCCATTCGCCGCGGTTTTTCTCTCGATGACGTCGCTCTCTGGATGGCCGCAGCTCCCGCCGATCTTGCTGGCTGCGCGCGCACGAAAGGCCGCATCGCGCCCGGCTATGACGCTGACTTTGTCATTTTCGATCCCGACGCCGAGTTCGTCGTCACTCCGGATCGTCTCCATTTCCGCCATCCGATTTCTCCATACCTCGGAGAAAAACTTCGCGGCGTTGTGAAAGCCACCTATCTTCGCGGCGTACCTATTTTCCGCAACGGCGAATTTCCCAGCGCTCCGATGGGCAGAGAGCATCGTCCCTAGTTCGTCCTCGCCCCAAAACGTCGGCAACTCTTCCTTTCGCAAAAATTCGATTCGTCTGGCATACACTAGGAGCAGCAAGCCATCTCCCGTGAAACGCTGGATGGCTCTCGATCCCGATGAAGAACTCTCCCATCGTCGGCACTTCTGTTCCTCGCATGGAGGGCGCCGGCAAAGTCACAGGACACGCGCGCTACGTCGATGATATGGTTTTGCCGGACATGCTCTTCGGCGCCACCGTGCGCAGCCGCGTTCCTCACGGCAAAATCAAAAACATCAGCTTCGGCCCCGGAATCGACTGGAACGAGTTTGTCATCGTCTCGTCCAAGGACATTCCCGGAGCTAACTGCATCACCCTCATCGAAGACGACCAGCCTTGTCTCGCCGATGGCGTTGTCAATCATCCCGAGGAGCCGATTCTTCTTCTGGCGCATCCCGACCGCCATCTTCTCCCCAAAGCCGTCGAAGCCGTTTCCATTGAATACGATCCGCTCCCCGCGATCTTTACCATGCAAGAAAGCGAAAGCCGCTGGCAAATCATCTGGGGCGAGGACAACGTCTTCAAAACCTACCTGATTGAAAAGGGCGATGTCGATTCTGTATTCGAAAATGCGCACTTTATCGTTGAGGGCGAGTACGCGACCGGCGCGCAGGAACAGCTCTACATCGAAAACAACGGAATGATTGCCACCTTCGACCCGCAGCACGGTCTTACCGTCTGGGGCTCGCTCCAATGCCCCTATTACGTCCACAAAGCCCTCATGAAACTCTTCGCGCTTACCGCGGACCGCGTGCGCGTCGTGCAGATGGAAACCGGTGGCGCTTTCGGCGGCAAAGAAGAATATCCATCCATGATCGCCGCTCACGCCGCGCTCCTCGCGCGAAAATCCGGCAAGCCCGTCAAGATGAATTACGACCGCATGGAAGATATGGTGGCCACCACCAAGCGTCATCCTTCGCGCACGCGTCATCGCACCGCCGTCGGCAAAGACGGCAAAATCCTTGGCGGCGAAATCGATTTCGCGCTCGATGGCGGCGCTTACAAGACTCTCTCGCCGGTGGTCCTTTCGCGCGGCGCCATCCATGCCGGCGGCGCCTACTACTGGCCCAGTGTGCGCATTCGCGCAAAAGCGGTCGCCACAAATACTCCACCGCATGGCGCGTTCCGGGGATTTGGCGCGCCGCAGTCTCTCTTCGCTCTCGAGCGCCACATGGACCGCATCGCTCAAGTCGTCGGCGTCTCTCCCGTCGAAATTCGCCGCCGGAATCTTCTCCAACCTGGACAGACCACGACCACCGGCCAAATCATCGAGGAAAATATCGATCTGCCGAAACTTCTCGACCGCGCCCTTGATCTTTCCAGCTATCGCGCCAAAAAAGAAAAGTTCGCGCTCGAAAATCCGCAATCCAGCATCAAGAAAGGAATTGGCATCGCCGCATTCCTCCACGGCGCCGGATTCACTGGCTCTGGCGAACGCTATCTCGGCTCCGTCGTTGGCGTCGAAGCTTGTGTGGACGGCGGCGTTCGCGTTCTCGTCTCCAGCACCGAGTTCGGCCAGGGCACCAACACCGTCCTCTGCCAAATCGCCGCCGAAGCCCTCGGTCTGCGCTATGAAGACGTCTCCATCGCTCAGCCCGATACGCAGGAAGTTCCGAACAGCGGCCCTACTGTCGCTTCACGCACTGTCATGGTCGTTGGCAAGCTCGTCCATTCCGCCGCGGCTGGCATTCGAAAAACACTCATCGCCGGAGGCATGCTCGCCGAATCTTATTCACCTGAAGAATTTCGCGCCGCTTGCCGCGCCTACGTCGCAAAGCACGGAAAATTCCGCAGCTTGGCGCAATACGAGCAGCCCGAAAACATCGTTTGGGACGATGGAACCTATCGCGGCTCTGCCTACGCTGCCTTTGCTTGGGCCGTATATGTCGCGGAAGTCGCCGTCGATCTCACGACCTACAGCGTCACCGTCGAAGACTTCGTTGCGCTCCAGGAAATTGGAAAAGTTCTCCATCCCATTCTCGCCAAGGGCCAGATTATTGGCGGCATCGCGCAAGCCATCGGTTTTGCGCTCTACGAAAAAATTGTTTGGCATCGCGGCCGCATGCAGAACGGCCAAATGACTAATTACATCATGCCGACTTCCGCCGATCTTCCGCCCATTCGCGTCTATTTTGAGGAGCACGGCAACGTTCACGGAGCATATGGCGCCAAAGGAATTGGTGAACTCCCCATGGATGGCCCCGCTCCCGCCATCATCAACGCGGTCGAGGACGCGCTGCATGTTCCCTTCAACGCAATTCCTCTTCTTCCCGAAGATATTTTCGCCGGAACTTCCGGCCTCGCAGAATTTGAAGCAGTGTCCTCAACGCACGGTGCGCGTCCATGAGCGTTTCCACTCAATCTTCATCGAAATGTGAAATCTCTGTCACGGTCAATGGCAAGCAGCACACGCTTCACGTCTATCCGATGGAACGGCTCCTCGACGTCCTTCGCATCGAGCTTGCTCTTACGGGAACGAAGGAAGGTTGCGGCGAAGGCGAGTGCGGCTCCTGCTCGGTTTTGCTCGATGGAACACTCGTCAATAGCTGTCTCATCCCCGCGCTTCAGGCCGATGGCACGAACATTGTCACCATCGAGGGCTTGGCTCGCGGTGACCGTTTACAAAACTTGCAGCAGGCTTTTCTCGATTGTGGCGGCGCGCAATGCGGCATCTGCACGCCGGGCATGATCCTCGCCGCCCATCATCTTCTGAGCAAGAAGCCCCACCCTAGTCTCGAGGAAATTCGCGAAGGATTATCCGGCAATCTTTGCCGCTGCACCGGCTACATGCAAATTGTCGAAGCTGTTGTCGAGGCCGCCGGCCGTGGAGCCTCGAGTTGAGGTCTCATCCCGCAGAGTTTGCACTCGTTTCGCCCCGAACCCTGCCCGCCGTGTTGTCGCTTCTCGCCGAGCAGCCTGGCGCTTGGCTCCCCATCGCCGGCGGGACGGACGTCATGGTTCAATTTTCCGCGGGAAAACTCCCCGCGCGAAAGCTCGTTAGCATCTGGAATCTTCCGGAGCTTCGCAGTATTCAGGATTCGCCCGCCGAAATCGAAATCGGCGCCGGCTGCACCTACACCGATCTGCGCGAAAACAAAACCATCCTCGAGGAATTTCCGTTGCTTTCGAGTGCCGCAAGCTGGACCGGCGGCATTGCCAACCAAAATCGCGGCACCCTCGGCGGCAACATCGTGAACGCTTCTCCCGCTGCGGACTCCTTGCCCGCGCTTCTCGTCTACGGTGCGGAGCTCATTTTGATTTCCGCGCGTGGCGAGCGTCGCGTGCCTTACGCGAATGTCCATCTCGGCTATCGCAAAACGCAGCTCGCGCCCGATGAGTTGATTCGTTCCATCCGGTTGGAGAAGAAGTTTTCGTCGCACTTCGCCCATGCGCGCAAAGTCGGCGCTCGCAACGCCCAGGCCATCGCCAAGGTCTGCCTCGCCGCGCTGGGGCGGCTCGCGAACGGCGTTGTCGAAGATGTTCGCCTGGCGATGGGCAGCGTTGCGCCGATCCCGCTTCGCATGGCCGAAACGGAGCGAATCATAGTGGGGAGGCGAATCGATCCGCAGCTTCTCGTTTTGGCGCGCCAAGCGGCCGCTGCGGAAGTCCGGCCGATTGACGACATCCGCTCCACCGCCCGCTATCGCGCCGCCGTCGCTGGGAATCTCGTGGCGGAATTTCTCAGTCTGCTGGGGGCGTCGCGCCTGCACGAGCAACGCGTTGCCAGCAATTTGAGCCGGTGGAACGCTCTCTTTCCCGAAAACGCTGCGCGGGAAATTCTCCCTTGCTTTGGTTCCGAAACTTGGGCGCGCGAACTGGCCGCCCGGAGGCCTGTTTTCGACGAAAACTCCTTGCTGCAAGCCTCCGATCAAATCTGTGCAAGCCTTTCGGAATCCGATTGGCTCGAGGTCTTTCGCAGCCACCCGCGTATCGGCGAATCGCCAGCTCCCGCTCTCGCATCGGTGCGTTCCGCCTCCTGGTCCGGCGAAGAACAATGCAAAATAGGTGCAGCCGAGGAAGACGTGAAGCTCGCTCTTGCCGAGGGGAACCACGCGTATGAAGCGCGTTTCCAACGCATTTTCATCGTGTGTGCCACAGGAAAGTCCGCGCCGGAAATTCTGGATATTCTTCGCCGTCGCTTGCAAAATGACGATGCAACGGAATTTCGCGAAGCCGCCGAACAGCAAAGGCAAATCGGGGAGCTCCGCTTGAAGAAATGGCTTTCCACATGAACCGTATTTCAACGCACGTGCTCGACGTCGCCCTCGGCAAACCCGCCAAGGATGTCCCCGTACGCCTCGAGCGTCTGGAAGCCGCGGGTGGCTGGCGCCTTCTCGGTTCTTCGTGCACCGACGCCGACGGCCGCTGCGCGCAACTCCTGCCCGAGGAAGAAACGCTGCTCGCCGGTACGTACCGCCTGATCTTTGACACCTCCACATATCATCTCGCGCAAAAGGTCCAGGGTTTCTATCCGGTCGTGGAAATTACCTTTCAGGTGCAGGACGGCGAATCCCACTTCCATGTTCCGCTGCTCCTCAGCCCGCATGGTTACACGACGTATCGGGGAAGCTGAGCCATGACGACTCTGGCCGAAAATCGCTATGGCAAATCGCGCGTTCGCCTTGCGAAACTCAAGCGGCATGGCGGCCAACACGATTTCCGCGAGTGGACCGTCGAGATCCTCCTCGAAGGAGATTTCGAGTCCTGTTTTGTCTCCGGCGATAACAGCAAAATTCTGCCCACCGATACGATGAAGAATACTGTCTATTCGCTCGCGAGAAAATCTTCGTCCGAATGCATCGAAGATTTTGGCAAGGAACTGGCCGCCTTTTTTCTTGACCGCAACCCGCAAGTCTCTTCCGCGCACATCACGCTCTCCGAAAAAGGATGGAAGCCTCTCGGCACTGCGGGAAAACAGCATCCTTCCGCGTTCATCCAATCGAGCGCAGAGCTACAAACCGCCGACATTGCCGCCGCGAGAAGCGGGCCGCCGGCGATTCGCTCCGGGCTCGATAATCTCGTCATCCTGAAAACGGCGAATTCGGAATTCACGGGCTTCCAGAAAGATTCGTTGACCACGCTTCCCGAATCCTCCGACCGCTTGCTTGCGACTTCCGTGCGCGCACGCTGGAGCTATGCGTCGTCCAGCGCGCCGTTTGCCAACTTGCGTGTCCGCATTCGCGAAGTTTTGCTCGAAGTGTTTGGGGGCCACGCCAGCAAATCCGTGCAGCACACTCTTTACGCCATGGGCGAAGCCGCGATTGCCCAGGTCGCTGAAATCGAAGACATCGAATTGACCATGCCCAACAAACACTATCTTTTGGCCGATCTTTCCCGCTTTGGCCAGGACAACCCCAACGAGATCTTCGTGCCCATCGACGAGCCGCATGGCTACATCGAGGCGCGCCTTCAACGGAAAGGGTAGAGCCTCGTGTCCGCCAGAGAAAACGCGGCCGCTCGCGCGCAGGAAGTTATCGCTCGCTGCAAGTTGCTTGCGTCTTTTTCGGAAGACGCCGGCAGCACACGCCGCACGTTTCTTTCCGAGCCGATGCGCGACTGTCATCGCGAAATCAGCAACTGGCTGCGAGCGGCAGGAGCCGAAATGAGCATTGACGCAGCGGGGAATCTGCGCGGTCTCTACCCCGCTTTGCAGGCGGCAGCCCCGCGCCTTCTCCTCGGCTCGCACCTCGATACGGTTCCGAATGCCGGTGCCTACGATGGCGTTCTTGGCGTTCTTCTCGCCGTGGCGCTCGTCGAATCTCTCGAAAGCCGCCGCCTTCCGTTCGCCGTCGAAGTGATTGGTTTCTCCGAAGAAGAAGGCGTCCGATTCGGGATGCCGTTCATCGGCAGCCGCGCCGTCGCCGGCACGCTCGATGAAGAACTTCTGGGTCGCCGCGACGCAAACGGAATTTCCGTTCGCGAAGCCATCGAGAACTTCGGCTTGAATCCTTCTGAGATTCCTTTGGCCGCCGCAAGCGAAGACGCGCTCGCCTGGCTTGAATTTCACATCGAGCAAGGCCCGGTTCTGGAATCGCTTGGTCGACCTCTGGGGGTCGTCGAGGCCATCGCCGCACAAACACGCATGGAGCTTACCTTCGCGGGCCGCGCGAATCATGCCGGCACAACGCCAATGCATCTTCGCCACGATGCGCTCGCCGCCGCTGCGGAGTGGATCGTCGCCGTCGAGCGCACCGCGCAAAATCATGCCGGCCTGGTGGCCACCGTGGGATGTATCGAAGCAAAGCCCGGCGCTGTCAACGTGATCCCCGGCGAAGCGCGTGTCACTTTGGACGTCCGCCACAAAACCGACGACTTGCGCGACCGCGCTGCGGATATTCTGATCCAACTGGCGGAAGAAATCTCCGCGCGCCGTGGGTTGACGCTCGGCAGAAAAACACTGATGAGCCAGAACGCCGTCATGATGGATCCCTTTCTCAGTTCGCAAATCGAAGATGTGATTTGCGGAATCGGCTGCGAACCCCATCGCATGGTCAGCGGCGCAGGCCACGACGCGATGATCCTCGCCGCAAAGATGCCGGCCGCGATGATTTCTCTGCGCTCTCCCGGCGGAATCAGTCACGACCCTGCCGAATCCGTCGAAGTGGAAGACGTCGCGAAAGCGCTGGAATGCGGTTTGCTCTTGCTCGATCAACTTGCGAACTCCTCGGAATTTCAAAAAAGGATGTGCCGTGCATAATCTTGGTCAAACGCGAAGCGCTCAAAAACAGAATCATCTTCTCCTGACGCCGGACACATTCGTACGAACCACGCTGCCCGGCATGAAATCGTGTGTTGCCGTGGTTCATGCGGGCCCTGCGGTCGGTGCGAAGTTCGCCCAGTACACCGCCGAATTCGAGTCCGGCGGGGAACTTGGCGCGGCGGCCGCGCAGCGATTTCTCTACGTGCTCGACGGTCAAATTCAACTGGAGGCCGACGGCCGCAAGAACGAATTGGGCGCGCGCGGCTACGCGTATCTGCCGGAAGGGGCTCTTCATCGCGTGATTGCGAAGCAAGCAAGCCGCGTGGAAGTGATCGAAAAACCGTACCAGCCGCTTGCTTCGACGAACGCACAGCGCGCGATTATTTCGAGCGAGGATGCCGTCACCGCGCAAGCGCTGAACGACGACGCGAGTCTGCAAGTGAAATGCCTCCTTCCCGATGCCGCGACCTTCGATTTTGCTGTCAACACCATGGTCTACGAGCCGGGCGCCGCGCTGAGCATGGTTGAAATGCACATCATGGAGCACGGACTGCTCATGCTCGAAGGCGGCGGCATCTACCGTCTTGGCGATTCGTGGTACCCCGTCACGGCCGGCGATTTCATCTGGATGGCGCCGTGGTGCCCGCAGTGGTTCGGCGCCATCGGAAAAGTATCGGCAAAATATTTGATCTATAAAGATGCCAACCGTCATCCGCTGGCGCCTCCTGGCGTTGCCGGCGGGCCAGCGCCGGGAACGCCGCGATGAAAATTGCCGTAGAGAGCGAACGCCTGCGCAAAGAAATCGAAGAACTTTCCACGATTTCGGACGCGGAACCTCCGGCGGTTACACGCATCGTTTTCTCTCCGGCAGATTTGAAAGCGCGCCGGTGGCTTATCGCGCGGTGCGAAGAGTCGGGGCTCACGGTGCGCGAAGA
>JBAQJX010000033.1:0-42727 GCA_049641765.1 Candidatus Acidiferrum sp.
GATTAGTGCTATTCACGTGGACGTTGGTGAAGTTCACCTCCTCCACGATGTGGTGAAGCCCCAGAGTTTGATCCAACTTGGCGAAGGCGCGGGTCTCGTTGTCCGTGGTTGGCTCGTCGTAAGTCTCCTCGTTATTTAGAAGGAATTGTGGAGTATTCGGAGGCGGGACGAAATTGAGCGCTTGATTTTCATGGATGTTCTCGGCGGAGCCAAACCAGTACGCTTTGTCTTTGACCATTGCACCCCCGGCCGCGGCGTCGTAATCCCAACGCAAAAGATAGGGCGGCTCAGTTTGCCCGGGTATGGAAGTTGCGGAGCTACTGGCCGGGATGTCGGAGCTGTCAAAAGCGTTATTTCGATGATACCCGGACGCCAACCCGTGCAGTTCATCGCCGCCGGATTTGCTGATCACATTCACCACGCCGCCCGAAGAATGCCCGAATTCTGCTTTATAGCCTGTGGTGATGACCTGGAACTCGGCGATGGTGTCCTGATTGAATTGCGAGGCCGCGCCGCCGCCCAACTCATTCTCATTGGGCTGGCCGTCGATAAGAAAACCGGTGTTGTTGCCGCGCTCTCCGAGAATGGGCGTCGCGTTATCGCTGCCAACGTCCGCTTGCCGATAGATCGCAACACCAGGCACGAGCTGAAGAAGATCCAGGTAATTGCGGCCGTTGATGGGCATGTTGCCGATATCCTGCGGCATTATGGTGGAGCCGGAGGAAGACGAGCTGGTCTCAAGCAGGGGCGGTTCCGCGCTCACTTTCACGATTTCACTGGCTTCGCCTACCTCCAGAACGACATTGAAGGTCAGCGTGCGGTTTAGGGTAACCACCAGATCGTTGAAGGACCGCGTGGAGAATCCTGCGTGGGAGACCGTCAGGGAATAGGTCCCTGCCGGAATGCTCGGAAACGCATACGTGCCGCCGGAATCCGTAGTAGCGGTGCGACTCGTGCCGATGACATCGCCGGAGAGGTGGAGTTCGGCCGCGCCGACGGCAAGTCCCTGTTTGTCGGTGATCGTGCCCTGAATCGTCGAAGTTGTCTGTGCTTGCGTAAGTCCAGCGCAAAATAGGGCGCAACAAGCAACCACAATCAAAATGAGGCCGGGAAACGGCGTTGCGCAAAGAGCTTGTGCGCGAAAACGCCAACCGTGGTTTTTCCGGATGCCGATTGTTGAGATGAATCGTTCCATAGCGGCCATTCGTCATTCCTCCAACCACTCGCAGTGTTTGAAAATTCTTGCCTGACCCGGCCGCGAAGCACCCCATCGCGGCGTTCGCAACATTTGTTGCTCTCCGATTGGTGAGAGGCTATTCGCAAGAAGCCCCGCTGTCAAGAGGGCGCATTTCGATTGCCTGCACCGGACTTTTGGCACGCCCGTATTCAGTAACATCTGTTGCACAGATAGAAATTGCATCGAGCAGATAGCATGGCGGCGCTCAATCGCGGACCGGACGAGGGGCGTCAAAAATGATCTGTGGCCCCGCGGAATCTTCCTCGCGGTGGATGGCGGAGAGAGTGCGAAGAAGCTGGCTGGTGATGTAGGCGAGCACGGCCGCGCGGCGCGTGGAGACGCGGTCCTTGACGACGAGCTGGGCGAGCTTCGCAAGGAAATCGTGCATGCCGTCGAAGGTATCGAGATCGGTCCAATCGTCGGTGAACTCCGGTGAGAGATCGGAGGGCTGACGGTTTTCCGGGAGAGCCGCGTGGCGCGAAGCGTAGAGAAGAGGGCGGAGGGGAAAGGAGGTTAGAGGCGGGGGAAGTGGAAGACGACGCCGGTGGAGAAGCGGAAGTCGTTTTGAGGGCCGTTGAGGTTGACGACGCGGTTGAAGCGAGTAAGGAGATAGTCGAACTCGGCGACCCGGAAGGTGATGCGAGGGCGGAAAGAGACGTCAAGGCCGCCGCCGACTAGGAGGGAGAAGCCGTTTTCGGCTGGAGAGAGTCCGTTAAGATTGCCGGCGACGCGGGCCCCTCCTGCGAGGGTTTGCGCAAAGGGAGTCCATCGAGTGGACTTGATGCGGCGAGAAAAGCGCGGGCCGGCGGCGTAGGTGAAGAGCTTGCCGCTAACGCCGGCGGGCTGGTCGCCGAAGTTGTAGCCGCTGAAATCGGCGGCGACAGCGAGCCAGGGTTTGAAAGTCCAAGAAGCGGAGGCGCTGCCGCCGTTGGAATTGAACCGGTAGCCGTTGCCATCGGGATTGGCGCGGAGGAAAGAGTAATCGAGCGAGACGTCGAGGCGAGACTGTTGGGCTCGGGTGGGAAGCGGAACGGCAAGAAAAAAGAGGAAGAGCGAAAGGACCGGCGCCGGGCTTGCGAGGCCAGAAGCGCAAAAGAAGTTGGAGCGATGCGCAATGCGTGATGGAGAAGTCATGAGCGATAACCTTTTGCTGCGAGAGTTGTGGAACACGAACGCGCCTTTCCTAACGAAATTCCTAGCGAACAGTGATCATGACAATTTCGGAATGAGTGGTGGTTCCGGACGCGGTGGTGACGGCGGCCGTAACGGTGAGGCTGTAAGTGCCGGCAGGAGTGCCGGCGTTCTGGAAATTGCCCACGCTGGCGCATCCGGCAAGCAGGCCGGAGCCGACCAGCAGACACAGCAAGAGCAAACAGGCGGCGCGCCTGCGATCGCGACGGCGCAAGAGGCCCGCTCCGCCGACGAAGAGACCTGCCAGAGGAAACCAGAAAATTCCAGCGAAGACGGTGCGGGGATTCGGAGAAGCGCGCTTGGAGAGATAGTCGAAGCGCGGAGTGGTGACAATCACTAGCGTGTCGATCGCCGACGTGGCGCCAAGCGTGAGAACCGGCGGCTGGAAATAGGCGGTGGAGCGAGGAGGCAAACCGTTCACGGAGAGCTGCACCTGGCCGGTGAGACCGCCGACGGGCGTGACGGTGATGGGAACGTTAATGTTCTGCCCGGAAGGCATGGGAACCGGAGGAGGAGAAGCGAGAGAGAAGTCCGGCGTGGTGATGATTTCGGTGAAGGTGGCGGAAGCGCTGGAGGCAAAGTTCGTCGAGCCAGTGTAGCTGGCAGTGATGGTGTGCGTGCCGGCGGCGAGAGCGGAGGTGGCGAAGGAAGCGGAGCCGGAGACGAGAGGAACGGTCGTGAGCGTGGTTGAGCCGTCAAGAAACGCGATGCTGCCGGGGGGAGTGCCGGCCGTGGAAGTGACGACGGCGGTGAAGGTGACGCTAGCGCCGGGATTGGCGGATGTGGCCGAAGCGGTAAGGGCAGTTGACGTGGAGGCGGGGTTGACGGTGAACGAGATTTGGTCGGTGGCGGTCGTGTTATCGGAAGAGTTGGTAGGAGTGAATGTGACGGAAAGAGTTTGCGGGCCGGCGTTGAGCATGGCGCCGGCGGCGGGCGTGTAGACGAAAGTGCCGGCGACGCTGGAGGTGGCGTCGAGCTGAGCGGAACTCAAGGCGGTGCCGTAGGTGATGGCGGACGAAGGAGCGGACCAAGTGATGACAGGCGTGGCTTTGTTGACGGTGATGGAGACGCTGGCGGAGGCGGTCGTGAAATCGACGGAATCGGTGGGAGTGAAGAGGACGGAGAGCGATTGAGAGCCAGCGGAGAGAGTTGTGCCAGCGGCGGGTGTGTAAGCAAACGTGCCTGGAACGCTGGAGGTGGCGTCAAGCTGGGTGGAGCTGAGAACGGTGCCGTAGGTGATGGCGGCGGGAGCGGACCACGTGAGCGTTGGCAGACCTTTGTTTAGTGTGAGGGTGAAGGATTGGGAAGCGTCGGGGCCGGAACCGTTGTGGGCGGTGAGCGTGATGGAGAAAGCGCCGACGGTACTGGCTGCGAGAGGAGTGCCGGAGATGGTGGCGGTGCCATTGCCGTTATCGGTGAAGGAGAGGCCAGCGGGAAGCGAACCGGAAAGCGAGATGGAAGGTGTGGGTGAGCCGGTCGTCGTGATGGTGAAGGAAGCGGAGACGCCGACGACGAAGACGGCTCCATTGGAGCTGGTGAAGGCGGCAGGCGAGCCGACGGTGAGGCTGGCGGAGGCAGTGTTGCCGGAGCCGCCATTCGTGGAAGTGACGGCGTTGGTGATGTTGGTGAGCGGGCCGGAGGCCGTGGCCGTGACGTTGACGGAGAGAGTGCAGATGCTGGAAGCGGCGATGGTCGCACCGGAGAGAGAGACCGTGCCGGAAGCGGCGACGGCGGTCGCAGTGCCACCGCAAGTGTTGGCGAGAGCGTTCGGGGCGGCGACGACGAGGCCGGCGGGAAGCGGATCAGTAAAGGTGACGCCTGTGAGGGATTGCGTGTTTGCGGTGGGATTCGTGAGGGTAAAGGTGAGCGAGGTGGTGGCGTTGGGCGCGATGCTGGATGCGCCAAAGGATTTCGCGATCGCAGGCGGAGCAAGGACGGCGAGATTGGCGGAGGCTGTGCCACCCGTGCCGCCTTCGGTCGAAGCGATGGAGCCGGTGAGATTCGATTTCAAGCCGGCGGTTGCGCCGGTGACGTTGACGGAGAAATTGCAGGAAGAGCTGGCGGCGAGCGTGCCAGCAGAAAGAGCAACGGCTGCGGAGCCCGCGGCTGCGGAGATCGTGCCAGAACCGCACGAGCCGGTGAGGCCGTTGGGAGTGGCGATGACGAGGCCGGAGGGGAAAGTGTCATTGAAGGAGACGCCGGTGAGCGAGGTTGTGGTGTTGGCGTTGGAGACGGTGAAGGAGAGCGTGGTGGAACCGTTGAGCGGAACGCTCGGAGCGCCAAACGCTTTCGCGAGCGTGGGAGGAGCGACGACAGTGACGGAAGCATTGGAGGTGTTGCCGGCGCCGCCTTGCGTGGATGTGATAGAGACGCTGTTATTTTTTACGCCTGCGGAAGAGCTGGTGACGTTGAGCGAAACGGTGCAGGAAGAGCTGGGCGCGAGCGTGCCCCCGGCGAGTGTGACGCTGTTGGAACCGGCGACGGCGGTGACTGTGCCCGTGCAGGTGGCGCTGAGGCTGCTGGGAGTGGCGACGACAAGGCCGGAAGGCAAAGAGTCGGTGAAGGCGAGGCCGGAAAGAGTGAGGGAGGAATTGGGATTGGAGACGGTGAAGGAAAGAGTCGTGGAGCTATTGAGCGGGATGGACGCCGCGCCGAAGGAACTGCTGATGGAAGGAGGTGTGGCGACGGAAAGAGTGGCGTTGGCGGTGTTGCCTGTGCCCCCGTTGGTGGAGGTGACGGGAGCGGTGGTGTTGACGTAAACGCCGGAAGTGGAGCTGGTGACGTTGAGAGAGACGGCGCAATTTCCGCTGGCAGGAATGGTGGCGCCGGAAAGTAAAACGCTGCTGGAACCGGCAGTTGCCGTCGCAGTGCCGCCGCAAGTGTTGGCGAGAGCGTTCGGTGTTGCGACGACGAGACCCGCGGGCAGCGAGTCAGTGAAACCGACGCCGGTCAAGGAGACGGAATTCGAAGAAGGATTGGCGAGTGTCAGGGCGAGCGAAGTCGTGCCGTTAGGCGCGATGCTGGAGGCGCCGAAGGATTTTGCGATGGAAGGCGGAGCGACAACGGCGAGGTTGGCGGTGTTGCTGGTCGAGCCCGTGCCGCCGTTGGCGGACGTGATGGCACCGGTGGTGTTGTCTTGGGAGCCAGCCGTGGCGCCCGTTACGTTTATCGAGAAATTGCAGGAAGAGTTTGCCGCGATCGATGCACCGCTAAGGTTGATAGAACTCGCGCCGGCCGTGGCGGTGATGGTTCCAGCGCCGCAGGAGCCAGTAAGACCGTTGGGAGTGGAGACAGTGAGGCCAGCGGGAAAGCTGTCACTAAATGCGACGCCGGTGAGAGCCGTCGCGGCGTTGGCGTTGGAGACGGTGAAGGACAGCGTAGTCGAACCGTTGAGCGGGATACTCGGAGCGCCGAAGGTATTGGTGATGGTTGGAGGAACGACGACGGTGATGGAAGCATTGGAGGTGTTGCCGGTGCCGCCCTGGGTGGATGTGATGGAGACGCTGTTATTTTTTATGCCGGCGGAGGAGCCGGTGACGTTGAGGCTCACGGTACAGGAAGCGAGCGAAGTGAGTGTGCCAGCGGAAAGGCTAGCGGCGGCGGACCCGGCGACAGCGGTCGCAGTGCCCGAGCAAGTGTTGGCCAGGCCGCTGGGTGTTGCGACAACCAATCCAGCAGGTAGAGAGTCGGTGAAGGCAAGACCGGTGAGAGTCGAGGAGTTGGGATTGGAGATGGTGAAAGAGAGGGATGTGGAGCCGTTGAGCGGCACCGTGGAAGCGCCGAAAGCCTTGGCGATGGAAGGCGGAGCGACAACGCTGAGGCTGGCGCTGGCGGTGTTCCCCGTGCCGCCATAGGTGGAGCTGACAGCAGCAGTGGTGTTGTTGTACACGCCGGAAGTCGAACTGGTGACGTTGAGAGAGACGGTGCAATTTGAAGCGGTGGAGACGGAGCCGCCAGAAAGTGAAACGCTGCCGGAGCCGGCGGTGGCCGTTGCGGTACCGCCGCACGAATTGGTAAGGCCGTTGGGAGTGGCGACGACGAGGCCTGTCGGAAGTGAATCAGTGAAGGCGACACCCGTTAGTCCCGTCGTGTTCGCCGAAGGATTGGTGATGGTCAGAGTCAGAGATGTGACGCCATTGGGAGCGATGCTGGAGGCTCCGAAGGATTTGACAATCGATGGCGGGGCGACAACCGTGAGACTCGCGGTGTTGCTGGTTGCGCCGGTGCCACCCTCCGTGGAGGTAACCGTGCCGGTGGTATCGCTCTGCGTGCCTGCGGCGATACCAGTGACGTGAACATCGACGCTACAGTTTCCGCCGCCACCGATGGAGCCGCCGGTCATGCTTATGGTGCTGCTGTTGGCGACGGCGATCACCGTTCCACCGCAGTTTGTGCCTTCGTTGGGATTGCTCGAGACCGTCAAGCCGGCGGGCAACGTGTCACTGAAGGCGATCCCGCTGAGCGACGGAGAGTTGGGATTGCTGATGATAATGTTCAAGCTCGAATCGCCGCCCGAAAGAGGAATGCTGGTGGGAGTGAAAGAGATGGCGATAGTGGGCGGGGAGATGACGCTGATGGAGGCGCTAGACGTGTTTCCGTTGCCGCCTTCTGTGGAAGTGACCTCGACGCTGTTGAGCTTGCTTCCCTGCCCGGTTCCCGTGACATTCACGCTGAAATTACAGGAGGCGCTAGCGCCGAGCGTTCCAGCGGAAAGAGTGACGGAAGAAGAGCCGGCCGTAGCGAGGATGCCGCCGCTGCCGCAGGTGCCAGTCAAACCGTTTGGGGTAGATACGACGATGCCGGGAGGAAGCGAGTCAGTGAAAGCGACGCCGCTCAATGGAGAAGTGGAATTCGGATTGGAGATGGAGAACGTCAGCGACGTCGACGAATTGAGAGTAATGGAGGATGCGCCAAACGTTTTTGTGATGGAGGGCGGCGAAACGGTGCCCGTGCCGGTGACGCCGAGAGTTTGAGGACTGTTGCCAGCGGTGTCGGTAATGGTGAGAGTCGCGGTGCGAGCGCCGAACGCCCCGGGAGTGAACGTGATAGTGATGGTGCAGGTGCCGTTGTTGGCGACGGGTGAGCTGGTGCTGCATGTGCCGCCGCTCGAAAAGTCGCCGTTGTCTGCACCGGTGAAGGCGATGCTGGAGATGGTCAGCGAGCTGCCGCTGTTGTTCGTGAGCGTGACGGTTTGTGCCGTGCTCGCGACGCCGACCGTTTGATTGCCAAAAGCGAGGCTTGTGGGAGAGAGGCTGACGGGCAGCCTTTGGAGAAAAATGGAAACGTTGTTGGCGGTGCCGTTGGCGACAGCGAGATCGAGAGCGCCGTCTCCGTTGAAATCCGCGGTGGCGACGCCGAACGCGCCAGCGGCAGTCGTAAAGGTTTCGGCGCTGCCAAAGGTTCCGTTGCCGTTGCCGGGAAGAAAGAAAGCTTCGCCTGCGACTTCGTCAGAGACAACGAGGTCGAGTTTGCCGTCTCCGTTGTAGTCGCCAGCCACGCCGGCAATGAGAAACGTAGAGCCGGTACCGGGATTCGAATGGAGAATGAAGGAGCCAGCACCATTGCCCAACAGAATGGCGACATCGGACTCGTTGACGGCAGCAAGATCCAAATGATTGTCGCCATTGAAATCCGCAGCGATGAGGCCAATGGGAAAGGCGCTGCCGCCCGTGCTGAAGGAAGTTGCCGTGCCAAACGTGCCGGTGCCGGTGCCGAGAAGAACGGAAACGTTGTTGCTGCCAACATTGGAAACAGCCAGGTCGAGAATGCCGTCCTCATTGAAATCGCCCGGGATGATGACTTGCGGCCCAGAGCCGACCGCGTAGCTGGTGCCTGAGCCGAAAGTGCCGTTGCCAACGCCGAGAAAGACAGAAATCGTATTGCTGTTTTGGTTCGAAACAGCCAAATCGAGATGGCCATCGCCATTGAAGTCGGCGGTGGTAATGGCAAAGGGGCCACTCCCGGTGGTGAGCGTGGCGCCGGCGGTGTATGTGCCGTCTCCATGGCCGAGCAATATGGTTACGCCCGCGGCGCCGGTGCTGTTCACATTGGCAACGGCCAAATCGGGAATGCCATCTTCATTGAAATCACCAATGGCCACCCAATTGGCGCCATCGCCAGCCGAGGGAGTGGACTTGGTCGTAAAAGTCCCGTTGCCCGCACCGAGCAAGATGGTGACGGTATTGTCTCCATTGTTGGCGACAGCAAGATCCAGGTTGCCGTCGCCGTTGAGATCGGCGGTGGTAATTCCCTGGGGAGTGTTACCTACGGTAATCGAGGAGCTCGGTGTGGAAGGAAAGGTGGTGCTGGATTCTTGCGAAGCGACGGGAACGTAATAAACGTTGGAAGCGCCGCCTCCCGGAGTGGGGCTGACCACGGTAATGGAACCGAGCCCGACAGCGGCAACCATCGAATCAGGAACGGCGGCGGTGAGTTTTTTGGAGCTGACGAAGGTGGTGGTGAGGGAGGTGGAATTCCACTTAACGACAGAGGTGGAAATGAAGCCGGTGCCGAGAACGGTGAGCGTGACACTCGTGGTGCCAGGATGAATGCTGACGGGAGCGACGAGATCGATGTAGGGCACGGGATTGTTGGAAGCGAAGAGAGCGGGGGGGAAGACAGCGTTCGAGAGAGCGGACAGAAGAATTGCGATGAGCAAGGAAGAAAAATAGCGGTTGGTCGAATGCGAGAAAAAAGGCGGGCGGCTGGCCGGCATGGAACGCGTCTCCTCTTGGTTGTACAAGCGATCGCTTGATGGCGTCCCAAGAGAAGAACTGCCCGCGGCAACGTGGCCGCGGGTGTTCCATAGCCAATGGAATCCAAACTATCAGGAGGGAAAGCAGCGGACAAGGTGAGAGTGGGAGGAGGTGTGCTTATTGGATATGGGGGAGGGGGCGCGAGCGAGTGAGCAGTGGCCGGTGACTGGTGAATAGTGACTGGTAAAACCAAACCGGCAGCGAATTCATCACGGACGAGAAAAGCTTCTGCATGAAGAGGATCTCAGGGAAACCTCAGAAGCTTGTTGAACACAGGAGAGCAGGTTGCCCGCGTGAGATGGCGGGTCGCCTGCATAAGATTGCGCGTCGCTTGGAAGAATTACGCTTTGGCGTGCGGGCCGGCGCTGAGCGGGAAGAAGCTGCCGTACATTCCTTTGGCACTCATCGCCGGACCGAACATCGCTCGACCTCACAAAAGTAAGGTCAATTGCTGGACGTGCTGGCGCTAGCGCTGGCACTCATCGGCTGTTCCGATGGCGGCAATTTTTCCGCCTTCTGGAGCTTTTTGAAGCTCGGTATGGGCCTCTGCCAGAGCAGGCGCGCGCTGGCGACGTCATTCGGATAATTCTCCGTGGAATGAATGTCGCGCGGCTGAAGGATGATGTCGGCGCGACGGTTGTAGGCGAGCCAAGTCGTTTTCATGTGGCGAGTCTCCCACTTTTCCGGCTTCTCGGGATCTTGCGAGAGCAAGGTCTTGACCTTGGCCTGCGCGAGCTGCTGATCCTTGCCGTCGGCGCGGATTTCGATTTTGTCAGCGGGAACACCTTGCGCAACAAGGAAGTTCTTGATGAGAGCGGCGCGGCGCTCGCTGAGAGCCTGGTTGTAATGACGCGAGCCGCGGACATCGGCATGCGCGACGATGAGGAGATTGCCTTTGTGATCGTAGGGCTCATAGTCCTTGAAATGAGCGGCGATTTCCATGAGCTGTTTTTTTTCGCTGGCGACGAGACCGGCTTTCGGATGCCTGTTGGTCGGATAAGCCGTGGGATAGAAAAGGCTCGCGAGAGTGACGGGAGGCGGCGGATCGATGGAGCCAACGATGTGTAGTGTTGCGGTCTTCGTAGTTGTGCCGCCGCAGCCGTTGGCGGAGGTCAGCGTGTAGGTTTGATCTTCGTTGACCGGTCCGCTCGCGTCAGTCTTTGGATCAGCAGTGACCGTGCGGCTGCCGCTGGCGGCAACGCTGCCGAACGGAGCGACCAGAACAGAATTGGAATTGGACGAGGACCAGGTGAGCGTGGCGGTGTCCTGCTCGACGACTTTGTCGCCGACTTTGTGAAAGCGGACTTCCGGCTCGCTAAGCGAGATCGTTGCGGTCGGCTGCGAGTTCACGGCAACGTTGACGGATTGCGTGGCGTCGCCGCCGGGACCCTTGGCGGTGAGGACGTAGTTCGTGCTGCCGGAGGGCGAGACAGTGCGATCGCCCTGATTCGAGACTTTCCCAATGCCGGAAATGGTGATGTCAACGGCATTCGCGGATTTCCAGTTCAAGGTGGTGTTCTGGCCGCAGCTGAGGCTGGTCGCTTGCGCGGAGAGTTCCCCCGAAACGGGAGCAACCGGAACCGTGGCGCTGGCGATGCCCGCGTGGAAACGCGGCTGAGGCGGCATGTTCAAGCCTTCTTTCCATTCCTTGGTTTTTGTCTTGCCGTTTTTATCGAGATAAACCGTGACCTGCTGGCCGGCCTTCGCCGTGACGGGGCCTGACCAGATGGTGTTGCCTTCGCGCGTGATGGTCACTTGATACGTGCCCGGATGCACGAGCAGCCGCTGGTGCCAAACCCAGTTCCAATCGAATTCATCGACGTGGCCGACAAAGTAGTCGGGCGTCTGGCCGTTCAAAAGAACGGCGGCGCGGGGATGGCCTTTAAATTCGATGTCGCCGAAGGGGCCGGAAACGACATCGCCGGAGGATTGTAACGTGACAGCGAGATCGGTTTTTTCACCGGCGTTGACGTGGACGTCTTGAACCTTAGGAGTGTAACCGTAATTGTAGACGCCGACTTTGTGATCGCCGGCAGTGAGGCTGATGGTCTGGCTGCCATCGCGGATGGCCCTGCCGTCAACGAAGACGTAGGCCTGCTTGGGAACGACGTGAATCTTCAGTTTGCCGGTTTCCGAAGAAGACTGAGCAAACGAAGGGGCCACGCAGAAAAAGAACGCGGCGCAAGACATGAGAAGGACTGGACAGAACAAGCTTTTTCGCATTTCTGGAATTCTCCTTGTTGGACAATGTTTCCACCATGGGGGCAATGACATCTTTTCGAGGAACCGCAGGGCGGTACCGGGCGGAGAGAAGAAAATCCGGGTACCGCCCTGGCGCGCTCCCCAGGCCCTCTAGGGCCCGCCCAGCCACGGAGCGCGCAAACAGGTTCAATATATCGTGATGCGATATGTTGAGAAGGCGTTGCCCGGAACGATGTATCGTGCTACGATATATTTGGCTGTGATTCGCGTTTGACGGATTGCAGCCTTTCCGATTGGGGAATCGCGCAACCCGCCTGCGGCGAAAAGAAACGGACGCCGGCAGGGTTTGCGGTTTTTTGCGCGCACGCGTGAATCGTGGATGCAAGCCGCGCTCCCGCAAGCCTCGCGGATTTTCCTTCCAGCAATAATCGATTCGGAAAATTTGCGGCAGCCGTTACAATGACACTGATCAATTCGTGTGATTGGGGAATAAATCGCACGTGCGAGGAGCGCTTCATGGGTTATCCGCTACTGGAGTTGACGAACAAGACGGCGGTGGTGATCGGAGGAACGAGCGGGATCGGGCTGACGATTGCGCGAGGGTTGGCGCAAGCGGGAGCCAACGTTGTGGCGACAGGCCGCCGCGAGGAGCAAGTGCGGGCAGCGGCGGAGCAGATTACAGCGCTGGGGCGGCGTTCCCTGCCGCAGACGTGCGACGTGACCGACAGCGCCAGCATCGAGCGGCTGCTGCAATCGACGTGCGCGGAATTGGGGAGCGTCGAGATTTTGGTGAATAGCGCGGGACGCACAAAGCGGATGCCAACACTGGATTTTCCGGAAGCGGAATGGAACGCAATCCTGGAAACGAATCTGACGGGGACTTTGCGCGCCTGCCAGACTTTTGGCAGGCACATGATCGAGCGGCGGTATGGACGAATCATTAATATCGCCTCGCTTTCGTCCTTTGTGGCGCTGTTCCAAGTGGCTGCCTATACCGCGAGCAAAGCGGCGGTGGCGGCGCTGACGAAATCGCTGGCGATTGAGTGGGCGACGTCGGGCGTGTGCGTGAATGCCATTGCTCCGGGCGTCTATCGTACAGAACTGAATTCAGGTTTATTGGACGGAACGGAACGAGGGCGGGAGTTTCTGTTGCGGACGCCGATGCGAAGATTCGGCAATCTGGACGAACTGATCGGGGCGGCGGTTTTCCTAGCGTCGGAGTCGGCGAGTTTTGTGACTGGGCATGTATTGGCGGTGGACGGGGGTTTTTTGGCGAGCGGGGTCAACCAATAAATCGGGGTGTGGCCGCGTGGCGTTGCGTTGCGGGACCGGAGTCGCGTCAGTGGCTGCTTTTTGCCGCGATGCCCGGGGACGCCAGTTGCGCGCGGGCTTGCTTGACGATGGCGAGAAATTTTCGCGCATTTTCCGCGATGATTTCGGGCTGATTCGATTTGAGGGCGTGAGCCTGAACCAATTCGCCGCCGACGCCTAAAGCAACCGAACCTGCTTCGATGAATTCGGCGGCAGTGGTGAGATTGACGCCGCCAGTCGGAACAAACGGAATTTGCGGGAACGGGCCTTTGAGCGCTTTGATGTACTTCGCTCCTCCCAATTGGCCACACGGAAAGATTTTGACAAAATCGGCGCCGGCTTCCCACGCGGCCATCACTTCAGTGGGCGTGAGCGCGCCGGCCATGAGCAACTTCCCTTCCCGGACAGCGAGGTCGACAGTGGGCAGATTTAGGCCCGGGCTGACCAGAAATTGAGCGCCAGCGTCGAGGCACTGCTGCGCGGATTGGGCGTTGAGGACCGTGCCGGCACCTATGAGAACATCGGAGCGACATTTCTTGGTGAGCTCGCGAATCACGTCGAGCGCGCCGGGCACGGTCATCGTAATTTCAACGATGGGGATGCCGCCCTGGCAAACGGCGTCAGCGGCGAGGCAGGCTTCGGCTGCGGAGGCCGCGCGAACGACGGGAATAATTCCAACCTCCAGGATGCGTTCGCGAACTTTTTCTTTGTGCATTAGCGGTTCCCTTTTTGTGACGGACTTTTCTTCGCGCGGCTTGACACTAGCGCGCGATACGAGCGCCGACGCCTTTCATCACTTGCATCACTTCGGCGAGCGTGGCCATGGATGTATCTCCGGGCGTGGTCATGGCCAGCGCGCCGTGCGCCGCGCCGCAATCGACGGCCCACTGAGGACCGTGACCGGCCAGAAAGCCGTAAATCAGGCCGGAAGCAAAAGAGTCGCCGCCGCCAACGCGGTCAAAGATTTCAAGGTTCTCGCGATTCTTTGCTTGATAGAACTTTCCATCGCAATAGCACACAGCGCCCCAATCGTTCTGTGTTGCGGTTTTGGCCTTGCGCAGCGTGGTGGCGACGACTTGAAACGGAAATTGTTTGACGACTTGAGCGATCATCTGCCTGAAGCCTTCGACTTCGAAGGTGGAGTGATGCTCGTCCATGCCCGGAACTTCAAGGCCTAGAGCCGCGGAAAAATCTTCTTCGTTGCCGAGCATGACGTCAACATGCGGGGCAATACGGCGGTTCACTTCTTGCGCGGCCTTTTTCCCGCCATGAGATTTCCAGAGCGAGGCACGGTAGTTCAGATCGTAGGAAATGGCCGTGCCGTGGCGCTTAGCAGACTGCATGGCTTCGAGAGCAACCTCGGGAGTGGCCGCGGAGAGCGCGCAGAAAATGCCACCCGTGTGGAACCAGCGCGCGCCGTGCTTGCCGAAGATTTCTTCCCAATCGATATCGCCTGGCTTAAGTTGAGAAACGGCGGTGTGGCCACGGTCGTAACTTCCGAGCGCCGCGCGAACACCGAAGCCTCGTTCGGTGAAATTGAGCCCGTTGCGCGCGGAGTAGCCCACGCCATCGTGCTCGACCCATCGGATGAAGGATTGATCGACGCCGCCTTGATAGACGAAATCCTGTAAGAGGCGGCCGACAGGGTCGTCGACGAATGCGGTGACAACGGCAGCGTCCAAACCGAAGCAGCGCTTCAACCCGCGAGCGACGTTATATTCGCCGCCGCCTTCGCAGACGTCGAACGAGCGCGCGGTCGAGACGCGACGCTCGCCGGGATCGAAGCGGAGCATGATTTCTCCGAGACTGACAATGTCCCAGCGGCAGTCCTTCTTGGGCTTGATCGTCAACGTCATCGGTTCACCATCGATTCACCTCAAGCTGCCTTTGCAACGGGATCCGCACATGCTCGCAGGGTTCCCTGAAAACTTTAGGAAATGCGGGGCGGCTAGTCAAACCGTAAAAACTGCGGCGCCGCCCTGATGGAGATCCACCAGGTCGAATCTTTGTGGGCGATCTGTTTCCGAGATTTCTTTCGCAAGTCCGAGCGCGCAAAGAGGCCAACTTGGCTTACTATTTGGCTGTAGATTCCATGGAGGCGGCAGCCGATCATGCGTATTTCAATCGCGGGAGCGTCTCTCATATTCATGGCTTTGACCTTGTTTCTAACATCGTTTTCCGCTGCCGGACCGCAGTCTACCGAAGGCGTCTCCGTTGCAGTGCACGAACAAGAGCGGCGCGTGGATATTTCGATCGACGGCAAGCCGTTCACGTCCTACATTTGGCCAACGACCCTGAAGAAACCGGTTCTCTATCCGTTGCGCACCGCCAAAGGGACGATCATCACGCGCGGCTATCCGCTCGAACGCCGCCCCGGCGAACGCATTGATCATCCGCATCACGCGGGCTTGTGGCTTAATTACGAAGACGTGAATGGCATCGATTTTTGGAACAATTCGGACGCCATTCCTGCGGATCGCGCGCCCAAAATGGGGACCATCATCCAGAAAGCGATTCTCTCCGCGAAGAGCGGCACGAAGCAGGGCGAACTCGACGTCACGGCGGACTGGGTGACTTACGAGAAAAAAGTCCTTCTGAATGAGCACACGCATTTTGTATTTCGTGGCGGGCCGGACTTTCGAAGCATCGACCGTATTACAACATTGCGCGCGCTCGATGAAAAAATCTCTTTTCCCGATGCAAAGGACGGGATGCTGGGCCTTCGCGTGATTCGCGCGCTCGAAATTCCCTCGGATAAACCGGAAGTCTACACCGATGCCAGCGGCGCGCCGACTACAGTAGCCAAACTGGACAACACGGGAGTCAACGGCACGTATCTCACGAGCGAAGGAAAGAAAGGCGATGCGGCGTGGGGCACGCGCGGACGATGGTGCAATTTGAGCGGGATGGTCGGCGACGAACCTGTTACGATCACGATTCTCGATCACCCCGGAAATCCGGGTTTCCCGACGTACTGGCACGCGCGCGGTTATGGACTCTTCGCCGCTAATCCACTGGGCGAAAAAATCTTCAGCAATGGCAAAGAGGAACTGAATTTTTCGCTGGCGCCACATGCGAGCGTCACGTTCCGCTATCGCATCTTGATCTCATCGGCGATTCTTACGCCAGAAGCCACGGAATCGGCGTACAAGGATTTCGTCGCGGCCTATCATTGATTTGACACATCGGACAAAACGGCGAGCGAACCACTCCAGCACATGACGATTCACATCGGCCTAATCGGCGGCGGAAATATCTCGGAAACGCACGCGCGTGCGGCGCGCGCCATTCCTGGCGTCGAAATCGCAGCGATTCACGGAACGAATGCGGATAAAGTCGCACGGCTGTGCCGGGAACACGGCGGTGCACCCTATCAAGACTTCGTTGCGTTTTTGGATTACCGGCCGATGGACTTGGTGATCCTGGGCAGCCCTTCGGGACTGCACGCCGAGCAAGGCATCGCCGCTGCGCATCGCGGATTGCACATTCTCACGGAAAAGCCTATCGAGATCAACAAGGCGCGAGCGGATGCCCTGATTGCCGCCGCGAAGCAATCTCACGTCCAGCTGGGCGTCATTTTTCAAGACCGAACGAAGCCTTATCTTCGTCAACTCAAGAGTTGGATCGAACAAGGTATCTTCGGCAAGATTTTATTCGTCGATGCGCGCGTGAAGTGGTATCGCCCGCCGGAGTACTACGCCAATTCGCGCTGGCGCGGCACGCTCGCACTGGATGGCGGTGGCGCGTTGATCAATCAAGGCGTTCACACGATCGACTTGTTGCTTTGGTTGATCGGCGACGTGGTGCGCGTGCAGGCGCGCACGGCCAGACTGCTGCACAAAATCGAGGCGGAGGACACAGCCGTTGCTACGCTCGAGTTTGCCAATGGCGCGCTCGGGGTCTTTCACGCGACGACCGCCGCTTATCCCGGGTATCCGAGACGAGTCGAGATCACGGGAACGGAGGGCACGGTGATCGTCGAGCACGATCGCATCGTCGCCGTAAACTTGAGAAACGCATCACCAGCGGTCGAGTCCGTACTCACGAGGCTTAGCGAATCCGCACGCGATGAAAATCCAAGCGCGACCTCCGCGGCAGTGGGCGACTTTCGCGGCCACCAGGCCGTGCTCGAGGATTTTCTTGCTTCGATACAAGCAAATCGAGCGCCGCAATGCGATGGCGTCGAAGGCCGCCGTAGCATCGCCTTGGTTGAAGCAATCTACCGTGCCGCGGAGCAGTCGAGAGAAGAGCGCGCAGCCGAAACTGCGTGAGCGATGCATTCGCTACAGATTTGAGCTGTGAATCGCGTCGCAAACGGCGGAGGTGACCTCACGCGTCGTCGCTATGCCGCCGAGGTCCGGCGTGTGCAGGCCGGAAGCGATCACGCGCTCGACGGCGTGCATCAATTGATGGGCCGCATCCATTTCGCCCAAATATTCCAGCATTAGGGACGCAGTCCAAAGCGCGCCGACCGGATTGGCGATGCCCTTCCCTGTGATGTCGAACGCGGCCCCGTGAATCGGTTCGAACATGGAAGGAAAGCGCCTCTCGGGATCGAGATTCGCGGTCGGAGCGATCCCGAGGCTGCCCGCGAGCGCGGCGGCGAGATCGGTGAGAATGTCCGCGTGCAGATTTGTGGCGACAACTGTGTCGATGCTCGCGGGCTTTCCGACCATGCGCGTGGTCATGGCATCGACGAGCATCTTGTCCCAGGCGACGTCGGGAAATTCCCGGGACACTTCCGCGGCGATTTCATCCCAAAGCACCATGCCGTGGCGCTGTGCGTTGGACTTGGTGACCACGGTAAGCAGTTTTCGAGGACGTGACTGCGCGTGATTGAACGCAAATCGCATGATGCGCGTGACGCCGCGGCGCGTGAAGATCGACGTCTCCGTCGCGATCTCTTCCGGAAATCCACGATGTGCGCGTCCGCCTTGCCCGGCGTATTCGCCCTCGGTATTTTCGCGAACGATGGCCCAGTCTAAATCGGCTGGCTTGCAATCACGCAGGGGAGAAGACAAACCGGGGAGGATTCGAGTGGGCCGGAAGTTGACGTACTGGTCGAAACCCTGGCAAATCGCCAGACGCAAACCCCACAGCGTGATGTGGTCGGGCACATCAGGAGCGCCGACGGCACCAAAATAAATCGCGCGGAACGGCCGAAGGACTCCGAGACCGTCATGCGGCATCATGACGCCGTGCCTTTTGTAGTAATCCGAGCCCCAGGGAAACGTCTCCACATGAAGCCGAAGCCCGCCGATTTTCTGCGTTAAAACTTGCAACACTTCGAGGCCGGCAGCAATCACTTCAGGGCCGATGCCATCGCCGGGGATGGTTGCAATCGCATACTCGCGCATTTCAACTCCGAGAATGGTTCAGCAAATGGAAAACCAAACAGTACCCTCGCATCATCCTGTTCGCCTGCGACAGGCGCATGGGCATTTCACCGACGAAAGCATGGTTCCTTTTCTGTGTATACTACGCGCCGCAAATTGTACGCCGCGGAAGCCCAAAAGGATGCAGGATACCTTCGCCCCATTCTGAACGTTTGCAAATCGAGGGAAGATGGCCGATACAACACCGGACTCGCCGGCCGCCCAAAGCGCGCGAAGACGAATCGCGTGGCGCCTGCTTCCCTTTCTGTTCCTGCTTTACATCATCGCGTTTCTGGACCGCATGAACATCAGCGCCGCAGCGCTGGAGATGCCGCGCGACATGGGTTTCGACGACAAGATTGTCGGCCTGGGCGCAGGAATGTTTTTCATCGGATACGTGGTGCTGGAAATTCCGGGCGCGTTGATCGCGGAACGTTGGAGCGCGCGCCGCTGGCTCGCCCGCATCATGATTTCCTGGGGAATCATAACCGCGCTGATGGCGTTTATCCACACGGCGCGAGAGTTTTATATGGCCCGTTTTCTGTTGGGCGCCGCGGAGGCGGGATTCCTGCCCGCGGTGATCGTTTACGTCTCGCACTGGTTTCGGTATCGCGACCGCGCCAGGGCCATTGCCGTGTTTTACGCAGCGAGCCCGCTGTCTTTCGTGGTCGGTACGCCGCTCGCGGGATTGTTGCTGGGAATTACGTGGCTGAATCTGCGCGGCTGGCGCTGGCTCTTCATTTTGGAGGGCGTTCCCGCGGTCGTGTTCGGCGTCATCACGATTTTTTATCTGACGGATTGGCCACGAGAGGCGCATTGGCTTTCGCGGGAAGAGCGCGACTGGATCAGTAGCGAGTTGGAGCGAGAGAAGTTGGCCAAGCAGAAAATCCGTAACCATACGATTTGGCAAGCATTCGCGCAGCGCGACGTAATCTTGCTGACCCTTTGCTATCTGTGTGCGACGACCGGAGGCTATGGAGTCTCGTTCTGGCTGCCGAGCATTCTGAAGCGTCTTTCGGGTCAAAGCGACTTGCGAGTGACACTGCTTGCCGCGCTTCCCTATCTCGCCGGCTTCCTGGCGCAGCAACTGAATGGCTGGCATTCGGACCGAACTCTGGACCGGCGTTGGCACGCCGCCGCACCGATTTTCTTGTGTGGAGTCTTCTTACTGCTGGCCGTGATCTTCGGCTCGCATCTTCCCATCGCGGTCACGCTTTTCGTTTTCGTAGGAGCTGGCTACTACGCATTCCATCCATGTTTTTGGGCCGTGCCCACTGCATTCTTGAGTGAATCGGCCGCGGCTGCGTCTATCGGCCTGATCAATTCGCTGGGAAATCTCGGCGGTTTTTTTGGACCGATGGTGATGGGATACCTGGTCAATCGAACTCACTCCTTTCAAGCGGGATTGTTGTTCCTGGTTGGGAGCCTGTGCTTGTCCGGCATCTTGATGGTTGCGGTCGGAGCGGGGCGCCACGAATCGATGGTCAAGAGCGAGGCTGCAATCTAGTAGCGGGCCTTGCCGCCTATTTTTCTTTCTCGTTCCGAGCTCGAGTAATTAGTGAATCTCTGGCTCGGGAATAGGGGCGGTGCCTTCCAGAAAATCGAAGTCGCAGCCTTCGTGAGCTTGCTTGATGTGCTGCATGAAAAGCTTTCCGTAGCCGCGAGGATAAATTCCTTCTTTGGGGCGCCATGCAGCGCGGCGGCGAGCCAATTCGTCTTCGCTGACAAGCATATTCAGCCCGCGCGCGGGAACATCCAGCTCCACCAGATCACCTTCCTTCAGCAGCGCGAGAGGCCCGCCCACAAACGATTCCGGAGAGACGTGCAAAACGCAGGCGCCGTAACTCGTGCCGCTCATCCGCGCATCCGAGATGCGAACCATGTCCCGCACGCCTGCTTTCAGCACTTTTTGCGGAATCGGAAGATTGCCCCACTCGGGCATTCCCGGCGCGCCCTTCGGGCCTGCGTTGCGCAGCACGAGCACGCTGTTGGCATCCACGTCGAGCGCGGGATCGTCCATGCGCGCATTCATTTCGTCGAAGCTGTCGAAGACGATGGCACGGCCTGTATGCTTCAACAGGTGCGGCTCGGCAGCGGAAGCTTTAATGACCGCGCCGCTCGGCGCCAAATTGCCGTAAAGAATCGCCAGGCCGCCGGAAGCGAGAACTGGATTGCCGAGCGTGCGAATCACATCGGCATTGTAAGTTTCGGCGGCGGAAATGTTTTCGCCAAGCGTTTTTCCCGTGATGGTCCTGCAATTCAAATCCAAATGAGGCGCGAGCACGCGCAACAGCGCCGGCAATCCGCCGGCGTAATAGAAATCTTCCATGAGATACTTTCCGCTCGGTCGAATATTCGCAAGCATCGGAGTTTTTTTCGAATACTGCTCGAAGCGGTCGAGCGTAATTCTTATTCCCGCTCTGCCCGCCATGGCAATCAAGTGGATGACGGCGTTTGTGGAGCCGCCGAGAGCGAAGACAGCGGCAATCGCGTTGTTGAAGGAGGCCTCGCGCAAAATATCGCGGGGCTTCAAATCTTCCCAAACCATCTCGACAATGCGGCGGCCGGAATTGTTCGCCATCTTCGGATGATTCGCATCGACCGCGGGAATCGAGCTAGCGCCGGGCAGCGTGAAGCCGAGAACCTCCGTCAAGCTGGTCATCGTCGAGGCCGTGCCCATCGTCATGCACGTCCCCGCGGAACGCGCAATGCCATTTTCGATTTCGGTCCAAGCCTGCAGATCGATGTTTCCGGCGCGCCGCTCGGTCCAATACTTCGTGACGTCGGAGCCGCTGCCGAGGATTTCGCCGCGCCAATTGCCGCGGAGCATCGGCCCCGCCGGAACATAAATCGCCGGCAAGTTCATACTGATAGCGCCCATCAAGAGCGCCGGCGTGGTTTTGTCGCAGCCGCCCATCAACACGCAGCCGTCCGCCGGATAAGAACGCAGCAACTCTTCGGTCTCCATCGCCAGCAAATTGCGGTACATCATCGTGGTCGGTTTTTGAAACGTTTCGCCGAGTGTGAAGGCGGGCATCTCGATGGGAAATCCGCCGGCTTGCCATACGCCTTTCTTGACGTCTTCCGCCCGCGCGCGAAGATGGCTATGGCACGGATTGATATCGCCCCACGTGTTGATGATCGCGATGACCGGCTTTCCCGCGTAGTCAGCCTGCGTGCATCCCATCGATGCGGCACGCGAACGGTGACCGAATGAACGCAGGTCGTCGGGGCCGTACCAGCGGTAGCTTCTCAACGATTTTGGATCTTTTCGCGGCATGAACATCCCTTTCGAGAAACGCCTGATGAACGCAATCCAACGTAGGACTTTGGCAAGGCTCGGTCAACCATGAAACAGATTCACGAAGCGCTGTAGTTTAGGAGCACTCATTTTGCGCTGTCAAACGCTGAACGCGTGGCGGCCAGATTGGTTTTTCAGAAGTGGCGCAGCCGGGTGCGGCCTGCGCCGCACATGGTGTAGTCTCTTCTCTTGCTCTTGCGAGACCCATGAAAAACCAAACCATCTTTGTCCTGGCAAATCCCGCGGATCCGCGAATGGCGACGCTGCGGCAGCGGCTCGCGGACGCGAAAATCATCGTCGGTAATTCCGCGGATGCGTTTGAGAAAGACTCTGCCGAAGCAACGATCCTCTACAACTGGATGAGTCCTTCCGCGCTGTTCCAAAATGTTTTCAAAATGTGTCCCAATCTGATTTGGGTGCACTCTCTTTCCGCGGGCCTGGATAAAGTGATGTTTCCGGAGTTGGTGGCGAGCCGCGTCCAATTAACCAACGGAACCGGAGTTTTCAGCGCCGCGCTCGGCGAATTTGCCATCGGCGCGATTTTATACTTCGCCAAAGACCTTCGGCGCATGATCCGCAATCAGACAGCCGAAAAGTGGGAACCGTTCGACGTATTGCGCGTAGCCAGACAGACCGTTGGAATTTTCGGCTATGGCGATATTGGCCGAGCGATTGCCTCTCGAGCGCGCGCCATGGGATTGACCGTGCTTGCCGTGAAGCGTCATCTGCCGGCCGCGGGGAACGCCGACGAATTCGCTGAACAGATTTACACTCCCGAGAACCGCATCGAAATGATTCGCCGGTGCGATTATCTGGCCGTTTCCGCCCCGCTGACGGAAGAAACTCGCGGAGCGATCGGCAAAGCGGAGTTCGCGGCCATGAAGCCTTCAGCGGTGGTAATCAACGTCGGCCGTGGGCCTGTGATTGACGAAGCAGCAATGCTCGAAGCGCTTTCGAGCGGCCGCATCAAGGGCGCGGCTCTGGACGTTTTCGATCGCGAGCCGTTGCCGTCGGGCCATCCGTTCTACAAGATGGAAAACGTCCTGCTTTCGCCGCATTGCGCGGACCACACGCCAGATTGGCTGGACAATGCGGTGCAGTTTTTCATCGAGCAGTTCGATCGGTTTCGCAAAGGCGAACCGCTGCTCAATGTCGTCGACAAAAAGCAGGGATATTAGCGCGCAGCATCTCCTGCGTCTCGCGCCGTACCTCGACTACTTGCCCGTATAGCTGACGCGCCAGATCGAATTTGATCCGTCGTCGGTAACGAGCAAAGAGCCGTCGGGAGCAACGGTCACTCCAACAGGTCTTCCCCAAACGTGTCCGTTGTCCACAACGAATCCAGTCATGAAATCTTCGTACTCGCCTGTGGCGTGGCCCGTCTGATGAAGCGGAACGCGAATCAGCTCATACCCTACGCGAACCGCGCGATTCCACGAACCATGTTCAGCTCCGAAAAGATCGCCCTGGTACTCCGCCGGAAATTGCTTGCCGGTGTAAAACGTGATTCCCAGAGACGCATTGTGCGGATTCAGAATCACATCCGGCGTGATGACTTTGTCCTTCAGCTCCGGATGTTTTCCTTCGTGCCGTGGATCCTGATGCCCGCCCATGTACCACCACGGCCAGCCGTAGAAACCGCCTTCCTGAACGTGCGTGATGTAGTCCGGAACGAGATTGTCTCCGAGCGCATCGCGCTCGTTCGTTGAGCACCACAACTCGCCGGTTTTCGAATTCAGCGCCATCGCCGCGCAATTGCGAATTCCGTATGCGTATATGCGCATCCCAGAGCCGTCAGGATTGAACTCGAGAACATCGGCGCGGTCTTTTTCCGCGGGCGTCGTATCGGGATCATCGATGTTCGATCCCGAACCGACGGAAACGAACATGTGCTTTCCGTCCGGCGTAAATTGAATGTCGCGCGTCCAATGGCCGCTGTTGCCGGGCACGTCCGCGATGTGTTCCGCGCCGCCGCTAGCCTTCAAGTCGCCGTTGCGATAAGGAAAACGCACGATGGAATCCGTGTTTCCAACGTAAACCCATTGTGGATCCGGGCCCGGCGGATAGAAGTTGATGCCATACGGACGTTTCAAGCCGGTGGCGAAGATCTCTTTTTGCTCCGGCTTGCCGTCAGCCGTGATTCCCCTGAAAACGACAATTTCTCCTGGATGGCTTTCCGCGACAAAGAAATCGCCATTGGGGGCTGTGCGAATCACGCGAGGTTGATCAAGCCCTGTCGCGTACTGTTCGACCTTGAACCCGAGCAGAACTTGCGGCCAGGCATTTTCCGGGCGCGGTACAATCTGAGGCCCGTTGCCCGCCGACGATGTAGCCAACGGAGGCGGCAAATCCTTCAGGGTAATTTTCCTCACGTCGCCGGGTTTCTCGTAGCGGTAATCCGTGAATGGAGCTTTCGGCGGCGGCGCATTCTTACCGGTATCCACCGCTTCGCTGGCCGATAGCGGCACGCGTGGAGAGCCCGGCTTGAGGCTTCCGAGAACGCGCAAGTAGTTGACGATCTGCCATCTCTCTTCCTCCGGCAAACCTTGCCACGACGGCATGCCGTTGTTCACGTCGCCCTTCGTCATGTACCAGAAAAGTTCGCCGTCGCTCGCGGCCTGCGCTTTGCCTGTGGCCAGCGAAGGTATATTCCCAGTGCCCTCGCCGTTCGCTCCGTGGCAGCTCGCGCAGCGCTGTTGATACAGCGTCTTGGCCGACGCGGGGTGCTGGCCCTCGTAAGGATTTTTTTGTTCCTTCGCCGATGCGGGCGCATCGTGGAACGAAGCGGCTTGGTTCTGCGCTGCCGTAGAGATGGGCAGCAAGGCCAAAGTGCACGTTGCGAGCGAGCATACGAGAAAGCTTCTGGTGAATTGCAAGGGGACCCTCCACAAGTAAAAAGGCGAACGCGGAACAGTATATTGTGCTGCAAACGCGGGAACGTCTCAATAACGAGGCGTATGCCGGCGAAAGTGCCTCGCTTGTTTTACGTCATCACACAGCGGCGCATTCTTCTCTCACGAACGATTCAGACTACAAATCGCTCTCCCCGGCGTCAAACTCCAAGACATAAGTTGCCGGAATCGCGCTTGCCCCGGCCTTTCTGGAAGCCGTCGCCGAAGGGTTCCAGCAGCGGGACACGGGTGAATTCGGAAGTGTAGTCCGGCGCAACGCTGGGATAGACTTGGTCCGAGCAAACGCCAGGGCCGGCATGCCAGACGGAAACAACCAATTCGCCCTATTTGAGTTCCAACAGCCTAGTTTGAGGGGCTAACGCTTCGACATTTTGAGAGTCTTTAGAGGTTATGGGCCAAACATCTCATCACCGCAACGCGCCCAGGTCCCTCGCTCTTCGCGTCCTCATTGTTGTGCTTATTGTCGCCATTCCTTTCCTTTTTGTGCACTTCCGCCAGGGCCGATCTTCCGCCGACAGGCTGGAAGCCACCGTCAAAGTCGAGCGAAAAGATCTGTCGCAAACCTTGCGGTTGAACGGCACCACGGAAGCGTTCCGCTCATTCGTCGTCCTTGCCCCCAGGCTCGAAGGAGCGCAGGTCGGCTCGATGGTCGTCACGGAACTTGTCCCCGCCGGCTCTCATGTCAAGAGCGGAGACCTTCTAGTCCAGTTCGATCCTCAGGCGCAGATGAAAGACTATCTCGACAAGAAAGGCGCCCTCGACAACCTGGTGAGCCAGGTCGCTCAAAAGCAATCCGACGAAGACATCGCGCGCGCCAAAGACGACACGGAGATGCAGCAGGCGGAAGACGAACTGAAACGCGCGCAACTCGAAGTGCAGCGCAATGAGGTCGTTTCCCGCATTGACGCCGAAAAAAATGAGGAAGCCGTCGATGAAGCGCAAGTCACTCTGAAGCAGCTGAAGGCGACCTATCAACTGAAGCGTGCGGCCGCGCTGGCTGGAATACGCATCCTCGAAATTCAGCGAGATCGCGCCAAGGAAGCGATGCGCTACGCTCAGGCCAACGCCGCGAAGATGACGGTGCACTCGCCGATGGCGGGAGTCGTCGTCTACAACACGATCTGGCTCGGCGGACGCATGGGCACCGTCCAGCAAGGTGATCAAGTACGCCCCGGCGTTCCATTCCTCCAGGTCGTCGATCCATCTCGGATGGAAGTGCGCGTCGAGCTGAATCAAGTGGACCTGCTGAAAGTACACCCCGGCCAAAAAGCGTTGATGCATCTGGACGCTTATCCGGGCTTGGCCCTTCCAGCCGTCCTCGGCGAGCTTTCGCCGCTGGGCCATACCGGGCAGTTCACGGAAATGGTTCGTTCTTTCACGGCGCGATTTTCCGTGCAAGGAACCGACCAGAGACTCTTGCCCGATCTTTCCGCGGCGATGGACCTCGATCTCGGCTCGGAAAAGAATGCGCTTGTCGTCCCTTATCAAAGCATTGGCTTCGCTTCTGGAAATCCGTATGTGTGGCGCAGAGAGGGAGCCAACTTCGAGAAGCGCGCCGTGACTCTCGGCCCAAGAAATGACCTGAACGCCGTTGTGGAATCGGGACTCGCCGAAGGCGATGTAATCCGGCGAGACGCGCGCGACATCTCGGGAGCGCCGGAACAGCCATGAGCGGCGAGAATCCAAAGTGGAAACTCGGAAAGAAGACGCTCGCCGGCGCGGCTGTTCTCATGGTTGGCGCGCTTCTTTTTGGAACGTTTCGATTGGCAAGTTCGACCGTAAACTTCCCGACGGCCGACGTAAAACGAAAAGAATTTGTGGATTACTTGCAGATCAAGGGCGAAGTGAAAGCCATTCGCTCGGCCGTGATCGCGGCTCCCTTTGCGGCGGGCGACTTGCAAATCCTCCGGCTCGTGGCCAACGCGACAAAGGTCAAGAAGGGCGATTTTCTGGTGGAGTTTGACGCCACCACCGTGAAGGAAAAGCTCGCGGAAGATCGATCCGCCGTGACGTCTGCGGAAGCGGAAATCCAGCAGTCGCGCGCGGCGGCGCGTTTAAAGGAAGAGCAGGATTTGACCGACGTCATGACCGCAAAATTCGATACCGAAAAAGCGCGCATGGACGCCAGCAAACAGGAAATCCTCTCCGCGATCGAAGGCGAGCAAGCCAAGCTGAAACTCGCCGACGCGCAGCAGAAAGAGAAGGAAACCGAAGCGAAGCTCAAGGCCGACCGGTCCGCGGCCGTCTCCGATCTCGCCAGCAAACAGCAGAAGCGCGATCAGGCGGCCTACCAGGTGCAGTTGGACGAGCGCAGTCTCGAGTCCCTGATTCTGCGGGCGCCTCTCGACGGCGTCGTTGCACTGCAAAATCACTGGCAGCCGCAAGGAAGCCCTACTCCTTTCAAGCCGGGCGATCGCGCATGGCCCGGCGCGGACATCGCGGAGCTCCCCGATTCATCCGAACTCAAAATCGTGGCGCGCGTCGAAGAGGCAGAGCGAGGCCAGCTGAAATTGGGCCAATCCGCCACCGTACAGCTCGACGCCCTTCCCGATCGAAACTTTGACGCGCGCGTGAACACCATCAGTCCCACAGCGAGTCTCGATTTCACGGCGGGTTGGCCCGTTCCGCGAAATTTTTCCGTGGAGCTTGGCTTGTCCGGAAGCGATCCGCGTCTGACGCCCGGAATGGGAGCAACGGTTCGCATCGCGGTGGACCGCGTCCCCGATGGAATCGTCATTCCGACATCCGCCCTTTTCAGAAAAGCGGGGCGCACGGTCGTCTATCTCAAGCAGCGATCGAAGTTCCAAGAAACTTCCGTCGAAGTGACGCGGCAGAGCGGCGATGAAGCTTTGATCGCCAAGGGACTGCAGCCCGGCCAACAAATTGCCTTGCAGGATCCGACGCTTGGACGCTAAAGCTCAATCCTTGAAGTACGTCAGGGCGCAAAGCGTTGTTTTTGCTTTAGCGCTGGCGTTGGCTGCGTGCGGCGTCGCCTGTCATCAAAGCGCCGTCATCGCCAGCGACGCGGATATTCCCACCACCAAAGTAAAAGAGGTCAATCTTCAACTGAAAGTGTTCACGAAAGGCACGCTGCGCACGGCGGAATCGCGAGTCATCTCCGCGCCAGCCATTGCCGGCGGAACTTTGCAAATCATTCAGCTCGCCGCCTCGGGAGCCCAAGTGCACTCTGGCGACGTCGTGCTGGAGTTCGACCCCAGCCAGCAGGAATACAACCTTGCACAAAATCGCAGCGACCTTCAACAAGCCGATCAGGAAATCGTCAAGGCCAAAGCGGACGCCGCCGTGCAGACCGCCGAAGACCAAACCGCGCTGCTGAAAGCGAAATACGCGGTTCGCAAAGCGGAACTCGAGGTCAGCAAGAACGAGCTATTGAGCCAGATTGACGCGCAGAAAAATATCCTCGGGCTCGATGAAGCCAAGCGCGCTTTGGCGCAGCTCCAACAGGACATTCGCTCGCATAGCGCGTCCAACGAAGCGGCCCTGGCGATCAGCCAGGAAAAACATCACAAGGCGCAGTTGGCGATGGACCAGGCCGAACGAAACATCAAAAGCATGAAGATCACTTCTCCCATCGATGGTCTCGTCGTGATTCACGGCAATCGCGATTCTACCGGCGGATCTTTTATGGACGGCATGACCCTTCCCGATTATCACGTCGGCGATCAAGTCAACGCTGGCAGCTCGATTGCCGAAGTGATTGACGGTTCGCATCTCGAAATCAACGCTCAGGTCGACGAACTCGCCCGCACCAATCTCAAAGTCGGCCAGGACGTCGACATCGCCGTCGATGCGCTTCCTGGCCAATCTTTCACCGGAAAGGTTCGCAGCGTCGGCGGCGCCACTGCCCGTGAATTCTGGGACGACAACTCCAAGCACAAATTCGACGTGGCCGTGCAATTCGACCGCCCCGATGCGCGCCTGCGTCCGGGTTTCGAGGCGCAGATGAACATCCTCGGCGATCGCCTCACGCGCGCCGTTTCTCTGCCCGAGGAAGCTATCTTCGAGCACGACGGAAAAAAGATTGTCTACTGCGAACGCGGCGGCGGCTTCGAAATCCAGGAAGTCAAAGTCCGCGCTCTCAGCGAAGGCCAAGCGGTCCTCGACGGGATTCCCGTCGGGACCGTTGTCGCGCTTGTGAATCCGGAAAAGAAACGCTCCGGAAAACCCAAGGAATCCGGCAGCACCGCTCCCAGCCTGGGCTCGGGTTCCAATTGAAGAGCATCCTACACCGATGAAACCAACTCCCATGGCGCAACCAAGATCGCTTGAACAGTGGCTGCCCGATCTCGCCTTCGGGCTCGAAAATCTGGCCAGCCACAAGCTCCGCTCTCTCTTGACGATGCTCGGAATGATTTTCGGTGTCGCCGCGGTCGTAGCCATGCTCTCGATCGGCGCCGGCGCGCAACAAAAAGTCATGGCCTTCATCGAGCAGTTGGGCGTCCGCAATCTGATTGTTGAAGCCAAGGAAGCGCGCAACGAACAGGAGCTTCAGAAAGTCCGCAGGAACTCGCCCGGCCTCACGCTAAGCGACTACCAGATCATCCGCCAGAATGTGGCCGATATTCAGGAAGGCACTCCGCGCAAGCGCTTCACGCCGACAAAAATTCTGCCCAAGCCGCAGCAGGATGCTCCCGTCGTTTATGGCGTCGAGCCCAGCTATCTCGATATCGGCCATCTGCGCGTGACGGAAGGGCGTTTCTTCGACGCTTCCGACAATGCCGCCGCCGCTCCCGTCTGCGTTCTCGGCGCCGCGGCAAAGGACAGCCTGTTTGGCGCTGGGCAAGCCGTCGGTGAATACATCAAGCTCAACGAAATGTGGTGCCATGTCATCGGCATCGCCGCGCCGCAGCTCGCCCCCGAGTCCGATACGTCCGGCGTTCGCACGGAGGACATGAACAATCTCGTTTACGCCCCGCTCAACTCCGTCCTCTATCGCCTCGAGGATTCGCAAAGCTGGCTCAAGGACGAAGTCGACGGCATGTACTTGCATCTCGCTTCGGCGGACACCAGCGTCACCGACGCGGAAGTCGTGCGCGGCATCCTCAATTCTTCTCATCACGACGCCGGCGACTTCAGCGTCATCGTTCCCGCCGAGCTTCTCGCCCAGCAAAAACGCACCGAACAGCTCTTCAATACCGTGATGGTCGCCATCGCATCCATCTCTCTTCTGGTCGGCGGAATCGGAATCATGAACATCATGCTCGCCGCCATTCTCGAACGGACGCGCGAAATCGGTGTGCGCCGTGCCATTGGTGCCAGGCGTTCGGACATCATTCGCCAATTCGTGATTGAAGCAACGCTGATCTCCTTCGCGGGCGGCCTGCTAGGAGTGGTGCTCGGCTTCGCCATGTCGCAGCTCATCGCTTGGCTTGCCGGCTGGTCAACAGTCGTCACCATAAGTTCGATTCTCTTGGCATTCGTGGTTTCCATCTCGGTGGGCCTGATTTTCGGCATCTATCCGGCGGTCAAGGCGGCGCGGCTCGATCCCGTCGAGGCCATCCGGTACGAGTAGCAGCGGCTTACGATCAGACATTTCTATGGGGGTGATGGATGAGAGTAGTGCGCTTTCTTGCGGTTGTGATTTTTTCCTTTGTAGCGTGCGCAATTTCCGCGCAGGCGCAAAACGCTTCGCCTCTGGAAACGGTACTGGGAATCAGCGGGCACCAAAAGCCCGCCGCGCCGCTCTTTGCGCCTCAAGGCTTGCAAGATCATGTCGTCAACGGAAAGCTTGTGCTCTCGCTTGACGACAGCATTCGCCTCGCCCTCTCCAACAACACCGACATTCACTTGGATCATTACCAGGTCGATGTCGCGGAAGATAATCTCCAGCGAATGTATGCGCCATTCGACCCTCTTCTTACTTCTAGCTACGCTGACCAGCGCGCGAAATCACCCACCTCGACGCAACTGCAAGGCGCCTCCATTCTCAACACGCTAACGCAGGAAACGCAGATTGGCTACGCGCAGACGTTCCAGACCGGAACGAATTTCCAAGGCTCTTTCATCGCCGACAAAAACTCCACCGACAGTTCGTTCAATTTTTTGAATCCTTCCATCGCCACGACGCTCCAGTTCACCGTGACGCAACCCCTCTTGAGAAATCGCGGCCTCTTTCCAAATCGCGCGCCGATCCTGATTGCCCAGAACAACTTGAAACAGGCCCGCGCGGCTTTTCTGGCGGAAGTCAACGACACCATTCTTCAGATCGTGAATAATTACTGGAACGTCGTCCTGGCCCGTGAAAATCTTTCCGTGCAGCAAAAATCGCTCGACGAAGCCCAGAAGAGCTACGACCACGACAAAAAAGCGCTGAGCCTCGGCGCCTTGCCTCCGCTCGATATTTACCGTTCCGAATCGCAGGTCGCCTCGCGCCGCGTTGGCGTGATTCAGGCGGAATATTCCGTCAAGCAGGCCGAGGATCAATTCCGCCAGGGTATCGGCGCGGATCTCGACCCCGCGATTCGCGCGCTCGACCTGGAGATGACCGATCGCCCCGATCCCGTCGGCGCGCTGCCCACGACGGATATTCCCACCGCTCTCGCGCGTGCCCTCGCCAATCGCCCGGAACTCGAAGCAGCCCACCAACAGCTTGCCGCCGATGAACTGAACGTTCGCCTGGCGCACAACTACCTGAAGCCAGACCTCGAACTCTCTGGCTTCTATTCGGGAAACGGACTTGGCGGCAACCAAGCGGGCGTCCCCAACACCGGGCTCGGCAGTAGCCTCAACCAGTCCTTTCGCTTCACCTATCCGGCTTACGGCGCGAGCCTTTCGCTGTCGCTTCCTATCAAGAGTCACAATGCCGAGGCAAATCTCGCGGACGCTCTCGTAGGCCGCCGCCACGATCAGTATCAGCAGCGCGACACGAATCAAAGCATCTCGCTCGAGGTGATCAACGCCGTGCACTCCCTCGAAGCCGCCAAACTCGGCATGGAAGCGGCGAAAGTGGCCGTCGATCTGGCGAAAGACACTCTTCATGCCGATGAACGAAAATACGAATTGGGCGCCGAAGCGGTTTTCTTCGTCCTCGACGCGCAAACGCAGCTCGCGCAAGCCGAGCTGAATCTGATTCAGTCTCAGGTAAGTTTTCAGATGGCCGTGACGCAGTTGGATCACGCCACCGGAGATTTGCTCGAACACCATCATGTCCAAATCGTCGAGCCTGTAAAATAAATCTTCCAGTTGTGGTGCAAACCCTTGGGCCTGGACTCGACGCGGCGGTCCTACGCGACGCGGCGGCGAGACCATACTCCTGACCCTAGACCGCTTCGGGAGAGTCCACGCACGCCATCCATCTCCCCTATATCAAACTCGCCGTTCCCTTCCCTTCATCACTGCCACGCCGACACTTGACTGTGGGGACAGGAAAAGTGGCGGGTGCGGCCTGGACCGGACGGAAATCCTAGCCTCCGGCTCCGGTCCTGTACTTTTTCCCGCTCGCTCCAAGCGGATCCGATATTTCGCCAATTGCCTTACACTGCCGTCAGGATGGGTCGGTCGAAAAAACAGAAGAGGTCGAATCGCTTTCTACCCAGCCAGGACTTCCAGCAGTTTGTCGATGTCGTTCATGTCATTG
Source organism: Candidatus Acidiferrum sp. (assembly GCA_049641765.1). Classification (GTDB taxonomy): domain Bacteria; phylum Acidobacteriota; class Terriglobia; order Acidiferrales; family UBA7541; genus Acidiferrum. The sequence goes on from JBAQJX010000033.1 coordinate 31,882, forward strand.
AATACCGAGGGGGACACTCTAATAAAGTTCCGGCCCAGCCTGACGTTTACCTTTCCGCGGCGCAGGCGCTGAAAAACGGACTGGTAATCCTTGACCACGAAAGAGACCAGCGCCGAGGAGGACTCCGGCGGGGTGAGCGGACCGAATCCGAACCGTGGCATTTCCTGTTGAAGTTTCTTGATCATTGGCTGGCGGTGCGCTTGAATGTTTTCAACGCCCAGTTTCCGAATGTAAGGCAGCGATTGCGCAAGAACGTGCATTGCTCCAATCGCAGGTGTTCCAACTTCAAAGCGCCCCGTTGCATCCGGGCGAAGCTTCCAGGTATAGGGTGTAGCGGCCGGAGGATCGCCGGGAAGAACGTGCGAGTCGAGTGTTTGCGCCTGAAAATACCCATACTGAGAACATGCTGTCATTTGATCGAGGAGTGATTCTTTTACGAAGAAAAAGCCAAGCCCGAAATCACCCATCAACCATTTGAAACTCGAGCACGCACAAAAATCGACGCCGCTCTCGCGTACATCGATGGGCGTGTTCCCGGCGGCCTGAACAATGTCCGCGTAGACGTATGCGCCATGGGCGTGAGCAAGATCGCAAACTGCCTTGAGGTCGTATTGAAATCCGTTGTCCATAGCGACGAGCGATATTTCGATCAATTTTGTTTTTTTGTCGACCACACGCTCTATGTCGCGTAAGTCGATTCGCCAATCGCGAGGCTGCACGATACGTAGATCCAGCCCATTGCGCTTCTGCAATTCTCCCAGGTGCAAGAGCGCGCCTTCGAAGTGTAGAGCGTCGGTCACCACGTTGCCGTCGGTGTGCGGAATTCCTAATCCATTTACGACAAGATTTTCTCCTGTGCTGGTGTTGGGAATCACGCTGATTTCGGAAGGCTTGGCGTTGATCAAGGCAGCGAATTCAGCTTTTATATCGACGTTTTCGAGTTGCTTCGATACCACGTCAGGCACGGATCGAAGTTCCGAATACTGGCGGAGGGCCTGTGCGGCGGCAGCCGGCATCGGATGTGTATAAGCGCAATTAAGGTAGGTAATGTCATCTGGAATGGCAAAATCGTTTTTGGCGGGGAGAGCAGGTGCAGGAGTCAAAGCCGATTTCGCAGATAGCAGGGCTTCCGAATTTGCGCCATGAACGGAGAGGGCCGCCAAACCGCCGATGCCGGTCAGGAATTCACGTCGGTTGGTCTGCATTGGTAAATCTCCTTCATTGCGCCATCGACCGCACCGAGAGAGGCGCTGTTTCATTCGACCCGGAAGCGAACCCTTCGCAACGGCACCACAGAGGTTGAGTGGAAAAGAACGAGGGCTCTTGCCGGATGCCGAAAAATACCTCTAATTGGCGCATCGAAGCAAATTCGCTTGAAAAGGGCCCTCGAATGCTGATTATAGGATGCGATTGCCATCCGAGCCTGCAACAGGAATAGGCCCCGTGGCAGCGAGGATCCAACGAAAACACGAACCGCTCGCCGCGACAATACTTGCCGAAAAGGTGCAGCCTCTCCGGCTACACGCAACCCGAAATGCACAAGATCGCGCCGCGTCTAAATCAACGCCCGCGAAAAACTCTGGGATTTGAGACGCCCGCTAGAAAACTTCGCGCAAGTGTTGCCCCGCCCCCCTGAGCCCGGAGCGTTTATTAGGAGTCGAGAGGTTTGGTGGTTCACTGTTCGCCGCAATTTTCGGGTAGCCGACTATAATTGCGGAGCCCCGCTCACCATGGGCGGAGGCAGCCGTGAACAAAAGGGATCAAGAATCTGGTTAGGTTGTAAGAAGTTGCGTGGGTCCAATTATATGCGAACGAAAAATGAAGTGAATCGAAGATTATTCCTGAAATGGGCAAACCTCGTTGGGCTGGCGGCCTGGTTTCCGGCTGCAGCGGAGTCGAGCCCGATGCAAAACACGAACCCTGTGCACCCCCGGGAAGCGTCAACGAATGAACCGCCTTCACCAGAAACAATTCTCCTCAAAGACTACCGTCCGAAATCGATCTATAAGATTCCCGTCACGGAGATCGACAAGGCTAAATTCCCCATCATCGATATGCACTCTCATCCGTACGCCAAGACTGCACAGCAGATCGAGGAATGGGTAAAAAACATGGATGAGGTTGGTGTTCAGAAAACTGTCATCCTAACTATGGCGACCGGCACTGAGTTTGATGATATCTACCTAAAGTATTCGAAGTATCCGGATCGCTTTGAGATGTGGTGTGGTTTGGACCTGTCTGGCTGCAACAAGCCGGGGTTCGGCCCTGCTGCCGTCGAGGAACTGGACCGCTGTCGGCAAGTGGCTGCGCGCGGGGTCGGTGAAATCCACGACAAGGGGGACGGACTTGTCTCAGGCAAGTCCAAAGCACCCGGAATGCATCCCGACGACACGCGCATGGATGCCCTTTGGGAGAGATGCGCCGAACTTGACATGCCGATCAGTCTCCATGTCGCCGACCCCATCTGGATGTACCAGAAGATGGACAAGACGAACGACGGCCTCATGAACGCCTACCACTGGCGACTCGACAATAAACCGAACATCGTGCGCCTGTCCGGCATGATCGACATTCTTGGCCGCACACTAGCGAGGCACCGAAGGACGACTTTCATCGCATGCCACTTCGCCAACCTGGACTACGATTTGGCGCGGCTGGGCGAGATGTTTGAACGCAATCCTAATCTGTATGCCGACATTTCTGCCCGCTACGCTGAGACGGCGCCCATCCCACGGTTCGCTTCGAAGTTTTATGAAAAGTATGCCGAACGACTCGTCTATGGAACCGATATGGGTTTTGAGAGGTCGATGTACCGTGTCACGTTCAGAATCCTCGAATCGCTGGACGAGCACTTCTACGAAATCGAGCAGTTCGATTACCACTGGAGCCTGAATGGATTCGGGCTTAGCGATGAGACCCTAAAGCAGGTTTATCACGCCAACGCGACAAAGCTGCTTGCCGCCCGCACTGATCATGCCGGGTCGAGCGAGTAAGGAAAGCTCCCTTAGATAGTAAATCGGGTACCGGACATCTGCCGGCGGCGCTCAGATCGATGAAAAATGCCACGCTGAAGAGAATAAAAAAACGGTGCCGAATAGTTTCGTGGCTCGCCAAACCGGTAACGTGCGCCAATAATGGCGCAGACCTGAAGAACTCGTCGCACAATTTTCGTGCGATTCTTGAAAACATATCAAAATATCTTGGAATTTGATGGAGGCGCGGGTGGGATTCGCACCCAACCCTGGCATTGAAAACATGCAAGTTATTCATTTTACGTAACGCTGAAAACGCTAAAAACGCTGAAATCACCCCTTTTGGCTACACGGCGGCTACATGGGAGCACCTGGCATGTGAGACCCGAAGGATCTCGTGCTTTAGCAAACCTGCACATGCTCCATCTGCACCAGGGCGGCTAGTTTCCTCAGTTTTCCAGCGATATGGCCCACTCCAATTGCACAGTGATGAGCGGGGCCTTTAGCGTTCCACGCCTCCATAAATTCCTTTGCACCAGTACGGAATCGATATCGGCTGTTCGTATTTCCGATTTCCAAGATTGGGCCGGGCACGGATTCTGCTTCTGCAGTAAGTAGGAGTAAGCGATCTGCAGTTTGCACGACGGAGAGTAGAGTCACTGGGCCGTGCTTGACCGACATCTCCACCGATAGCCCTTGACCCGCCTTCCCGTGATAGACCTGCAAGGGTCGAACCTTGATCTTGCCTTCGGCAATGCCCGGATGCCCAGGACCGTCGTGACCCATCAGAATGACATCCTCATTAAAATCCGCGGCGTAATACTCTGTGAACGATCCCCCTGCGCCGAAACTATCCATGATCTTCATAGCCTGGGCGTTCTTGATTTCGTATTCGCCAGCGACGGGCACTCCTCGAGCCGTCAAATTGCTCGCCCCCAGAATCATCGAGCTGATAATTTCTTCGTTCTCTTGATTTCCAGTACCTCCGTAGTAGTAAGCGAGCGATCCTAACCGATGCCTTTTCACCATTTCATCTAGCGCCACGGAGGTACGGGCCGCTCGCTCCAACTCTTCCATTGCGCAGTCCGGCTGGATTTCGAAGAATTCGCGGAATTCCTTCACACGGTGAGCAATCTCCGATGCTCGTACCTCGCGACGCAAACTGGCCAGTTCCTCAACTTCAAGCAACTCAATGTGTCCGCCAAGATGTGCGTATTGCTGCGTCAGATCCGAATAAATGTCGAGCATTCCCCCGTAATAGTGGCCCATGGCACCCAAGCGATTGTGTTCCATTGCGTGAGCGACCTGTCCTGCTTCGACCCAATCGGAGATTTCCTTCCAGGCTTCTAGATCATCCTTGAGAGCTCCCGTTACCTGAAAAAAAGGAATGTGGCAGCGGCTGAACACATTGGAGATTTCTGGCACGGCGCACGCCTGGCAGTAGGCGAGCCACTCTGCCGTCATTTTTGTGCGATCACCTATACGATTGAATGAAGCATAGTCAAGAGCGGCGCTTGGGGAGAGATTGAGCAGGATCACGGGGACTTTTGCTCTGCGAACTACGGGCAGGACCGTCGCCGAGAGCGCGTAGGTGGTTACATACAAAAAAATGAGGTCTACGTCCTCGCGGCGAAATTGATGGCCGGCGACGGCGGCTTTTTCTGGAGTGTCAACCAGGCCGAGGTTAATCAACTGTAAGCCGGGCTTTTGGAGCTTTTGGGCGACCTCTTGAAGATAGCCACTCAAGCGTTCGCGCAGGCCCGCAAACTGCGGCCAGTAGGTGTCCAGACCAATACCGAACAGCCCAACACGAAATTCGCACTCGCTGCTTTTTTCACTCATCGCAACTCTCCGAAGGAACGCGAACCTTACCTGTGGGAATTGACTTTGACACGTAATATTTACTTATTGAACGCAATTCCGAACTAGCGTACCGTCACGATTCTCAGCGTGGATTCTATCCGCTAGGCGGCTCGCCGGATCTCCTTGTTTTTCCGACGTGAAAGGAATATAGCTCTGCAGAGGTCGTGATGCATCTCAATCGTTTTGTGCTGTGGGCCATCCTCGGGCTGGTTTTGCTGAGCGTCTCCGGTTCAGTGAGAGGGCAAGACGCGCCCTTGAAGTTCACAGTGCACTGGGACAAGGTGATAAGCGTCTCCAAGACTACCCCTACCTTGCAGGTTGTGGTAAACCCACCGTTGCGCCGCGGCACTCCCGTTCATGACAACGCGTTCCAAGCTCTCCACGATCTGGGCGCGGACGATGTCCGCTATGTTCCCTGGCTCCCTTACCCGCGACTCGGAGTAGCCGAACTTGAAGCGCCAAAGAATGGGGTGACCTTCTGGGACTTCTCCGTGATCGATCCAATGACCATAGACTTTCTCGAGGCGACGAAAGGGCATTCGGTGATTCTGAATTTCAGCACCATTCCGCAGTGGATGTACAAAACCGACAAAACGGTGCCGTATCCCGATGACCCAAATAAAGTGGTTTGGGACTACGAACAGGGTACGGAGTTGCGCGATCCATCGTTTAAGGAAGTCGCGGATTACTATGCGCGGCTTCTTTCCTGGTACACCAAGGGCGGATTTACAGATGAGCTGGGAAAGCGGCATGAGTCTCGCTACCACTATTCGATACCGATGTGGGAGGTTCTGAACGAGGTTGACTTCGAGCATGTCATGACGCCGCAAACCTATACAGGTTTGTACGATGCGGTCGTGACAGCGATGAAGAAAGTGCAGCCAGACATAAAGTTCGTTGGCGCGGCTCTGGCAATGCCGGGAAAGCGACCTGATTTCTTTGAGTACTTCCTGAATCACAGGAACCACAAGCCCGGAATCCCGCTTGATTTTCTTTCCTATCATTTCTATGCCGTGCCGATGCCAGACGAGCCGCTCGATATTCAACAACATACTGTTTTTGCCCAGGCCGACGGCTTTCTGGACACGGTGCGGTACATCGAATCGATCCGAAAGCGCCTCTCCCCAGAAACACGCACAACCATCGATGAAATAGGAATCATCTCAGCCGACGACAACGGACAGGACCAGCCGGGTCACGTAACGAAGCCAATCGTCGATGCCTACTGGAATCTTGCGGGAGCGGAATACGCCTACATATTTGGGGAGCTTGCAACGATGGGCATCGATGTAGCAGGCGAATCCCAGCTCGTAGGTTATCCAACACAATTTCCCAGCGTATCGATGGTGGACTGGAAGGATGGCAAGCCGAATGCGCGACTCTGGGTTCTCACACTATTGCACGACAATTGCGGTCGTGGGGATAAGCTCGTGGAGATCGCTCCGTTTAGTTCACCGGCTCCGGCCCAACCTTACATCTATAGCCTTGCCCTTGTGAACGAGCAGGGCAAACGGAAGATACTGCTGATCAATAAGCGCGACCGGGATTTTGGCGTGTCCGTTGTCGGTGCTGCTGGTGGTCGGTTGGAAGCAGTAGATGTCAGTACGGGATTCCAACCGCCGGCTGCGGCAAAGTTGGCATCCGATGAGTTCACTTTGCATGGTTTTTCTGTAGCCGTAGTCACGTTACCCTGATACTGCGGCGCGGCACTGTCCTGATCACGCGGCTCGAAACAAAATTTATGCGGCCAGGCCACACAGCGAAGAGAACGTGTCAACTAATCCAAAACAAGAGGGAAAAAGTGGTGCCCGGCGTTGGAGTCGCATCCCGCGTAAGTATTAAAGATACGTAAGTTATTCATTCCACATAACTCCAGAAACGCTAAAAACGCTGAAATCATTCCTCTTGGCTACATGGTGGTTACGCGAGACGGAATGGCGTGTCGAGACGGTATGGGATCGTTAGAATCAAAAAAATTCTCTATATACTAAGGGCCTCTAAGTTACAATGTGAGTCCTCATTTCTTTCCAAAAACCGGCTGACCAATCTTCTGCCTGGCTGCGCATGATTTTCGTTCCATACGCATCGAGATCTTGGCAAGGGGAAATCAGAACAGCACCACTTGCGTTGAGAGCCGCGCGACTTCGCGCTCTAACACTTCCAGCCGAGCGAGCGCCGCTTCAACTGCTGGAGCACCTGCAGCTTGTGCCGCTCGGGCACGAGACAGCGCGCGGTCGGCGATCTCCGATGCCTCATGCAGAAGTTCTTTGAGCTCCGCTTCCAGTTTTCTCCGACTTTCGCGCGCTCGCTCATCGACATCGCTCTGCACTCTTGAGCTGTTGACTTCGAGCAATTGGTCAGCGAATTTCTCTGCATCCCGGACGATCCCTCCACGCAGTCCGAATCTGCCGAGCACAAGATCAGAGATAGACAACAGAGGGGACGCGGGCGCGGCCACACGCTCAATGACATGGAAGTGGAAGTGTGATTGAACTCGGAAGCCATGCACTCGATCAAGCTCTTCGGGTAACTCTTCTAACCCCGGTAAGCCTGTTTCTCCCATGCTGTGCAAGAAGTTGTTCCCCAATTCAACGAATCGTCGCGCTGTCTTCCGAAATATCTCCTCTGCGTACATCGCTTCCCCTTCGAGCCATGGACTGATTTGCGCGCGGACAACATCCTGCGCCAAGTGGTTGGCGTCTCGCCGAAAAGCTGGCCCATTGCAGCGGTGTACCAATGAAAGCAGACGCTCATTCAGCGTCTTCCGAGCATTCGCTTGCGCCTGTTTTAGAAACACATTGCGCCGCTCGGCGAAGACCGCTGACAAGCGTTGCTGCTCGGCGGTGAGCAACACTCCGAGGTCCCGAGTCGCCCCTTCTGCCTCTTCCAAGGTTTTCCGCAGTCTTGCGATACGTTCTTCCGACTCCTCCAAAGGACGGAGTATTATTTCCCGTTCCTCCCTGATGACTGCGAGAAGTTGATCGGACGTACGCCTAACGCCTCTTTCAGTAGCCTCACGGACTAACGAACGTCCCGAGTGCAACACAAGATTCACTAGAGCCTGAACCAACTCGCCCCAATCCCGGCTGGGCCCGCGTCCCTCTAAGCGCTCCAGAGCGCTTACCTCAAATACCACCGACACCTCCCGCCCAAGGCGTTTCGCCAAGACGTTGCGGGCGAACTCGATTGCCACCGTTCGCTCGGCCTTGCTGACTCGGTCTGCTTTGTTGAGAACAAAGAGCAGGTCGTGAACCTGGCTAGCCACAGCCTCAACGAGTTGGAGTTCGTCTCCTGACAACGGTGGGTCCGCCCCGATAACGACAATTGCCGCATCAATGTGTGGGATGAAAGAGCGTGTTGTTGCAGTATTCCCGGAAAAGATAGATCCGAGCCCCGGCGTATCCACCAGGCACATTCCAGATTCCAGTAAAGCATTTGGAATGAAAATTTCGAGTCCCGTGACTCCCTTTGCATTTTCCGGGTTCTTTTCCTCTGAGACGTACTCCTCAACAGCACTCATAGGGATATCAACCCATTCCGCGTTTTCGAAGCGCACCCGACAGGCAAGAGACTTACCATACCGAATGATACTCGGCACAGTTGTCACCGGGACAACTCCAGTCGGAAGCACCACTTCCCCGATGAGCGCGTTCAAGAGAGTTGACTTGCCCCGTTTGAATTGGCCCACGCAGGCACAGTAGAACAGGCCTTCGGAAACGCGCTCAGCGACAGAATGGGCCGTGGCGGCTATGTGCTCTGCACCAAATTCAGCGGCCAACTCAACCAGACGGTGAAGCGCAGCCCCGCCTGAAGTACCCTGCAACGCACCTTCGTGATTTTCGTGGCCTCGGGTCATTGCAGCGAATGCATCCAGTGAGAGACATCCGATGGACCTGAATGCATCAGATAATCGGTGTGCACGAGTTTGATTTTGATCTGATCGCCGTAGTGATACCGCGAGTCTGCTGCCAATTCACACATCTTCACAATGGAGCCCGGCAAATGTCCGCTCAGGTGAAGAATGCCTTCACGGAAGTTTTCTAAGTCCAGAGTCGCCAAACCGAACGAGCGGATGCAAGTTTCCAACAAATCCTTCGCAAGTCGCTCAGTCAATGGACCCAGACGAACACGAAGTCCGTCATTCCAGTACAGGCTCCACGCGTATCCAATTTCTTCTTTCGAGTAGCCGCGTGCTGCGAGATAGATCGGCGTTCTGCACCTGTACATAATCTCCTTCATAAGCCGGGCCATGTTGTGCGTTGCGGGTGGGAAATGATCGACAAACAATCGGTAGTTACCTTGCGCCGAAGCCGTGAATAGAATTCCGCGCAGCCTCAAGCTCGATTGCTTGTGAAGCCATTGGCATAACCTCGCTTCGGTTGCGCCATCCGCGCGGACCTTCTTCTGGACGAATGGATCAGCTGCGTCGTAAAGTCGACCAACAAAATGCTCAAGCAGTCGCCTTCCACTCGCTGCTCCTGTCCAATAAAAACAGCTTCCCCGCTCTCCCTCTGGAAGCTCAGCGATAGCTGCCCTAATGAGGGCCGTCTTTCCTGCATCCATAGGCCCCCAAACCAATCGGCTCTCCCGCCTTTGAACCGCAGCACAGAGCTGCCGCAACTCATCCTTGCGACCGACTAGAGTTTCGAATTGGGCGCTTTGAGTCATCCGTGTCAGCCGCAAGCCCTACCTGTTGGAACCCTTGGACACGCTGCCAATTCAACGCGAGGGTGCGCCATCTTGGTTCATTGCCGTGACTCCTTGCGTCTCTCTTCCGCTTGGTAGTCATGCGTGTACTTGATGATGTCAACGTCGGAGAGGACGACAAGCCCCTGTTGAACCATGCTGTCAAGGATTGGGAAATACGCTCGAAGTTTTTCTTCAGTGTCCACCACCGAGAGCATGATCGGTCGGTCGTGGGAAAGATTTAGCGCTGTCTCCTTGTGAATCCGTCTGTTGGCTCCGTAGCCTAAAACTCCTTGGTAGACCGTAACGCCAGCGATATCGTTGGCGCGCATGCTTTCCATCAAAGTCTTGTGTAGAGGCTTGTCGTGCCATTTATCGTTCTCGCCGATGTAAATCCGCATAAGTTTGGCTTTTCCCTCGCGCCTCAGTGGCGGAGCCGACCCTTGAGGGGCTGTCTTCTTGGACGCTTCTGACGGCTTAACAACGGTCGTATCTTGAACTTCAATCAGTCCCGTGCCCACCATCTCATACAGCTTTGGCAAAAGTTCTTCTACCTTTTCCGCCGATTCAATGAACTCTATTTTTATGGGCAAATTCCCCGTGAGTACTTCGATCCGGGTTGTATGCATGTGATGATCGGCGCCGAATCCCGCGACGCCACGCACGACATTTGCCCCCGACACACCTCGATAGAACAAAAAAGCGAGAATGGACGAGTAATCTGAGTGCCCGTGATGCTGGTGGTCTTCACCAACATATATGCTTACCTTCTTAGCAGGCCCGGCTTTGAGCATGGCTCCTCCTAATCCAAGATTCCTCTCTGAGCGACGAGAAACTCTGCGGCTCGTCCCAACACACCACCTCCGGCGTGATTTCCGCGTCTAGCCTGTTGCACGAACTCTTCGAGCTCCTTCCGGAGTTCTAGCGCAGTACTGATGGCACTCTCTTCGATGGCCTTTTGCAAAGCTCCTGCCACGAGTTGCTTTATTGCACCGGAATGGCGAATACAAAATCTCGCATATTCTTTGAGCCACGTGCCGATAGCGGACCATTTCAGGTCTTCAGACACCTCCTTGATCCTTGTGACCTCCTCTTCATGGATCTTCATACACGCAATGCAATGGGAAGGCGATGGCAAGTGTGCACTCGAAGTTCTTGACTTGAGGGCATCAAGGAAGACGGACGCGGCAACCTCGGCAGAAGCCGACTTCGCAATAGACCAAGTATGGACATTACAGAGCCGCGCATTTTTGATTATGTGCAGATTTAGGAGCAAGGAGTCCTGGAAATGCTTCACCGCCGCGCACACGGGACAACTGCCTTTC
>JBAQJX010000035.1:0-93998 GCA_049641765.1 Candidatus Acidiferrum sp.
TTGAGCGCGAGAGTCAGCAGGACGCCGAGCGGGGCAAGAAGAAAGGGTAGCAGAGCGCCGTGGATGCCGATGGAAAGATGAGTATTCGAATGCGAGGCAATGAAGAGCATATTCCAGAGCCCCCAGAAGAGCGGAACCACGGCCATTGGGAAAATCATGACGCGCTCGAGAGGAATCGAGAAGCCGTATGCATAGCGGGCAATAGCGAATACCGTTACGATGATGGGGAGAACCAGCGTGGGCACGACGATGCCCGCCATGAATGCGCGCAAATAGGTGTGCTTGTTCATAGAAGCCTCCTCACAAGTGATAGAACAACGCCGGGATGATTCCCGGAAAGAAAATCATGATTGCGCCAGCGCAGGCCGCGAGAAGCCAATCGAACCACGGGACGCGAACGGGCTGACGGCCGAGCCTTTCAAGCATGCTGGGCCAGAGGTCGCGCGGAAGCTCCGTGTTGGCGGGCGGCATGATTCGCTTGAGAAGTTCGCGCAGATCGCGATCGTTTTGGTGATTCATTTTGTGACCTCGTTCCTCGGACTCAGGGCAATCAGTTTTTTGCGCAACATACGAACCGCCCGGAATACACGCACCTTGACGAGGGCAACCGATATTCCGGCGGCATCGGCGATTGCTTCATAAGGCTCGTCTTCGACAAGCGCGAGCGTGGCGACCAAGCGGTATTTTGGGGGAAGCTCCGTGAACGCGCGGAGGATTTTGCGACGCGACTCGCTTTGGATTGCGGGGTCGGGTTGCGCGGGGCAAGGGATATCGTCGGGAAGCGATGTTTCACGGCGGCTCGACCGCAGATGATCGAGGGCTGCATTGGTGGCGATGCGCCGCGCCCAGGCAGGGAAGCTCCCCGCGAGGTCGAAGCGGGATCGCGAACGATAAATACGCCAAAACGTTTCCACGGTCAGATCCTCAGCAACACCCGAGTCGCGAACAATGCGGACGATCCAGGAGTAGACGGCCTTCTGGTGCTGCCTGAACAGCGTCTCGAAGGCGTCCAGGTCGCCGGCTGCGAAGCGTTCCAGCAGTTCCATTCGCGGCTCTCTAATCCTATTTACTGAATTTGACGGGTGGAGGTTACAGAAATCCGTGGCATCGAGACGCAGGCTACGGGATGAACAAACCAGGAACCTGTGCCGTTAGCCCCGCGGCATCCCAGTTCTGCCAGGCTTCCGTGAATTGGCCGTCCTTGATGCGGCAAATAGTGGTGCCGGTGAAATGCACGGGCGTGCGGGTCTTGGTGTGCACACAATCGAGCGACCAGTGGACGCAGACAAGATCGGCCTCGGCAATGGTGAGAGTCGGTTTTACGGAGAATTCGGAGAATTGCCCGCGCAGGATGTCGTAGAGATGGAGGAAACCCGCGGGTCCGAGATATTCGGTTGAGCCCCTGTGGTAAACGCCGGTTTTGGCAAATAGCTCGTGGAAGACTTCGCGGCGGCCTTGGTTCCAGGCTTCGTCAAGCCAGCGGTGTACAACGCGCTTGTTTTGTTCCAACGAAGATGGAGGTCCAGAGAGCGACATGGGCACCTCGCATGGAAGGGACGCACAGACTATACCGGATTCCTTGCCGAGAGGACCAGCGGCCAGAGAGACGAAAGGGAATCGTCAGTGGAGTTTGCTGGAAAAAAGGGGCGCAGCATGCTGCGCCCCTTTCAAAGCAACTTAGAGCGAGGATTTAGTAGATGTCGTACTGCTCCCAGTGGAGGGTGGCATCGGACTGGATGATGATGTGTTTATGCGAAGTCTGCTCGAGTTCATCCATGAGCATGGACTCGCGGGTCTTTAGTGCTTTTGCGATTTCCGGGTGCACGCGCAAGGTGAGATTTGGGCTTTCGCTTTCCTGCGCGGTGGCCATCTTGCGAGCTTCTGCCTGGATTTCGTAGCAGAGCGTGGGAATGGATTTGACCATGCCGGAGCCGGTGCAATAAGGGCAAGGCTGGCAGAGAACGCGTTCAAGAGCCTGCTTGGTGCGCTTGCGCGTGATGCAAACGAGGCCAAACTCGTTGAAGGAAAGCGCTTTTGAGGGGGCTTTGTCCTGCTCGAGAGCCATCTGCAATGCGGAAAGAACCTTTTCGCGATTGCGCCGCTCTTCCATGTCGATGAAGTCGACGACAATGATGCCGCCGAGATCGCGCAGGCGAATCTGGCGGACGATTTCCTTGACGGCTTCGAGGTTGGTCTTGACGATGGTGTCCTCGAGGCGCGTGGAACCCTTGCCGACGAACTTGCCGGTGTTGACGTCGATGGCCACGAGAGCTTCAGTGTGGTTGATGACGATGTAGCCGCCGGACTTGAGCCAAACCTTCGCGCGCAGGGCTTTGTCAAGCTCGTGCTGGATGCCGAACTCTTCGAAGATCGGCGTTTCCTTCGTGTAGAGCTTGACCTTGTTGACCAGCTTGGGTTGAAAGCGGCTGACGAACTCGACGATCTTGCCGTATTCCTCTTCGTTATCGATCCAGATGCCGGTGAAGTCGTCACTGACATAATCGCGGAGGATGCGCTCGACGAGGTTGAGATCTCGATGAAGCAGCGCGGGCGATTTGCGCTGTTCGCTGCGCTCCTTGATTTCGTTCCAGGTCTTGCCGAGGAACTCGATGTCGGTGCGGATTTCGTCGTCCGTGGCGCCCCCGGCTGCCGTTCGAACGATGAAGCCTCCGGGATAGCTGTTGCCGGCTTCGCTGACGAGGCGACGCAAGCGCGAGCGATTTTCGGCGGAGATAATTTTGCGCGAGACGCCGGTGTGATGCACGGTCGGCATATAGACGAGGAAACGGCCGGGCAGCGCGACGTGACTGGTAATGCGCGCGCCTTTCTTGCCGAGGGGCTCCTTGGCGATCTGGACGACGACGTCCTGGCCGGCCTTGAGCATTTCAGAGATGAGCTGTGGACGGCGCGGAGGACCAGAATGGCTGCGGTGTCCGCGATCGTGACGTGGTCCACCCGGGCCACGGCGTTCGAATCGCTGACCGGAACGCCCGCCGCGATCTCCACCCCGATCCGGACGTCCGCCACGGCTGTCCGGACGACCGCCTCGGCCGCGATCACGGCCACCGCCGCTACGCTGAGGACGCTGAAAACGGGCGCGTGGATTGCCGCCAATGCGGGCGGAGTCGCGCGGGAAATCTTCGCGAGACGCGCCGGCGGTCCGTGGAGAACGGGTTTCGCCGGGAAGCAAGATAACGTCATCCTCGATGTGAACGGACTCTGCGTGAGCTTCGCCCGACGGAGCTTCGAGAACTTCGGCTTCGGAGTGTTCGAGAACGACGTGTTCCGAGTCGCCGAGAGCGGCGGCGTGTTCCGCACTTTCATGCGCGGCGTTGGCTTCAAATTCAGCGCGATCCGCGGCCCGATGCTCTTCCACTTCTTCAGCCTCTTCCTCGGAGAGTCCAGATTCCGAGGAGGCGTGTTCTTCAACTACGTCGAGATGAGCTTCATCCTCGACCTCATCTTCGGAGTCCTCTTCCGCCTCATCCAAGTCTTCTGTGGCAGAATCTTCTTCGATGCGCTCAGCTTCGGCGCGAATTTCTTCGGCCTCCTCTTCGTCAAGTTCAGCCTCGCGGGTAAGCGCATCCGCTTGGGCGTGATCAGAAGTTTCTTCGTGCTTTGCTTCGACCAGCTCCGAAGAGAGAGCGGCGGTCTGATCTTCGCTCAGCTCCGGATCGCCACGGAACTCTTCGCGAACTCGCACGGAATCCGCGTCAGCGGTTACGGGCAATTCGAGTGGAGACACATCATGTCGAGGAGGGTTTGCACCATGTGCCGAAAGAGAAGCATCCTCCGCGGTACCGACATTTTCCTCAGCAGAAACCGGAGCGGACTCCGATTCGGAAGCGGTGTCGGCAAGAACCCAGCGGGGAAGCCCACCGGAAAAGCGGCGCGGAACGCCCGGCCCTGAGGCTGGTCCAGTTGAAGGAACAGAAGTGCTCAAGTTGCCGGAAATACGCGGAGCGGCGTCGTCTAACTCGGGCTGAGGTTCGCGAAAATCCTGCTCTACAGCAGGCGGTGCAGCAGCCGCAGGCTTGCCACGATATTTGGCGAGAGATTCGCCGGGAAGAAGAATAGGTTCTTCACCAACAGCTGCGGGCGAGGAAGGTGCAGCGAAGCGCGGGTTCTCCTGATGGCGATTGTCGTAACCGCGCGGCTGACTGCCCCGATTTTCGTTCCCTCTTTGATCGCGTCCACGATTGTCGTTGCCGCGGTTCTCATAACCGCGTGGCTCGTTGCTGCGAGAATCGCCACCTTGCGGCGAAGCATACTTGGAGGGAGGCAGATTGCGGCCACCCGGAACGTGCGAGCGTCCGCCACGATGGCGTCCGCCACGGCGGCCCCACTTGCCACGGCTCCGGTCACCACCGCGCTCACCGCTGCGGCTATAACCCTGACCACCACGATCGCCACCCCGATCCGAGCGCGGGGCGTAATTCTGCGTCGGATTGTAGTGGGGCGAAAAATTCTGCGGCGCGGACGCGTTGGAGTCCGGTTGGCGTTCTTCGCCGTGTCCGGAATGAGAATCGTCGTGTGCCTCGGCGAGATGTGATCCCACGCCCTCGTCGTCGGCAGGGCCCCCGGTGTTGCCCGGCTGCGCTTCGTGCGAATGCGAATCTTGTTGAGCTGATTCGTAGGCAAACGATTCGCGCGAGGCTTCTTCACTGTGAGGCTCGCTCGAAATAACTTCGGCGTCGTGCGAGGAGCTTGCGTGGGCAAGTATTTCGCCGGGAAGCACTTCGACGACGTTTGAGGAAGGTGCGGGTGAATAGGATGGCGCGGCCGCCGGCTGATCGGAATGCGAATGGCCGTGGTCGTAGTCTTCGAGATTTTCAAAGACGTCGCTGACGTAGAGGAAGGCGTCACCATCGAGGCCGATGTCGACGAAAGCGGATTGCATCCCTGGGAGAACGCGGGTGACTTTGCCTTTGTAGATACTGCCGACGAGGGCGAATTCCTTTTCGCGCTCGATGTAAATTTCGACTAGCTGACCTTCTTCAAGTATCGCGACCCGTCGTTCGTGGGAGGCCGCGGAGATAACCAATTCTTTTGACATGAAAACTCCTGACTGTTAGTGGCGCCGGCTAAGCCGGGAGCCACTTTTCTGTACGGCCGCAGAGGGCCGACAAGACGCATCGCCGCGCGATTTAGGTCGTCGGAGGTCCGAGAAATCGGGGCCGGTCCAGCTTGCGCTGGAGCACACGCAGGCCACACTGATACCGAGATGGCTTTACGTTCGAAGCCGGAGGGGGAATTCCTCTTGCTTGCGAGGCTGGTCCGTGGCCGGAGATCTTCCGGGCAAACGGCGGACGATGCTGTCCTCACTCTAAAGATCCTTGTTTCTATGGCCCAAGCGTACCGGGCCACCATTTCCGACCCTGCGGCGTGTGCCGAAGCAAACGCGCCGTGTGGGACTGGCGGCGGGCTCAGTTAACGAAGCGGCGAAGCCGAACATTCATAACCAGACCAATCGCCAGGAAAACAAACAGCGTGGCGGAACCCCCGTAACTCATAAGAGGAAGCGGGATACCGGTTACCGGCATAGCGCCGATGACCATCGCCACGTTGACCAAAACATGAAACCCAAGCGCTGCCGCTACGCCCATGACCAGAAACATTCCGGCGCGGTCTTTTGCGCGCTGAGCATTCTGTACTAAGCGTAGCAGAAGTGCCATGTACAGCCCAAGTGCAAGAAGCACGCCTTTGAAGCCCTGCTCTTCCGCCCAGGCCGACATGATGAAGTCGGAGTAGCGGACCGGAATATAGCCGAGCTGGTTTTGCGTGCCGTTACCAAACCCTTTGCCCCAGAAGCCCCCTGAGCCGACGGCTATCTTGGATTGCAGGACCTGATAGCCGGAGCCCTTGGCGTCCACTTCCGGATGCATGAAGGAGGTGACTCTTTCTTTCTGATAAGGCTTCATGACACGCCACGCCACGGGGAGCATTAAAAGCCCGATGAGCGTAATGGCCGCGGCATGTTTCCACTGCAAGCCGGCGAGAAAAGCGCCGACCACGAGCAAGGGCATCAGCACCAGCGCGGTGCCCAAATCGGGTTGCTTGAGAATCAACGCCAGCGGCAGCCCGACGATGAGCGCTGCCTTGATCAGATCCTGGAGGGAGAGCTCATCCGTGCGCACTTCCGCAAAGAAGCGCGCCAACACGATGATTATAATCAATTTGACCAGTTCTGACACCTGGAGAAATTCACCGAGAATGGGAATCCAGCGTTTTGCGCCAAAGCGTGTATGACCGAAACCGAGTACAGCTACGAGAGCAACGATGCCGACGAGATAAAGGATCGGAGCCTGGTCCAAGATGAGGTGATAATCCAATCGGGAGAGAGCGAACATCAGGATAAAGCCGACCAGGAGCCACCGCAGCTGTTTGTTCTGCATTCCCGCCAGGGAGCTGCCGTGCGTCGCCGAGTAGATCTCAATGACACCTAGAGCACAGATAGCCGCAAGAATCGCGAGCAGCCACCAATCGTAATCGCGTGTGCCGGGTGCGTCTTTCATGCGAAATAGTTCACAGTCGACAGCTGAAAGCTAAGAGTACGAACAGGATCAAACCACTTCTGCGTTAAGCAAAAGGCTTCGTCAGCTTCGACTCGACGAGCGCTCCTAAGTTCAAGTGCCGAATCGACGGCGCGAGAACCTCTTGCAAACGCCAAAACAACTCAAATTCCAGCAACCTGAAATACCACCCAACCCAATTTCGCTCAGCGTTGTGGCGCATCCTCAGTGGAATGCACTGCCTCCTGCGCCGAAGCATGAACAGGCTTGACGACGGGTTGCGTCCGAGCCGCGGCCACTTCCGCTGCCAACGTACTCTGGTTCAAATCATAGGGCTTCTCGCTCGCATTGAGCTGGCCTTGTGTTTTCTTGGCCTTCTTATCGTAGTAGGCCTTGATGACATCGCGGGCGACCGGACCGGAAGCTTCTCCGCCGTGCTGACCGCTTTCCTGGACCAGAACCGCGACGACGATTTCCGGGTTGCGGCGCGGCGCGTAACCGACAAACCACGCATTGTCGTCAAATTTTTTCTGCTTGGCCATACGATCACGCGTGGCGTAACCAATCACCTGTGCTGTACCTGACTTCCCACTTAGCTCGATACCGGCGAGCCGCAATTCGCCACCGGTGCCACCAGGCTCGTTGACGACGCCATACATGGCGTCGGTGATTTTCTGGACGGTCGAGTCCGAGATCGGGAAGCGCACCTCGCCCACACTCTGCGCATCTTTCAGGAGATGCGGCTGCTTGAAAACGCCGCCCATGGCGATTCCGCCGATCATCCGGGCGAGCTGAAGAGGAGTTGTCGTCACGGCCCCTTGGCCCACGGCAACAGAGATGGTTTCGCCGGCATACCACTTCCTATGAAATACTCGTTCGACCCATTCCTCGGAAGGCATGAGCCCGGGCTCTTCAGAAGGCAGATCGATACCCGTCTTGTGTCCAATGCCAAGTTTGCTGCCGTAATAGGCAAGCCGGTCAATGCCCAGACGCATGCCCACGTTGTAGAAGAAAACGTCGCAGGAGCGGAGGATAGCTTCGTGCAAATCCATCACGCCGTGCGATTTGGCTCCCTTTTTCGACCAATAGACCCAGCATTTGAACTGGCGGCCGTAAAAAGTGGCGTAACCGGGACAGAACGCGGTGAAGTTTTCGGGGGGAATCTTATCTTCCAGCATGGCGGTAGCGGTGACGATTTTAAAAATGGAGCCGGGAGCAAGTTGCGCCTGAATCGCGCGGTTCAGGAGAGGATGAAGGGGGTCGTCGTTCAGTTTTTTCCATTCTTCCGCTGGAATACGAACGGCAAAGTCGTTGGGGTCAGGCGTGGGGCGGCTGACCATGGCGAGGACTTCCCCTGTGCGCGGATCGAGCGCAACGACCGCGCCGGGGCGGTCGCCGAGAGACTGCTCGGCAACCAGCTGCAAGTCGTAGTCGATGGTTAGCTGAATCTGCTTGCCCGGAATCGGCTCTTGCTGCGTGAGTTGTCCGAGGTCTTTCACTTCTTTGCCGACGCTGTTGACGATAACGCGGCGCATGCCGTCCGTGCCCGTGAGAATGCTGTTGTACTGGCGTTCGAGACCGGACTTTCCGGCCAGGTCACCTGGCCGGAGCTTGCCGTTGCTTGCCTCTATTTCGTCTTCGCTAACTTCGCCCACGTACCCGCTGGCATGCGCCATAAAACCGTTGGGTAAGTAACGGCGGCGTTGCACCATCAACATTTCGAGCAGCGGGATATCGGAGCGGTGCGATTCGATAAAAGCGACGTCCGCGCTGGTGGCTTCCGGCTTGATGACGATGGGTTGAAATCGCGGAAGATTCTTTGTGCTTTCGAGCTGATCCTTCAGATCGCCGAGCGGGATTCCGAGGCCATCGGAGATGGCCGGAAGGTTTTTGTCGACGAGGACGGGATCATCGCGGAGGAGTAGCACGCTGAACGAAGGGTAGTTGTCGACGAGAACGCGGCCGTCGCGATCCAACATGCGGCCGCGAGGCGCGATGATGGGAATGGAACGCACGCGATTGCGTTCGGCCATTTGCGAATACTTATCGGAGTCGACGACCTGGAGTTTCCAGAAGCCTAGAAGCAACAACCCCACCATGCCCACGATGACGTAGGAGGCGATGGCCAAACGGGCCTGTGGCAAACGATTGTCGTTGCGAAACCAGTACGACACGAAAACCCCGCGCGCGAGTCTTTCTCGTTACGGCCGTCAAACGGACGGCGCTTTCCTCAGGGCTGTCTATTGCCCGTCCCGCGAGAGGCCGGGACATGCTCGCGACACGAAAAAATACAGCGTGGGTTCCGAAATGTCCGACGAAAACTTTTCACGTAAGAAGAAATCGAAAAATTTCCCAGGAGCTCTCGAATCACTGCCGGACTCGTGCTGCAGCGTCGCAGCAAGGTCAATTCCAACCTAGCACTTGGGGGTGGGGGCCGCAAGCCGTCCTGAAGTACAGTTTCTTGGGAAATACCCTGTGGAGACCAGCGGTCAACTGATCTGTGCATGCGGGCTCCAAGCAAGGAATTTGCGAAGTGTGCGGATTATTCATGCCGCAGAGCGATCAGAGGATCGATGCTCGAGCGACGATTTTTTTCTTCGCGCATTGCCAGGTGGAAAGCGACTTCTTCTTCCAAGTCGCGATCCATATCCTTGCGGCCCAAGAGTGCCTTGAGGCGCAGCCACGTTTTGTGCAGCCAGGCTTGCATCAATTCAAACTCACAGCCCCTTCAGTTGGCCGAAACTCCTCCGAAAGAAATGCGTCGCTCAGTCATGGCGCAATGCCACCATCGGGTCGACGCGCGTGGCGCGGCGCGCGGGGATATAAGATGCCGCAAGACCGACGACCGTCAGCAGCGCCGAAACGACCGCAAAAGTTGCCGGGTCCGTTGGCGTGACTTCGAAAAGCAAACTGGCCATCACGCCTGTCAAGAGCAGGCCGGCAACGATTCCGACAGCGATGCCGCACAACGCGAGCTTCGCGCCTTCTCCAACGACGAGGCGAAGAACATCGCGCGGCTGCGCGCCAATGGCGATGCGAACTCCGATTTCATGTGTGCGTTGGCTGACCGCATAAGCCATTAATCCGTAGATGCCCACAGCCGCAAGAACCAGGGCGAGGGCGGCGAAAAGTCCTAGAAGCAGCATGTTGAAGCGCTGCTGCGCAAGAGAATCGGCCATCAGATTGTCCATCGGCTGAATATCGCTGACCGGAAGCTGAGGATCGAGGCTCCAAACTTGCTTTTTGACCTCCTCAATCAATCCAGAGGACGGGCCGGGAGTTCGGACGGCAAGGGTCATCCAGCGGCGCCAGGCCTCGTCCGACTGAGAAAACGGAGCATAGACAGCGGGATCGATCGGGGCGTTCAGTCCCCAATATTTCACGTCCTTCACAACGCCCACGATGGTCATCCATTTCGGCGTGGCGCGCGCCCAATCGATCCGCGCTCCGAGCGGACTATCGTGCGGGAAGAATTCCTTGACGAACGATTCGTTGACGACAGCAGTAAGAGGCTGACCTTCGCGGTCCATGTCGGTAAAGCCGCGGCCCGCGAGCACGGAAATGTGCATTACCTGAAAGTAGTCACCCATCACGGAGAGGGTCTGCACTCTGGGCTCCGTTCCTACCGGAACCGGTGGACGGCCGCCGATGACCAGACTGTGATCAAGATAATCATCGCCAAAGGGAACATCCGTAATCATTGCCGCATTGATGCCGGAAAGAGAATTGAGGCGGAATAGGAGCTCGCGGCGAAACTGAGTTTGCAACGGGATTTCCGTATAGCGCGCGACGGGCAACTGCAGATGCATCGTCATGACATTCTGCGGATCGAATCCAGGATTCACCTCGCGCAAACGCGAGAAGCCCTTGATGAGAAGGCCGGCGCCGACCAGGAGCACTAGCGCAAGCGCGAACTCGCTGGCAACGAGCAACCTCCGCAAGAGATGTCCGGACGGGCCCGTAGTTGCGCTGCGGCCACCCTCCTTGAGCGATTCCACAAAATCGATCCGGGCCGCAGACCAAGCAGGCGCAACGCCGAAGAGAACGCCCATGAGCAGAGAAACGCCGAAGACGAAAAAGAGCACGCGAGCATCAAGGTGAATACCGGTGAATCGTTCGAGCGCGACAGGCTTAAATGACAATAGAAGTCTGGTGCCCCACTTGGCGATGAGAAGGCCCGCAGCCCCACCGGCGAGGGCAAGGAGTGCGCTTTCGACTAACGCTTGGCGCACGAGGCGTGTTTTCCCCGCGCCAAGTGCGGCGCGAATGACAAGTTCCTGGCGCCGCGACACGTTTCGGGCGACAAGCAGACCTGCGAAGTTCGCGCACGCAATCAACAAGACAAATCCCACGGCGCCGAATAGAACCAGCAGAGCCGTGCGCGAACTGCGAACCATGAAGTCCTGCAATGGAACGACGAGCGTACGGCGGGTTTTTTCGTTGGCGGGATACTGCTCGGCTAGGCGGTCGTCGATGGAAGTCATGTCGGCTTGTGCTTGCGCGAGCGTGACGCCCGGCTTCAGCCGCCAGTACGTGCGCATGAAATGCACGCCACGATAGGGCGCCGCTTCCGGATAAGCGACCCACAGAGAGACGTAGACGTCCGGATGCTCTTCGGGCGGCGTGAAACCTGCCGGCATCACTCCGATAACCGTGTAGTCGTTCCCGGTCAGCTCGATCGTTTTTCCGAGGACATTTGGGTCGGAGTTCAGGAAATTTTGCCAGAACTGGTGGCTCACGACGATGACGCGCGGGCCTCCTTTGACGTCCTCTTCTGGCGAAATGATGCGGCCAAGCATGGGAGGAACGCCAAGAGTTTCGAGAAATCCGGCGTCGACATAGCCGGCGTGAATTTGGATTGGTTCGAGCCCGCTGGTGTAATCCATATAAGTGGCATTGATGCCGCCTCCCTGTGAAAACACGCGAGTCTGACGCTGGATGTCGATAATGTTCATCAGCGAATCGGTCTGCTTCGCTATGACGAGCTGCTGCGGATCTTTGTAAGGAAGTGGATTGAGCAGGATGCCGTTGATCACGCTGAAGATGGCGGTGTTCGCGCCGATGCCGAGAGCAAGCGTGAGCACGGCAACGGCTGTAAACCCCGGATTCTTGACCAGCATGCGCAAGCCAAAGCGCATGTCGCGAAGGAAGCCCTCGAAGGAAGCGAATGTCCACATCTCTCTGTTCCTTTCCTTGAAGCTCGTTGCGTTTCCAAACTGACGCCGCGCGGCGTAGCATGCATCTTGTTCCCTAATTCCAGCTTCGACGTTGCGTTTTGAGCGCATCGCCAAATGGAACGCCAATTCATCCTCTAAATCGAGGTCCAGTTGTTTGCGCCGGGAAAGCGCCTTCAGGCGCATCCATATTTTGTTTTTCCATCCTCGCATGCGGTTTGTACGATCTCCTCTCGAGATTCCGCTATCGCTGATTCACTCGTAACGCAAGGCCACAATTGGATCGACATGCGTGGCGCGATGCGCGGGGATCCAGCAGGCGGCGAGGACCACGGCCATTAAGAACGCCGAGACTCCGGCGATGGTTCCGGGATCGTGAGTACCGACGCCAAACAGTAATCCGCGAATTAACGGCGTGAGCAGCCAAGTGCCTACCACTCCGAGCGCCACTCCAACGGCGCCCAACAACAATCCGTGGCGAACGACCAACGACCACACGTCTCCCCTTTCGGCGCCAAGCGCCATGCGGATTCCGAATTCCCGCGTGCGCAGGCTCACCCCGTGAGCGACAACGCCATAGATTCCAATCGCGGCAAGAAACAGCGCAATTCCTGCAAAAATCGCCACCAGCACGGCGCTAAAATGCTGGCGCGCCACTGAATCCTCCACTGCCTGGTCCATTGTCGCGATGTCGGAAAGTGGCAGGTCGGGGTCCATGCGTTGCACAATGCCGCGGATTGCCGCTACGTTCGCTAACGGATCGCCGTCGGTGCGTACGGCCAACATCATGCTCGAAAACGGGAGTTCGGCATGGGGCCAATAGCTCGCGGCCTGCGAAACCGTATCCAACCCTTGCCGTTTCACATCGCCCACCACCCCGATGATTTCGGAGAAATCATTTTGGTCCTTCATGTCGATGCGGACCCTCTGGCCCAACGGGTCTTCTCCGGGGAAATACTGGCGTGCCAGAGATTCGCTGATGATGACAACGTGTGACTCCACGGATTCTTCGCGGTCGGAAAAGGCCCGGCCGCGGAGCAATGGGATTCCCATCGTCCGAAAATAATCCGAACCTATGAGCCGAACCTCGGTCACGCGCTCCTGCCCTGGCGGCGGAGTGGGTTTCCCGGCAATATCAAAATCCGTTCCTGGCGTCATGCCGGTCAGCGGAAACGAATTGTCAATCGTGGCCGCGCGAACTTCTGGCAGCGCGCGCACCTGTTCGAGAAGCTGCTGAAAGAAGCTGATGTATTGAGCCGGCTTCGAATATTTGACGGAGGGGAGCGTGATACGAAAGGTCAGAAGATTCCGCGGGTTGAATCCCGGGTCTACCGAAGAAAGCTTGACGAAACTCTCCAGCAGCAAACCTGCGCCCGCCAGCAACACAAGCGACATGCTGATCTGCGTCACTGCAAATACATTTCGGACTCGGTGCCCGCGAACCCCTGTCTCCGAGCGCCCCGCCTCGCGTAGCGCTTCGTAAGAATCGGTGCGCGCGGCCTGCAACGCCGGCGCCAATCCAAACACCAGGCCTGTCAGCACGGAAATGCCCGCCGCAAAAGCCAGCATTCGCCAGTCCAGAGCGGTGGAATTCACGTGCAGCGACTTGGGAACCAGCAGCACCACGGCTGACAGCGCCCAGCGGGCTGCCAGAATTCCAAGCGCGCCACCGAAAAATGCAAGCAGCAAGCTCTCCGTCAGCGATTGTTGCAGGATGCGCCATCGGCTGGCGCCCAGCGCCCCGCGTACCGCAATCTCATGTTCGCAGCTGGAAGCGCGCGACAAAAGGACGTTGGAGATGTTTGCGCAAGTAATCAGCAGGACGAAGCCCACGGCGCCCAGCAAGACCACCAATGTCGGACGGATGACACTGGTCTGATCTTCATGCACTGGAACCACGTTCACTCCCCAGCCGCTCTCGAAGTCCGGATACGTTTTCGTGAAACTCGCCACTAGGCCATTCATTTGCGTCTGGGCTTGCGTTACGCTCACTCCAGCCTTGATTCTTCCGATCACACTCATCCAGCGGCCCCGCGGAGTAAGATCGTTGGCTGTCCATCCGTAGGGCCACCAAAGCTGAGCCGGCTTCCCCGTCAGTGAACCTTGCGAAGCAAACAGTGTGACACCCGGGGGCATCACGCCCACTACGAGATAACTCTCGCCGTCCAGCCTGATCGTCTTGCCAACAACGTCACGATCTCCGCCGAACCGCCGATGCCACAATCCATAGCTCAACAACACTTCATGATTGCGGCCCCGCTGCCCCTCGTCGTCTGAAAAATCGCGCCCCAAAACGGGAGAGAGGCCGAGGAGTGAGAACAGATTCGTGGATATGCCTTGCGAGGGAATTTCCTCCGGCTCGCCGTCTCCCGTGAGCGTCGACGTGTCGTCGAAGAACGCGGCCATCTGCACGAACACCGTGTTGTGTTCTTTCCAATAGAGAAAATTGGCCGGTGAGACCACGTTGTGATCGTGGCCTTCGCGGGCTTTGGTCTCCCAAATCATCACTAGCCGATGCTCGTGCGGATAAGGGAGAGCTTTCAGCAACACGGCGTTTACGACGCTGAATACCGCGCTATTCGCGCCAATTCCCACTGCCAATGTGAGCACAGCCACCACTGCGAAGGCCGGTTTATTGCGAAGAACCCGCAGTGCGTGGCGCAGGTCTTGATAAAAAGTCTCAAGCAAACCGAATGTCCACATTTCAAAGCTCCTCTCCTTCGCCCGTGTCACGTTGCCGAACTCCCGGCGCGCCGAGTAGCGAGCTTCCCGCTCGTCCATTCCTTCTTCGCGGTGGCGCATTTCGCGCGCCGCCAGATGAAAGGCCACTTCCTCTTCCAGGTCGCGATGCAGTTGCCGCCTCTTCGCGAGTGCGCGCAGCCTCAAGCGCAAGTTATTCAGCCATTCCCTGAGCATCGCCTCTCCTCTCCTAAGCCGTCTGCAGGATCCGCGCAACCGCGCCGGACATGCGGCGCCAAAACTCGGTTTCTTGTGCGAGTTGCTTGCGCCCGGCAGCGGTCAGGGAGTAGAACTTGGCGCGGCGGTTATTGTCCGAAGCCCCCCACTCCGCCGATAACAGGCCCCGTAGTTCCAGGCGATGCAACGCAGGGTACAAAGCACCCTCTTCCACCTTCAAAACGTCTTCGGATGTTTGGTGAATCCACTCCGCGACGCCATATCCATGCATCGGCCCACGAGCCAAAGCCTTTAGAATCAGCAGATCCAGCGTTCCCTGGAGCAGCTCTCCGGGACTTTCTCGTTTTTCCTTCATGGAAGATCCTTTCGCTTATCCATAAGACGTTTAGGGAAGAGAAATGTTCCGGCCTGTTTTTAGTTTTTCAAAAATAATTTGGCCGAGTGATGAGAGGTAGGCCTCGTGTCTTTCGCGGGAGGCAAAAGCCACGCAAAAGTCGGGAATTTGGGACGACTTACCGCAATGCCACAGCTAGGGCTGACGGTCCAGCCGGAACGCCGCCGCCTGAAAATCTCCGCGCAGTTCGAGCTGCAGACCGTGGTTCATCCACCACGCCCCCGAAGCTGTCTCAGGCGTATTTGGCACTGCCTTGCCCTCAATCCAACTGAGCTTGTATTCTGCGCTCGGCTCCAGTCCAAGCAGTTGCAACAAAGGGAAGCCGCGGCCCTCCTGCGTGGCGTTCGCGAAAGCAAAAACGACTGCCTGACTCTTGTCGCGCGAAACCGTTTCCGTTGAGGAAAATTCGCTCCCGTTGCGCGGGCTGATGAGCCGGTAGAGGTCCCCGCGCACGATCGTCCGCTGAACATCGTGATAAGCGGTGATCAGCCGCTTGGCGGTGTCGAAATCGTCCGCCGTCCAATGATTCAGATTGGCGCCGATGCCGAGCGAACCCTGCATCGAGCTGAGCATGCGATAGGTGAGCGAGGTCGTGCGTTTGTTGTTGAGCCAGTGCGGCGAATCCGTGACCCAGGCCATCATGATCTGCGGCACATATGCGTATGTAAAACCATCCTGCATCGACAGCCGGTCAAAGGGATCGGTGTTGTCCGATGGCCAGACCTCGTCGGCATAGCGCAGAATGCCAAGATCGACTCGCCCACCGCCGCCTGAGCAGCTCTCGATCTCGATCTTCGGGTGTTTCTTGCGCAGGTCCGCGAGAATTGAATAAAGGTTGCGAATGAACACGACGTAGACGCGCTTCTGTTCGTCTGCGGGGACCTGATCCCATCCAGGCTCGGCCCAGTTGCGGTTGTAATCCCACTTCAGAAACGCAATATCGTTTTCGGTTAGCAGCTTGTCCAGGAATCCTTCCACGTAGTCGCGAACATCTGGTCGCGCCAGATTCAGCACCAGCTGATTTCGCGACTCCGACCGCGGACGCCCCGGAAAATTCAGCACCCAGTCCGGGTGCTTTCGATAAAGGTCGGAATCGGGATTCACCATTTCCGGCTCGACCCACAACCCAAAATCCATGCCAAGCGAATGCACCTTGTCGATGAGCGGCTTCAATCCCTGCGGAAACTTCTCTTTGTTCACATACCAATCGCCCAATCCAGCGTGGTCGTTCTTTCGCTGGCCAAACCAGCCGTCATCCATGATGAAGCGGTCCACGCCGATGGAAGCGGCCTTTTCGGCGAGCGCAATTTGTCCGGCTTCGCTCACGTTAAATTCCGTCGCTTCCCAGGAGTTGTAAATCACTGGCCGTGGCTTTGGGTCGGGCGCGTGCGGCAGGATGTTGGCGATCTCGAAGCGATGCAACAAGCGCGAAGCGCCGCCGAGCCCATGATCGGAATAACCGCCATAGAAAATTGGCGTATCGAGATGCTCTCCAGGGTTGAGCTTGTAGCCAAAATCAAATGGATTGAAGCCTCCGGTCACGCGCACCCAATCCAATTGCGTGTGTTCCACCGTGAATCGCCACGAACCGGACCAGGCCAGCGCCCCAAACCAAACTTCGCCGTGTTCTTCGCCAGCGGCGAATAGGCCCACGCTGGCGTGACTGTCATCGCGTGAAATCGCGAACCACGGGTTTGCTTGATGTCCCGTCGTTCCTCGGCTGCTTTCGAGGACGCGCGCTCCCCCGATTACCGGTTCTTGATTTAGCGTCCACTCACCCGCCCAGCGGCCCGTCAAATAGCTCAGCGTGTAGCGATCCGGAGGAAGCGTCCACTGCGCCGCTGCCGCCTGCTCAATTACAACCGGCTGCTTCTCCCGATTTTCGATTTCCGCGGAGCGCGCCAGGATTCCAGTATCTGCGTCCATCGAGTAATGCAGCGTGACGTAAATCTCACGAGAAATGTCCTTCAGCAACACGTCAATATCCTGCGTGCCCTTTGGGGTGGCGCTCACAAAATGCAGCACCAGATCTCGATTGCCATCGGCAAAAGTGACTTTGACTGCGGGTTCCGTATATAAGCCGGCGCCCCAGCCCGCATACTCTTCTGGCGTCGTGGTGTACGGTGAATCAAACGAGGCCATTTCTGGGAACGAGTGCGCGGGCGGAATCGCGTCGTGCGCGCCCAGACGGCCACCCCAGTAAAGCGGCTGCAGCTCGCCTCGTTCGTTCACTCCAAACGCATACGTCGTATTGCCGCCGTCGAGACGGAACACTGGCGCGGCCTGCGCTACGCAGGGAATCGCGCCGAAAAGAGCCAATACAGATAACGCAACGAAAGCGAACGGCATTTTCATGAAGAGTCTCATTTGCGCCGTATCGTAGCATTTGCTTCAACGCGCTTGCTAGAGACGCTTCGTTTGCGCCGCGCGGCAGGCGCTAACGAGGCTTGCTCGCCTGGTAGGCCACGCGCTATCGTATTTAAATTGTTCTCATGCAAAGCGAGCCCTCCTTGCCCCTGCGTTTGGCCCTTGTAGGAATGTCTGGCGCTGGAAAAACCTTTTGGACAAAGAAATTGGCTTCGGAAGGCTGGACCGCGATTTCTTGCGACGACCGGATTGAGGAGAAGTTGGCTTCGCGTCTCGCCGCCGGCGGACATTCCGGGATCAACGGCGTCGCCGCCTGGATGGGCTGGCCGGATAGCGCAAAATATGCCGAACGCGAGGCGCAATACCTCGAAGAGGAAATTCACACGCTCGGCGAGGTGCTCACCGGCCTTGAACGCGAGCCGGAAAAACCGCTCGTCCTCGATACAACCGGAAGCGTGATCTACACGGGGAACAATCTGCTTTTGCGGTTGCGCCGCAGGATGACGATCGTCTACTTGGCCGCCTCGGCAGAAGAACAGCAACTCCTGATCGAGCATTACTTGAGCGACCCCAAACCCGTTTTGTGGCGCGGAGCGTTTCATCCGAAGCAGGGCGAAACCGCGCGAGAGACCGTGGCTCGCTGCTATCCAACCTTGATCGCCGCGCGACGGCAAAGTTACGAAGCGTTGGCGCACTGCACCCTGCACGTCGCGGAGTTGCGCGACCCTGAGTTCGACGCCGAAGCGTTTCTCACCAAAATTCGCATCCAGATTGAGCGCCCGCGATGAGATACCGCAGCACGGGCCGCAAAGCGCCGCTGACTTCCCTGCGTGGCGCGGTCCTGCGCGGGTTGGCGCCGGACGGCGGGCTTTACATGCCCGTCGAAATCGCGCGGCGCTCGCCCCAAGAGCTCGAAGAATTTCGCCGCTTGCCTTTCACCGAAGTTTGCTTCCGCCTGGCGCGTCCTTTTACCACGCCGGATGTGCCCGAAGAAGTGCTCTGGCAAATCGTGGCCGAGGGCATGAATTTTCCGGTAAAGCTGGTCTCGCTCTCGCCCGCCCTGCACATCCTCGAGTTGTTTCACGGCCCCACGCTGGCCTTCAAGGATTTCGGCGCGCGATTCATGGCTCGGCTGATGGGCTATTTCGTGCGCGGCGAAACGCGCCCTCTCACGGTTCTTGTCGCGACCTCCGGCGATACCGGAAGCGCCGTCGCGCACGGTTTCCTCGGCGTTCCGGGCATTCGCGTGGTAATTCTTTATCCCTCGAAGCGCATCAGCGAAGCCCAGGAAAAACAATTCACCACGCTCGGCGAAAACATCGCCGCTCTCGAAATTGCGGGCAGTTTCGACGATTGTCAGCGTTTGGTGAAGCAAGCATTTTCGGATGTCGAGCTGAACAAGCGCGCTTTTCTAACCTCTGCGAATTCCATCAACATCGGCCGTCTCCTGCCGCAAATGTTTTACCATGTGGCGGCTTACCGGCAGTTGCCGGTGGCGTCGGTTCCTCTAATCGTCTCCGTGCCCAGCGGCAATTTCGGCAATCTGACGGCGGGAATCTTCGCAAAGCGCATTGGCCTGCCCGCCGCGATGTTTGTGGCCTCGACAAACGCAAACGACGTTGTCCCCGAATATCTGCGCTCCGGAGAATTTCATCCGCGCCCGGCGATGCAGACCTTTTCGAACGCCATGGACGTTGGCAATCCCAATAATTTTCCGCGCCTTCTGGATTTATGCCGCGGCAAGCTTGAATACGTGCGCCGCGAAATCTGGGGGCATGCCGCCACGGATGAGGAAACCTTGGTGGAAATGAAGAATATCCACGATCGCTTCGGCTACATCGCGGATCCGCACACCGCGGTCGGCGTCCTCGGCTGGGAAGCTTACAAGCGGGCGCATTCTGAATCCTCGCAAGGCTTGGTGTTGGCCACGGCACATGCTGCGAAATTCGCCGACGTTGTGAAGCGCGCCATCGGTGTGGCGCCGCCTTTGCCTGATCGCCTCGCCGCTTACTTGACCCGCGAAAAGCTATCCCTGCCGATGTCGAGCTCCTACGACGACTTCAAGCAATTCTTGCTGGAGCACTGATGGACTCGTTCCACTACGCCGCGGGGTCCGGTTCCGATCTCTTGAGTGTTCGCATTTCTTGAAGCAGTTGCCTTCAGAACGCTCCCGTCACAATCTGATCTTCCCTCCGCCTTGGAGCGGGCACCGCGGCGCGCACCGCGGCCTCGGCCGAATCAGTCGCAGTCACAATACTGCAGGATTCGAATTCGTCGTTGCCAAACAGAATCATCCTCGCACTTGCTGGAACCGCGGCGACGCTCGGATCTGGTAGTTTCTCTTGGGGGTCAACGGGAGACGGGATTTTAAAGGTATGCAGGAAGGGCTGTGCGCGGCGTGGCCCCGCTTCTCCGACGAACACTTCGAGCACTCGATAGAAATAAGCGGAAGTTGGCGTCCAGTAGAGCTCACCGTCGGCACCGTCATTCCACCCCGACCTTGAGTTGAAAACCTCCACCAGAGAAACGTCCAAATCCGGAAGAGAACGAACGCGCCCCTCGAGAACACCGTTTGGACAAGGATTTGCGCTTTTCAGCCGCGCGAGCGCTGCGGCGTTGATGGAATTCCTGTCTTGCCAAACGAGAGGCAATATTTCCCGCCCATTCCGGCAACTACGGTAGCTCCAGAAGCAGCTCAGGTCGGCCTGAAACGCATGTTCTTTCTCATCGCGAGTAGCATCGCTGGAATATGAAATCTCCAGAGAAGATTCTATGGTTTCGCCCCCGTAAGGGTGGCGCGCGGTTTCCTTGATGCGGTAATTGGGGCTTTGATCTTCGGCACTGCTCACCCAGACCGGCAAGCGATGGTCCAACCAGTATCCGTGAGCGCCCCGCACGGAAACGAGATTGCCAAGTATCCGAGGAGCTGCATCTTCGCTCGCGATCGCATAGCTGACGCTTGATACTTTTCCATCGAGCACGATCACAAAGGCAGTCAAGCTCACGTACCGGAAACCGAGCCAATCTGCGAATTTGAACGGCAACCGCAGGGCGCTCGAATTTCCTGAGTGACCCACAACGAACTGCTCGAATCTCCGCCAGGCGGCTTCGTTCGTAAACGATGTGAAATACCAACGTTCTCTTTCTAAGCCAAACCCTGAACTGTTTTCGCTGCGTCTCAAATAAGGGACTTGCTGCAGCAACTCTTCTTCGGTCGTTTCATCGATGCGGACAGTTTTCAATCCAACGAGAACCTTCTGAAACTTCCGGGCCATCAGATAGGAATTAAGCCGAGGAGCGATGGAAAGTGCCAGGAGCAGGAAAACAACCGTGAGGAACGCGATCCGCGCCGCTCGTCCCGCTAATAAGCGTCCGAGCCGGGCCGTTACAAGAAAATGCTTTGCGAAAGTCATTGTTACGAAGGTTTGCGAAGGCGGTCCAGGAGCATGAACAGGAACACAGCGACGACGGCATTGACCAGTGCAGCGGCACCCAGATGCATGGTTAACCACCGTTCCGATTGCGAGAGAAGCACCTTCTGCGTCAGTGCGATGACGCCCTGATGAACGGCATAAAAGACGATTGTCAGCGCAAACCGTGCGGCGGGATGCTCTGTGTCGAGGCGCGCCCCGATTGAAGACGCCAGATAGCCGATCAAAGTTTTCGCGATGCCATAAAGACCGAGTGGAACCGTCGGGCCGCTCAGGCTGTCCTGCAAAATGCCGATAATCATGCCCAAAAGCAATCCGGTCGACGGATTCCTCCGGCTGAGCCCAAAATAAATCGTGATGAGCAGGGGCAGATCGAGAATTCCCGCCTTCGGAAAATAGATGGGTAGAAATGCCTGCAGCACGAGCGCGAATGCCGCGGCCAGAAAGATTGCTCCGGCGCGGAACTTATGCACCTCAATGTGCATCTCGCTGCTTCGAATGTCGAAGGCGTCGTTCATGGTTTTTCGGGCGAACCTGGCTTCGCAACGGACGCTGTTGGATTTGCGGCAGGCGAATCCGTGTTCGGCGTAGCCGAATCCTGCTTGGTTTCGAGAGGCTTCATCGTCAGCAAAACGAAAACTTCTTCGAGCCGCTGGAGATTCGCGGCCGGACGCACATGAATCTGCTTGAAGGGATTCCCCGCCTTGATATCCGCAATGGTGCCCACGGGTAAATCACGCGGAAAAATTCGATCCATGCCGCTCGTAACGACGCGCTCCCCGGAACTGACGTTGTCGTCATTCGGGATGTACTTCATGACGAGCAGCGGCTCGCCCGTTCCGCCGACCGGGCTTTGAATGCGCGAATCCACCAGCATCGCGCCTACTCCACTGTCTTTGTCGGTCAGCAAAAGAACTTGCGAGGTGTCTTTATAGGATTCAATCACTTTTCCTACGACGCCATCCGGCGTGATCACGCCCATATTCCGCTTTATCCCGTCGCGTTCGCCGCGATCCAGGTAAACGGTCTGGCTGGCGGAATCCGCGCTCCCGCCGATCACCCTCGCGCTCACCATCGGCACGTCCACATTTGTCTGTCGGAATTTCAGCAAGCCTGCAAGACGGTCTGCCTCAGCCGCCTTGCCCTGGAGTTGCGTGATTTGCAATTTCAGCGCGTCGTTCTCGCGCTTCAACTCTTCGTTTTCGCGCGAAGTGTTTTGCAGCGCGAAATAATGATTCCACGTGTCGCGCACGTGGCTGATTCCGTGTGCGCCTACGCGCTCGAATGGCGACACTGCGCCGACCGTCCATACGCGGATCAGCCGGCCCTGCGAATCGCGCTTGATCTGCACGGCCAGCAGCAGAATCTGCAGAAGGACGACGCCTCCGAGCAGGAACAGCGATCGATGGCGAGAAGGAATGGCGACCATTGGGTGTTATCTTTTCAACTCTCTCGGTCACTTCTCATGACTAGCGGCTGGGGGCCAGTGAAGTGCTTCAAAACTTTTGGCAGCCTTTTCCGTGACTCTCTGCCCATTCGCCAGCAGGCCTAATCAATGCAAACCTGGCGCAGCAGTCGGAAATCGCTCAGCATTTTTCCCGTGCCGAGCACCACGGACGCCAGCGGGTCATCGGCAATGGAAACGGGCAGCCCCGTTTCTTCCCGGATGCGCTTATCCAAATTCTTCAGCAGCGCGCCGCCGCCGGTCAGCACGATGCCGCGATCGCTGATGTCGGCCGAAAGTTCCGGCGGTGTGCGTTCGAGAGCCACGCGCACCGCATTCAGGATGGTGGCCACGCATTCGCTCAAAGCCTCGCGGATTTCGCTGTCGTCAATCGTGACGGTCCGCGGCACGCCTTCAATCAGATTGCGGCCCTTCACTTCCATTGTCAGCGGCTTTTCGAGAGGATAGGCCGAGCCGATCTCCATCTTGATCTGTTCCGCGGTCCGCTCGCCGACAAGCAGGTTGTACTTGCGCTTCAAATACTGCATCACCGCTTCGTCCATCTCGTTCCCGGCTACGCGCACCGAGCGCGAGTAAACGATGCCGCTCATCGAAATGACCGCGATGTCCGTCGTGCCGCCGCCGATGTCCACCACCATGTTGCCCGACGGCTCCTCAATCGGCAGGCCCGCACCGATCGCAGCGGCCATGGCTTGCTCGACGAGATAAACTTCGCTGGCTCGTGCGCGATACGCCGAGTCCTGCACGGCGCGCTTTTCCACCGGCGTGATTTCGCTCGGCACTCCGATGACGATGCGCGGATGCACCAGCACGCGGCGGTTGTGCGCCTTCTGAATAAAATACGTCAGCATCTTTTCGGTGACTTTGAAGTCCGCGATGACGCCATCCTTCATCGGCTTGATGGCCACCACGTTTCCCGGAGTGCGCCCCAGCATTTCCTTCGCTTCGCGCCCCACCGCCACGACTTCGCCGCTGGACTTGTTGATGGCCACGATCGACGGCTCGTTCACGACGATGCCCTTGCCGCCCGAAAACACCAGCGTGTTCGCGGTTCCCAGATCGATGGCGAGGTCGGACGAAAACAGGCTGAACACCGACCTCAGGTTGTAACCGTTCTTATTCATCCCCCGCCCTCCGCGGAGAAAACTTCTCCGCCGTCCAGCCGGCAATGACTTCCAGAACAGCCTGGCGGTTTTTATTACCGCCGCGCGGCCAGCTAGACCATTGTCTCCGGACTTGGCAACCGGCGCAAAGTTGCGCCTGTCTTTTTTTCTATCGAGATCGAAAAACGATCATCGTTCGAAACTTTTATTTCGGCACTACGATCGGCACCTTCTGCTGTGCCGTGCCTCCACGGCGGTTCTCTCCAATGATGACGATGGTATGCTGGCCGGGTTCAAGCGGCTCCGTAAAATGCCGGAATGTTCCGTCCGCTGCAATAATCGGCACTGGCTGTCCGTTCACGAGTAGCGCGGCTCCGGGCTCCGTCTTCCCGATAATTTCCACCACTCGTCCGTGGATCTGCGTGCCGGTAATCTCCAGCAGCATGTCCTGCGTTTTCCCCTGCGCCACCAGCGTGAACCGGAAAGACTCGCTTACCTCGCTGGTTTCTTTTTTCGCATCCGACGCCGTAACTGTCCAGAAATAGTCGCCGGCGTCTAGCCCGGTGACATCCGCGGTCGTTCCCGTGATCCCGGGAACTTCCTTTACAGTTTTCGTAAACATCGCCGTGGCGCTGATCCGCAACGAGTAGGAAACCGCCTCAGTCACGGGCTTCCATTCGAAATGAATCGACGCCGTCCTCGGATTTTCCACGATGAGCGGTTCGAAGTTGCGCGGCAAAACCAGGTCCGGCGGGGCCAGAACATCCGTCTTCGTAATCGGCCCGTTCGTCGAGAACGTCGCCCTCTGGTACTGGCCGATCTCCACCTTTTCCTGTCCGCGTTGCACTTCCGCGCTGCCGCTTGAGACGACGATCTCGTCATCCTTGTGCTCGGGATCGACTTTCACGTCCGCATGGCTGTCCGAGTGCACTTGCGCCGTAGTCTTGTCGACGCTGACTTTCGCGCTCGAGTCAAATAATGTCCACTTCGGCGTTCTCAAGTCCACTTGTCCAACGTTGATGCGCACTCCCGAACTCGAAGGCCGTTCGTGCCCCATCGAATTTTCTTCAACCGTGATGAATGTTCCCGACTTCACCGTGTACGTCGTGCCGTCCGCGAACGTAATGCGTGCCGCTCCGTCGGCCGATGTCTGAATCTGATCGCCCTTATCCAACGTCGTGTGAAAGTCCGCGTCCACCCACTGCACGGAATTCACTTTCTTCACCTGGACTTTTCCATCGAGGTTCACGAATCTGGCCTGCGTCTGAATCGCTGCTGCGGCCTCGCTGTCGAGCTGCGACTTGTACCATTTGTCGTACAACGTCGTGTATAGATTCGGATTGAGGATATACGCTGCCAGCAGAACGATGATCGTCGCCAGCATGATGTAAACGGCCACGGTCTTGTACGTCACCGTATGCCAATACACTTCCACGCGCTGGATCTTCGGGTGGTTCGGGTCGTAAGGTGTTTGCTTGCTCACGGGTTTTCGCGCGCCAATACCGCCAAACCTGCAATTTAGCACAGCGGATTCTGTCTGGCAGCGCGCCTCGCGTCCGCGTTGTCAATCAGCAAATAGCGGTTGCGCTCCCTAGTCGTTTGGGCAGGCAGTTTTGTCCGAAAGGACAGGCGATGATTTCGCGCGCTTCATCGGTGCGCCTTTCGTCCTTCTCAGCATCTTCAGGCGGATTGCGCTCGCAGGAACGCCAGCGTCAGCGGCCATGCAATCAGCGCTGCTGCCGGACTGTAACTCGGCCGCGCGTCGCAAAAGAACCCGTGGTCCGCGTTGGAGATTTCCACGTTTACAGAGTTTTTCCCCGCCGCCCGCAACGCGTCCGTCACGGCTCGCACCTGTTCCGGCGGAATGTGTTTGTCGCGTCCGCCCCAGAAAAGCAGCAGTCGCGATTGAACTCCGCTTGCGCGTCCTAGCAAACCGGGATTCGTGGCGTTCGGCGCGATTCCGCCGCCATAGTAGGAAACCGACGCCGCCAGCGGAAGGGTAATTGCAGCCAGAAACGCTGCGCGTCCGCCCATGCAATATCCGATCGCGGAAATCGGCAGTCCCTCTCCGGTCGCTCCACGCAGCCAGTCGTACGAAGCCCGCAGGTCCGCCGCCATCGACGCATCATTCAGCGCCTTCATGTGCGGCATCACGCCGGGAAAGTCGTCGTACCGTCCTTCGAATCCTGGCCCCGTGCGATGAAACAGTTCTGGCGCCACCGTTACGAATCCTTCTCGCGCAAAGCGGCCCGCAATGTCGCGGATGTGCGCGTTCACGCCGAATGCTTCCTGGAACACAAGCAATCCCGGGTGCGGTCCTTCCTCTTTCGGCCGCGCCGTCCACGCGCGCATGGTCGTGCCATCGTTCACGCTCAATTGCACGTATTCGCCGGTGATCTCCATCTGCGCTCCTCCGTTGAAACCGCTTCGCCGCGAATTCCTAATGCCGGATGAAATAGCTTTTCTTGTCCATCCCTGCCGCAACGGCCACATCAAAAAATCCCACCATCATCTCGTCGTAAGTCTGCTCACCCCAGCGCACCGCCGCGTCCGGATCTGGATTATGCGAATTGTCGCGCGAATTGTCGTACCACGCGACCGCCTGCAGTTCCGTCCCCGCTTTTAACAATCGCGGCTCCGCCAGACGATAGCTCATCTGCCAGTGAAAATGGTAATGGACGTCCAGTAGCGGTTCAATTTCCTGGTCTGGCCGTTCCCCCGGCTTCGTCGCCTTATGAATGATGTTGTATTCGAATCTTTTTCCTCGCAGGTGCATATGTGGAAAAAAACTCAGCAGCGTCGCATCATTCGGCAGCGTCCCGTCCGCCTCCACTCGAAAATCCGGCACGCCCGGGGGGATCACGAAATGATCGTTCGTCAGTTGCAGCGTCAGCACGCGCTGCGCCGGCGCATGCTTTGCGAAAATCATCCCCACGCTTGTTTCGTCTTTCCCCGCGCGCCCATTCGTCGTGTAGTGCATTTGAAAAACTAAATCGGACCCCGCCGGAATGAATTTCGCCATCGTTTCCGGCCAGTTATCCGGCGAACTCCCTGGCGCGTAGACCAGCAGCACGTCGCTCTGCGTCCAATGCGCGCCTCGCCGGTCCTCGGGATCGGTCAGCGTCAAAGCGGTGAACGGCTCGCCGATCGGGGCGTGCTGCATCCACTTTGAATCCGGTGGTCGCACATACACCACTGCATGATGCACGTTGGCCCGCATCGACGGCAAAACTTCCACCGCCCTCACCCAGCGGTCCTCTTTGAATCCCGTCGGTACAATCTCGTAGGTATACTCCACGTCTCCGCCAGCGGGAATCGCCACCGGCTTTGCCATTTTCAAAACCAAATCTGGCTGAGGAATGCTCCACCCCGCCGCCCATTGCCGCGGCGGCGGCGCGTCTTGCACATTTCCCGCCGGGGCTCCCGCACTCGCCCACGCCGCCAACTCCGCAATCTGCGCTGCCGAAAGCGAAGGATCATTCGAAAAATGTCCTACAAGCGGGTCCGCAAACCATGGCGGCATCGACCGCTCTTTGGTCGTCGTTGCGATTGCTGCTGCGTACAGCTTCGTCTGCTCGTAGGTTTCGAATCGCATCGGTGCAATGCCTTCCGCTCGATGGCAAAGTTGGCATCGCTCCTGCAAGATCGGCAGCACGTCGCGGTAAAACGTCGGCGCGTCCGTCGCAGCGCCTTCTCGCGCAATTCCTTCCCCCGCCCGGATTGGTCCCTCCCGGCTGGAAGCTCCAAACAGACTCACCACCGCCGCCACGAACACAAGCGTCACGAAAACTCGATCGCGCATCAGCCAAGTCATTTGTTCCTTTGGATGTTAACCCTATCTCACCGGGTTTCTCGCTCCCGCCCGCCGTATACACCGAATCCGCAACGCCACAGCCCCGATTCGTTGACTAGCTCAAGCTACGCCCGTAAGATTAAACGACTCCAGGCACATATTGCCCTGAATGATCGGCCAAACCATCTCGCATTACCGTATCGTCGAGAAGCTTGGCGACGGCGGCATGGGTGTGGTCTACAAAGCCGAAGACTTCACTCTCCACAGATTCGTCGCCATGAAATTCCTGCCGCGTGAAGTAGCTCAGGATCGTCAAGCGCTTGCGCGTTTCCAGCGTGAAGCGCAGGCCGCCTCCGCGCTGAACCATCCCAATATCTGCACCATCTATGAGATTGGAGAAGTAAGCGGTCAGCCGTTTCTCGTCATGGAATTTCTGGATGGTGCCACGCTCCAGCATCAGATCGCGGGCCATCCGCTCGAAACGGAGCGCACTCTCTCGCTCGCCATCGACGTCGCTGACGCTCTCGATGCCGCTCATGCCGCTGGCGTCATTCATCGCGACATCAAGGCCGCCAATATCTTCGTCACCAAGCGTGGTCACGCCAAAATTCTCGATTTTGGACTTGCGAAAGTCGCGCCCGCCTCCGCCTCTTCCGCGCAGGCCGGCCCCTCCAACAACGAAACCATCACCATCGACGAAAAACTTCTCACTAGCCCTGGCTCCACGGTCGGCACTGTCGCTTATATGTCTCCCGAACAGGTCCGAGCGAAGGAATTGGACTCGCGCAGCGATTTGTTCTCCTTCGGCGCGGTGCTGTACGAGATGTCGACCGGCATGCTCCCCTTCCGTGGAGAAAGCTCTGGTGTCGTCTTCAAAGCCATTCTCGACGCGGCTCCCACGCCGCCAGTGCGGTTGAATCCGGACTTGCCCGCCGAATTGGATCGCATCATTAACAAGGCTCTCGAGAAGGACCGCAATCTGCGCTATCAGACCGCAGCGGAGATACGCGGCGACCTGAAGCGCCTGAAGCGTGAATCGGACTCGGGCCGCACCGGTACCTTGAGTTCGGCAGAAACGCCCCATCCGCCCGGCCTCGCACAGAAGATCGTCTTCACTGCCGTTGCCGTCGCAGTGCTCTTCATTGCGGCATTCGTGATCTGGCGAAGAGCACCCTCGCAAGAGCCGTCCGCGCCACCTGTGGCCACCTCTTTGCCAGCCCAGCCATCCGTCCGCAGCCTTGCCGTTCTCCCTTTTCGCGATTTGTCGCCTCATCCCTCGGGAGAATCCTGGGGCATCGGCATGACCGACGCCATTATCACCCGCCTGGCGTCTTTGCAAAACCTTGCCGTCAGGCCGACCAGTTCCGTTCTGAAGTACGCCAGCGCGCCCGCCGACCCGGCCAAAGCCGCGCATGAACTTGGCGTGGACTCCGTTCTCGAGGGCACTTATCAGCGCGCCTCTGGCGTCATGCGAGTCTCCGTCCAACTGATTGATCGCGATAACGCCGCCATGCGCTGGGCCGAGCATTACGACCTGCGCGCCGACGATATGTTGAAATTCGAGGATGAGATCGCCCAAAAAGTCGTCGAGGGAATGAGTGTTCGCGTCTCCGGCCAGGAGCAGGAATCGCTGGCATCAAAGCCCACGAGTTCGCCGGAGGCTTACAACCTCTACCTGCAAGCGCGATTTTACAAGAACGAATACTTTATGCACACGGACACCGAAAGCTTGCACCAGGGCCAGCGCGTTCTTCATCAAGCTTTGGAGCTCGATCCCTCCTTCGCCGATGCCTACGCATTGCTCGCAAATTTTTACATTTTCGAGAGCGCTAACGTTGTCGAAAATGGCGCTCAAAATTTGGCCTACGCGGAAAAGTCGGCGCGTCGTGCGCTTGAGCTGAAGCCCGATTTGTTGGAGGGGCTCATTGCTCTCGGAGGAACACTGACCGAGTCTGGCCGCAACATGGAGGCCATCAAGGCACTGAAGCGCGCAAGCATCCTCGGTCCCAATTCGGACTCGGTCTGGGACATCCTCGGTTACTCATATCACTACGCCGGTCTTGATGACGCTGCCGAGAAGGCTTATGCCCGTAGCGCGGAGTTGAACCCCACCACTACGCGCATTCACTGGATGCACGCTCGCATGCTTCTTTACGTCGGCCGCGCTCCAGAAGCCGAACAAGAAATGCGGCAAGCCCTCGCCGGAAATCCCAACCAATTCAAGGCTCTGGCTTTTCTCGGCGCCTTTCTCTATTACCAGGACAAGCTGGACGAGGCCGCCGTTGTTCTCAAACATGCCGAAGAATTAGGCGCCAATAACAACGACCGTAGCGCTCAAGTCATGGCAGCGTTTCTTTACGCCTCCAAAGGCCAGCGCGATAAGATTGACCCACTGCTTCTCAAGGCACACCCCTCCGATATCGTCGACGGCGACGAAGCTTACTGGCTCGGCGGCATTCACGCGCTCCTCGGTGATCGCGGCCAGGCCCTCGCTTGGTTTCAACGTGCTGTCGACCTCGGCAACCATAACTATCCGTGGTTCCAGAAGGACAAGAACTATGACAAACTTCGCTCCGACCCGGATTACCAGCGCATTCTCGAAATAGTCCGGAAGCACTGGGACGAATACAAGACTGCCCTCGGCGATAACTAGCCCCTCGTATCAGGAAACAAATCCCACGTGCTGGCGTCTATCCCCCTAGCGCCCGTTGGCTTCGGGAGTTCGTTGTTCTTTGTCCGGCGCTGGGCGCACCCTGTTCGGAAATTGGCTTTGAAATTGGTTCGGTAGCACGTGTCCTCCAGGAAGTTCGCAGGCGCGCCCGTCAAATTGGGCGTACCATTCTCCGCGGTGCAGCATTCCAGGAGTGAGAGGGAACGATGCCTCTAAGAGACTTGATCTTCGCGGGCCGCACTCTTCGTAAGAGTCCTGTCTTTTCGATTGCCGCCGCGCTCACCATCGCCCTCGGTGTAGGCGCCAGCACTGCCATCTTCAGCGTCATGAATGCCGTCCTCCTGCGCCCGCTCCCTTATAAGGACCCCGATCGTCTCGTCATCGCTTGCAGCGATATGCGCAATCGCAACGTTCGCGATTTTCCATTTTCCAATACCGATTACATCGACATGCGCGACGGCACCAAAAACGTCTTCGACGACATGGCGGGCGTTTTCACCGGCCGCGTCATTCTCCCTCGCGAGGACGGCACGCCAGAGCAAGTCCGCATCGCTTCCGTCACCACGAACTTCTTTCCTCTCGTAGGCGCCAGGCTCAAGTACGGCCGCGATTTCACGGATGCCGACGGCATTCCCCAGCCCGCTCCTCCTGCTGGCGCCCCTCAAGCGGCCGCGCCTCCGCCGCCGGAACTTCCCACTATCGCCATTCTCAGTTACGAGTATTTTCAGCGCCGATTTGGCGGCGATCCGTCCGTCATCGGCAAAGTAATTGTCGACAGCGGGCCATTTAGACCGCAGGTCGTCGGCGTCCTCGCGCCTCACTTTCAGCTTTACTTCCCGCCTTCCGCCAACGAAGAAGCCGAGCCGGAAATTTGGATTGCCAATCGTTTGGCCTATGACGCCGCTAACCGCAACGGAGTTTCCATTCGTGCCGTCGCCCGTCTCAAAGACGGTGTCACGCTCGATCAGGCTCAGTCCGCGGCTGACATCGTCGCTGCCGATGCCCGCAAGAACTTTCTCATCGAAGGAACCGCGGGCTACGCCATTCGCCTGGAATACATCCGCCAGCACCTGGTCTCCGAAGTCCGGCCCGCCATCCTGGCGCTGATGGGCGCGGTCATTTTCCTTCTCCTCATCGCTTGTGCCAACGTCGCCAATCTCCTCCTCGTTCGCGCCTCTCTTCGCCACCGCGAGCTCTCCGTGCGTGCCGCTCTTGGCGCAACCTGGTGGGATCTTGCCCGCCAGATGCTCACCGAATCTTTGCTCCTCGCCTTCCTGGGCTCTCTCGCCGGTCTCGGTCTTGCTTGGATTGGCATTCATGAATTGCTCGCCATCGCTCCCGCAAATCTTCCCCGCCTGGATTCCATTCAGATTGATTCCGGCGTCCTGATCTTCACTGCGGTCGCGGGTTTGGCCGCCGGATGCATCTTCGGCCTGGCTTCCGCTTGGCGCGCCGCCCGTCCCGATATCATGAATGTTTTGCGCGGCACCAGCCGCAATGCAGGCCTCGCCAGTGGCGGACCGCTCCGCAAGCTCGTTGTCGTGGTCGAAGTCGCCCTGTCCTTTGTCCTCCTCATCGGCTCGGGCCTCATGTTTCGCAGCTTCCTTCAGCTCCAGAGGATCGATCCTGGTTTCGATTCCCGTGGCCTCTTGACCTTTCAAGTTCTCGAGAATGACTTTGGAAAAACTCCGGAAGCGCGCTCCGCCTTCATGCGCCAAATCCAGCAGCGGCTGGGCGCGATTGCCGGCGTCCAGGGTGTTGCCGCAGCCACTCCGTTTCCTTTGACCGGTGGCTTTAGCCCCGTGCGCTGGGGTACCGGTGAAGCTCTCAGCGACCCCAGCAAGTTTCAAGCGGCGGATCTTCAAATTGTCCTCCCCGGCTATTTCGACGCCATGCGCGCACCATTGCTCGCAGGCCGCACCTTCACGGACGACGACAACGTTCCGACACGCAATCTCGTCGTCATTGACAAGCAGCTCGCCGACAAGGCCTTCCCCAATCAATCGGCGGTTGGCAAGCGCATTCTCATTCGCGTCCGAACTCCGGAGGCCGAATGGGTCGAGGTCATTGGCGTCGTCGCTCATCAGCGTGAAGAATCGCTCGCCGATCGCGGCCGCGAGCAGGTTTACGTCACCGACGCATTCCTCGGCGCGGGAGCCGTAAACTCCTGGGCCATTCGTGTCTCCGGCGATCCCTCCAGCTTCGGCGGCGACGTCCGTTCCGCAATCAACGCCGTTGACCCGCATCTCCTGGTCGCGGAAATGCAGCCC
Source organism: Candidatus Acidiferrum sp. (assembly GCA_049641765.1). Lineage (GTDB taxonomy): Bacteria > Acidobacteriota > Terriglobia > Acidiferrales > UBA7541 > Acidiferrum. The sequence continues at coordinate 32,097 of JBAQJX010000035.1, forward strand.
ATGTCGAGTTGGATCGACAAAGCCCAAGCCGGCACGCGATTCTCGTTGTTGCTCATCGGCGTGTTTGCCGTCATCGCCGCTTTGCTAGCCGGCGTTGGTTTATACGGCGTGCTTGCCACTGTCGTTCGCCAGCGCACAGCCGAAATCGGCATTCGCATGGCCCTCGGCGCTGTGCCCACCAACATCTTCAAGCTGGTCGTGGGAGAGGGTTTGGGCCTTACGGCCTTCGGCATTGGCGCTGGCGCAATCGCGGCTTTCGTTCTCACGCGCGGCATGACCACCATGCTCGTCGGTGTAAAAGCCACCGATCCCGAAACGTTTGGCGGCATGGCCGTTCTCTTTTTCCTGATTGCCGCCATCTCTTCCTGGCTGCCCGCGCGTCGCGCCGCCGGCCTAGACCCCACCGTCGCCCTCCGCGACGAATAGCGCGCGAGCGCTCGGCAATCTATAGCTTCGTGCATTCTTACCCAGAAATTCTCCTCGCCAAATCTCGAATGCGTGGTGCAAAAAACCTTTTAGGTAGTATTGGTTCGTGTCGTCCGAACCATTAGTTAATTCCTGATTTTTTTGGCGGTCCGATTATTGCAGCTTAGCGTATTCGGATTTGGCTTCCTTCAGGATGGGTATGTCGGGGTCGGCGTCTTTCCACAGCACGAGAAAATCTTTGTAGGCGGCGAGCGCTCGGACGCGGGCGGCATCGGCATCCGCGCCCCGCGACGTTTTCGCCTGCAGCGCGTTCGCGCGAGCCACGCCCAGACGCGCCAGCGCTCCGGTCCAGCAATTCCACACGATTCCGCTATGGTCGAGAACCCTTTGAAACTCGGCGGCGGCGGCACTGCCTTGTCCGGCTGCCAAGTACGCTTCTCCGCGTATGTACACGTGATAGAGACCGGAAAAATTGTTGAGGAACTGCATTAATCCCAGCTCAATAGGCGAAGCAGCATCTAACGTGGTCAGGGCGGAAGCCGGATTCTTTTTGTTCAGCGCCAGTTGCGCCTGGATTGCGGGCAGCCAGAGCGATTGCATCTGCGTGTCCAACGGAAAGCGTTTCGCTAAGTCTCGGGCCATGGACTCGGCTCGCGTCGTGTCGCCCGCCATGGCAAACGCAAGTGCGGCCTCGGCCGCAACGCCCTGACTGCCGGGTGCAAGCTTCAAAGCCTCTGCCGCCGACTGCCGCGCTTCTGCAGGATTGCCGTAAGCCGCTTGTTCGATAGCGGCATTTTCCTTCCAGATCGCCCCGTTTTCCTTGTCGTCCGTCTGGATGGCCGAGTCCACAGCCCGCTTGTTCAGTTCCCGCGCCTTGCCGAGGTGACCCGCATACCCCTCCGTGTCGGATGCGAGCGCCAGTCCAAAGCCCTCTTCGGGCTTGCCCGCAAACCACTGTTGTTGTTCTGCCATCGTGGCGGAGTCTGCCCCAAGGAAGGCAAGAGCGTAGATGGCATTGTGGAGTAAGAAATTACTTAGCTTTCGCTCCTGTGCCTCGTGGATGATCTGACGTGTCTCGTCAAAACGCTGCGAGGCAAGAGCGAAGTTGGCGAGATTGATGTAATTTGCCACCCAATCCGGTGCGAGGCGCAAGCTTTGTTTCGTAATCTCCGTGGCTTTCTCATACTGACCTAGTTCGGCGTACACGATGCCCAAATTGGCGTACCCGCGGAGTTCTCGCGGGTAGCTGTCAACCTCCTCTTGATACGTCTGTACCGCTTTATCCAGTTCTCCGGTGACATACGAATAGTAGTTAGCGGTGATCGCCAGCTTTTCCCGCTCGCTGGCATGTTCCCGCAATTGGAATGCCTTGGTGTAGTACTCGCTCGCTCGCCCTAGCTCGCCGAGAGTGAAGTAGTCGGAGCCCAGTGCCGAGTAGCCCCAGGCAAAATTCGGATCAAGTTCGATGGCTCGTTGATGGTAAGGCAGGGCAGCGGCAATGCTCTTCTCGTCATGGGCCTTTTGTCCAAGGCTGTAAGCTTGCAGAGCTTCGAGCGAGGCTGTAGTGGCCTGTTCGAGCGGGACATCCAACTTCTGCACCGTAGCCAGCGATTCACCCAGTTCGCCGCGCATCTTCGAGGCCGCCCGCCCCAACGTGTCCAGCACCTTTTCCTTGGACGCCGCCGTCACCTGCTCCTCGGCCAGCGTGTCTCCGCTGCGGCAATTCACGGCCTTTAACCCAAGTACGTATTCGCTGCCCAGACTGCCAATCGTTCCTCCAATATAGGCTTTGCTGCCCGCCCGCTGGCAAAGCTCGCGGGCCACTTCGGGCGTGAGTTTCGTGCCCGCTGGACGGGTCATCAACTTCAAATTCTTGGTCACGTCGCTGGCTGGCAGCACATTCAAGAAAGGCGATTGCCGCAGGGAAACGTCAAGCGCCGTCTTGAGCGTGTCGTCGAATACCGGATCGCCCGTGCTGTTGGCGAAATCGGCGAGAACGATGGTGTCTTTTTCGGTAAGCATGTGCGCCTGTGCGCGGCGCACAAAGTAAAGCCACCCGCCCACGGCTAGACCAATCACCACCACTGCAAGCGCAGGAGCGACAATCTTCCGGAGTTTCCTGCTCGCTGCGGGAACTTCGCTGACCTTCATACGACTCGATGACGAAGGTGCGGCACTCGCAGAACCGGTGGTTGTCGATCGCTGCTGCGATACAACTTGCGAACCGGCATCCTGCGCCACAGACTCCGTTCCCGATTGGGCAGCTGACACTCGGCCCGTATCTGAATCGCGTTGCAGCCGCTGCAACTCAGCGCGCATATCAGAGGCATGCTGATAACGCAGGTCTCGATCTTTCTCCAGCGCGCGATGGATGATGTGCTCGAGTCCGGCTGGAATTTCGGGGTTCAGCCGCACCGGAGCGATGGGTGCGCGATTCAGAATGGCGTCGAAAATTTCTGCGGAAGTGTTCCCCGAGAAGGTTTGTTTCCCCGTCGCCATTTCATAGAGCACCAAACCGAAAGAAAAAATGTCCGTGCGGCCATCCAGTTCTTTTCCCCGCGCCTGCTCCGGCGACATATAGGCTATCGTTCCCATAACGGCGCCCGGCGTACTCAACTGCGTCGCTTCCTGCGTCCACGTCGCATTGCGATCGGTCCTTGACTTTGCTTGCAGCTTCGCCAAACCGAAATCCAAAATCTTTGCGTGCCCGCGCTTGGTGACGAAAATGTTGGCCGGCTTGATGTCCCGGTGGACGATGCCTTCAGCATGCGCGGCATCGAGCGCGTCGGCGATCTCAATAGCCAGTGACGCCGCCGTTTCGATCTCCATGGGCTGCCCGTCGATGCGCTGCTGCAGCGTCAGCCCATCCAGAAATTCCATCGCGATGAACGAGCGGCCACCGTCTTCGGCAATTTCGTGGATGGTGCAAATATTGGGGTGGTTTAGCGCGGAAGCAGCGCGCGCTTCGCGGCGGAAGCGTTCCAGCGTTTGCGGATCTTTCGCGACATCGTCGGGGAGGAATTTCAGCGCGACAAAGCGGCCGAGCGAAGTGTCCTCGGCCTTGTAGACGACACCCATGCCTCCGCCGCCGAGCTTCTCGCCGATGCGGTAATGAGAGATGGTTTGACCGATGAGTGGGTCGGGGCTGGGCACGCCGCGCACATCTTAGGTTCCGATGGCAGGCAAGTCAACGAAGGCGGCAACTTGGTTGCGCGTCCGTTTGAAATCCACCCCTGATGGATTGGCTCGCGAGCCGTGTTAGTATGCGAGCATGGGAAACAAAGACGCACGAAAACGCGAGAAGAAGAAACCAAAAAAGAAGCCTCCAAAGAAAGCCCCTTCCGACGTCAATCGAATCGCGGCGCGAATTGTGTTTGAGTCCACTGGTACTAAATAGACGGTTTCTCTATTCTGCGTCGATACTCTCATACGTAATGTGAAACCCGGGAACGGAAACTCGGGGGCGCACGGGACGTTCCCCAAATTACTCATCCCCACACCGTCTCACCAAACTCCCAAAATCCCGCCAACCCCTTCCATCCATTCCACTTCCTCGTCTCACGTTCGAATCATTCCAGCGCAGTACTATACCTATCTTGACAATAATTCAATCTTGTGCTACCATTCTGTATGTTCTCGGCGCCGCGCACCTCTGTATCCACGCTACATTCCATCGCCTCCGAAGCCATAAAACTGCGTCCGATAATATCTATCGCAACTCCTTTAGAATCAATACTTCCAACACCCCCTGTAAGTGTTCATTCTAAACCGCTTACAGCCGCTCGCTTTCCTTTAGAATCAACACTTCCAAAAAAACCTAGGGGGTGGGGTCAGTTATCGTTAACTACAAATCCCATCAGGGATTTGTATCCCGAGCGACCATCGGGAGCGAGGGACCTCTCCGCACACGCGATAATCGATCGAGGATTCCGGCCCCGTCGGAAAGGTTCCGCTCTCATTCAACCCGCTCCCTCTTCAGCCTTTTCCTTTACTTCCTCTACTTCCTCAACCTCCTCTACTTCCAATTTCATCGCCCACAATCGCCCGCAGACCTCTTCCTCTCATCCGCTTTCGCACACTTCCCATCGCGCCCGGCGTCGGAGTCTCCTCGTATCCCTCCGGCTATCCACTTTCGACTGTCAGCTATCGACCGTGAACCGGCTTTCTCGCAACCTTCCCTCTCACGATTCCATTTGGGGCTTATGCCATCTATCTTCTATAATCTTAAGTTTGCGCAGTGACTGTGGGGGACTCGGCGGATGGCTGGCGGCTCAGAAAAAAAGCAAAAGCTTCTTTCACGCATCTTTCTCGGTATCGTCGTGCTGGCCTTGTCCGGCGGCATGTTGCTCTACCTCGTTCCGACGGGGCCGGGTGGCACGTCGCAAACGAACACCGATGTCGTCGCCAAGGTCGGCGATCAGACCGTCACCGTCGCCGAGATTCGCCAGCAGCTCGACCAGATCAAGCAGCGCAATCAAGTCCCGCCGATGCTCGTGCCGTACTACACGCAGCAAATTCTCCACGAAATTCTTCTGCAGAAGGAAATGGAGTACGAGGCCGATCGCCTCGGCATCAAAGTCTCCAACGACGAAATTGCCGATCGCATTCGTCTTATTCTTCCCGCCGCCTTCAATGGCGGCGTGCCCATCGCTCCCGATCAGTACGCTTCGCTCGTCGAGTCGCGCACCCAAATGAGCGTCTCGCAATTCGAGAACATGGTCCGCTTGGGTCTTCTCCAGGAAAAGTTTCAGAAGCTCGTGACCGACGGCGTCAGCGCGGGCCCCGCGGAGCTTCAGGAAGAGTTCAGATATCGCAACGAGAAGGTGAAGCTGGACTACGCCTTCATCAAGCCAGAGGATTTGCAGGCCAAGATCACGCCCGATGACGCGGAGATCAACGCTTCCTACGAGAAGAACAAGTCCAGCTATCAAGTCCAGGAAAAGCGCGTCGTCCGCTACGCCATCGTGGACGTCAATCAGATCCGTCAGAACATCCATATTTCGGACGCCGATTTACAGGCGCAATACAAGCAGACCATTCAGCAATACGAAGTTCCGAACCGTGTGCACGTCGAGCACATCCTTTTCCTGACCGTGGACAAGCCCGAGGCCGAAGTCGAGGAAATCAAGAAGCAGGCACAAGATGTTCTGAATCAGGCCAAGAAGGGCGCTAACTTCGAGGATCTCGCCAAGAAATACTCCCAGGATCCCGGCAGCAAGGACAAAGGCGGAGATTTGGGCTGGATTCTTCAGGGCCAGACCGTTCCGGAGTTTGAAAAGGTGGCCTTCTCGCTCCCCAAGGGCAGCATCTCCGACCTGGTCAAAACCCAGTACGGCTTCCACATCATCAAGGTCCTCGACAAGGAGACGGCACACACCAAATCCTTCGATGAGGTCAAGGATTCCATAAGCACCCCAATGGTCTTGAACGCGGCCGACAAGCAGGCCAGCGACATCGCCGATAAACTTTCCCAGGCCATACGCCAGTCGAACAAGATTTCTCTCGATGACCTTGCGAAGCAGTATCACCTGAGCGTCGGCCAGACTCGTCCGGTCTCCGTTAACGATCCGGTCATCGAGTTGGGCAACTCTCCTGACGTCAAGCTGAGCGACACCATCTTCCGTTTGCGCCAGGGGGAGTTGAGCCTGCCGGTTCACACCGATCGCGGCTACATCGTTCTCGACGTCAGCCAGATTCTCCCTGCCCACCAGGGCACGCTCGAAGAAGTCCGCGACAAGGTGATTGCCGACCTGAAGCAGGAAAAAGCCGCGCAGTTGGCTCGCTCCAAGGCGGAAGAGCTGGTGAAGCGGGTGAAAGCCGGCGAGAAATTCGACTCCGTCGCGAAAGCGCTTGGTGTTGACGCCAAAACCAGCGACGAAATCGCTCGCGCCGGCACCATCTCCAATGTTGCCAGCGGAAAACAGCTCGCCCCTGCCTTTCAGATGAAGACCGGCGACATCGGCGCGCCGCTAGAGCTCGGCGCCAACTGGCTTGTCTATCAGGTTGTCGACAAGCAAGAGCCGAACCCGGCGGATTTTGACAAACAGAAGAAGGATTTGACCGACGCCGTGCTCCAAACGAAGCGCTCGATGGCCTTCGAGTCTTTCCAAACGGCCCTTGAAGACCGCCTGAAGAAAGAGGGCAAACTGCAGTTGATGCCCGATAAACTTCGCGGTCTTGCGGACTTAACCTAGTATAAAATATTCATAATAAAAGACTTAAAGTCAAATCGAACACTGCTTGTGTTTGCGCTCGCACCTCGGTAGCCTATTGGTGTCTTCGGAAGGCCGGTTCCAGCCCCGTCTATCCTCCTCGTCGTATCCATCAGAGGCCGGAATCAGTCCACGTGGATCGCAAACTCCCATGGCTCCCCAGCAGCAGATTCTCAGGACACTATGAATACGAAGAAGACGCCGTCCCGCACGCCGGTTGTCCGCAACGACTACCGCTGCAGCATGGAACGCAACCAGTCCGGCAAGTATTGTGTCCGCATCCAAGTCTTCTACCCCAGGCATGCCTGGAACCTGGGAGTTTTCTTCCTGGCCTCCTCCTTTGACCGCGCCATGAAGAAGCTCGAAGAGTCCCTCGACTTCCTCCAGCGGCAGGAAGAAAAGCTTTGGTTCTGGGGCGTGGACCGCGCCGAAGACATGGGGTTTTCCGCCGAGTTTTTGCGCGAGGCGGGCTTGAAACTGGATCATCGAACCGAGTTTCCGCGCCGCGCCACCAACCTTTCTCTCGCTCCCGAACGCCAAGTGCCCGCCTTCGTGCTCGGTCCCGTGCGCCGCGGCTTGGCGGAATCCGTCGAAGCACCGCGCGCGGTCGCCGCCGGCGACTAAATCGGCGCAGCCGACTAAATTCTGGCCTCCAAGCATCTCAGCCGCGTACCCGGCCAGAAAGTTGGCTCCATCTTAGGCTGGCCCTCTTCCATCCGGCTCCCTTCCATATTGACTTCACCTCTTTTCTTCGCCATCATGCCCGCATTCCAGGCATTTTCCATTCGGCGGACGCCATATCCGTGAGCACGAAAGCGACGCGAATCAAAACGAAGAGCTTTGGGCTGAGCCTGCGAATTGCCTCGGCGCTCACTTTGTTCCTGCTGCTTGGTGGCATTCCGGCGCTTCGTGCCCAAACGGCTTCTTCGCATACCACCGACAAATCGCAGACCAGCGCGGCCACTGCTCCTGCCACCAACCCCGCCAAGCCTGCCTCCACATCGACGACACCTTCCACATCGACTGCGCCTGCCCCAGCCAAACCGCCCGCTCAGACGAAATCCGGAGGAATGGTGTGGGTCAATACGGCCAGCGGCGTCTACCACAGGCAGGGCTCGCGCCGGTACGGCAAGACAAAAAAAGGGAAATACATGCTGGAGGAGGATGCGATCAAAGCGGGTTACAAACTCGCGAAATAATCACGGCAAGGCGGAATCATGCGATGCAAGAAAAGATCAAGTCGTAAGTGCGAATTCCATACAAGAGGAGAGAAGGAAATGAGAAAGCAACTCAGCAGAATAATTTTGGCGGCATTGATTCTTGTGTTGGGAGTAAGCGTCGCGTATTCGCATGCGCCAGCCTTCGCGGCGACAGCAGCCACAACCACGGCGGCGCAGGCTTCCGCCAAAGCAGCGGACCTGGTGGACATCAACAGCGCGACGAAGGATCAATTGAAAGCGCTGCCGGGAATCGGCGATGCCTATTCGCAGAAGATCATCGACGGCCGCCCCTATAAGATGAAGACCGATTTGCTCAATCGAAAGATCGTGCCCGCAGCAACGTACACGAAGATCAAGGATCTGATTATCGCAAAGCAGCCGAAGAAGTAGGCGATGCTAGTCCGTTCCGCGGACCGACCGGCCGAGCAAGCCATCCGGCGGTTGGAACGTGCGGCGGAACCGTCATGTCTGGTGGTGAGCGCAAATCACCGCTTACGCGTCACAGGCCATTTTTCTTTTGCTACTTTTCGCGGAGGATGACTTCGCCCTGTCCGACGAGCTGATCGTTTAGCCAGAGGCGGTATTTGAAGGTGGACGCCTTGAGGCCCGGCCGCGGCGGACCGCTTAGGAGGCGCATACCCGCGGGGGCCTGGAAGATGTTGGAAGAAAAGGGGCACCGATTGACGTCGAACTCGACGCGCAGATTGCCCGCATCGGAAATCCAAGAGACCTGATCGCCCGGATCAAGCACGACGACCTGCGGTACAAGACCAACGAGTACGGGACGCTCCGCCATTATTCTTCTGCTCCTTGCAGAATTCCCGGATAGGGCGAGTGCGCAAAATCGCGCATCCTTCCTGCAAAGGGACCATAGCATATTTGCGAGCGGAGTTCGCGTTGCGGCTCGTCGGACGTGCAGGGAGGTTGATCTTCGAGGATGGCCGTCCAATTCATTTTCGGGGAAAGTAGTGCAATGGTGAAAGACGGGAGGTGCCATGGAGCAAGACGTATTTGTGAGGTTGCACGCGCGTGAAGGCGAGGAGAGCGTCGTCGAACAGGCGTTGGAGGAAGTGGCGAAGGCGTCGCGGGAGGAGCCTGGGTGTTTGAGCATGGATACGTTTCGGGGAATACGGGATCGAAGAATGTTTTACATCCACTCGCGATGGGTGGATGCGGATGCGTTCCAGCGCCACGCGGAACTGGGGCATACGGTGCGATTCCTTGATCGCGTGGACGCGCTGCTGGATCAGAAGCGGGAGGTGACCAGGACGGAAAAGATGGAATCGCAGCGAGGTGGATGATTCAAGGCCCTCTTTTTCGAGCGGACATGCTCTTTTTCGTCCGAACTTGAGCGACGCCGCCACCCTGGGAATCACAAAATACTGGCTCGGCGGCAAGACACAGGCCGCGGCGCGAATTGCATCGGTAACCATGAGGGAGGTTTCGGATGGGACAAAACGTGATTGGAGCAGCCGCGGCTGCATTATCGGGAAAGCCTCGGGCGATTCCGGCAATCGTCGTCGGCGGGGTGATTGTCGGGGTGCTCGACCTGGTTTACGCAATTCTGGTGTACAGCCCCAAGAAGCCGATTCTGGTTGCACAGACTATCGCGAGCGGAGTGCTGGGAGCGAAGGCATACGACGGCGGCGCGAGAGCGGCCGCTCTAGGAGTTGTGCTGCACTTCGTGATCGCGTTGGGCGCGGCGACCGTTTATTACCTGGCCAGCCGAAAATTGCCGTTCCTGATCGAGCGAGCGGTGATCTGCGGGCTTGTGTATGGCGCGCTGGTCTATCTTTTCATGCATTGGGTGGTGCTGCCTCTTTCGGCGGTTCCACATGGAGGGCACATGCCTTTCCTCTATAAGGCATGCGAATTCGTGGAGCATTGGTTCGGCGTCGGTCTGCCGATCGCGCTCTCGGTTCGGCACTTTTCGCGTTGACGACAAGGCACAGATCAGGACTGCGGAGGGAGCGAAGGATCGGAAGGCGTCGAGGGAGCGGTTACAGTAGGGGCAGAAATCCCGAGCGCTCCGTTGATGGATTGGATCAGCGCGTCCAGGTCCGCCGGCTTTTGAAAATAGGCGATGGCCCCGGCCTTGATGACCGCATCCCGAACTTCCTTTGGATTACGCGAGCTGACCACGATGATAGGAATCGTTCCCGTGTTGATGAGCATTTGAAGTCGTTGCAACACGACGAATCCGTCGCCCGCGGGAATACCGAGATCCAAGAGAACCAGATCGGGCTGCTCTTTGCGCGCAGTGCTAATGGCGCTCAAACCGTCGCGCGCCGCGATGACTTCAAATCCGGCGGTTTTCAGGCGGCGAGCGAGAACGGTCAACTGAAGATTCTCATCCTCGACGATCAGGATTTTCTTTCCGGGCATGAAATGACCGAGCCTCTACGGTTTCTAGCCAATGGAAAGGATTGCAACCTGCCGCGGAAGCGGAAAGGCGATCCTTTCCCCCCGAGTATGCGTTCCGCAGGGCGATATTACCAGACAGATAGAGAAGCGGGGCAACGAGATAGCCCAAAAGAGTAACTGTGCCAAGTTGGAATGCGGCGACCGGGTTTCTCGTGCGAAGTCTGAATACCGGCGGAGGGCGAGGCATTGTACAATCCGGGGCACTCATGGACTTTGGCAGAAGATGCTAAGGCGAGGGGGGTTGTGCAGATGAAGACAGGGCGCTGGCTGACGTGGATAGGAAGCATCTTGTTGTTTCTGACGGGAATAGGGCATGGGTCGAAACTCGGGAACGTGCAGGGAATGATTGCGGCGAGCAGTGTGAAGTTTCCGCTGGCTGGAATGATGAGGGCCTGCTGGCTGGCATTTTCAGGCGAGATGGTGGCGCTGGCAGTGATTGCGGCGCTGGCGAGCGCGATGGCGCAGGGCAGCCGCTTTGTGCTGATTTGCGGTTTGACGATGGTTTTCAATGCGTGGGTGCTGCTGCATTTTCTGGGATTGTTCATTGGCGTGTACGTATCGGTGGCCGTGGCAGTGTTGTTTCTCGCCGGCGGGTTTTTGCAGACGAAACAGGCGGCATGAGAAGGCGGCAATTGCCCCCAGCAGCCAAATTGTCGGTTGCGGTCCCAGGGCGCGTTGCGCGAAAATCAAGCTTCCCGCCGCGATACAGAAAGCCCCTTTTGAAAGCATAAGTACGCGGCCGCGGAAAGCGCGAGCCGTGCCGTGCGCGAAAAAGAAGGACAACGAACATGACACAAACCATTGGGGAACTGAATCCGCCGTCTCGATTGATGTTGACGCCGGGGCCGTCGTCCGTAGACCCGCGAGTGTACCGGGCGTTAGCGACGCCGCTGGTGGGACATCTCGATCCGTGGTTCAAGGGGTGCATGGACGAGACGCAGATTCTGATGCGGCAGGTGTTCCAAACGGAGAATCGGTTGACGATGCCGCTGTCGGCGTCGGGTTCGGGCGGCATTGAAGCTTCTGTGCTGAACGCTTTGGAAGCGGATGACGAAGCGATCGTGGCGGTAAACGGAGTTTTTTCGGAGCGCATGTTTGAAATTGCTTCGCGCGCAACGACGAAAGTGACAAAGATCGAAGCGCCGTATGGATTACCGGTGGATGCGGAGGATGTGCGGAAAGCCGGCAAGGGCAAAAAGATCAAGATGATCGGATTGGCGCAGGGCGAGACGTCGACGGGCGTAGTGACGAAGCTGGATGGATTCCGGAAAGTGGCGGATGAACTTGGGGCTCTTTTGGTGGTGGACACGGTCGCGTCACTGGCGGCAGTGCCGTTGCACGTGGACCGGGAACGGATCGACATTTGCTTCAGCGGATCGCAGAAGGCCATCAGCGCGCCGCCAGGAATGTCACCGATTACGGTGAGCCCGACGGCCGAGGAAGTTTTTCGCAAGAGAAAGTCGAAAGTGCAGAGCTGGTATTTCGACCTGACAACGGCCATGAATTATTGGGGGAAGGAACGGCTGTACCATCACACGCCGCCGATCTCCTTAATCTACGCGCTGCGCGAAGCGATGCGCATGGTGATGGAAGAAGGCCTGGAAGAGCGATGGGAGCGGCACCGCGTGAACCAGTTGGCGCTGATTGCGGGAATCGAAGCGATGGGCATGGGGCTGCTGGTGAAGAATCCAGCGGACCGTTTGCCGACGGTGACGGCTGTGCTGGTTCCGAACGGGGTGGAAGACGTGAAGGTTCGCAACCAGTTGCTCGATGAATTCAACATTGAAATCGCCGGCGGGTTCGGACCAATCAAAGGAAAAATCTGGCGAGTGGGGTTGATGGGATACTGCAGCCAGAAGGCGAACGTGCTGCTCTTCCTTTCGGCGCTGGAGAAGGTGCTGGGCGAGCAGGGATTCCGCGCGCCAGCGGGCGCGGGAGTGGCGGCGGCGATCCAGAGTTACTCGAAAGCGGAGACGGCAGCGGCCGTGAGCCGGTAGAGAAGCGAGCGGCGGAGTGAGCATAGAAGCAACTCCACAAGGAAAAAGAGGAAAAACTGTGACGACACGGCCGGTACTAGCAAATGCTGGAGCGATGAGCCAGTTTGTCGGGGCGTTTGACGTGACCTCGAAGCTGAGCGGACAGGAGTATCACTGCCGGTTCTCGCACATGTGGAACGGCGTGGCGACGCGGCACAGCGACACGATCGACACGAAATTCTATGTGGACGGCGTGGCGCGCGTGGTGGGATTGGCGCACACGGCGTTCGTGACGTTTCGAGCGCGCCGAGGGCGCGACCTGACGGACCGGGAAGCGAGCTTCGTGGCCGCGGAATACTTGCGGGAAAGGCTCGAAGAAGAAGATGAGCGGCCTCTGTATGACGTTTCGCAAGAGGATGTGCTGCGGCTGATCGAGCAGGTTGGAATCAAGTAGTTTGAGGCGCGCCAGCAGCGGACTAATCGCCGGGTTCGACGCGGAAGGCGGCCAGGCGAGGATGGTGCAAGCCATCGCGTTTGACAAAATAGATCACGACAAACATTAAGAGCGAGCCAACGACCATTACGCCGACGGCTACCTGGAGGCCGAGCTGGAGGTCGCTGGCATCGGAGATTTTGCCCACAAGTTGCGGCCCCAAAGCTCCCAAAAGCTGAGTGACAAACATGTAGACGCCGATGGCAGTGGCGTGAGCACGTTGCGGCGTCAGGTCATGCAAGACGGCAGTGACCGGGCCGTGATACCACGACATGAAAAAGCCGCCGATGAAAAGAGCGGCGAGAAAAACGGCTTTGTCGTCGGATTGAATGGCGAGGAGCACGCAAGGGGCGGCGAACAAAAAGGCAGCGGCGATCACTATGATGCGGCCATAGGGATATTTTCGCTGGAGCCGGTCGGCGAGGTAGCCGCCGGTAAGAACGCCGAAGACGAGAGAGAGCAGAGCGACGACGGCGAGAGAGAGAGCCGCTTCGCGAAGGCTGAATTCCTTGTAGTTGACGGCGAAATCGATGCCCCAGGTGAGGAGGGAGACGCTGGCGAAGGTGATGCAGGTGCCCGCGACGATCATGGCGATATAGGCCGGAACGCTGAGAAGGCTGGAGATGGGAACGACCTCGGAGCGCGGCCGGCGCGGAGGTTCGGGCAGTCGAACAACGATCAGCCCCGGAATCATGCAAACTAATCCGAGAACGATGAAGGTGTACTTCCAGCCGTGGGCCTCTCCCATCAGGCCGCCAAAGGCCTGGCCTGCGGCGCCTCCAAGGAGCATGCCGGCAGCGAAAATGGATTGAGCCATGGCGCGGCGCTGGTAAGAAAAAGAGTCGGTGATCATGGACTGCGCGGCGGGAGCGTAAGCGGCCTCGCCGACGCCGATTAAAGCGCGGGCGACGAGCAAAAGCATGAACGAACCGGCAAAACCGCAGGCGATGGTGGCGATGCTCCAAAAGGCAACGCCGGCAGCGATAATTTGCGTACGACTCCAGCGGTCGGCGTAAAAGCCGCAAGGAACGCTGGCGACAGCAAGGACGACCAGAAGCCAGGTTTGCAGCGAGCCGAGTTGCGCGTCGGTGACATTCATCTGCTGGCGAAGCAAGGGGAGGAGCGGAACGACGACCTGGCGGTCGGCAAAGTTGACAAAATTAATCAAAGCAAGTACAGCAAGGAGTCGAATCTGGTAAGAAGATAGCGGAGTGGGATTCGAGTCCATGGTTATTTTGCTCAGAAGTCTAGGAGCGACCTGGTTCGTAAAGATACAAGAGATTATATACCGCGCATGAAAGCCATCACGCCCCCGAACACGACGACGAGTGGCCAGTTAACTACGGTGCTTTCTTATGGAGCGATTCTGCTCCTGGGATACCTGGTGCTGCTGATTGCGGCGCCGTTCATCGAGCCACTGGTGTGGTCGGCGGTGCTGGCGATTTTCTTCTATCCACTGCACGAAAAGATACTGAAGAAGATGAGGCCTACGCCGGCGGCACTGACGAGCACGCTGGGCGTGACGCTGCTGCTGATCGTCCCCGCGCTTGTACTGCTGGTGTTTACGGCGCGCGAAGCGCTGGACGCGACGGGGCGCGTGCAGAGCGCGCTCGCGGTGCATGGCCAGGGGCCGAGCCAAGGACTGATGATGAGAGTCCAGGATTGGATCCTTGCGCACGTGCCCGCATCGCTGCGGGCGTTTGATCTTTCCGACTCGATACAACAGGCAGCTGGGAAAATCGCCTCCTTTCTTGGAGCCACGTTCGCGGGCTTGCTGAAAAATCTGGTCACTTTTTTTGTGGACCTGTTCATTTTGATTTTTGCGTTGTTCTTCATGTTCCGCGATGGCGAGGCGATTGTGCACGGCGTGCGGCACCTGTTTCCGTTCGACGCTGAGATTCAGACGGACATGCTGGAGGAATCGAAGGAGCTGATTTTTGCGAGCGTGGCGGTAGGGTTGCTGGTGGCCGCGATTCAAGGAGTTTTGGGCGGAGTGTCGTTCGCGCTGGTGGGAATTTCCGCGCCACTTTTTTGGGGAGTGCTCATCGCATTTTTCTCGCTTGTGCCGGTCGTGGGTTCGGCGCTGATCTGGGGGCCGGCGACGCTCTGGCTCTTGTTCACCGGGCATTGGGGGAAGGCCATGTTGGTGGTGGGAATTTGCGGAGGCGTCTCGACGGTGGCGGACAATATCGTGCGGCCGATGCTGTTGCGAAACCGGACGCGGCTGAATGAATTGCTGCTCTTTATAAGTGTGCTGGGCGGACTTGAAGCCTTTGGGCTGCTCGGACTTGTGATTGGGCCGACGATTGTGGCGGCGGCAATGGGAATGTTTCGCGTTTATATGGCGCATCGGGACGAGCTAGCGGCAAAGAGCGTGTGAGCGCGCGGCGGGAAACCGTGGCCCATTCGCGCGCGGCACGTTCCCGATGGGAAACGATGGCGGGGAAACTGCGGTCGACGGCGTAGCGGTGTGCTAGAGTACCCGGCTCGGATGAGTTCCAATAACTTAAAATCGGCTGGAACGGCAACAGAGCTGGCGCCAACGAAACTGAGATGGCGCTGCGAGCTTCCGCGCATCCCGTTTGAGACGACGGCACAGGCGGAGCTGCGCGAAGGATTCATCGGACAAGAGCGCGCGCTGCGGGCGCTGAAGATGGGGGCGGAATTATCGGCGCCGGGCTACAACGTGTTCGTCTGTGGGCTGGCAGGGACGAGCCGCGGCGGGACGATCGCGCGCATGATCGAGGATCTGCACCCACCGACGAAGCCTTCGCTGGACCGCTGCTACGTGAACAATTTTAAGAATACGGATAGGCCGAGGCTGCTCTCGCTGCCGCGCGGGCAGGCGAACGCATTCAAAAAGGATATGCAGGCGGGAATCGATTTCTTGCGGCGGCGAATTCCGCAAGTGTTCGAAGGCGAGCCGTTTCAAAGGCAAAAGGGCAGGATTGTCGAGCGGTTTACGGTGCGCGAAAAAGAGTTGATGGACGATTTCACGCGGCGCATCGCGAGAGAGCAGTTTGCGCTGGGACACATGCAGGTGGGCGCGGTGGCGCTGCCTGAAATTTTTCCGGTGCTCGAAGGGCAGATGGTGCCGATTGAAGATATTTCGAAAATGGTGCACGAAGGAAAACTGGAATCGCCGGTCGCGGAGGACATTGAAAGAAAGTACGAACAGTTCCGGCAGGAATTTACGGTGGTCTATAGAAAAACGCTAACGCTTTCGCGGGAGCTGGCAAGCGAGCTCAGCTATCTCGAGCAGGAAGCGGCGTCGGTGCTCGTCGATGGAGTCATCGAAGAGTTGAAGGAGAAATATCCCGGACCGGGCGTCGCCGAGTATCTCGAAGAGGTACGGCATCACCTGCTGGACAACCTCGATCCTTTCAAAGAGCGCGAAGGCGAGGGCGAACAAGAAGGTGAAACGCCGGACGGGCTGCCGAAGATGCAAGGAGGGCCCGGGCCAGAGCGCGATCCGTTCCGGCTGTACGGCGTAAACGTGATTTTGGCCCACACCGATGGCGAGGCTTCGCCGGTGATTTTCGAGACCACGCCCACGTACGCAAATTTGTTTGGAACCATCCAGCGGGCATACGACACGCGCGGCGGATGGACGAGCGACTTCATGGACCTGCGCGGCGGGTCGTTGTTAAGGGCGGACGGCGGATTTTTGATCATGTACTCGCTGGAAGCATTGTCCGAGGCGGGAGTGTGGCGAGCGCTGAAGAGGACGCTCAATCACAACCGGCTGGAGATTCAGCCGCTGGAGATGTTTTATCCCTTTGGCGGAAGCGCGCAGAAACCGGAAGCCATTGAGATCAACGTGAAGGTGATTTTGATCGGCGACCGGCAGCTCTACGAGATGCTGTACGAATACGAAGAGGACTTTCAAAAAATCTTCAAAGTGCGCGTGGAGTTCGACGAAGAGATGCCGATGAGCGACGGCGTCATCGCGGAGTACGCGGGAAGGCTACGAACGCTTTCCGAGAAAGAAAATTTGTACCCGTTTGACCGCGGAGCGTTTGCCGCGATGCTCGAGTATGGGGTTCGCAAAGCGGGGCGGCGAAACAAGGTGACGGCGCGGTTCGTCGACATCGCCGATCTCGCGCGCGAAGCGCATTACGCAGCGGCAGCGGCGGGAGAAACCGTGGTGCGCGCGGCGCACGTGCGAGACGCGCTGGCCTCCAAGATGGAGCGTCACAACCTGATCGAGACGCGCATTCGCGAAATGATCGAAGAGGGCACGTTGCTCGTGGATGTGACCGGCGAACGTGCGGGGCAAGTGAACGGATTAAGCGTGCTGGAGATTGGCGGCTATTCGTTCGGCAAGCCCGTGCGGATCACGGCGACGGCGGCGCTCGGCAAAACGGGGCTCATCAACATCGAGCGCGAAGCCAACTTGAGCGGCCGGTTCCATGACAAGGGCGTGCATATCATTGCGGGATACTTGCGGAGCTTGTTTGCGCAGGACAAGCCGCTATCGCTGGCAGCGAGCATCTGCTTCGAGCAGTCGTATTCGGGCGTCGACGGGGACAGCGCGAGCTCGACGGAAATCTACGCGCTTGCGTCCGCGCTTTCTGGAATTCCGCTGCGGCAGGACATCGCCGTGACCGGATCGATGAACCAACAGGGAGACATCCAGGCGATCGGCGGAATAAACGAAAAGATCGAAGGGTTTTTCGATGTGTGCCGGATCAAGGGGCTGACGGGCACGCAAGGCGTGGTGATGCCGGAATCCAACGTCGAGGATTTGATGTTGCGCGACGACGTGATGGACGCCGTGGCCGCTGGAAAGTTTCATATCTGGCCTGTCGGAAGAGTCGAGCAGGGAATCGAGATCTTGACGAGGACTGCAGCAGGAAAGCGGAATGGCGATGGAACTTTCGAGCCGGGAACGGTCTTTGGGCTCATGAACGAGAAATTGAGCGAGATGGCGAAAACGCTTAAACACTTCGAGTGACACACCTTTAGGAATGTCACGCAGCAGTCGGGCAACGAAACAAAGCACACTCAAAATGAAAAACTAGGGCTGTTCCGGCGGAGGGGCGACGTAGGCTTGCCGGTGGTCGACCCGATAAGCCGGCGCTGGTGGAGTTCCTGACGCCGCCGTAGCTGAGCTTGCGGCTGCAGAATCCGACACGCGCACGTCAATGGTGTGAATTTTTCCGTCGTGCGCAGGCGGGATGAAGCCCAAGCTGTATTCGTGACGTACGAACTGAGCGATCTGTGTGAAGACGTCGGCGAAATCCGCTGTGGTTACTGGAAAGTAGGCGCGGCCGCCGTTGGCCTGCGCGATGGACTTCATCTCCATGTCGGCTTGGTCAAATTCCTGATTGACAGCCTGCGTTTTCTCCGATGGGGCTGGGCTTTTCTTGGAGCGTTTCTTTTCGGCAGGCGGCGCGCCACGCATGCTCTCGCTGAGAGAAACGGCCAGGACGCGCACGTCAGTGGATTTCAAGCGAGCCAGCAAATTCTGCAACGCGGTTGGCGGAGAAGTGTCGACGCCCGTTGAAAGCAACACCAGCGATTTCTTGCCGGGAACGCTGGCGAGCCAGTCGAGAGCCGTCGACAGGCTGGAGGCGAGATTCAGCTGGCTAAAGCCGAGATTGAAGCGCAGTTGGTCGAGAGCGCTCGTGGCCACTGGCTTGTCAGGAGTGAAATTAAGAATGGGCTCGGCAGTTTCATTGTACCTCGCGATAGCAACACGATCGCTGGGCGCGAGACCATCCAGGAGCGCGCGAACCGCCTGGAGATGGCTACCCTGCAGAAGATAGACGGCTGGCCCGGCTTCGACGAAAAGAAGAACCTGAGCCGGTTCGTCCACGCTTAGGAAATCGGTGATGGGCTGTTCCACGCCGTCATCGAAGACGTGGAAACTTTCGCGATGGAGACCGCCGACAAATTGTCCTTTGGAATCCGCGACGAGAACTCCGACATTGACGCGGTCCACATTCACGCGAATGTTGGGAACAGTCTGTGTAGTTTGCTGCGGGAGAGCGGAGGGGACAAATATGGCGGCGCCAGCAAAGAAAAGAACGGCACTACGCCTATGGAAGTATAGCCTCATCGAATTCGCATAGTAGTCCGGCGGCATTAAGGACAGAAGCCCTGTCCCGCGCTTGGTTTCCAGAACACAGAACAGGGCTTGCGGGAATCGTCGAGTCGAACCGACGCCGAGCCTACTAAGGTTTGGTTGGAGCCGCGGCTGGCGGAGCAGCTGCAGGAGCGGCGCTTGCGCCCGTCTCTTTGGGAGTCGAGAGATAGCCCGTAGCCTGATTCTTGCTGACATCAAAAACCACAATTTCGTACGGAGCCATTCGCGAGGCGCCCTTCACATAGAACTGCACGGGCTCGCCCGCGGTCTTGTCCCTCTTTTCGATGTTGCGGTCATCCACCAGGACGGACATCGTGTATTTCGACTTTTTCGGATCCGTCTTGGTAAGCGTGATCTGGACTGGCCCGACCTTTTCGCTGTGTTTCGATTTAGTGAGGGTGAATTCGTAATAGTTGCGGTCTCCACGCCGTCTCAGTTCTTCCAGGTCGTCGTGGTTGTGAGCGATGAGGCCGCTCATGACTCCTTCGTCACCCGTGACGCGTTCCAGCTTGGTCTTGGTGACTTCGAGATCGTTCTTGGTGGCTTCCAGATCTTTCTTTTGGCCGCCGACTTCCGTGGCTACGGCGCCGATCTGATCCTGGCTTTCCTTTTTGACCTGGGACAGTTGCGCGGTGAGTTTCTGATCCGACGCCACCTGTTCCTTGCGAATGGCTTCCGCGCGGCTCTTGGCTTCCGCCAGTTCGGCCACAGTCATGCCCATCTTCTGTTCGGTAACTTCGATGTGTCCCTTCAAATCGGCAAGGCGCGAATTGGCCTGCTCGAGCTGGGCGGTCAGGACTTTATTGTTGTCCTGTTCCTTGGCTAGATTTTGCTCGAGCCTTGAAATTCCGGAGTAACCCACATAGCCGAGAGCGCCTACGGCCACGAAGAGCAAGACAAAGAGCACCGGAATCCAGCGCGGCGTCCCCGTGGTCTCGTAGCGGTAAGACTCTTCCGGACTAGGCACATTTGGAGAAATGCTCATTCACCCTCCTAAGTCATAGCTCCGGCCTGGGTCCCGGATGCCGATGAAATTATCTAACGCAACCCCCGCTGTGTCTATGGCGTGGTCAGCGGAACTTGCCCCGCCTCGCGGAGGCCTTGCCCCCGGCTTTTCGGGTTGAGGTAAGCTGCGGCCAGCGAGCAAAAATGGATGTGCTCAAACCGCCTCGCGGCGTAAACTCACCGCGCACGACACACCATTCCGGGCGAATGGCTTCGACAATATCGTGAAGGATTTTGTTCACGGCGTTTTCGTAGAAGATGCCAAGATCGCGATACGCGAGGAGATACATCTTTAGCGCCTTCAGCTCGATGCACTCTTTGCGAGGCATATATTGGATGGTGATCGTGCCGTAGTCTGGCAAGCCCGTCTTCGGGCACACGGACGTGTATTCCGGAAAGCGCGTGGTGATCACATATCCGGGAAATTGATTGGGCCAGGTATCGAGCTTCGGCAATTGCGTTTGAATTCCCGCGCGAGCGTGGTCCACAGTATAGTCCGCCATAAGGCTCCCTATTGTACGATGACTTAATCGCCACAGCCTCTTGCCGAAAGGCGCCCCATCCCCTATTCTCTGCGGTGAGGCGCTACAGAATTTTTCGATGAACTGTCCAGCGTGTCAAGCGGTTGACTGCAGGCCCTCCAGGCGGCGGTCCTTCCACGATTACTTGCTCGGCGCTATCGGTCTAATCCCGTGGCGATGCAAAGCGTGTGAGACGCGCTTTCATGCGCCGATACTTTTGTTCCGCCACATCTTATATACCCGCTGCGGCATTTGCGGGAACCTCGAGCTGCAGCGTATCCCTCCTGAAAGTGTTCCTGGAGGAGTGTCCGTGATCGGCCGCTGGCTGGGACTTCCGGCCGTGCGATGTTCTCCTTGCCGGCACAAGTTCTTCTCGGTGCGTCCGCTACTGCCTGCAGAACGGCGGGCGGAAATGACGTCGCAGGACGGCGCTGCGAAATACTAAGTTCGTACCTACCCGGTCCCATAGCTCCGAGTACTAGCCCAGGACTTCTGGGTACCGCTCTTCCCGTACTCATTGCAGCCTGCCCCTAAGTCTTGAATCCCTCTAGCCTGTTCAGGCAACGGGAGGGAAGCATGGAAACGAGCATCCGCGTGCTGGTAGCCAACCGTCCCCGGCTTTTGCGGGAGCTCGTGCTCTCGACCCTCTCGGAACAAGCAGGGATCAACATCGTGGGGGAAGTGGAGAACGAACAAGATGTTCCCTCTCTCGTGGAAGAAACGAAACCCGATTTCTTGTTGATTGCGCTCGACGAATCGCAGCGGCGACCTCCGTTGTGCGATCAACTGCTGCGCAAGTTTCCCCAGCTGAGAATTATCGCGGTCGCACCCAACACAAACCTGGGGATTTTCTACTGGGCAACGATCGAAATTCGATCGGCCACGATGGAAGCGAGCGAAGAGGCTTTGTTGGAAGCGATGCGGGGGAAGACGACGAGGACGGGGGGAGGCGCATCGTCATGAAAACGAAGTTTAGCCGGCCATGGGGCGTGAGCGTGGCGAAGCACGAAGCTTTCGGAGAACCGATGCGGATTGCGCTGAGCGGATTATTGCTGGGTTTGCTTTTCTGCTCGACCGGTGGCGGAGTTGCTTATGCGCAAGAACGCACGGGAGGAAGCGAAGCGGGGAGTGGCCAAGAAGCACGAACGCAAAATGTACGAGAAGGTGGGACAGGCGGGGCGCGGCCTGCCGCTGACCTGGTGGCCGACAATCTTGACCGTGTGGCGGCGTCCGCCGACCAGATTCTGGAACTCCTGAACAAAGATGCAGGCCTGATGGTGGAGTTCAAGCGGCTTCTGGCGCAGGATGCCGGCGCGGATGGGCAGATTCTGGATGAATCGGATTTAACGGACGAAGCGGTTCAGGAGCGGTTGAACGAAGATTTGCGCGCACGCGTGCTTGCTACGCGGCTATTGCGAAGATACGGATATCTGCTGCCGAAGGTAAATCCCGATTCCGATCTCGCTGCTGAACACAATCTGGTTTTGCAGGACCGCGCGTACGCCATCGCACATGCCGCGGAGCGAAGCACGGAACTGCGCGCGTATCCTCCCGCGACCCAGACATCTGATTGCGATTCGCAGCGCTGGTCCGATTGCGAGCTTACGGGGCGCGGATCGAGCCGCAGTAGCTCGCCAGCAAATAACGAGGGACAGCAGAACCGCTTAGGAGAACTACCAGCTCCCTACCAAAGTAATCCGGGAGAAGTATCACCTGCGGACTCGGGGGCACAGCCGCAGTTACGCGCCGACTTGACCACCGCCGATGAGGGAGAAACGTTGCTGACCTCCTTGCCGCAAACAGGGTTCGATCCATCGGCGAATATTGGAAACCTTCGAGCCAGAGGAGCGACGCCGGCACGGGGGAGCACAACTTCTCTTGCGCCGGGCGAAGTCGCTTCCACGGCGGGTGCTTCGCCGTCGCGAGCTGTGGATGCATTCGCCTCGCGCACGAATGGCAGTCCTGCAGGGCGCGGACTTCCGGACAACGTGTCACCGGATTTCACGGCGGAAACGCTCGAACCGGTGCGCATGGTGCATCAGCCCAATCCCTACGCGGATGTGCCGTCTCTTTACGACTTGTATGTACAGGCGTCTTCGTCGTCGCAACAGCTGGCGCGTTTTGGCCTGAACGTTTTCAAACGCGGCGGCGCGGAGACTGGCGCGCTGCCAATGGATCTCCCTGTTGGACCCGACTACGTCGTCGGACCGGGCGATGGTCTTTCGATCGATCTGTGGGGCGGTGTTTCGCAGCGGATCTTTCGAACTGTGGACCGCGAAGGACGTGTGCAGTTACCCGAGGCTGGGCCTCTGCTGGTTTCCGGAAAATCGCTTGGCGAAGTGCAGGAATCCGTGCAGCGAGTGCTGCGAACACAATTTCGCAACGTCTCGGCGGATGTTTCTCTGCTACGGCTGCGCACGGTGCGCGTGTATGTGGTGGGCGAAGTAGCTGCGCCCGGCGCTTACGACGTCAGTTCGCTCTCGACTCCGCTGAATGCGCTTTTCGCGGCTGGCGGCGTAACGGCTCGCGGCTCGCTGCGAAGCATCGAGCATTATCGCGGGAAAGAACTGCTGGAAGACGTGGATGCCTACGATCTTCTGCTGCACGGCATTCGCGGCGATCTAAAACGTCTCGAGAACGGCGATTCCTTGCGAGTGCCGCCGCTCGGCCCGACGGTCACCGTCGATGGAATGGTCCGCCGCCCGGCAATTTATGAACTGCATGGCGAAAAGAATTTGGATGAAGTCCTGGATTTAGCGGGAGGAATTCTGCCTGCCGCGGCGCTGCGGCATATCGAAGTGCAACGGATGGTGGCGCATGAAAAGCGCACGATGCTGAGTTTGGATGTCGGCGAGACCAGTGAAAAAGAGGCGTTGCGCGCCGCATTCGAAAAATTCCCGATTGAAGATGGCGACGAGATTCACATCTTTCCTATCGCGCCGTACAACAGCGAAAGCGTCTACCTCGAAGGCCACGTGCTTCGCCCGGGCCGGTATTCCTACCACGACGGGATGAAGCTGAACGATCTGATTTCCTCGTACAAAGAACTTCTTCCGGAGCCGGCAGAGCGTTACGCCGAAATTGTGCGGATTGCGGGTCCGGAGAACCGGCCAGTGGTGGAGAGCTTCAATCTGGCCGCGGCGCTCGAGCATCCAGAAATCGCGCCAAAGCTTGAGCCGCTCGATACGGTGCGCATCTTCGGAAAGTACGATCTGGAAGCCGCGCCGGAGATTTTGGTCACGGGAGAAGTTCGCGCCGCAGGACGCTACCGAATCTCCGGCCAGGAACACCTGCGCGATGCCATCTACCAGGCGGGAGGAACTACGCCGGAAAGCTGGATGGAATCGGCGCAGCTTTTCCGCGACATGCCGGACGGCACAAAGAAGGTTTTCAGCATTTCCTTGCGCGCAGCCCTGGCGGGAGATCCGCTGAACAACATTTTGATCGAGCCGCGCGACCACATCGTGGTACACCGCCAGCCGGAAAAAGTAAACCCGGCGAGCGTGTATGTTCGCGGAGAGGTCGCGCGCCCGGGGCGCTATCCGCTGGCTGCAGGCATGCGCGTTTCGGATCTGGTGCGCTCCGCGGGAGGACTTCTGCGCAGCGCGAATCCCGCCAGCGGCGATTTGGCGCATTACGCGGCTTCTGCCGGCGTGGCCACGGCGAAGCCTTCTGGAGAGCAGAACATCAATCTGACCAGCGCGCTCGCCGGCGAAGCTGCTGACGACGCTCTTTTGGACGATGGCGATGTGCTCACGGTGCCGCAGCAAGCGCGCTGGAACGACGTCGGTGCGACGGTAACGCTTCGCGGCGAAGTGGCAAAACCGGGCGTGTATGGAATCGAGCCGGGCGAACGGCTGAGTTCGTTGTTGCGCCGCGCGGGCGGACTTTTGCCTACGGCGTATCCGCAGGCCGCGGTGTTCGAACGAATCGAAGTGCGCAAGATGCAGGAACAGTCGCGGCAGGACTTGATTCAGCGGCTCGAGCAGGAATCGACGGTGGTGAAAACGGCTGTCACCACGAGCGGCTCCGAGGAGGCGGCACTGCAAGAGGCCGCCTTACAGCAACGGCAACGCGTGATCGATGGACTACGCCATGCACCCGTCACGGGACGGCTCGTCGTGCATATTCGCCAGGGCCAAAAAGACTTTGCCGGCTCTTCAGACGACATCGAACTTCGCGCAGGCGATTCGCTGGAAATTCCGAAGCAGCCGGGGTTCGTTTTGATCGTTGGCCAGGTCTACAACTCGAACGCCATCACCTATACGCCGGGAAAAAATGCGGAGTGGTATCTGTCTCGCGCGGGCGGCGCGACGTCGCTGGCCAACAAGCGCGCCATCTTCATCATTCGGGCGAGCGGCTCGGTGACGAGCGGGAGCGGCGGAATGTGGTCGGGCGGAGTGAAGTCATCGACGATCGGCCCCGGCGACACGATCGTCGTACCGGAACGATCGGTCGTCGGCAGCAGCGTCTGGAAAAATCTCGTCGCTATCGCGCAGATTGCGCAGGCCGGGGCTTTGGCGGCCGCTGTGGCGATTCCATGAGAAGCAAGCGCGGCAAGCAAGACTCTCCGCGAGACGGCTTGCGAAAGGGCGCAGCGAGAGCGTGAGCACGGTGCAAGCAGACTTCGAGCACGACACAATCGAGAGCGACAAGCTCGCGGCACGCCAGAAGATCGTGGCGCGCGTCCGCATTTTCTGGGATGTGCGCAAACTGCTTTTTGCCGCAGTCGTGCTCGGAGCGGTTGCCAGCCTCGGCCTCGCGTTTCTGATTCCTTCGCGATACGAAGCCACAGCGCAGCTCATGCCTCCGGACGGACAGTCGAGCTCCGGCATGGCGATGCTTTCCGCGCTCACGGGACATGCGGGAGGAATCGGCGACTTCGCCGGCGATCTGCTTGGTGTAAAAAATTCTGGCGCGCTGTTTGTGGGGATTCTCGAGAGCCGCACGGTAGAGGACCGTCTCGTCGAACAATTTGACCTGCGCCGCCTTTATCACACGCCGAAGATGGAAGACGCGCGCGCGGTGCTCGCTTCGCACTCGCGCATCACCGAAGATCGCAAGAGCGGCATTATCTCCGTCACCGTGATGGACCACGATCCGCGGCTCGCGGCGGCGATGGCTCAAGCGTACGTCGACCAACTCGACCGTCTGGTCGAGCAGGTCAGCACGACTTCGGCGCGGCGCGAACGAATCTTTCTCGAAGAGCGCCTTCGCGACGTGAAACAGGATCTCGATACGGCGGCGCAAAAGTTCAGCATCTTCGCCAGCAAAAACACGGCGATCGATATCCCCGCGCAAAGCAAAGCCCTGGTGGAAGCGGCGGCGCTACTGCAAGGGCAATTGATTGCGGCCGAGGCCGAATTCCACGGGCTCGAAGCGATGTATACCGACCAGAACGTGCGCGTGCGCTCCTTGCATGCTCGCGTGACGGAGCTGCGAACTCAGCTCGCCAAAATGGGAGGCGACAGCGGAACGACACCTGCGCCGTCTTCGGATGCGGATGCTCCACTGTATCCCGCCATGCGCCAACTCCCGCTTTTAGGCGTGACTTACGCGGACTTGTATCGCCAGACGAAAATCGAAGAGACCGTTTACGAATTGCTGACGCAGCAGTACGAGCTGGCCAAAGTCGAGGAAGCCAAGGAAGTTCCCAGCGTTAAGGTGCTGGACGCGGCGGTCGTGCCGACAAAGAAATCGTTTCCGCCGCGCGGACTCTTGACCGTAGCCGGGACGGGATTTGCGTTTCTCGCTACGTGCGCGTGGATCCTGGTCCGGCAAGTTTGGCGGGAAGTCGATCCCGAGGATCCCGGAAAGCAATTTGTCGTGGAAATCGCCGGAACGATCCGCGCGGACGCTTTGCAACTCGCGCCTGCGGCTGTCACGTTCTTGCGAGCTCTGTCGCGAATGAAAAATGGCTCTCGATCCGCGAACGAACCGCAGCACGAAAGTGCCGGCACGAAATCGGCTTCCGAAGCTGCCGAACTGACTCGCGCGGCGCGAAACGGGTTGGGATAGAACGAGAATGAGCGGAACGGCAACACAACGGTCTCGAGAACCTTCCGTGGAGAACTCCGCGTCGCTTCGGCAGGCCGCTCTCGATGTACGCCTGCCGGCCGCGGAAGCGTGGCCGGAGCGTAAACACCCGGCGCGCGAAGGCACAGGAGTCGTGCGCCAAGCAGCCTACGTGGCCATCGACTTTGCGGTCGCCTGCGCAATCGGCCCAAGCATTTTCTGGTTGCGTTTCGATTTGGCCAATCCCTTTACCAACTCGGTCTTCTCCCCCTCGGGCCTTTGGCATCAAGTTTGGTCTGCAGGCTATCCAGGCTTTCTCGTTCTCTATGCCGGGCTTGTCGTTTTGGCTTGTATGAGCCAGGACTTGTACCGCACTGCGCGCGAGCGCAACGCCTGGGAAGAAACCGCCAACACGGTAAAAGCTGTCGGTTTTGCGACGGCGCTTCTCGTCCTGTTTATTTTCACTTCCGGAAACAAGGAAATATCGAGGTTGGTCGTGGCGTGCTCGGGCGCTTGCAACGCTGGCGCTCTTGCCGGATGGCGCTATGCCAAGCGCCGCTACGTGCTTCAACGAGCCAAACGAGGAGAAGGCGTTTCCCGCGTGCTGATCGTCGGTGCCGGGAAGCTTGGCCGAACACTGGCGGCGTGGTTCGAAGCGAACCGGCAACTGGGCTTCGAAGTGTGCGGGTTTTTGGATCCCCACCCGAACGGCGATGCGCGCGTTCTTGGCACGGTCCGCGACTTGCGCCAGGTGGCCTTGGGACAGTTTGCGGATCAGGTCTTTGTGACGCTGCCGGCCGAACGCGAAATGGTGAAAGAGGTTTTTCTCGAAGCGCGCCGGCTGCGGATGAACATGAACGTAGTTCCCGACCTCTACGACGGATTGGGTTGGCGCGCGCCGGTGGAATCGATTGGCGGCTTTCCGGTGATCGAGCTGCACGGCGAGCCGATCCCTGCGCTCGGTTTGGCCGCGAAGCGCGCGATCGACGTGCTTGGCGCCGCCACTCTCTTGCTCGCAACCGCACCTCTCCTCCTGCTCTCTGCGATGTGGATTCACTGCGATTCGTCTGGGCCGGTGTTCTATCCGGCGATGCGTGTCGGGAAAAAAGGGCGGAAATTCCGATGCTACAAACTGCGCACGATGATTGCCGAAGCGGATGCACAGAAAGAGTTGCTTCGCCAAGCCAACGAACGCAGCGGGCCGTTTTTCAAATTGCAGAACGATCCCCGCATTACGCGTTGCGGCCGCTGGCTGAGAAAGTTCAGCGTCGATGAGCTGCCGCAGCTTGTGAATGTGCTTCTCGGAGACATGAGCCTGGTTGGCCCGCGGCCGCACCCAGTGGACGATTTCGAGCGCTACACTGTCGAGCACCTTCGCCGCCTCGACGTGAAACCCGGCGTGACTGGCCTCTGGCAAGTGACCGCACGGCGCGATCCTTCTTTCGACACCAACATGGTGCTAGACCTCGAATATATCGAGAACTGGAATCTCGGGCTCGACCTGAACATCTTGTTGCGAACCGTCTCTGTCGTGCTAGCGGGAGGCGGCCAGTGAACTTGCCGGAGATGCGGCACGACACGTCGAGCGCCGTCCGACATGCTTCGCGCATAGCGCGTCTCGAGAACGCGATAGCGAATCATCCTTTGCTCGCAGCGCTCTATCCGCTGGCAAGGCATTCCTTGATTTATCTCGCGGGAGCCGTGCTCGTCGGCCTGGGAAATTTTGTACTCGTGCCGCTGTACGCGCGATATCTCACACCATCGGATTTTGGCGCGTACGCGCTCATTGAAATCTCCCTGCTCATCACCGTGACCATCACGCAGATGGGCCTCGGCACAACGTATTTGCGATGGTACGCAGAAACGAAGCCCGAACGCCGCGGAGAGATTCTGGCTACGAGTGTTGCTGCGGGCCTTGCTGCCGCAGCACTGGGCGGCGTTCTTCTGGCTTTGGTGATGCATGGGCCGCTTGGCAAGCAGTGGATTAGCGAAAATGTCCGCGCTGCGTGGATTTTTCTTCCGCTCGTGCCGTGCCGGACAGCGCAAGCCATTTTCTTTAGCAGTCTCCAAGCGGCGCAGCGTCCCGTGGCCTATGTCCTGTCGGCAATCACCAGATTGCTCGCGCTGGTGGCAGCCGGATTGTGGTTTGTGGCGTTGCATGGGGAGGGCGTGCGAGGCGTACTGAATTGCTGGCTCGTCGGCGATGGAGCGTGCTTGCTGGTTCTAATCGCATTTTGCTTGCCCGGTATGCAGCTTCGCGTGCGCAAATCGCTGCTCGGTCCCATGCTGACGTATGGATACCCGATCGTGTGGAGCGCGCTGATGGCGTTGTTGCTGGACGCATCGGGGCGGTATTTTCTGGCGCACTTTCAGAGCTTAACGGAAGTGGGCGGTTACACGGTTGGCATTAAGATCACCAATATTCTTTCGATGGGTTTCCTCCAGCCCTTCGGCAGCGCGTGGGCTGGAGCGGCGTTTCCCATCGCGCATCGCCCCAACGCTGCGATTACCTATACGAAGATCATGGGCTACGCGCTGCTGGTGGCGACTCTGCTTGCGGCGATGACCATCCTATTTGGACCTTTTTTGGTTCGTGTGTTCGCGGGAAAAGCTTACGCAGGAGTGCAAAACCTTCTCCCCTGGCTGCTGTTACCCGTGGTTTTTCGCTTGCTCGAATACTGGAGCAGCCTTCCGATTTATCTCAAATACAAAACGAAATGGCTCGGACCGCTGGCGACGGCGGCGACCGCGTTCTGTATTGTTCTGAACTATTTTCTCGTGCCTCGGCTTGGCGCGGTGGGCGCGGCCATCTCCTGGGCGACAGCATTGGCGATAAGTATCAGTTTGATGACGCTTCTGGGCAGGCATTTTTATCCGCTTCCATTCGATCTTCGGACGTGCGGGTTCGCAGCGGCCCTCTGGGCTCTCGCGGTTTGTGGAAGCCGCCTGACTTCATCGCTCGGCACGCGCGAGGGATTGGAAGCTTCCGGGGTTGCATCCGCGGTGCTTCTCGCTGCGTGCGCTTTCTACTTCCTCTGGGATGTGCGCACTTCGAAACCACTCTTCAAAGGGAATGCCTATGCAGCCGATTGAATTGCCGGTTTTTCTTGGCGCGCCGCTGGCGAAATGGAGAAGGGTCTATGGGTCTCTGACGCTGCGGCAAATTGTGCAGAAAATGCGAGGGAGAATTTCCGCAAAGTTATTTCTGTGGTATCGCGATGGCCTTGCCGTGGCCTTCCGCGTAAGAAATGTTTTGACAAGAAATGCGCCCATCGATGTCCGCGCGGGCGGGGTCGAGTTTCAGATTGTTCCGGAAGGCGCCATCGCATTCCACACCTGGTCGAAATTGCGCTTCGAGCATGCCGAACTGGAATTTGTCCTGCGCATGCTTCAACCGGGGATGACCTTCTTCGACGCCGGTGCCAATATTGGCCTATTCAGCGTGGCCGCCGGAAAAAAACTGCGCGGCGAACCATGTGCCATCTACGCATTTGAGCCGTGTCCATCGACAGTTGCCATTCTCAGAAAAAACCTCCTCCACAACGGCTTGACAGGCGTTCACGCCATTCCCGCGGCGCTCAGCGATTCCACCGGCAAAGCAAATCTCTATATCAACGCCTCCTTCAAAGACGCTCTGAATTCGCTCGAGGATCCAAGCCACACGGATGCGCAAGTCGTCGGCCGAGAATTAGTTGAGACGATCACGCTCGATGACTTTGTCGCGAAAGAAAGCGTCGCGCGCGTGGATGTTATGAAAGTAGACGTGGAAGGCGCGGAACGATTGGTGTTTTGCGGCGGACGGAATCTCCTCTTGCGACCAGATGCTCCGCTCCTTCTTTATGAAGGCTACAGCTGGTGTACTGCCGGATTTCACTATCACCCGGTCGAAATCATGTGGCAGCTCGAAGAGTGTGGCTACGACCTCTTTGTCTTGGATCAGAAAACAGGCGGCGTTCGCAGAAGAACTCCGGGAGAGTGCTATGACGCGATGGTGGTTGCCGCCAAAAAAACGCATTCTCGCTACGGCGAAATCCTTTCCTCCAAGGAAAAAATATGAAAGTCGCTGTCGTTAAACAGGTGCTGGACACGTTTGGTCCGTGGTCCGGCATTCGTTGGAGCGAAACTTCTCCTCGGGATCTTTTCCGAATCTGGCCCAGTAGGGCGTTGCATTGGGAAATGACCACGCTCTTGCAAGCTGACTGGTACGTCATCGCGCAACAAGTCCACACCGACTACACCTACGACTCCGTGCTCAAGCAGTCCGGCAAAGCAGAGATCGTCCGCAAACACACGCAACGAGTGGTCGCTCCAGGGGAAATACCATTCGATGCCTACGACCTGGTCATTACCAACGACCCCATTCTCGATTTCCCTCGAGGCAGCCGCACTCTTTTCGCCTATTTCGTCGTCGAGCACTGGGACCGCCGCTATCGCGCTTCGCTCGAACGTCCCTTGAGAAATGCCGATCTCTTTCTGGCGCACATGATGAACGCTCCCACTTCGCTTCAGCGTCTCCCGCAGGCGATCTCGTTTCCTTATGTTCGCGATCCTCAGTCCATGCGCGCTCTCTTTGCGCCTGCCGAACGCGAAGAAGCGATTTGGGCGGACTGGCGGACGCTCGCTTTCCTGAGTGCAGCCACCAACGGCAACAGTGTCGAATCCACAAAGCGAGCAGCGAAGCGGTTGGAAGAGGCTCTGCATCTGCCCGTGGCCTTCCGCTCCTTTTCCATGGGTTTGTATCACGGCGAGGATCCTCCCCATTGGGGTGATGCAGCGGAGTTTCTTCGTGAACTTGCTCGGCAAAAATATTACTTGTGCCTCGGCCGAGGAAGCGGCGCGGGTCAAGGTCTCGCCGATGCGGCCTCACTCGGCTGCCTTTGTTTTGGCGAGCTCGACAAGCCCTATCACCGTTTGCTCTGCCATCCAAAAGCTCTTTGCACCGACCTGCAGGAATTGCCCAAACGCGTGCAGCGGGTCCGCGCGTCGAAGGATTTGCAAGCGGAAATCATTGCTTGGCAGGAGAAAAAGCTTCAGCAGCATTTCGTCGATGAGCCGCTTTCACTGTTGGACGCCGCCCTCTCGCGAAAACGGAAAGCGATTACAGGCAAAGCGGGATACGTGCAAGAACTGATCATAAATCAGGTCTCTGAGAAAAAAGCCGAAGCGAGGGCGTTCACGCGGGCAGCTACTTGAACTCGGAGTGTCATTAATGCGGATTCTTGCGCTGAATTTTACCGAGAAGGGAGTGGGAACCTACTTGCGCGCGTTTTACTTTTCGCGCGAGCTTGCCCGCGCGGGGAACGAAGTGACGTTGGCGACCGTTTCCCGCTCTTCGCGCTTCCAGCGCGGCATCTCTTACAAGCGAGGCTGGATCGGCGAAGCCAGCGAGCCGCGAGGCGAAGGTCCGTGGATTCGGCTTATCGAAGGGCCCGCCTGGGGCAACCGCGCACTGCCGGGCTCCGGCTGGGGGCCGCTCGACATTTGGGGGCGCATTCGCGAACTGGAAACCTCAAATTACGATGCTGTCCTTGGGTTCGAATACCAGCCGAATGTCTCCTGGCCCGTCTATCTGACGCAGCGCCGAAAAAACTACGCGTTTTACTCTGACTGGTGCGACTGGTTCGGCGGCAGTTCAAATCGGTTCTGCGGATGGAAGCTGGCGCACCGCGTCGATGCTTATTTCGAAGAAAAAATTCGCTTCCGCGCGGAATGCGTCAGCGTAACGTCGCGCGTGCTTCAGGAACGAGCTCTATCGATCGGTATTCCGCGAGAAAAAGTCGTTTACATCCCGAACGGCGCGCCAACCGACTACATTCTTCCGCGAAAGCGCAAAGAAGCCCGTGAACGTTTTCGCCTGCCGGACGACTCTCCGATCGTCGTCGCCGTAAGCAATGGAGATATGTGTCGTGAGGTGCGCATTTTTAGTCAGGTCGTACGTTATGCGCCGAAGGCGATCTTCTTGATGGTCGGCAATATTTCGCGGGCCGCGCTCGCCCTGGCGGACGGTCTGGCCATCGATGACCGCATCGCGACGACAGGCTGGGTCAGCGACGAGGACTATCCCTGGGTCCTTGGGTGCGCCGATGTGTGCATCTGCCCTCTTGAAGACGGTCTCAACGATCGCGCGCGATGGCCCACGAAGATTCTTGACTTCCTCGCGGCGGGCCGGCCCACGGTTACGAATCCGGTCGGAGAAGTGGAGGCGCTCTTTCGCAAGAGCGATGTCGGCGTGCTTGCCGGTCATTCCGACGAAGAGTTTGCCGGTGAAATCTTTGCGCTCTTAGAGGCTCCCGACCGCCGGCATTTTCTGGGGGAGCTTGCGCGCAAAGTCATGGTCCACGAATGGGACTGGCGCGTCCGTGGACCGCAGATCGCCGGAATGATGGCGGCGTGAATGATGGTGGCGTAAACGATGTTGCTGGCAATTCCTATTGTTGTGATGGCTCTCGGTGCCGCGCTGTTGTGGATCGCGGCCAACCCTTCGCGCCTGATCTACTTCGTGCCCGTACTTTTGGCGTTCGAATACCGCTTCCGCCTAACCACGTTCAGTTTTGATCTCTCGGAACTTTGTTTTGTCCTCATGCTGCTCGTTTGTATCGTGCATGCGTGGGAAGGGAAGCAATCGCGAACGGTTCATGAGCTTCCGCCCCAATGGCTGTTGGTCCTCTTCCTGGCGGTCTCCGCGTTTCCCGGCGTCTTTCTCGAGTCGGACACGGCCCATGCCGCCAGCGTTTATCGGGACCTCATGGTTCCGTTTCTGTTTCTGCTTGCGTTCTTGCAGGCGCGCCTGGACGAAAAGCAGATCTACTCGCTCATCAAGTTTGCCTGCATTCTCTCTTTCGCGAATGCCTGCCTCGGCATCGTGCAGTACATCACCGGAAATTATCTCTGGTTTGCCGGGCCGCTCGAGGCCGACTGGCAAGCATACAAGACCGGCTTGGCCAAGCTTTCCATCTTTGGCGGTTTTCTCGGCGTACAGGATACGCTCCCTGTCGGCCTCTACACTGGTGCGAACAATTTTGCCTGCTACCTTTCCTTGCCGCTTTGTCTGGCCGTCACGCTGGCTTTCTCCCCCGACCTCGCAAAGCGCAAACGCCTGATCTGCGCTTTCGCCGCCGTCCTAATGTTTGTCTCTCTTCTCTTCACGATCTTTCGTTCCGGCCTTCTCGTTTTTGCCGCGTCGATGATGGCCGTCCATCTCCTCCTCAGCCGCCGTCGCGGATTCTGGCGTGTCGCTGCCGTCGCGTCGCTGGCCTGCCTGATCGCGTTTCTTTTCCTCACGCAAGGACTTTTCGATTGGGACCAGTTTGGCTCGTTCGCCGGACGCCAGGACATGATTTCCGAAAC
Organism: Candidatus Acidiferrum sp.; assembly: GCA_049641765.1. GTDB lineage: Bacteria > Acidobacteriota > Terriglobia > Acidiferrales > UBA7541 > Acidiferrum. The sequence goes on from JBAQJX010000035.1 coordinate 65,827, forward strand.
GTTCACACTCATAAAGTCGCATCCCGAACTTCTCTTGACCGGTGGCTTCAGCGATCTCTACCACGTGCAATCCCGCGAGACCCAGGAGATTCACAACCTGGCTTTGTATTCGATCGTCCAGTACGGCCTTCCCGCCACAATTCTTTTCTTCTCTTTTTTCCTTCGCTTCTTCTTTCGAGCCATTCGCGCTGTCCTGGCGCTTTCCGGCATTGCGCGCAGCGTGCTAGCTGCCATCGTCGCCTCTCTCGCCGCCAACGTTTTTCTCTATGGCTCGACGACCATGCTCATCGACTCCGTGCAAACTTCGCTTTGGCTTCTTTTTTGGACCGGCATCGCCATGTATCTCATCGCCTACGCTCCCGCCACGGTCGCGGTTCCTTCGAGAGCGATGCTCCCGCATTCCGCTTTACTCGCGGAGCATGGAAAGCTCACATGAACGCGCACTCGAAGCTCCGGCAATTTCTTCGCGTGTATCCCGCGTGGAGATTTGCGCCTCCAAGCGTGCAATTGCAGCGCGGCACGGAGAGATTCGGGTCCGACTACGGCGGCTACTGCCTGGATCCTTCGTTGGTCCGTCGCGACTCAATCGTCTATTCCGTCGGCATCGGTGAAGACATCTCTTTCGACCTTTCTCTCATCGCGCGCTTCGGCGTAAACATCGAAGCCTTCGACCCCACGCCCAGAGTCGGGGCATGGCTCGCAACGCAATCTCTGCCGCCTCAATTTCACTTCCATCCCGCCGGGATCGCTGGTCATGATGGAGCCGAAACCTTCTATCTTCCCTCTTGCACGGATTGGGTTTCACATTCCGTCGTCTACGCTCGCCAATTTGCGCGGGAAACCGTGCGCCTTCCCGTTATGCGTTTGTCGACCGCCATGCAGCTGCAAAATCACGATCGCATTGACGTGCTCAAGATGGACATTGAAGGCGCCGAGTACGCCGTAATCGAGGAAGTCGTGCGAGAGAAAATTCCTGTCACGCAGCTCTTGCTCGAATTTCATCACCGGCTGTCTTCGCTCGGGACAGGTAAGACCAAAAGAGCTCTGTCTCTTCTCAATGCGCGAGGAATGAAAATCTCTTCGGTCTGTCCGCGAAAAGAGATTTTCACACTCGTGCAATCCGTTTGAGGTCTGCGAATGCCGGAAAAAGGACCGGTTCCAGGAATGCCGTTGACGACAAAAACGATGAAAAGCGTGCTCATCATCGAAGCGCAAATCAAGCGTTACCGCAAGCCATTCTACGATCGCTTGCACGATGCTCTTCGAAAAGAAGGCATTCAACTCAAAGTCGTTTACAGCCCGCCAACGCCTCTGGAAGCCCGAAAAAACGACAACTGCGAACTGCCGTCCGAATATGGCGTGAATGTCCCCGGGTACTGGATTGCTCGCGGACGTTTGCTCCTTCAACCGGCGTTTCGCGAAATTGCCGCCGCGGATCTTGTCGTCATCGAGCAAGCAAATAAATTCATCCTCAATCATCTTCTTCTCCCGCTTTCGCTCTTCAAACTGAAGAAAATTGCCTTCTGGGGACTCGGAGAAAATCTGCAAGCCGATCGCTCTGCTTTTTCCGAGTGGTACAAGGAGCGCACGCTCGATTGGGTTCATGGATGGTTCGCCTACACCGAAGGCACCGCTGTCTACTTGCAGCAGCACGGCGTGCCGCTCTCGAAAATCACAGCCGTGCAGAACTCCATCGACACGCGAAGGACGCAAGCTTGTGTAAGAAATCTCCGCGCGGAAGAAAAAACCGCTCTTCGTTGCAGCTTTGGGATCTCCGCTGGCGCCCCCATCGGGATTTATGTCGGCATGCTTCATCAAGTGAAATGCATTCCGTTCTTGATTCAAGCGGGCGAACAAATTCGACGTTCTATTCCCGAATTTCATCTGCTTGTCGTTGGTGGCGGCCCTGACGAAGATGAGATCCGGCGCTCCGCCGCGCATCTTCCATGGGTGCGTTTTGTCGGGCCAAAGTTTGGTGATGCCAAAGCGCGGCTGCTCGCGATTGCCGACGTCTTTCTCCTTCCCGGACGGGCTGGCCTCGCCGTTCTGGATGCGTTTGCGGCTGGTTTGCCTCTCGTTGCCACAAAACTTCCCATTCATGGTCCGGAAATGGAATACGCCTTGGAAGGTTTCAACGGGCTGATCACCCCGCCCGACGCTGTCTCTTACGCGGAAGCGATCGCCGCTCTCTTATCGAATCCGCGCGCTCTCCAGATTCTTCGCGAAGGCGCCGCCTTGTCCGCGGAGAAATACTCCATCGAGGCCATGGTCGAAAAATTCGAGCAGGGAATTGTACAGTACCTCGCGGTTCCGAAATGGCAGTGGGGACAAATCAAGTGGAGAAGGGAACAAAGCACTCCGTAATGCTCCGATTCGTAGCCAGGCTATGACGGAATCCGTTTGGGCCCGGGCCAGGTCGCAGGGAGAACGTCCTGAAATGATTTATTTCGCGAGTGAGAAGACCGAATGAATGACGCGCAGCGGCCATTGTTGTTGACAACGAGCTGGGATGACGGCCATCCACAAGACTTGCGGGTTGCCGAACTGCTTGCAAAGCACGGCATTGCCGGAACATTTTACATTTCGCGTTCCGGCCCGAGAACCGTGATGAGCGCGCCGGAAATCCACGAACTGGGCGAGACCTTCGAAATCGGCGGCCACACTCTCGAACACGTTTCCATCGAGCGCCTATCCGACGCGGAGGCCATTGCGCAGCTTTCCGGCTCTCGCGCGTGGATTGAGCAGTTGACGGGCAGGAGCTGCCGATCCTTTTGTTTTCCCGGTGGAAAGTTTCGTCGTCGCCAACTGCCGTTCGTGCGGAACGCCGGATACCAGGTGGCGCGGACCGTCGAGTTGCTTTCGACTGCGAACCCGCAATGGGCCGATGGCGTTTGCTTGGTTCCCACCACCGTTCAGGTGTTTCCGCACGGCCCGTTGTGCTATGCCAAAAATGTCCTGAAGCGATTTTCCTTTTCTACTGCGCACTGGCCGCGCAAATCCCTTTTCGGCGGCGACTGGGTTCCTCTTGCAACCGATCTATTCCTCCGGACGCGCGAGCGCGGCGGAATCTTCCATCTCTGGGGCCATTCGTGGGAAATCGAAGAATGCCGCGAGTGGAGGAATCTTGAGCGATTCCTCGAGACCATCGGTTCCTGCCGCGACGAATGGAAAAGCATCACCAACGGGGAATTGTCCGAGCTGCCTTTGCGCCCCGTTCCCTTCGAATCTGCCGCGGCACCCGCCGCTGTTCCGGAGCGCGTGGAATGAGCGCTTCTCTTTCTCTACCGCTCGGGCACGAACAATTCTCGCTGGCAACGGAATCTTCCTGCGACACCGCTCTCGCGGAACTCTCCCCCGATTTGCGCATGCGTTTGCTTCAGTGGCAATCCAAGGATTGGTTGACCTCTCCCGCGTTCGCCGAGTTTTATTGCTATCCTCCCGCTCAACGGGTTTGCTTCATCACGGGCCCACACGACGAAATACAGGAAGCTTGCTTTTACGTCGAAAGAAAATGGGCCAGCGTTTTTCCAAGCATTTCTCTTTGTACCGGGACAAATCCACATAGCCGGATTCTCGAATCCCTGAAGCGCCGCCGTCCTGCGGACCTTATCCGCATTCCATTTCTCGATAGCTCAGCCTGCGAAGAACTAGGATCCGTTCGCGGCAATACCAGCCTCCGCAAAATGGCCGATGACCACTGCATCGATCTTCCGGCGAGTGCCGACGCCTACCTCAAATCTTTGGGCAGCCAAACGCGCAAACATTTGCCGTACTACCTGCGGCGGCTGAAAAAAGAGTGGGGAAATAGTTGGCAAGTCGAACATGCCGCGGGAAATCAAATCTCAAAAATATCGTATCGCGATCTCCTTTCGCTGAACGCGCTCCGAATGGATCGCAAAAGGCGTCGCAGTCTGTGGAACGAGGAGATCGCCGAACATCGCTGGCCGTTGGTCTGCCGGGATGGCTTGCTGGCGTCCATCCTTCATCAGGGACGGCTCGTCGCTGGAACTCTATCCTTTACCTACAACTCCCAAGCGTATCTCACCGTCATCGCCCACGATCCCGACGAAGACCGCCTCAACCTCGGCAACATATGTTTGTGGTTCACCATCGAACATCTCATTGCCAAAGGGTTCGCGCGTTACCACCTGCTCTGGGGCAATTCTCCCTACAAGAAGCAATTCGGCGCGATTGCTCGCCCGCTATTCGAAATGACCGTCTTTGCAAATCCACTTGCGGCTTTTGCATGGCGTGCGGCCGAGCTTTTGAAAATTGAAAAAATGTGGCGACTTTCCCGCGGGGCGGCTCGAAAAGCAACGTGGCTATTCTCGCCCGTCAAGCGCCGTGTCTCTGCCCTCCAGGACGGCTCCGAATGAACTGGACTCAAGCGGCGAAGCGCAGTACTTCCGTTCGATACGAGACGCTGGGCGACCCCGAGCGCTTTGGTTTTCCGATCGAACTTCTCGGCTTGATACTTTGTCCAAGAGATTCCGGCCGCCTTGCCCTGCTGGAAACAGGTTGTCCGTCGTTCGTCCGCGAAGGCTGGGTGCAATGCGCTTCGTGCCGCGCCACCTACGAAATTCGCGAGGGAATTCTCAGGCTTTTTCCAGCGCAAGAGGCGATCGACCCACTCGTCAAAACCGAACAAGAAGCTCGCGATGAGGGCGCCATTCGCTATGACGACCGATTCAGGCCATGGGAAAATGCGGTCGAGCTATCCGCGCTCCGTGCTGCTTCCAATCTTTCGCACCGCGGAGTCATGCTCGATCTCGCTTGCGGCACAGGCAGACTTACGATTCCGCTCGCCGCGCTTGCGTCGGCCACTATCGCCGCGGATCTATCGGAAGCGTCGCTCCGCGTGCTCGCCGGAAAGCTGCGGTCGAACTCGAAAGTGGCCCTCGTCTGGAGCGATGCCACGCAGTTGCGTCTCGCCCGCGGCTCGATTGATTTCGCACTCGCTACGCAATTTATCGAACACATTCCGGACCGAGCCAAGAGACTCCGTTTTTTTTCCGGCATTCGCTCTGCGCTACGCGATGGAGGAGAGTTTGTGCTTTCCGCCTACTATTACAGCGCCTTGCGGGCTCTCTTAGGCCGAAAGCGCGAAGGGTTTCATGCCAACGGCATCTACTACCATCGGTTTACTAGCTCGGAAATAAGAACCGAGATGGATGGCCTCTTCGACGTTCTCTGGACGCGGCCAACACAGATCGATCCTCGCTTGCTGCCCGCTTCAAGCCGCGCCACGATTTGGCTCGCGCGCGTTTTCGAGAAAATGCGCATCCCCTTCTGGATTGGCCAGCTCTTGCTGGTGAAAGCGCGCAAGCGTTCTGGGCCCGCTGTTTCATCCGGCAACTCCGTCGAGGAACGTCCACGTGTGGCTACGAAGGCGAGTGAACCATGAAGATCCTCGTCGCTCACAACGTTTATCAGCACCCCGGCGGAGAAGACGCCGCCCGCGATGCGGAAATTAGGCTGCTTCGCGAAGCCGGACATCACGTTGTCGAGTATGTCCGCCGCAACGACGAGATTCGCAACTACTCTTTCTTCGATAAGGCCAACCTCGCTTGGCGCGCCTCCTGGTCTTCGCAATCCCATCGCGAACTCCGGGTTATTCTTGCCAGAGAGTCGCCCGATGCCGCTCACTTTCACAACACGTTTCCGCTGATCTCTCCCTCGGCCTATTACGCCTGCCGCGAAGCTGGAGTTGCCATCGTGCAAACTCTCCACAATTTCCGGCTCCTTTGCCCTGGCGGCAATCTGTTTCAAGACGGCCATGTTTGCGAAGAGTGCATTTCTCATTCTTTGCTTCGCTCCATCGCGCATGGCTGCTATCACGAATCGCGCGGCGAAACCGCTGCCGTCGCTGCCATGCTCGCCGTGCACAGGCAAATGCGAACCTGGGCCGATCAAGTCGATCTCTTTCTTGTGTGCACCGAATTTGCCCGTGGCAAATTCCTGGAAGCTGGTTTTCGCGCCGATCAAGTTCGTGTCAAACCGAATTTCATCGCCTCGGATCCTGGTGTCCGCCTCGGCCAAGGTGTCACAGCCCTTTTTATGGGCAGGCTTTCGCCTGAAAAAGGTCCGCAACTGCTCCCTCGGGCTTGGTCAAAACTTGCGCTAGAGATCCCCCTGCAGATTGTCGGCGACGGTCCGCTCCGTTCCTCCTTGGAAGCAGACTGTACGCGTCTTGGTTTGCAAAATATCCATTTTTCCGGCTGGCTCGGTGCACCTTCCGCACTGGGTCATCTGCGCGCCGCGAAATTCCTGATTATTCCGAGTATTTGTTACGAAAATTTCCCGCTTGTTCTGGCGGAGGCTTATGCCTGCGGCATTCCAGTCATCGCCGCCGGCCACGGCGGGCTCGCCGACCTTCTCCACGATGGTGTCGAGGGGTTGCAATTCGCTCCTGGCGATGAAAACGATCTTGCGGCAAAAATTGCGTGGGCATGGTCTCATCCAGAGGAAATGCAAGCCATGGGACGCGCCGCGCGCGCCGAGTTCGAATCCAAATACACGGCAGGTCCGGCGCTCGCTCATCTGGAATCCGCCTATGAATTTGCTCTTCGCCGCAGCCGCATTTCCGCTCGTGCCCCCAAAAGCCTTGTGCGAAATGATCCCTCTACTTTGGCGGCTCGCCGGGAAGAAACAGATTAAGTGGAAAGCGCTTATCGATGAAGCGCGAAGAGAGCTAATCGCAAAGAGCCGCTCTGAAGAAAAGCGGGAGAACAATATGACTCGCAACATCGGACTCATTGCGGAAGGGCCCACTTACAAAATCCTCGGAGTTCGTGTTAATGCCGTCCAAATTCCCGAAGTGATCTCCCACATGCAGGACTGGATTGCCCGCCGTGATGCCTGCCGTTACATCGCCGTCACGGACATGCACAGCCTGATGCAGGCGCAACGCGTTTCCAGCTTCAAAGCAGTTTTGGAAGGAGCGGCCCTGGCAGTCCCCGATGGTTTTCCCCTCGTGTGGCTTGCTCGCCGGAAGGGTTTTCCTCTGCGTCGGCGCGTTTATGGCCCTGAACTGATGGAGCGCTTCTGCGCAGCCACAGCCGCAAAGGGCTATCGACATTTTTTCTATGGCGGGGCGCCGGGAGTCGCCGAAGCGCTCGGGGAACACTTCTCTGCGCGATTCCCCGGGTTGCGGATTGCCGGCGCACACTGTCCACCGTTCCGTTCACTTTCCCAGGAAGAAGACGCAGCGGAAGTTGCCACCATCAACTCATCGCAAGCCGATATCGTTTGGGTTGGCCTCGGCGCGCCAAAGCAGGAACGTTGGATGTTCGAACATCGTGGTCGGCTGAACTCCCCCATCCTTATCGGCGTGGGCGCCGCATTCGATTTTCATACTGGGAGGATCGCTCAAGCGCCTTGCTGGATGCGCGAGCACGGGTTCGAGTGGCTATTCCGCCTGACGCGCGAGCCGATGCGCCTCTGGCGCCGCTACCTTATCTACGGCACGCAGTTTGTCGCGCTCGTCATTCTCGAAGCCACCGGCCTCAAGAAATTTTCCTAATGCGCCCACATGTTTTCGGAGCGCGTACATCTCAAGCTGCGCCACCGCAATGGCTTGCTCGCGCTCCTGGTCCATGCGAAAATAGCGGGTCTCGAAGCTGCGTGCGAAACCAGGCAACACGCGCGTACACTCAGCTCTCTGGCGCTATCGTCTAGGGGTCTAGGACATCGCCCTCTCAAGGCGGAAACACGGGTTCGAATCCCGTTAGCGCTACCAACTCTACATCGCTTCGCGAATCCCAACGCGCGGCTTTCTCATCTCTTCTGTCTGCGGCATTGCCTTGGTCGCTCCCCGACCTCTCAAGCGATTTGAATCCAAATCTGCAAGGATCCTCTTTGCCCTTCCAGACTCTCCCAGTTCTCTAAACCCTCCTAAACAACACGAAAGACAGACCTTTGTAATCCGTTTTGTACGTTAGCCACTTCGTACTGGGGGGTACCAGTACGGAACACTGTCCTTCCCAAAGCGTGACAACCTCTGTCCCATTTCGGACACTAGAACCATGTCTAACCCTCTCTCAGAGGCTCCAGGGGCTGCGCATTTGACCAATCGCTTGAATGCGGCCTCCCTCCGCCATGCCCGCAGCACCTCTATCGTCTCCCGTGAAGTCGCTGGAGAGACGATAGTTGTCCCCATTTGCAAGGGCGTGGGCGATCTTGACTCGGTCTTTACCTTCAACCCGGTCGGAAGAAGCCTTTGGCGGATGCTCGAAAATGGGCAGTCCATCGAGGAATTGACGAATTGGGTCGTAAAGCACTACGAAGTGGATGCGAAACAGGCCTCGGACGACGTTCAGCTGTATCTCGCTGAACTCCAGGAAGCAGGTTTGATTCGCACAGTTTAGTCGGCCACCCTCCTTCTCATAGCGCCTCTAACGGGCCGTCGGAATGAATCGTGGCAAAAGTGCGCGCCGAAAAGACAGTACTGGTACTCAGTTGGTTTAGTGCAACGGAATCAGCGGTTTGGAAGAAATCAGAGGTTTGAAATTGGAAACGGCAAATTACAGCGAATTGACGGGCTTGGTTCACGAGCGCTTTCTCGGAAAGCGCTCCCCGCTCGAGGTGTCCATCGAGGTCACGCGTCGCTGCCCGCTCGACTGTCTGCATTGCTACAACAACCTGCCGATGAGCGACCACGCTGCCCGTGCACAGGAACTGACTTTTGAGGAGCACTGCCAGCTTCTCGACGAGCTCGTGGACGCCGGCTGCCTTTGGCTGCTCTATACCGGCGGCGAAATCTTCGCCCGTAAGGATTTTCTTGAGATTTACACGGAGGCCAAGAAGCGCGGCTTCCTGATTACGCTTTTCACGAACGGCACGCTCATCAACGAGCGTATCGCCGATCACCTGGCCAAGTACCGTCCATTCGCCATCGAGATCACGCTTTACGGCGCGACGCGCGAATCCTACGAAGCGCTGACGCAAATTCCCGGTTCCTACGACCGCTGCATGCGGGGCATTCGCCTGCTGCTCGAGCGCAACCTGCCTTTGAAACTCAAGACGGTTCCGACGACCGTCAACCGCCACGAGGTTTTCGAAATGAAGCGGCTCGCCGAAGAAGAGTTTGGCGTCGAATTCAAATTCGATTCCCTGATCAATCCGCGGATCGACTGCTCGCAGAGCCCCTTGGCCGTCCGGCTTTCTCCCGAGGAGGCCGTCGAGCTGGATTTCGCCGACCCAAAGCGCAAGGAAGACTACCGGCGCATGGCCAAGCAGGATCTTTCCGCCCCGGTCGAGCCGCTCGGCAATCCCGAGTCGCGCCAAAAATATTCATGTGGTGGAGGAATGTCCGGATGCGCCATCGATCCTTATGGAACGATGACCATCTGCGTCATTTCTCACCAGCAGGGCTACAACATTCGCGAAGGCAGCTTTCTCGAAGGCTGGGAAGGTCCGCTTCGCGAAATTCGCAATCAGGCTCGCACGCGCCCCTCAATTTGCGACCGATGCCGGATTCAGTCTCTCTGCAGCATGTGCCCGGCGAATGGCGAGCTGGAAAACGGAGACCAGGAGTCGCCGGTCTCTTTCCTTTGCCAGGTGGCGCATCTCCGCGCGTACGCCTTCGGCCACGTCGTTCCCGAACACGGCGAATGCGAGTGCTGCGAAGGTGGCGTTCACCACGCGCAACTTCTCGCAGCCGCCGAGCGGCTGAAAAATTTCCAGCCAGACACCCGAATTTGGCTCGAAGGCAGGCACACGGCGCCTGTCTTGAATGTTCTGCAACCCTCCTCCGGATGCCACAGCGGCGCTTGCCACTCCTGCGCTCCTGTGCGCGGATGACGAAAGAAAGACTATGAACCTCGACCCCGACATGAAGCTAACGGAGCAGGAAGGGAAGGCGGCCTACGAGCCGCCCAAAGTGATCCGTGTGAGCTTGCGGCCCGAAGAAGCTGTCCTGGGCCACTGCAAGATTACAGGTTCGGCTGGCCCGGTTTCGGGCTCCTGCATATCCGTGCTCGCTTGCCGGTCGATCGGCTCGTAGGCGGATAGAGACCACCATGCAGCTATTGCACAGCGAAATTGCACCGATGAACGCCACGAACAACCGGCCTTTCCCCAGCGTCTCCAGGCTTTCTTACCGGATTGGCGGAATCACTTTTGGGCTGCAAGCCGAAGCGGGCCTGCGCATCGCTCTCGAAAAGGAGCTCCGCGCATTCGAGGTCGACTCCGATTCCTGCGATGTGCAATTGCAAATCGGCTGGGCTGATTCGCTGGAAATCCCTCGCTCCAATCTGCTGTTTCACTCCGGAGGTTTGTGGTCGTTGTTTGCGGAGCCCAGCGGCTACCGCTTCAGCTTTCTGGCCTCGCTAGTTGGCATGACGCCATACAAAGAAGCGTGGTTCGATTCCGAGTTTCGTTCCGGACGCGTGCTCCTCTCGCGCGAATATTTCGATGCCGACCGGCCTGTGTATCCGCTCGAATACCCGCTCGATGAATTGTTGATGATCCACCGGCTTTCGCGTGGCGAAGGCGTCCAAATGCACGCCGTCGGGCTTTCGGACGCAAATGGCCGCGGCCACCTTTTCCTCGGCCATTCCGGCGCGGGCAAGAGCACTACCGCCCGCTTGTGGACCGGCCGAACCGGCGTGCGCATCCTCAGTGACGACCGGATCATTCTTCGCGCCCACGAAGGCCGTATCTGGATGTACGGCACGCCCTGGCACGGCGACGCTGGCGTCGCTTCTCCTGATTCCGCTCCGCTCTCCAACATCTATCTATTGGAAAAATGGAAGTCGAACGAGCAGCTTCCTCTTCCCGCGGGCCGCGCGGCCGCCGAATTGTTCACGCGCAGCTTTGTAACCCATCACTCTGAAGAAGGAATCCGCAGGACGCTCGATTTCCTGGATCTCGTCGCCTCCCAGGTTCCTTGTTCCATTTTCCGTTTTGTTCCCGATGTATCCGCGGTGGAGGCCATTCGCTGTGCGTAAGCCAGGCTCCATCGTTGTCAGGAACTCCGCGCGCTTCGGCGAAGTGTGTTCCGCCTTGCTCGAAGCTGGCGCAAGCGTGCGTTTCCGCGCAAACGGCCTAAGCATGCGCCCCAACATTCTCGATAACGACGCCGTCGTCGTCGTGCCCGTTCAGGCGAAAGACTTGCGCCGCGGCGACGTGGCATTCACGCGAGGCGCCGACGGATTCCGCGTGCACCGCGTGGCTGCCGCAGATGGAGACAGAAGCGTGATCACTCGCAGCGATGCCGCACAAGGAAATGACGCCGCAACGGATCGCATCTTCGGAAAAGTCATCGCGATCGAACGCAGCGGCCGCCGCAGCTCGCTGTCCTACCCCGGGCAGAAATATGTTCACGCCTGCCGCAGCTTTGTCTATCAGTTCGCTCAAGCCGCTGCGCTGCGCGCCACAAGGCTGGCTTCGGCCTCGGCGTTTCTTGCACTAGCAATGCTGTGCGGTTTGCTTCTCTTGGCGTCGCCCGCGGCGGGGCAATCGTTCACCGTCACAAACACGCCAAATCCAGCCACGGGCACGGTCGGAACTTCCATTACGTATACGCAGGTCATCACCAGCGGCAACGGCGGCACGATTTCTCATCCGATTACGACTACGCAAACGGTTCCGACAGGCATGACGTTTGTTTCCGCCATCCAAACCGGCGGCCAAGATACCTGGACGTGCGCCCTGGCTGCGGGAGTAATCACCTGCACGGACAACAGCACCGGAACCTATCCGAGAACGAAAAACACTACGTTTTCGATTGTTTTGACGATCAACTCCAGCGCCGCGAATGGAACGCTTGCGGAGACAGTCACCGCTAAGGGAAACAATACGGTAGCCGCAGCAGGCACGGGAAATATCACGGTCACGATTCCGGACATCTCTATCACCAATACGGACAACCCAGCGACGCTCGTCAACGCTGGTGCGAACATTACCTACACGCAAGTCATCACCAACAACAACGCGACGTTCGCTTCGCAAGGGCTTACGTTTTCCGAAACCATCCCAACGGGCGCGAACTACCAGTCCATCACGATTCCCACGGGCTGGACTTGTCCCACATTACCCACCGTCGGCGGCATCGGTTCTATTTCATGCACCGACGCGGCGGGCCTCGCCGCCAGCGCTTCTTCGAGTTTCATCGTTGTGGTGCAGGTCAATGCCTCGACCCCTTCCACTACGGTCATTTCCGATACCGCCAGCGTGGTGCAAGCCGCCAACGAAACCAACACCACGAACAATACGGCCACGGCGACCACAACGGTTACGATTCCCGACCTCTCCGTTACGAACACCGATGCTCCTGATCCCATCAGCGACGGGGGAAATATTACTTACACCCAGGTCGTGAAGAACAACACGACCACCATCGGCGCCATAAACGCCACGCTCACGGAGTCCATTCCGACGGGCACGACCTATCAATCGATCGCGATTCCGGTCGGTTGGACGTGCGGCACGCTGCCGGCTGTCAACACCACGGGCACGATTTCTTGCACTGCGGCCACTTTTGCCGCTAGCGCCTCATCGACATTCAGCGTGGTGGTGCAGGTTAACGCCGCCACTCCAGCGGGAACCCTCATCTCCGACACCGTCACCGTCAGCGAAACTGGAACGGACCCGACGCCCGCGAACAACACGGCCACGACAACCACGACGGTTACGATTCCCGATATTCAAGTTACCAACGCCGACGCTCCCGATCCGATCGACGTTAGCTCCAACATCACTTACACCCAAGTCGTCAAAAACAACAGCACGACTGTGGCAGCTGTGAACCCCACGCTCACCGAAACGATTCCGACGAACACAACCTATCAATCGATCACGATTCCGGCAGGCTGGGCCTGCGGCACGCTGCCGGTTGTCAACAGCACAGGCACCATCTCTTGCACCGCGGCCACTCTTGCCGCCAGCGCGTCATCGACATTCTCCGTCGTGGTGCAAGTCAATGCCGCGACTCCTTCCGGCACAACGATTTCCGACACTGTCACCGTCGGCGAAACGGGAACCGATCCGACGCCCGCTAACAACACAGCGACAACAACCACGACCGTCACCGTGCCCGACCTGTCGGTGACGGAAACGGCCGCTTCAAATCCCGTCGAACCCGGCGGCAATATCACATACACGCAAACGGTTCAGAACATCACGACGACCGTCGGGGCAATCGGCGCTACATTGACGCAGACCACGCCTACCGGAACCACATTTCAATCCGTTACTCCTCCAACCGGTTGGACTTGCGGAACACAACCCGCGGTTGGCGGCACGGGCTCGATCGTCTGCACAGCCAACGCAACCTTCGCGGCTTCCGCATCCGTCAATTTCAGCGTAGTCGTCGCCGTGAACCCCGCGCTGGCGAGCGGGACGACGATCTCAAACTCCGTGACGGTCAGCGAGACTGGCACGGATCCGAATTCCGCGAACAACACGGCGACCTCGACTGTGACCGTCCAGAACTCGGATATTTCCGTCACCGACGCCGCTTCACCCAATCCCGTTGCCACCGGCGCGAACATCACCTACACGCAAACCGTCACGAACAACAGCACTGTAGTTTCCGCCGCCGGAGTCACACTGACGACGACCACTCCCCTCAGCACGTGGTTTCAGTCGGTCACTCCTCCGGCGGGTTGGACCTGTACATCGCCTGCCGTCGGCGCTGCGGGCTCAATCGTCTGCACGACCACTGGAACTCTTGCCGCGAATACGTCGGTGAATTTCTCGGTCGTCGTTTCCGTTAGCCCTGAAGCTGCGGTCGGTTCAACCATCTCCAACACGGTCACTGTAAGCGAAGAGGGCACGGATCCGAATCTCGGCAACAACACAGCTACGGCGACCGTTGTTGTACAGGGCGCCGATCTCTCGATGACGCAGGTCGCTTCAGTCAAAGCGATCGCGCCGGGGAACACGATCACTTACACGGAAACGGTGACCAACAACGGTCCCAACGCCGCAACCGGCGCGACTGTCTATCAGCAGACTCCCGTCAACACGACTTTCGTTTCCATGACTCCGCCCACCGGTTGGACTTGCGGCACGCTGCCCGCTTCCGGCGGCACCGGCCAGGTCATCTGCACTGCCAACGCGTCGATGGCTGCTAACACCACCACCGCCAACTTCACCTATGTAGTGACCGTCGGCGCGACCACCGCCGCTGGCACGGTCGTCACCAACCAGGCCGACGTAACGTCGCAAATCACGGATGGCAACCCCGCCAATAACGGCACTTTCACATCTGTGCTCGTCGAGCTCACGCCTGACGCCGATCTTTCCGTCGCCGTGACCGCGCTGCCCACTCCGGTTTTCATCTCGTCGTCGATCACATACACCATTCAGGTCAGCAACTTCGGTCTCGCGCCAGGCACGGGCGTCACCTTGACCGACACACTGCCGTTCATCGGCACATCGCCCAACCAGAAAAGCGCTTTGTCGAGCGTCACTGCGACATCCACGCAAGGCACCTGCACGGTCAACACAACCACCTATCCTTTCACCGTAACCTGCGCTCTCGGCGGCGTTGCCTATCCGCTTTCGACGCCCATTACTATCACGATCAGTGGCACATCTCCTGCCACGCCCATGACGCTTTCGAACACGGCGACCGTCTCGTCCTCCAGCACCGATCCCGTCAGCACCAACAACAGCGTTACCACTTTGACGGTCGTGCAGCCCTTGGTTTGTGCCACCCCCGGCAATGATGGCTCTCCGTCAAACCCGATCACCGGCGTTGTGAACGCCTACTATCCGCCATCTGGCACCGGCACAGTTGCGGCAGGCGCAACTTCCATCGCTCTCGGCCCGGCGGCAACAAACGGCGCGCAAACAAGCATCAACACCGGCGACCTCGTACTGATCATTCAAATGCAGGGAGCGCAGATCAACTCCACCAACACGACTTCCTATGGCGACGGCATTCCCGGCGATCCCTTTGGCTCGACGAGCCTCGGGTCCACCGGAGTCTTTGAGTTTGTGACTGCCACCAATTCCGTCGTAACCGCAGCCGCTGGTGGAACGCTCACCTTCATCGGCACCGGCGCCAACAACGGCCTGCTCAATACGTATATCAGCGCGGTGGCGAGCTCCTCGCAAGGCGCGCAGACTTTCCAGGTCATTCGTGTTCCTCAGTATTCGTCCGTGACCTTGGGCTCCGGCTCGACAACCGTTTACCCGGCTATGGCTTGGAACGGCGCAACGGGAGGCGTGCTCGCGCTCGACGTTGCCACTCAGCTCACTCTCGGTGGTGGCTCCGTCGTTCTCGATGGCTACGGTTTCCGCGGCGGTGGCGCCTTGACGGAACGCGGCATTACCGGCTTCCTCAAAACCGATACGGTCGATGCTTCTCCTACCGCTCTTCCGAATCTATCCGGCGGTGGTGATCCCCCAACGGGGGGCGGTGCCGGTGGTGGCAAAGGTGAAGGAATTGCGGGAACGCCGCACTGGGTCGCGCCTTCCGTCACGATGATCGCGCACGCTTCGACTGCCTCTAGCACAGCACAGACCTATGTCGAAGGCTATCCAAATGGCAGCTTCGCGCGAGGGGCGCCGGGCAACGCAGGCGGCGGCGCAACGGACGCTGATCCAGCGGCGAACGATCAAAATAGCGGCGGCGCCGGCGCAGGAAATGGCGGCCAGGGTGGCCTTGGCGGTTTTGGCTGGGATACTGCAGGACTTGTGGGCGGCTATGGCGGCGCTCCCTTCCCCACGACAACCAGCGCTCTCATCATGGGCGGCGGCGGTGGCGGCGGCACCACCAACAACGGCTCCTATTGGGATCCCAGCACCGACACCGGCAATGCTGACTGTGGCCTCAACTGCACCGGCGTTTACAGCAGCGGCGGCGCGGGCGGCGGTATCGTAATTATTCACGCCGGCGCTGTGATCGGTAGCGGCACCATCACGTCGAATGGACAAACGGCGCTTTCGCCAGAGAATGACGGCGGTGGCGGCGGCGGCGCGGGCGGAACGATTCTCGTCTTCGCGAACAGCGGAGGGCTTTCAGGTCTGACGGCTATCGCAAACGGCGGCAATGGCGGAAATACCTGGCCGGAAGAAACTCCCGGCAGTCCGTTCCCAGACAATCGTCACGGTGCGGGCGGTGGTGGTGGCGGCGGCGTAATCTTCACCACCGCGCCGACGAACAGCGCCAGCAGCGCGGCCAATGGCAATCCCGGCTGGTCCACACTCGCCAATGATCCTTACGGCGCCACTCCGGGCCAACCCGGTGTGATCAATTCGAGCCTCACCGTCACGCAGACGCCTGGCACGCAGTCCGGCGCCTATTGCGCTGGCGCGGACCTCGCCGTCACGAACTCCGGAACGCCGAACCCGGTTCTTGCCGGACCTGGCCCGGGCAACGTCATTACGTACACGCAGGGCGTGACTAACAACGGTCCGCTCGATGCCGTGAACGCAGTTTTCAGCGAAACGATTCCCGCGAACACGACATTTCAATCGATCGCGATTCCGGTGGGTTGGACGTGCGGCACGCTGCCCGCAGTAGGCGCCACGGGATCGATCTCCTGCACCAATCCGGATCTCGCTAAGTCGGCTTCCTCCTCGTTTACCGTGGGCGTGGCCGTCAACATCGGCGTTGCCTCCGGCACCGTGATTACGGACATTGATAACGTCACGGCCGGCAACAACGATCCCAATCTCACCAACAATTCCGCCACGGTGCAGACCACCGTCGGTCTCTCCACGACCGCTGATCTTTCGATCAGCAACGTGGCAAGCCCGAATCCCGTGATCGCGGGGAACAACATTACCTACACCGTCGTCGTCATGAACAACGGCGCGTCAACCGCTTCGAACGTCTCCTTCAGTGAAGCGATTCCTGCCAACACCACTTTCGTCTCCGCTACGCCAACGCCCGCGACGGGCTGGACCTGTCTCGTATCCGGTGGCACGCTGACGTGCTCGGATGCTGCGCTCGGCGCTGGCGCTTCGACATCGTTCGCCGTCGTTGTAACTGTAAATTCCGCGACGGCGGCCGGAACCGTCATCACCGATACTGCAAACGTTTCTTCCGTGACGGTTGACCCGAACCCGAACAACAATTCCGCCACCGCCACCGACGTCGTCGCGACGTCCGGTCAATCCGATTTGAGCGTGACGAGCGCCGCGACACCGGATCCCGTGACCGATGGCAACAACATCAGTTACGCGCAAACGGTCACGAACAACGGTCCTTCGGCATCGGGTACAGCCACGTTCACCGACACGATTCCGACCGGTGCGACGTTTGTTTCCCTCGCCGTCCCTTCCGGATGGAATTGCGGAACGCTTCCCGCCGTTGGCGGCACAGGCACGATCACCTGCACGATCGCTTCCCTCGCCGTGAACGCCACCGCCAGCTTCCCGCTGGTCATCAAGTCCAGCCTCGGCGACACTCCCGGCACGGCCATCGTCAACACCGCATCCATCAACGCGCCGTGCTCGTCGACGACCGACCCGAATTGTTCGAACAACACGGCCACGACCACAATCTACGTGGCTTCGCCGACGCAAGCCGACGTCGCCATCGTCAAGACCGCGTCGCCCGATCCTGTCGATCAGGGCACGAACCTCACCTACACTTTGCAAATCACGAACAACGGTCCCGCGGTTGCCCAAGGCGTTGTCGTCACTGATCCGATCCCTGGTGAAGTTACGTTTGTGTCCGCGTCTTCCACCCAGGGTACCTGCACGAATAGTTCGAGCCCGGTCATCGTCACCTGCACAATCGGCTCAGTTAGCGTTGGCGGTGCCGTTGTCGTCAACATCAACGCCACTGCCAACACGTTCAGCTCCACGACTCTCTCGACGAACACCGCGACCGTGACGGCCACCACGGGCGACCCGAATCTCACCAACAACACCTCCAGTTTCGTTTCCACCATCGCCACGCCGACTGCCGTTCAGTTGGCTTCGTTCCGCGCTTATCCGCGCCAGGGCGGAGGCGTTCTCCTCGAATGGAAAACGCGCGCCGAAGTCCGCAACCTCGGCTTCAATGTTTATCGCGTTGAAGGTTCGAGCCGCCAGCGTTTGAATCCTTCGATCATCGCCGGTTCCGCGCTTCGCATTCGCGGCGCGCTTCCGCAGCACGCTGCAAAAACGTACCAGTGGTTCGATCCCAGCGGCACCGCGCAGGCCGTCTACGAATTGGAAGACGTTGATCTCAACGGTACGCGCACAACGCACGGGCCAGTCTCCGAAGACGTTTCCGCCCCGCCAAGAGCCGGCGCCATGGTTCAGCCTCTGCTCTTGAGCCAAATGAATCGCGCTATCGTCCAGCCGATTCTAAATACACGCCGCGTGTTGGCGTCGCCAATGCCCATCTTGCCGCCCACGCCGCAAGGCACAGTCGCCGCTTCGCTCGATGGAGACGCCGCCGTAAAGATTTCCGTCCAGAACGAAGGCTGGTATCAAGTCACGAAGTCTCAGCTCGTCGCCGCCGGGTTCAATCCCAACTCAGACGCGCGCACGCTCCAGCTTTATGCCGAAGGCATCGAGCAGCCCTTCCTGATTTTGGGCAACCAGTCCGGCCCGCTTGGTCCAAACGACAGCATGGAATTCTACGGCACGGGCATCGACACGCCCTATTCCGGCACGCGCGTCTACTGGCTCATCAGCGGCTCGCAACCCGGCATGCGCATCAGTTCGATCGCCGCTCCGGGCTCCGCGAGTTCCGGTTTGCAGAGCTTCCCCTTCACCGTCGTGTTGCAGCAGCGCACCACCTACTTCGGCACTCTGCTCAACGGCGACAATAACGACAATTTCTTTGGCGCCACCGTCACATCCGAGCCGGTCGATCAGCAGCTCACCATCGCGCACCTCGATCCCAATTCGCCCATGCAGGCCACTGTGGATATCACGCTGCAAGGCGCGACCGATCAGCAGGGGCACAGTGTCTCCGTTCAGTTCAATGGCGCTTCCATCGGCGAAATGGATTTCTCGAATCTCGCCAACGTCACCAACACGTTCCCCATTAACAGCAGCTTGCTCCAGGATGGAGTCAACACCGTCACGCTCACCGCGTTGCAGGGCGATAACGACGTCAGCGTCGTGCAATCCATTGCGCTGCACTATCCGCACACCTACGAAGCTGATGGCAACTGGCTCAAGGCCACCGCGCCCGCCGGTAGTTCCGTCCACGTTGGCGGCTTCACCAATCAGCAAGTCCAGGTCTTCGACATCACCAATCCGCTCGCCATCTCCCAGCTCAATGGCACCGTCGCTCAGGAAGACACCGCCTACGGCGTCACTTTCGGCCTGCAGCAAAACGCCGAGCAGACTCGCACTCTTCTCATTTTCTCTGGCGACCAGATTGCGCCTCCGTCCGGTCTCGCTTTCCACGCACCCGCAGATCTCGCTGCGCAAAGTTTCGGCAGCCAGATGATCATCATCACGCACCCCGACTTCCAGTCCGCCATCGCGCCGCTCGTCAGCCTGCATCAATCGCGCGGCATGAGTGTTCAGGTCGTCACCATCGACGAAGTCTTTGACGCCTTCAATTACGGCGAGCGCAGCCCCTACGCCATTCGCGATTTCCTGCAGTCCGCCGAATCCAACTGGATTCGCAAGCCGCAATTCCTCTTCCTCGTCGGCGCTGCTTCGCTTGACCCGCGCGACTACCTCGGCTTGGGCGATTTCGATTTCGTGCCCACGCGCATCGTCGAAACCGCCGCGTTCAAGACCGCTTCCGACGATTGGTTCAGCGACTTCAACCAGACCGGCTTCGCCACAATCGCCACGGGCCGCATTCCCGTGCGCACGCCGGCCGATGCCACGCTCGTCGTTTCGAAGCTCGTGAATTTTGAAAAAGGTCTCGGCGCAAACGCGGCCAATCCGCAGGCGCTTCTCGTCGCCGACCAGAATATCGGCGCCGATTTCACCACCGCCACGAACTTCGCGGCCACCGATCTCCCGGCGGCGTTCCAGCCTCTCGAGATTTTTGCCCAGAATCAGGATCCCAGCGTTGTTTCGCAGCAGATCCTCACCGCTCTCAACGCCGGCCCCCTCCTCGTCAACTATTCCGGCCACGGCGCCGAAGAGCAGTGGTCCTTCTCCGATCTCCTCGACGACACCTCTGCCGCCACTCTCTCGAACGGCGATCAGCTCTCCGTTTATTTCTTGATGGATTGCCTCAACGGTTTCTTCCAGGACGTTTACGCCACCAGCTTGGCCGAATCGCTCTTGCTCGCGCCCAATGGCGGCGCTGCTGCCGTGTGGGCTTCTTCCGGTTTCACCAATCAGCCGCCGCAAGCCTCCATGAACCAGGCTCTGCTCCAGATTCTCAAAGCGAATCCCTCCACGCCTCTTGCCAGCGCCATTCTCCAGGCCAAGACCGGCGTGACGGACAGCGACGTTCGCCGCACCTGGATTTTCTTCGGCGACCCGGCCATGACCCTTCAGCTTCCGCCTTCGTCCTCAACCGGTCCGCATCCTCCCATCGGCGTTCATCCGCCGATCGTTCTCAAGCCCTAGCCGCCTCCAGTGGCAGAGACTTCAGTCTGTGCTCTGAAAATCCCAGTCTAGTTCTCGCTGTACGGATTAAGGTCAGATGATCGACTTTTCCGACTCCCGCGTTAGTCAGGAGCTGGCAGGTACACGTTCCCAAACTAGTTCGAGTATCTGCGTTTCTCCATTAATGGACATCGGTGGTGAAACCAAACTGATTCGATTTAGTTGAAACTTGATGAGACGAACTAAATCCATGCCCACGAAGCTCTGTAGGGACGAGATTTCGACGTGATGGATTACCTTGTCGCCCGCAAGGGTGTACCTTCCCGCATAGGCGAAAAATGCGGTGAAGGCTTCGGCTCTTTCTTCAACGGACGCCAGGAACGGATCGGCGGGGAGTAGTTTTCGGCCGCCGTTGCTGACCATCACTGCCATTCTTCCTTCAGGAGTGTAGAGGAGAGTTCCCATAGGGCTCGGACCAAATGGGCTGTCGGCTCGCTCGCCGCTGGCGGTCGAAGCCGAGGCGGATACTAGCTTCCACGCGCCCGCCAGATTGTCGAGAGTGTGCGCAGTCATATCTCATCGGGATGTATCACAAGGAGGGTTCTGATTCAAACACCTGCCAGTAAACTGCAACAAAGTGTTGTATCGACCGGTTGAGCCGACAGCGTTTATCAGGAGTTAGGGAGTTCGCCGCTGCGCCATCAAAACCAGCCGCCGGTCGGCACAAGGCCGTTGATGCGCAAATACACGACGAGATTTCCGTAATGCAAGGCGTCGTGATTTCCGAGTTGCGTCAACCAGAACATCTTGTTCGTCTTGTCGCCAAAAAAGTCCGCCGCGTCGTTGAGGTGCGCATCAGTGAACCCGGCGTACGCGCCATCGCAATAGTCGAACGAGGCCTTGAGATAAGCGATGACGTCGGCCTTCGAAGACCTCCCCGCAGGCATTGCGGGGGCTTTTTCACCCTTGATGTTTGAACACAAAAAGTAAGATATATCCGCTATATGAGTCACGATCTCGGAAAACGAGCGAACTTCCTTTGTCGGCCGGTAGCTGTACTTGGACTCAGGCATCATGACCGCCGCCTTCATGATCTTGTCCTGCATATTGGTGCGAAAAATGGATAGCGTCGTCGTCAACGGATTCGGCGCCGCGATCGGATTGGGCAGATCCGGCGAGACTTGCGCGTTGGCCAAGGGCGCCAGGACGCAAAAACATACCATGCCAACAGGAACAAGGAATCGAGCAATGGATCGGAACATTAAGAATCCTCCAATATCTCCGGTTGGACAGTCTGAATCTCTGCTGTGGTCAAGAATATATCTCCGCCCGCCACAGGTGTAGACGAAGTTGGATGGGAAAGGTTTGGTTGATTCCAAATCCTTCTAGGGATAAACGGGTCGCCCAGAGAGCAGGGAGAAACAGCAAGAAGGAACGGCGGGGCCCGGATTTGAACCACGGGCTTCCGCGTCCGAGACAGGTGTGGGCCGTATTTTTCCCTTTGCGAGGAAGCAGTATACATACTTGTGTTGGGGTCGTGACTAAGTCCCGGCACGGGTTACCGGTAAAGTTCGTACTGGGTCGCCACCATGGCGATTGGTCCCACCCACAACCTCCGCAGCGTTTTTCATTAATGCATTCTGGCCTGAAAGCATGTATTTTTTGCCACGACAACTGAGGTGAGCAATGAAAAGAATGGTTATGACTTTAATTTCAGGCGGCGCGGCGGGGTTTGGCGTCGCATTATTTCTCGCTGTGATGCTGACAGCCTTGCCGGCGCGTGGACAGGGATTCACCGTCGAGCAAGCACTGAACTATCCCTATCCTTACGGGCTGACTGCGGCGGCGCACGGCGACCGAGTCGCGTGGGTATTCGATTTGCGGGGAGCGAGAAACGTGTGGGTGGCCGACGGACCCGATTTCGCGGCGCGCCAGGTGACACACTACACGGGCGATAACGGCATGCCGATCGCGACCCTACGGCTAACTCCCGATGGCAACACGGTCGTTTATGCGCGCGGAAGCGAGACCAACGACAAGGGCGAAGTGGCCGACCCAACGAACAATGTGCTCCAGCCGGAGCAACAAGTGTGGGCCGCGGAAGTCGCGGGCGGTGAGCCACGGCTCCTCGGCGCCATGAATTGCAACCCTGAGGGCTGCGAAGACATTGAGATTTCGCCGGATGGCCAGTATGCCGTGTGGGTTGGAGCGCACGAGCTGTGGATCGCGCCCGTCTCAGGCAAAGAACCGGCGCGAAAGCTTGCATACATTCGCGGCAATAATTCGCAGCCGCAGTGGTCGCCGGACAGCAAGAAGATCGCGTTTGTCAGCAATCGCGGAACGCATTCGCTAATTGGGATTTACGAGTTTGGGAGCGACACTCTCCGCTACGCCGATCCGACCGTGTTTCACGACATGCTGCCGAGATGGTCGCCCGATGGCTCGGAGCTTGCATTCATCAGCCTCACCGGCTCGGGGGGAGGTTTTTTCTCAGGCCGGCCTCAGCCGTGGGCGATTTTCGTGTGGGATGTAGCGAGCGGGAAAGCGAAAGAAATCTGGCAAAGCGCCAATGATGCCGACGGTTCGTTCCCCGGAGGCGAATGGCAAGAGGCGGCGTTTCAGTTCGCGGCTGGCAACCGCATTGTTTTCGCGTCGCAGGCGGACGGCTGGGTGCACCTCTATTCGATTTCGGCGGACGGCGGAACGCCCGAGCTGCTGACGCCAGGAAATTATTCCTTCAAGGACGCGACGCTAACGCCCGATCGCAAGGAACTCATTTTTTCGTCAAACGAAAACGACATGGACCGCCGTCACATCTGGCGAGTAAGCGTCGAACATCCGCGGCCTGTCGACTTGACGCACGGTGAATCAATTGAGTGGACGCCAGTGGTCACCGGCGATGGGCGATACGTTTTGTGCCTCGGGTCGACAGCGACGCAGCCGGCGATGCCATATCACATCACCAGCCACGGAAGGGAAGTGATCGCCGGGAGTATGCTCCCTTCCGATTATCCCTCCGCGCAATTTGTCACGCCGAAGCAGGTGATATTCAAAAGCCTCGATGGCCTCGAGATTCATGGACAACTTTTCGTGCCGCGCGGACGCACGCAGCCGGGGCCGGCGCTGATCTTCACTCATGGAGGTCCGCCCCGGCAGATGATGCTCGGTTTTCATCCGATGGATGCGTACAACTTCATGTACGCCGCCAATGAATATCTGGCCAGCCGCGGATACGTGGTGCTCTCGGTGAATTACCGGCTGAGCATCCAGTACGGACGCGCCTTCCGCGAGCCGGCGAACGCGGGGCCGCTGGGAGCCTCCGAATACCAGGACGTGGTTGCGGGAGCGAAATATCTGCAGTCGCTGCCTTATGTCGATCCGAAGAAAATCGGCTTGTGGGGCGGATCCTATGGCGGCTATTTGACGGCGATGGGCCTGGCGCGCAATTCAGACATTTTCAAGTCTGGAGTGGATTACGCGGGCGTGCACGATTGGTCGGCGTTTTTCGGCGGGCGCGGAGGCGGCGCGTCTAGCTCAGCGCAGAACACTGCGTATCAATCCTCGCCCGTGGCTTCGATCGACAAATGGACGTCGCCCGTGCTCTTGATTCAGGCGGATGACGATCGCAACGTGCAGTTTGCGCAGACGGTGAACTTGGTTCATCTGCTTCGCGAGCATCACATCCCGTACGAGCAGATTGTCTTCCCGGACGAAGTTCACGATTCGCTGCTCTGGCGCACGTGGGTGCGCGTGTTTCAGGCAACGGGCGACTTTTTCGATCGCACCCTGGTGAAAGGGGAAACGGTCCAGACGGTGCCGCCCGAAAATTGAGAGATACGCTCGATCCGAGATTTCAAGGGCGGGCGGAACAGCCTTAACCCAACAAGACGATTTCGACTTTGTTTTTTCCTTCAATCGGCGGTGCCCAATCCCTAGCGGGTCGGTTTTTGCAAGGGTGGGTCCTTCATTTTCCTATATCTCCGTTCCCATCAACTCTCCCGGCGCATCCAGATGCCCCGAGTTGGCGGCTTTTGTTCCTGAGAACAAAAGCCGCGTTATGTTGCCAACTCCATTATGTGGCGTTCGGTTTTCCGACTCTGGGTAGGGCAACAGGGAATTATATCAGCCGTTCGGTCTACACTACGCCGTCAGGCAGGACCCATCGCCTAAGGCTCTACTGAGAGTCCTTCCTGCAAGCCCAACGCGGAACACCCCTCCGAGTGTCCCATCATCTGACTCCTACTCCGATCGCAACGCCTGGCTCGGCGAGATCGAAGATGCGCGCCGCGCCGGAATCAAGGCTGCGATGAGCGCCGAAAGACCAAGTGTCAGGACCGCCGTCATGATGACCACCGAATTGTAAGGATTGAGTCCGTAAAGCTGGCTGCCGAGGAACCGCCCTGCCAGCAAAGTTAGCGGCAAACCAGCCGCAAGACCCGCCGCCACCAGCACAAGAGCGCCGCGAACGATCAGCCCGGCCGCCTGCATCCGGCTCGCGCCGAGCGCCAGCCGCACGCCGATTTCGGTAGTGCGGCGTCCGGCGTTGTAGGCAGTCACTCCATAAAGGCCGATCGAAGCCAGGGCGAGGGAAAGAAGTCCAAAGAACGAGGCAAGCCGCGCAATCAGCCGCTGCTGCGTGAACTGGCCCGATACTTGGTCTTTCAGGCTTTCAATCGAAAAGATCGGCAGTCGAGGATCCACGGAGGCCAAGGCCTGGCGTATTTGCGGGAGTGACAGGCTGGCTCCGGGCGTGGTCACTACCACTATGTCATGGAGGAAATGCGAACCTGGATCAGGTTCCATTTGTCCGCTCTTGAAGATGTCGTACTGCGCCGCCGGCAGGAAGAAGAACGCGCCGATCGGCTTGTCGAAGTCGAAAGCCAGATACCGGGCGTCCTGGGCGATGCCTACAACCTCGTAATCATGCGATCCCGGAGATGCTCCGGGGCGTCCGAAGTACCTTCCGATGGGATCTTCGTTCTTGAAGAACTTACGCGCAAAGGCCTCATTGATGACCGCCACGTGCTGCGAGTCCATGGTATCCCGCTCGGAGATGCCGCGTCCCCTAAGGATGGGATTCCCAACGGCCTCAAAAAATCCCGGCGTGACCCGATCCCAGAAAGCGAAATTGTCCTCGCGTGGGCCGGGGGCCGGATGCCCATCCGCCCACACGCCGCCGCCCCAATTGTTGCCGTTTAACGGCGAATACAGGGCGACGGCTACAGCCGAAACGCCAGAAATGCTCGATAGGGAATCGTGGATGCGGCTGTAAAGTAGCGTGAGTTGATCCAGTTGATAGCCGGCGAGCCGGGGATCGATACTCACGATCGTGCGCCTGTCCTGGGCGAAGCCGAATTTCTGATTCTCGAGATTGCGAAGAGTCGCGGTCAGCAACCCCGAGGCTGTCAGCAGCACCATGCAGAGGGCGGCTTGTAGAACCACCAGCGTCTTGCGCGGGAGCGAGCCCGTGCGGGCGGTAGAACGGCCGCTGCCTCGAAGAGCCTCGATGGGATCCACGCGCGTGGTCATCCACGCCGGACCGATCCCGAAGGCGATTCCCGTTAAGAACGAGACGCTGAAAGCGAAGGCCAGCACGGGCAGCGATGGCGACGCGCTAATAGGTACGCCTCCGAGTCCTGGAATGCGCGGGAACGCCAGATCCAAAATGAGACGTGTGCCAGCAAATGCGATGGCCAGCCCCGCCGCGCCTCCGCCGATTCCGAGCAGGATACTCTCCGTGAGCGCCTGCCTCACGAGCCGCCCTGCCCGCGCCCCCAGCGCCATGCTTAGCGAGATCTCCCGCCGCCGCTCCATACTGCGAACAAGCATGAGATTGGCGACGTTCGCGCAGACGATGAGCAGAACAAATCCGGAGACCATCATCAGGATGTAAAGCCAGTGCTCATATTGGTCGCGCATGCCGCTGATGCCCCCGCCTCCGGGACGCAGGAAAAGGGTCTGCTCCGGAAATGTCGCGCGATCGTTGGCGCTCATATCGCCCCAATGAGAGCGCAGCCACTGCTTGAGTTCCACCCGCATCTGGGCCTCAATCGAGGCCGCGTTCGCGCCGGGCCGGATGCGGCCTATCAGGTCCAACCACGACTGCGGTTTGTTCAGATCGTCATCGCCTTCCAAAGTCGGTTCAGTGTTGAGCGGCAGGAAGAAATCGAGCGGAACTGCGCTCAGTTTGTCTCCGAAGAAGGCCGGCGGAGCGATCCCCACAACGATCACTGGCTTCTGGTCGAAATTGAACACGCCGCCGACGATCGAGGGATCTTCGCCATACCTTTCGTGCCATAAACGGTAGCTCATGACGGCCACTGGCGGAGCGCCGGGTCGATCGTCGCTCGGATTCAGCAGCCGGCCGGCATACGCCTTGATGCCGAACATGTTGAAGTAATTGCCCGAAACGAATTCCCCCGGAGAACTCTGGGCTGACCCCTGCGCGCCGGACCGCTGTACGCCGAATAACGTTCCACCCGCTTGGAAGGCAGCCAGTTCAGCAAAACCTTGGGTGTTGTCCCTGAAGTGCTTGTATAGGTCGTACGAGACGATAGAAAACTGTTTGTCCTGACTGTATGCAGGCCAGTAGCAGCAGCGTGCTTCTGTCCCCAGGCGGTACAATTCGGCCGGGTTCGCCACGGCAAGCGGTTTCAACACGACCGCCTGCACCAAGGTGAATATCGACGAGGTGGCGCCGATGCCAAGCGCCAGCGTGAGGAGCACGGTCACAGTGAAAGCGGGCGAGTTTCGCAAGCGCCGCAGCGCATAACGAGTGTCTTGCAACAGGGTCTCCAGGGCAGGCAGCCCTAGCCGCTCCCGGTATTCTTCCTTCATTGCTTCTATCCCTCCAAACTTCAGCATCGCCTGGCGCCGCGCCTCGTCCGGGGATAGACCGGCGCGCAGGTTGTCCTCGATTTGAAATGCGAGATGTTCTTCAATTTCCATTCGCAACCGTTCTTCATCCCGGTGCGTACTCGTCCACGAAGTCATCCGTCTGACAAATCGCCTAAGGGTCTTCATTTCAGTTCCTCCGCTTTCACGGCAAAGAATCGGGCAATGATAGCGGCCGTCTGGTCCCAGTCATGTTTCTCGGCTTGCAATTGCCCGTGCCCGGCTCGTGTCAGCCGGTAGAATCGCGCCTTACGCTTGTTCTCCGAGGCTCCCCATCCCGACGCGATTGACCCCTCCTGCTCCAGCTTCAACAGCACCGGATAGAGAGTGCCTTGATTCACCGCCAGCAGGTCCCCGCTGATTTGCTCGATGCGCCGCGCGATCCCGTAGCCGTGCAGCGGCCCCAGCACATCCAGGGTCTTCAGCACCATCAACGCCAGCGTGCCTTGCAGAACGTCCTTCTTTTCCTTTGCCTCGCTCATTGGGTTTCCAACAGGAAGGATGGCACGCTTCCTTTTGGAAAGCAACAGGAAAAGATCGCCCCCGCGCCAATTTAACTTATGCCTTCCGTGGCTGACTCCTGCCTTGTCGGTTACTGTTCACCGATGAGGGCGGGTAGAACAGCCTTAACCCAACAAGACGATTTCGACTCTGTTTTTCTCTTTTCAGTCTGTGCTCCTCTATCCGCCCCAACTTGGCTATCACTAGATGTCCAACCCCCGTCACCCCGCTCTTTCTTCCCTGCGGAGCACCCGAACTTTCACTTCGACGCGCGACCCAAGCCGGTTGAGAATAGACAGTTGGCCGATCCAACTTCCGCGCCCTCCTCAACACCGTCATTTCGAACGAAGCAAGCC
>JBAQJX010000038.1:0-151072 GCA_049641765.1 Candidatus Acidiferrum sp.
CACTTGTAGATGCACTTGCGCATAGCCGCCGGGGAAAAGCTGGCCGTTCTTGTTCGGGACGTCCACTTCGGTGAGCAGCGTTCGCGTATTCGGATCGATCGCTTCAGCGGTTCGCACGACTTTAGCCTGGAAATTCTGACCGGGGTATTGCGTCAAATCGAGAAACGCGCCGAGTCCCGCGCGGACCGACGGCGAATACATTTCAGGGACATTGACATAGACGCGAATGGGGTCCGTCTGCGCAAGCGTGAAAAGCTCTTGTTGCGTGCCGCCGTTTCCCGCGTTTATCAGCGTGCCGATATCGATATTGCGGCGCGTGATGACGCCGCTGAACGGCGCGTAAACGTGCTTGAAGGATTCCAACTCTTCCAGACGCCGCACGTTGGCTTCCGAGGATTTTACGGTCGCGGCTTTCGCTTCGTAGTCGCCGACGGCGTTGTCGACTTCCTGTTTGGAGACGCCATCCGTCTTGATTAAGTCCTGGTAGCGCGTGGATGTAATGCGGGAAAGATTTGCGTTCGCTTGTGACGTGTTCAGGTCGGCCCGCGCTTGCGAAAGTTCCTGATCGACTTCCGGGGTGTCAATCTCCGCAAGCAGCTCGCCCTTCGAGACGCGGCTGCCGATATCGTGAAACCAGTTTTTCAGATATCCGTTCGTTCGTGCGTAGATGGGCGATTCCACATAAGCCTGAAGCGTGCCAGGGAGTACGAGATCTTCCTGCGCGACTTCCGTCGCAGGGTGGATGACCGCTACGGTAGGAATGGCCAGCGCTTCGGTCTCTTCCGCCAACGCATGATATTGAGAGCGGCGCTGGAAAAGTGTGAATGCGCCCAAGATCACAAGGACAATCACGCCACCGATAAGAAACTTGTACAGCCCGGTGCCTTTTTCCGGCTGTTGGCCTCCCCGTTCGGGTTCCATCTATGCTCCGCCTTCCCTCATTGTCTGGTATTCCGCCATTGCAGCCAACGTGTTTTCGTTTAGGCCAGCGCGGGCGATTGCGAATCAGAGAGATGCCTTCTCCGCTGGCGCCGGCCATGAATCATCGAAAACACGCATGGAACAAAAAAGAGTGTCGCGATCGTGGCGAAAATAAGTCCACCGATCACGGCGCGGCCGAGAGGCGCGTTTTGCTCGCCGCCCTCGCCGAGGCCGGTGGCCATCGGCACCATGCCGATGATCATCGCCAGCGCTGTCATAATTACGGGGCGCATGCGCACAAAGCCGGCTTGCATCGCCGCTTCGCGCGCGGTCTTGCCCTCGCTCAACTGCTCCCGCGCGAACGAAACCATCAAAATGCTGTTTGCCGTGGCCACACCCATGCACATGATCGCGCCGGTCAGCGAAGGAACGCTAAGCGTGGTGTGCGTGAGCAGCAAAATCCAGCAGATGCCGGCAAGCGCGCCGGGCAGCGCCGTGATGATGATGAAGGGATCCAGCCAGGATTGGAAATTCACGACAATCAGCAAATAGGCCAGGACAATCGCGCCAAGCAGGCCGACAGCAAGGCCTCGGAATGAATTGCGCATGGTATCGACCTGCCCGCGGACCTCAATGTGGCTTCCGCGTGGAAGCTCGTTCTTGATGGCGTCCACGCGCTTGAGGACCTGATCGGAAACGGCGCCGAGGTCGCGGCCATCCACCGCGGCATAAACGTTGATCATCGGCTGCACGTTGTAGTGAGAAATCTCCGCCTGCCGCGCAGTCGTCGTGATGTTGACCAGGTTCGCGAGAATTTGCGGCGGCTTATTCGGCGCGGTTCCAGTGACCGGCGTGTTTTCCAGTTCCTGGTAGGTATCGACGCGATACTGCGGGGACTGGACCGCAACGTTATAGCTGACGCCGTTTTTCGGATCCAGCCAGAAGGCTGGCGCCGTCTGGAAGCTTGAGCTGAGAGAAACCAGAAGATTGCCCGCGATGTCCTTGGCTTGCAGTCCGACATATTCCGCGCGCGAGCGATCGACATCGAGGTGCAATGTGGGATCGTCGAATGCCTGCTGTACGTGCACGTCCACCGCGCCGGGGATATGCCGAACTTCATTGGCTAACTTCTGTGCAACGACGTAGTTGCCTTCCTGATCGTTCCCCGTAACGGCCACGTCGATGGGAGCAGGGGTTCCGAAATTCAAGATTTGTGTCACGATGTCCGCAGGTTGGAAAAAGAACTGCACGCCGGGGAATTTTTCAGGCAGTGTTTGACGGAGATCATTGATGTAAGCGCTGGTGGGCTTGCCGCGCTCCTCTTTCAGTTGCACCAGGATTTCTCCGTCGCACGTGCCAAAGGTCCCGGAGTTGCTATAGCTCAAATTGATGCCGCTGTACGGAACGCCAAGGTTGTCGAGAATCGTTTGCAGCTCTTTGGAGGGAATCGTGTCGCGGATGACGGAATCCACTTCGTCAGCGAGGCGCGCGGTTTCTTCGATGCGCAGGCCGGTGCGCGCGCGGAAGTGAAGACGGATTTGACCGGCGTCCACCTTGGGAAAAAAATCCCTCCCCAGAACGGCGACGAGGCCGACGGACAGCACGCAAAACGCTAGAAAACATGCGCTGAACAATTTGGGCCGGTCCAGCGCCGCCCCGAGCCAGCTATGGTAACCATCGCGGAACTTTTCGAAGTTGCGCTCAAACACCTGCTGGTAGCGCCGGAAGAGTCCTTGTTTTTCGCCGGTGTGCTCTTCGGCGTGGTATTCGTCCTCGCTGCTCAGGAGGTACATGGCCATCGTTGGAACGATGGTTCTTGACCAACCGTAAGAAGCCAGCATCGCGAAGATGACTGCTTCGGCGAGCGGGACGAACAGATACTTCGCAACGCCCGAGAGGAAAAACATCGGAATGAATACGATGCAAATGCAAAGTGTGGACACGAACGCGGGCACGGCGATCTGCGCAGCGCCGTCGAGAATGGCCTGAACCGTCTCCTTGCCCATCGCCAAATTGCGATTGATGTTCTCGATTTCGACGGTGGCATCGTCCACCAAAATGCCTACGGCGAGCGCCAAACCTCCGAGAGTCATGATGTTGATGGTTTCCCCGAGAGCACTGAGCATCAGAATGCTGACGAGAATCGAGAGCGGAATCGAGATCGCAATGATCAGCGTGCTCTTCCAGTTGCCGAGGAAGAGCAGAATCATCACGGCGGTGAGGCAGGCGGCAATCAGCGCTTCGCGCAGAACGCCCTCGATGGAAGCGCGGACGTAGAGCGATTGGTCGAAAAAGGTCGTAACGTCCAGGCCCGCGGGCCGCGAAGCGGCGTAGTTAGAGAGCACCTGCTTCACGCGGCTTACGATGTCGAGCGTCGAGGCGCTGCCAGTCTTGTAAACGCTCATCAGCACGCCGCGGCCACCATTTACGCGGACAATGTTGGTCTGTGGACTGAAGCCGTCGCGGATGTGCGCGACGTCTCGCATATAAATCGTTGCGCCGTCCGCGGTCTTTACCGGTAAGTCATTCAAACCCTGTACCGTCAACGGGCTGCCGTTCATCTCGACGGTGTATTCGAGCGCGCCAAGTTTAACCGTGCCCGTCGGCAGAATAAGATTCTGCGCGTTAATGGCGTTAACGATGTCTACTGGCGAGAGCCCTTTGGACTGCAGGGACGGCGAATCGATGTCCACGGAAATTTCCCGCTGCTTTCCCCCGTATGGATAGGGGAGCGCCGCGCCCTGCACGGTAGCAAGCTCCGTGCGAATAAAGTTGTTCCCGTAATCGAAAAGCTGCTGCTCGCTGAGGCTGTCGCTCGTTAGGCCGATTTGGATAACCGGAACCGTCGAAGCCGTAAAAATGGATACCAGCGGCGGAGTCGTTCCCGGCGGCAAGCTCTTCAGAATCGTCTGAACTGTCGCCGTGGTCTGAGCCAGCGCGGTTTGAATATTGGAGTTGGGGTGGAAGAAAATCTTGACGACCGCGATCCCGTAAATCGTTTCCGATTCAATGTGTTCGACGTCGTTAACCAGTGTTGTGACTGCACGCTCTGAGTTCGAGGTGATACGCCGTTCCATTTCCTGAGGTTCCAGCCCGTCGTATTTCCACACCAAGCTGATCACCGGGATATTGATGTCAGGGAAGATGTCCGTTGGCGTCCGCATGAGCACCACGGGCGTCAGAAGGACAATGACGAGAGCGAGCACCACAAAGGTGTAGGGTCTCGCGAGCGCTAATCGGACGATCCACATAGTGCTCTAATACTTCCTCATGAGGGCGTTTCGCCCAAACTGCAGCTTTAGTACGGTGCTTCCGTCAAGCTTCTCTTGCCTTAGATTCCCTGGGCCGAATGTTTGGGTACGCCCCTAGGGGAGACCAATCAGCGGCCTATTAGCCAAACGGTTTAATACAGGCCCGCTTCTCGCCTCGAATGCTTCTTCGACCTTTATTGCTCAACCCCGTCTTCCCTTGCGTCACTGCTCTGCGGCAGCCAAGCCATTGTAGATAAAGGTCTTAGCTACTGGCCCGGCATGAGGCACCTATCCTACTCCCTTTTGCCGACCTTCCGCGCCTCGGCTGGGCTGAACCCTTTTCCAATGTTGACTACGGCCTTGGACGTCCAAACGAAGCCTTCGGCACCTCGAACTGAAATGATGAGATGAATCCATGCGTCTTTTCGGTATAGTCCTTCGTCATTGGAATTGCCACGCTTGTCCGATCGCGAAGCTTGAATTTACGAGTTGCACCTAAAAGGAGCCGACCCAGTGCTTTCTATCCACAACCTTGCCAAGACCTATTCCGGAGGAGTCCGCGCCTTGCGCGGCGTCTCGCTGGAGATTCCGCCCGGCATGTTCGGCCTGATTGGCCCGAACGGGGCGGGGAAGTCCACATTTATGAAAATCCTCGCGACGCTGCTCGACCCGGACACCGGTTCGGCGACGCTGGATGGACTCGACATGATTGCGGACAAGGACGCCACGCGCAAGCTGCTCGGCTATCTGCCGCAGGAATTTGGCGTGTACCCGAAGATGTCGGCCGTGGACATGCTGAATCATCTGGCAGTGATGAAGGGAATCACGAAAGGCGGGGAGCGGAAGGAAATTGTCGAGGGATTGCTGCAACAAACGAACCTGTGGGAAGTGCGAAGGAAAGCGCTCGGCGGGTATTCGGGCGGAATGAAGCAGCGGTTCGGGATTGCCCAGGCGCTGCTTGCGAATCCCAAGCTGATCATAGTGGACGAACCGACGGCGGGGCTCGATCCGGCGGAGCGCAACCGCTTTTTGAATTTGCTGAGCTCCATCGGGCGCAACGTGGTTGTGATTCTCTCGACGCATATCGTGGCCGACGTGCGGGAGCTTTGTTCGCGGATGGCAATCATTAGCAGCGGCGAATTGATCTTGGAGGGCGCGCCGGCGAAAACGATCGAAGCGCTGAAAGGGCGCGTGTGGAGCAAAGTTGTCCCGACGGATGCTGAGCGGGAAGCGATTGAGAAAGCATTTCCGTTGATCTCCATGCACCGCGTCGGCGGACTAAATGAAGTTCGTGTGTACTCGGAATCGCCGCTGGCGGATGGATTCGCGCCCGTCGAAGCGGACCTCGAAGACGTGTACTTCCGCCAATTGTCGCAGCACCGGCCGAATTGAGAGAGGACCAGACACCATGTTCATGGACTTCTTTCTATTCGAATTGAAGCTGCGGTTCAAAAGCATCTCGACCTACATTTACTTCTTGCTGGCCGCGATCCTCCCATTTTTTTCGGTCGCGGCACGGGACTTTGGCCCGATCGGAAGCGGAAAGGTGCTTTTGAACAGCCCTTTCGCGGTGCTGATCATCACCACGCAAGTGCTACTGTTCGGCTCGATCCTGATCGCGGCGATTTTTGGGCCGGCCATACTGCGCGATTTTCAGGGAGACACCTACCAGCTGATCTTCACCAAGCCAATCTCCAAGTTTGGCTACCTGGGCGGACGGTGGGCTGGATCTGTGGTGACCGCCCTCTTCGTTTTCTCGGGAATCGTCTTCGGCACGGCTCTCGGCACGTTGATGCCATGGGCCGACAAGCTACGGATTGCGCCGAACGATTTTGGGATGTATTTCCGGATGTTCGCTTCGATCAGTATCGTGCAGATTTTTTTCCTGGGAAGCCTCTTTTTTTGTGTTGCGGCTCTCACGCGGAACATTGTTGTGGTTTATCTGCAAGGCGTGGCACTGTTTGCGTTTTATCTCATCGAATTGGTCACCGTAGTCACCTCGAACAAACTCGACCGCGCGTGGGCATCCATCGCCGACCCGTTCGGACTCATTATGGTGCAGAGCTTGACGCGCTATTGGACGGTGGCGGAAAGGAATTCGCTCGTTCCGCACTGGACTGGCGTATTCCTCTATAACCGGTTGGTGTGGCTGGGCGTGGGCGCGTTAGCTTTGCTTGCGGCTTACGAACTATTCCCGATGTCCGCCGAGGTCTTGGGGTCGAAACAGTCCACCAAGAAAGCCAGGGAAGCGCGAGCGGACGAAGACACGCTCCAGAAAGAGCCTCGTCGCCTGACCGCGGCACTTCCGCGCGTGACGCAGATTTTCGGCGCGTCAACCACCTGGAAACAACTTTACTCCATGACGCGGATGCGATTCTTCAACATCGTGCGGGAACTACCTTTTTGGGCCATCACGCTCATTATGTTCGTGTTCGTTCTGGTCAGCGGTCATTTCGCGGGGGATAGAAACGGGTACCAGGTCTGGCCTGTAACCCACTTGATGGTGTCCGTGGTCTCAGGGCAAGCGGGACTGTTCCTTTTCATCATCGGCGCGCTGTACGCGGGCGAAGTGATCTGGCGAGAACGCGACGTGCGGTTCGAGCAGATACACGACTCCTTGCCGCTGCGCGACTGGACGGATTTCCTCAGCAAATTTCTTGCGCTGGCGGCGGTGGAGACCGTGCTCGCGTCAGTCGTGCTGGTGTGCGGGGTGCTTTCGCAAGCCGTCGCTGGATATTTCCGGTTTGAGCTGGGCCACTATGCGAAGGAGATCTACGTCATCTATCTGCCGCAACTGCTGATGGTGGTCTTGCTCGCGCTTTTCCTGCAAACGGTTTTGAGCAACAAATTTGTGGCGCACGCCGTGGTGGTCGGGTTCTTCATTCTAATCCCAGTTCTGTACGCATGGGGAATTGAGAACCGACTGTACTTGTTTGGAGAAATTACACCCTACTCCTATTCCGACATGAACGGCTACGGCCACTTCGTCAAGGCGCTCTTCTGGATCAGCTTCTACTGGTTATCCGTCGGAGCATTATTGGGCGTGATCGCCATCGCCTTCGCGAGGCGAGGAACCGAGCAATCGTTCGTATCACGCTGGAAGAAAGCCGGACCCCGAATGAGGCCCTTGATCCCCGCGGCGGCAGTTTTTCTAATTCTCGCGGGAACGAGCGGGGCCGTCTTCTTTTACAACACGCACATATTGAACCGGTTTCTCACGGCGCAAGAGAACCGGCATCGCACGGCGGAGTATGAAAAGTTGTACAAGAAGTACGAGCGCTTGCCGCAGCCCAAAATTACGGCGGTTGACGTTGCGGTAGACATCTTTCCCGAGCGGCGGTCGTTTACAGGAACCGGTTCGTACTTGCTGCTGAATCATTCCGACAAGCCGATCGGCGAAGTGCACATCACGGACTCGCGCGATTCGGTCCAGGAAGTTTCGTTTGACCGAGGGTTCAAGCAAACGCTCAGCGACAAGGAGCATTTCTACTCGATCTACAAGCTGGACAAACCGCTCGAGCCAAATGAAACGATGAAGATGAACTTCCGCGTCGGATATACGTCGCAGGGATTCAAGGACGGCGGAGAGCGGCCGGAGTTTGCCTACAACGGAACATTTTTCGATCGGGACTATTTTCCGTTTATTGGCTACAACCGGAGGAACGAAATCGACGATCCCGTCAGGCGACGCGAAGAAAAGCTGCAACCATTGGAAGAAATGGCGCCTCCGGGCGATCCGTACTATTCCAACATCAATCTCTTCATGACCGACTCGGAATGGGTGACGTTTCACGCTGTCGTCAGTACTTCGGCCGACCAGATCGCGATTGCGCCGGGCTATTTGAAGCGGGAATGGATGGAAAACGGTCGCCGATATTTTGACTACAGCATGGGCGACACGCGGATCAATAATTTTTTCTCTTTTATCTCTGCCCGCTACAGCGTGAAGAGCGATCAGTGGAAAAACGTTAAACTCGAGATTTATTACCAGCCCGGCCACGAATTCAATTTGGATAAGATGATGGACGCCTCGAAGACCGGCTTGGACTATTACGAAGCCAATTTCGGCAAATATCAGTTCGATCAGTTTCGCGTGCTGGAATTTCCGCGTTACCGCCAGTTTGCACAGTCCTTTCCGAACACCGTGCCATTTTCCGAGGACATCGGATTCATCGAGCGCCTGAAAAAAACCGACGACATCGACCTTTTGTATTTCGTGACGGCGCACGAACTCGCGCACCAATGGTGGGGCCACCAATTGCTCGGCAGCCAGACACAGGGTTCGAACATGATGGCCGAGTCGCTGGCGGAATACTCCGCACTGAAGGTGATGCAGAAGAAGTACGGGGAAGACATGACGCGGAAGTTTCTGCGCTATGAACTCGACGGATATCTGAGAGGCCGCGCGGGGGAGACGCGGCATGAGCCCCCGCTGGTTCTGGTGCAGCGTGAACCATATGTCTGGTACCAGAAGGGATCCATGGTCATGTTCGCGCTGGCGGATTACATCGGCGATGACAAGGTGAATTTGGGCCTGCGCAACTTTCTGGAGAAGAACCGTTATGCGACAGGGCCGTTCCCCGACACGCGCGGATTTGTCGCCGCACTGCGCGAACAAACGCCTCCGGAATTGCAGTACGTTATCACCGACATGTTTGAATCCATCGTGCTCTACGAAAACAAAGCCGTCTCGGCGACTTATGTGCAAACGCCCGACATGAAATACAAAGTGACGCTGAGGACGAGCTCGCAGAAGAAAAAGGCGGACGGCTCCGGGAACGAGACGCCCATGACGATTCACGACTTGATTGACGTAGGTGTGTTCAGCGGCACCAAGGAACATTTGAAGCGGCTGAATCTGCACAAAGAGTGGATCACACAGCAGAACGGCACGTTTGAATTCGTGGTGGACGAGAAGCCGACGTTTGCGGGAATCGACCCATACAACAAGCTGATCGACCGCGACCCCACCGACAATCTGATTGAAGTAGAGAAACAGTAGCGCTCAGCCGCGACGCGCCGCTTGCATGCCGCGCCAAGCCGCTACTTGTGGGTCATCACGAAGATGCCGTCCCAGTTGGCGGGCGGTTCATCCGCCATGTATTCCTGGCAGCGCTCCGCGTAAACACGTGAAGGGCCGTCCATCGGCCACTTTTCCAGGAGCTCCTGGAAGGCGTCCTTCGCTTTGTTCCACTGGCGGTTGCGATACAGCTCGCGAGCGCGGGCAAAGAGCTCGACCTGCGTGCGCACCGCCTCGGCCGAGCCATCTGTTTCCAAATCCGCTTTGCGTCCCATCAATTGGTAGATCGTGACGGGCTGCAGCTTGCCTTTGACGCGCATCAAATCCAGCTCGCGAAACACGAAGCCGTCGTCCTTGGCTTCCAGGTAAGTGGATTCGCTAACGATGATGTGCGTCCCGTAGTCCTTGTTGAGGCCTTCGAGCCGCGAAGAAAGATTCACAGCGTCGCCGAGTGCCGTGTAGCCGTAGCGCAGCGAGGAGCCCATTCTGCCCACGCTGGCGACGCCAGTATTCAGCCCTATACCAATTTCGAGTTTCGGTTTGCCTTCCGCTTCCCACTGTTTCTGCAAGTCGCGAACACGCGAAATCATATCGAGCGCGGCGTTGCAGGCCTTTGTCGAGTGGCCCGGTTCTTCGTATGGCGCGCCCCAGAAGGCCATCACAGCGTCGCCGATGTATTTGTCGAGTGTGCCCATATTCTTGAAAACGATGCGAGTCATATCGGAAAGATACAGATTCAGGAAAAGGGCGAGCTCCTGGGCGTCAAGCTTCTCCGAAATAGTTGTGAAGCCACGGATATCGCTGAACATCACCGTGATGTCAGTTTTTTTGGGATCGATGAGACGCGGATCAATCATCAAGCGGCGGATGACTTCGGGGCTCATGTATTGCCCGAACTCGGCGCGGACTTTGCGCTTCTCTCTTTCTTCAATCAGCGCGCGATAGAGAGAGACCATCAGCACATTGGCGGTCAGCGTCATCGCCGGCATCGTGAAATTCAGCCACCAGCCGCCCAGAAACGCGCCGTAGTCCACGGCGATGAGCGGCACAAACAAGCCCGCGCCGAACCACATCCAGCGCGGCTGAACGAGAGCCATCCAAATGCCGAGAGGAATACCGAACATGAAGATGAGGAGTGCGTCGATCAGGGCGGACCGGTCATCGCGCTTGATGAAGCGGTCCTTGAGGATGTTGTCGATGACATTGGCATGAATTTCGACGCCGGGATAGTTTGAGCCCCCGAACGGAGTGGCGCGCAAGTCACCGATGCCAGTGGCTGTGGCGCCGATGAGGACTAGTTTTCCTTTGAACTTCTCGGGAGGAATGCTCTTCTGCAGAACATCGGCGATCGAGTAGTGCTGAAATGTACCCCAAGGCCCCTGATAGTTGATCAGCATTTGCCCGAGCGTGTCGGTGGGCAACGAACGCGCTTTGCCGAAATCGATTCGCACAATCCCAACGGGGCCATAGAAAAGATTCGTGTCCAGCGCATCGCTGCCCATCAGGGCGCGCGCGGCCATCACGTCTAGCGAAGGGTAGATGTCCCACTCCGCGGGATTTTCCGAGCGCCCGTAAGGCAAGAGCAGTGTCGCGCGGCGCACGACGCCATCTGTGTCCGGTGGCTCGTTGAAAAAGCCGGTCCATGAGCTGTCACCGGAAAGAGCGGAAGTGAGCTTATCGAGATTCGCTTCGGCACCCCGCGGAACAAGGCGCGCGCCGGCGAAAATCTCCATCAGGTGAAGCTTGTCTTCTTTATTGAATTGAGGGCGCAAGGGATGCGCAGGCGGATACGCAAAAAAGGAAATCTGATCCGCGTAGGCCTGTAGCGTCGCGTCCGGAACGCCTTCCAGGTCCGCGCGCGTGAACAAGAAATAATTTCCAAGTATGACGGGGCCAAAGCGTTTGATGGCTGCGGCGAACTGGGAATCCGCGTCGTAACTCTGCGCAAGCTGCCGAACCTCCGCGATCAGTTTCGGATCGATCGATTCGCCGTCATGCTGCCGCTTATCGAGTTGCTCTGCCAGCGCCCGCACCGGGGCCGCGCTCTGATCCGGTTTGCTGAAGGTGATGTCAAACGCGGCCACGACAGCGCCGTCGTCATGAAGGACGTCCAAAAGCTTCGCAAAGTAAGCACGCGAGAATGGCCAGCGACCCAGGACTTCCTGCGCCCGCTGGTCGATGTCGACGATGACGATGCGTGGGTCGGGATCAGAGAAGCGCTGCGGTCGGTACCGAAAGCGCGTATCGAGTGTGTCCAGCTCAAGCCGCTCGGCAAGCTCGGAAATCGGCGTACGCTTTTCCTGGAGGAAAACCAGGTAGTAGACGGAAAGCGAGGCGATGGTGATGCACAGACTTAGAACGAACGAGACGCGGTGCCGCCACCACGATTGGAGAAGTTCGTAGAGGCCAAGGCCGCCCCGCCTCTGCCACCACTTGCCTGACGGAGCTGCCATTGCGGTTGACGCGCTACTCGCGGTAGACGAAATTCATGCGAACGCCGCTGACCTCAATGAGGTCGCCGTCGTTCAAGCGCACGGGGCCGGTGATCGGTTTGCCGTTGACGAGAGGCATTTTTTCGCCGGGGCCGATGTAAAAGCCGTCATCACGCTGATTGATTTGCGCGGCCATCGGAGGCTTGAACCAGCCTTTAACTTTCACCGTGGCCATCCCGGATTTGCCGATAACTGTCAGCTTGTTCGTGAGCATGTACTCTTTCTGGTCGGTGCGCCCGCCAATCACAACGAGCGTCGGAACCTTCAGCCGCCCCGCTGCGAATTGCACGCGTTCGCCGGAAGCGCCTGCCTGCTGCAACATCTCGCGGCGCTCCTTGGTGTCCAGAACCATCGTCTCGTTGATGCGCGGCGCGCTGGCTTTGCGGCCGGTGTCCCACGGCACGGGAGCGTCGCCCGAAGCGTCGACCTTGATGTGGTGCTTGCCGATCCAGATGGAGTCGCCGTCGTGGAGAGTGGCGCGCTCGACGCGGAGGTCGTTGACGAAAGTTCCATTGAGGCTGTCGAGGTCTTCGACGACCAGCCGCTGGCCCTCGAAATAGACCCGGGCGTGATAGTTCGATACGGCCAGGTTGTCGACTGGCAAGTCGTTGTCCGGGGAGCGTCCGATGCTGACGGGCCGGCCGCCCACCGGCACTTCCTTGACCATTCTCTCTTCAAACATCAGGCTGAGTTTCGCCATGTTAGCGTCCTCCTCTGGCGCCGTTTCCGGCCGCTTTTTTCCGCGCCCCACGGCGCAGCCATGAAAACCAACCCTTGGATTCCGTGCCAACGCGCACGACGATCACGGTGATGTTGTCCACTCCGCCGCGCTCGTTGGCCAGTTCGATCAATTTTTGCGCGGCTCTGGTCGGGTCCGTCTCCGCCTGCAAAGTGCCGGCGATCTCCGGCTCGGTGACCATGCGCGTGAGCCCGTCGCAGCAAAGCATCAAAATGTCGCGCGCAAACAGGATGTGCTCGTCGGTATCCACTTCCACGTCGGGCAACGCCCCCAGAGCGCGAAGCAGGACGC
Organism: Candidatus Acidiferrum sp.; assembly: GCA_049641765.1. GTDB lineage: Bacteria > Acidobacteriota > Terriglobia > Acidiferrales > UBA7541 > Acidiferrum. Next base: position 12,715 of record JBAQJX010000038.1, read on the forward strand.
TTTGCATCTCGCTCTCTTCCGCTTCCGCGGCAGTCAGGATGCCGCGCCGCACTTGTTCAGCGACGAGGGAGTGGTCGCTTGTGAGCTGTTGCAGAGTGCCGCTCCTCAGCAGGTAGGCGCGCGAATCGCCCACATGCGCGATGCTCAATTTCGCGCCGTCGATCCACGCGGCCGTCAGCGTTGCGCCCATTCCATGCTGTTCGGGATGCGCTTCGGCCGACTCGTAAATGTTCCGGTTCGCCAGATGCACGGCGCTCGTCAGCCGCTTGGACTTTTCGCTCCAGGTCGGCTCAAAATTCCCGAGCTGCGTGGCCGCGGGATCCATGTGCGAGTCCATGCAGAACTTGACGATCGTTTCCACCGCAAGCGCGCTCGCGACTTCACCGTGCGCTTCGCCGCCCATCCCGTCCGAAAGCACAAAAAGATTCAACGGCTCGACGATGCGGTAGCAATCTTCGTTGTTCGTGCGCACCCGCCCCAAATCGGTTACGCCGCCGCTTACGATCCGCACAAAATCTCCCTGTGTTGCAGGCAATCTGGTTCCGCGTTCACACCCGTACCGCTCGACCCTGTACTCACGCTAGCAGACCCTTTCCGGCCGCGAAAGGCTTTGACGCCTACTGATTACTTGTTATTTAGCCTCATGCGCGGCCCCGCCCTCACAGAGGCTACAGCCAAACCGACAGGTTTGTGCCGTGTGACTCGCGAGGCGAGCAAGCTGGTGGCACTCCTCGCCGGTGGGCTTGGCTTCCGCTATAATTTGCCCCACGCGCGGCGAACCTCCAATTTTGGAGGTTTCCTCGTTCTTCTCCATGGCCAAAGCCAAGAAAAAGCTGCCCAAGCGCGCTGCTACATCGCGGCGCACGGGGTTGACTGCGGCTCAGGTTGGGCGCGAACTCGAGGAACTGAACCTCGTTGGCATCGCGCTTTCCGGGACCCTCAATGTGGAGCGTCTGCTCGATCTGATCCTGCTGAAAGCCCGGGAGATAACTGGCGCGGACGCCGGCTCGTTGTATTTGGCGGAGTATGTTGTCGGCAATTCGGAGAGCTCTTCGCAAGGTATTGCAGAAGGTGCGGGGCCTGCGCGGCAATTGCGATTTCGCCTGACGCAAAACGACAGCGTGCAGTTCCCCTACGCGGAACACACGCTCCCGATCACGGAATCATCCATGGCGGGGTACTGCGCGCTTCACGGCGAAGTTATCGAATTGGCGGACGCCTACCGCATTCCGAAATCGCGGCCATTCCGTTTCAACTCCTCCTTCGACGAGCAGGCCGGATACCGCACTCGCTCGCTTATCACTCTGCCAATGAAAAACGGCAAGGGGGAAGTGCTGGGCGTGCTTCAGCTGATCAACTGCAAACGTCATTCTAAAGCGCGGCTAACGAGCGAATCCGCCGTCCACCGGAATGTGCATCCCTTTCCGGAACGAGCCGTGCGGTTGGGACTGTCTTTGGCGTCGCAAGCGGCGGTTGCCTACGAAAACTCGCAGCTCTATCGCGAGGTTGAAGATCTTTTCGATGGTTTTGTGAACGCGTCCGTCAAAGCCATCGAGCAGCGCGATCCAACGACTTCGGGCCACTCCCAGCGCGTGTGCCAGATGACGCTCGCTCTTGCGGAAGCCGCGGATCGCGAAACGCAAGGGCCGTATGCGGAACTGCGCTTCTCCCGCGAGCAAATGAAGGAGCTGCGGTACGCCGCTCTGTTGCACGATTTCGGGAAAGTCGGCGTCCGCGAGGAAGTTCTCATCAAGGCAAAAAAGCTCTATCCGCTCCAGTTTTCGCGCTTGTTGGATCGCTTTGATTACATCCGGCGAGACATCGAGGCCCGTATCGCGGAGCAAAAAGTCCAACTCCTGCTTGGACCTTCCCGAAAAGATTCGGAGGCCCGCGCGCGGCTCAAATCACTCGACGACGATGCTGGCCGAATGCTCGCCGAGTTGGATCGCTACATCGACTTCATCGGGCGAGCGAACGAGCCGACGATCCTTCCATCCAGCGAGTTCGATTTACTTTCGGAGATTTCGCAGAAAACCTATCGCGACCCCCGTGGCGCCGAGCGGCCGTACCTGACCTCGGAGGAAGTGCGCTATCTCTCCATTCCGCGGGGCAGCCTCGATTCGAACGAGCGCCGCCAAATCGAATCGCACGTGACGCACAGCTTCAACTTTTTGGCGCAAATTCCCTGGACTCCCGAGTACCGCGGCATTCCGGAAATTGCGCGCGCCCATCATGAAAAACTCAACGGCCGCGGCTATCCGAACGGCCTCACGTCGTCCGAGATCCCCGTGCAGGCCAAGATTATGACCATCTGCGACATTTTCGACGCGCTCTCCGCGTCCGACCGGCCTTACAAGCGTGCCGTGCCTACGGACCGCGCCCTCGAGATTTTGAAACTCTGCGTTCGCGACGAAGAAATTGACGCCGACCTGTTCCAGCTTTTCCTGGATGCGCAGGTCTACAAGCTCATCGCAAAGCCGGCAAGCTGACGGCAAAGCTTGTCGCCGCCATTACTCTTACGATTCTTCCTCCCCTTTGGTACCTCGCGAAGGTCTTGCCTCTTTTATAATCACATGGAGACGGGATATGTGGACGTATCTTCTTGGGCCGTTTCTTTCGCTTCTTCCCCAGCAGGCACGCAAAGCGTTGCCATTCTATAGCCTTATCGCCTGGCGTCCGGCCACGATCATCAGCGGGACAATAGAATCCATCCTTGCCGTTAGCGCGCTGATTTACTGGTATTGGTACTCGATGTCGACATGGATCTCTCTGCTCCTGGATCGCGCACTCGTCGGCAAGACCGCTGTCGGAACCACCGATCACCACATCGCGACCGCGGCGCTCCTGATTTGGGCCACGCATCCGCTGACATGGGGCATCGCTTTCGTCGGCATCGAAGGCACGGCGCGTGCGTGCGCTGCTCTCACGGATACAATTCTCGGTACGTTCCCGCTTTTCCTCCTCGATAAAATCATCTCGTTGATTTTTGGCAGCGGCGGAACAAAGGCCGCTGCTCCGGCGCAGTTCTCGCAAAGCCACGTCACCTCTTACGTTGGTGCGATTCGAGACAGAGTTGCCGAACGCCGGTCTTCGAACATTCCTGATGAGCTTTGCGTCGCCAGGAATTCCGCCGAAGAAATGCTCGAGATTCGAGCGAGCCGCTCAAAGCCGGAGTGGAATCCTCCACGTATAGTTCGTTTTCAAGACAACTATTACCGGCTGGAAGAATGTGTGCGCGGAGCTTTTCCTCGCCCCTTCATCTACAGATTGCGGCGTTTGTCGAAGGGCGTTCCCGGCCGTACCGTTCTCATTTATGCTCCGGCCGACGAGCCGGTCAAAGCGAGCCGTTGAACTTCAACACCTCAGACTCCGCCTTCTCGCAGTTCGTTGGATATGGTCTTCCCTCAGCACGTCTTTGCGCCTTGCCCACCATTGCTTTCTCGTCGCGCCATCTGTCGACTACAATCTTGTTATGAATTCCAGCCGCCGGTTCTTTCTTCTCCTCTTCCGTTCGCTCTGTACGACGGTAGCGGCACTTCTAATTTGCTTTGCTCTTCTCGCTCAGAAGCCGCAGCATTCTTCTCCAGGACGAATTCTCCTGTTGCCCCACTCGATCGTTTCGGGAGACCGCGCCACGCTCGCCGTGCTGGACAACAACGGTCGCCTGACTCCCGGCGCGACGGTGACTTTTTCCAATGGAGACCGCCTGACCACGGACGCAACTGGCCGCGCGTTATTTGTTGCGCCCCTCACCGCGGGCACCATTTTCGGCTCGATCTCCGGACGTCCTGGCCGCGTTCCATTGACCGTCGTCGTGCCCCGCGGAGCCGTAGCCACCACGATGACCGTTTCCGCCATTCCGGAAATCGCGTCGCTCGCCGACCGCTTCGAAATCGACGGCAGCGGTTTTTGCGGCGACGCCGACGCGAACCACATCACCATCTCCGGCGAACCGGCTTTCGTGCTCGCCTCTTCGACTACCTCGCTCGTGGTCATGCCGCCCGACGGCTTGCAACCCGGCCGCGCTTCCGTCGATCTTTCCTGCGCAAAACGAACCGGTCCAGCGCTCGAAGTTGTTTTCGTCGCTCTCAGCCTCGAAGCAGACTCTTCGCCGCTCGCTCCCGGCGTTCATCGCCAATTGACCGTCAGCGTCTGCGGCACAACCTCCAAGGTTCGATTGGAAGCCAGGAATCTCGCTCCGGACATTGCCGACCTTGCCGGCGGAAATCCTGCTCGAATTTCCAGTTCCGGCGGCGCGGAAAATCTCGCGCACTTCGAAGTCGTCGGCCGCAAGCGTGGCAATTTTCTGATTTCTATTCGACTGTTGAGTTCCGCAACTCACCCGCGCTAGGTCCAAGCCGGGTACCAACTTGCGTTCCCCATATTTTCGGCGAGTCTTCCGTGCCGCTTGCGAATCTATGCGCGGCTCTTGGAGCTTGTTTCGACCGGCAGCGCGAGAGTCGCCTGCCCATTTTCAATCGTCGCGTCCACCGCGCTCGCACTGATCAACGAATCCATGGTGCTCTGCGCTTTTTCGAGTTTTTTGTCTGCTTCGCCGTAGCTTTGTTGCGCATTCTTCAGGTGAGTTCCGAGCTTCTCGAATACCTCGGTGAAATTCTCCATGTGTTTCTGAATTCCGGAAAGGCCGGCGGAGATGCGCTTGGCATTTTCTTCGATCTGCATTCCGCGCAAGCCGAGATGAATCACGCAGAGGTGCGCGTAGAGCGTGTTCGGCGAAACCGCGATGATACTTTTCCTGCGGCAGTAGGAATCTAGCTGCTCGCCCTTGTTGTCTTCCGTCATCAAGAGTTCGTAGTAGACGCTCTCCGATGGCACGAACATCAGTGCGAGGTCCAGCGTGCCTTCGCTCGGCACGATATATTTCTTCGCAATGGAATCCGCGTGTCCCTTCACCGCCGTCGCGAATGCGCGTTTGGCCTCTTCGCCCTCTGTCGCGATTCTTCGAAATGAATCGAGAGGAAACTTCGAATCGACCGTAACGAGCTTTTTGTCGCGCAGGAAAATCACGGCGTCCGCCAGCTCCCCGCTTGAGAACCGGTATTGAAGCGCGTATTGTGAAGCGGGCAGGGAATCTTCCAGCAGCCGCTCCAGTGTCATCTCGCCAAGCAGTCCCCGCGTTTTAGCGCCGCCAAGAACATCCTCCAGCGATTTTGTCGCCGAAGACATGCCCCGGCTCAGTTCCTGAAATTCGCCGAGCTGCTTCTGAATGTGGCCGATCTGTTCGCGCGTGTTCTTCAGTTCGTTTGCGATGGCCGTTTGGCCCTGCGTGGCGATCTGCGCGGAGTTGGAAACGCCATCCTGCAGCGCTTTAGTTACACTTTCGAGCCGCTGCGATACGCTTTGACCGATCGTCGCCACCTGTCCGGTGCTTTGCGCCTGCGCCGTCGCGATCGTCTGCAAATCTCTTCGCAGTTCGTTCACCTGCGCATCGAGCAGTGAGCTCCTCTTTTGCTCTTGCGCGGTCTGTAGCACGAGCCAAAGCACCAGCGCGGCCACTACGATCACAACCCCGATAAGTACTCCATTCATTCCTTCTCCAGTTTATCCTCGGGAAACGGTCTACTTACTTTACTCGCAGTCGCGCGCCGCGGAAAGCTCCGCCAAGCAGGAAGGGTTCGGCTCCGCGAAATCCTCCCATCAACCTTCTTCCGACTATTTCTGATCTTTGGTTATTGCGCCGCGTCTTCTACCACGTTACCTTCAGCGCAAACTGAAACTGCCGAGCATCCGCCGCCGCCGACGCTTGTCCCGCGCTACACGTCGTGCCCGCCGACGGATCGCAAAGCTGGTTGACCGCCGTAATATTCGTGTGGTTGAAGAGGTTAAACGCATCGGCGATCAGGTCCAGCTTGACCCGCTCGCCCACTGGGATTCGCTTGGCTACGCGCATGTCCCACGAAAACCAGCCGGGCATGTTGAACGGATTCCTTCCCAGATTGCCCACGCAGCCCGCGCCTGCCGTCGTAAATCCCGGCACGGTGAACGGTTGGCCGCTGTTGGTCAAGCACACGTTGGCCACCACGAACGTCACCCCAGGAATGTACGGCGACGTCGTCCCTCCGCTCGACGACATTCCCACCGAAGGACGCGCTTGCGAAGCGCCCAGGTCCAGCCGCGTGTCCTCGCCCGTGATCACGTCGTACGGCCTGCCGGAAGAGACTTCGACGATCGGCGAAATCGTGATGTCGCTTCCAAGATTACGGAAGAAGCTGTGCCCTTCGGACGCTGCCGGTGTCTGAAACACCGCGCTCGTCACCCAACGATGCCGCTGGTCGTTATCCGAATTGGATTTTTCCAGCTCCGGAAATCGGCTGTCTTCCGGTTCGAGCGTCGATTGCAGGTCCGTGCTGTCGTCGATCGAATGCGACCACGTGTAGCTCGAAAGAATCTCGAAGCCTTTCGAGAAGCGCTTCGACACGTTGATGGTTAGCGCGTTGTACCAGGAGTTGCCGTTTGAATTCTGCGCATCCACGCTGTTGAACGGCACGGGTACGCCGAAGCCCTGCGGATAGCCCGCGAGCGCGGCCAATTGCTCTTGTACTCCGAACCCCGCGCTGAGCGGCTGTCCCGGCGCGACCAGAGCGGCAAACGAGGGATTCGGCCCCGATGGCCTGAAGAAGTTGAAGAACGCCGGCGTGCTCACATATTGGCCATTGAGCCCAGCGAAGGGCCCGGCAGTTGGGCATCCAAAGAGTTGGCCCAGCACGCTAGCAGCTACAACGCCGACTCCGCAGGTCGTGCCCGTTGGAAGAACGGTCGCCGACGGCGCGACGACCGTCAACGGATTGCTCACCGAAATCCCCGAAGCCGCAGCGTTGAACGCGTTTTGATCGAGCAATTGCGGGTTCGTCGAGTTCACATCGATCGGCCGGTAGAGGTGCAGCCCGCGCGTCCACTGGTAACCAGCGCTGATCTTCCACGATCCACCGAGTTCGCGCTCTACCGTCAAGTTCGCCTGCTGCGCATACGCATACGTGAAGTTTCTCATCACCGGCAGCGTGAACGGCAGAATCGAAAGCGGAAATCCCGCTTGCAAATAAGCTTGGTTCGCGAAGATCGAGCCTTGCGCAAACGGGTCGAAGCGCTCTTCCTGCGGCAAGTATCCCAGCGTCAACGAAGTCGGAAACGCCGCGTAGATCGAGTTCGCGTTCAGCACGCCTTGGAAGATCGACGACCCGTTCAAATTCGTCGGGCTGTCCAGGCCTGAGCCGCAGAATCCCGGCGGCGTCGGCGAGCCGGTCGGAAGAGGCAGCAATCCGCACGCCGAAGCTGTGCCTCCCGCGGAAAGCAGTTGCACGGAGCGTCCGCCGTCGGCCGTCGTCGAATCGAACGCGATGGCCAGCAACGGATGGTCGTAGAAAAGGCCATATCCGCCCCGAATTACCATCTTCCCGTCGCCCAGCGGATCCCATGCAATTCCAAATCGCGGCGCGATGTTCTTGTAGTCGCGCGGCACGCCTTCCTGTACGCCCAGCGCTTGTTCTGCCGCCGCGTTCACCGCCGTGGCCGGCGCAAACAGCGGCGTAATTTCCAGGTCGTAGCGCAAGCCGTAGTTTAGTGTCAGCTTGCGATTCACTTTCCAGCTGTCCTGTGCGAAGTATCCCATCGGGATGTTGTCGAACGGCGTGCTCGAATTTCCAATGCCTTGAATGTAGGACGTAGGAATTCCCAGTCCATACGCTTGCAAGCCTGTGGCGCCTGGCAGGGCGATTCCCCCCGCGCACGTCGCTCCCGTTCCGCCCACGCAATCTGGAAAGCCGAACGAGGACGCGTCGATCCCGCCGAAGTTTACGTCGCCGCCGAAGTCCAGCTCGAAGATTTGCGGTTTGCTGGATCGCAGTTGGATGAGGTTAAAATCGCCTCCCATCTTGAACGTATGGTTGCCGCGAATCAGCGTGACGTTGTCCGTCCATTCGAATCGCCGCTCGATGCGGTCCACCGTCGAGTATGGCTCGCGTCCAAAGTACGCGTAGCCTGGAATGTTCACGCCGATGTCTGATCCGCCGGGAAGCTCCGAGTAGCCGAAGTGCAGGCCGCGCCGCGCGCCTTGAAAACGAAATTCGTTGAAGTCCTTTGGGCTGAAAATCGTGTCGTGTTGAAATGTCGCGGAAAAGTCTCGGTATTGGTTCACACCGGCGCGTGTGCCTGCGTTCTGTCCGAACACCTGGTTTTGCGAAGTCGATTCGATCCCGGTGACGAGTGAAGGCGAAACTCCCACCCGCAGGAACGACGTGTTGTTGTTGCTCCAGCGCTGATCCAGCCGCGCCGACCACAAACTTGTCTTTTCCGTGGCGGGGAAATTTCCGCGCAGGCTATTCAGGCTCGCGTACGACGCGGGAAGCTGCGCGACGCCATAGGAATATGCGGCGCCCGGCGCGACCGGAATCGAAGAGCACGTCACCGTTCCCACCACAGCGCCCACGGGGCACGTCACAGGAATTGGGAATTGCGCGCCCGGCCCTGGATTCACCAATCCGCCAGTCAGTCCCGGAGCAACCAAACCGTAGTCGAGTTTGTTCAGCGCAACACTGGAAGCCGAGCCCATGAGAGCCGCGTACTGCTCAGCCAGCGAGATCTGTCCGGCGGTTTCCAGCGCCTGGACGGCGTTAGCCTGCGACGGCGTTAGCTGCACGGTCAATCCGGGCCCCAGGTTGACGGGCACCATTCCGAACGGCCCCGTTCCCGCTGACGCCGCTCCAATGCTCGAAAAGTCCGTTTCTTCGCGCTGCGTGTATTCATACGACAAAAAATAAAAAGTCTTGTCCTTCTTCACCGCGCCGCCAAGCGTGAAGCCCGTCTGCACGCGCGTGTACGCTTGCTTCACCGGATCGAGTTCGCCGGTCGTCGGATCCACCACGCCCGAAAACGGGTCTCGCGCTTGAAACGCCTTGTTGCGCAAATAACCGAAAATATCGCCGTGCGTTTCGTTGCTGCCGCTCTTCGTGACGATATTGATCACGCCGCCCGTGGCGCGCCCGTACTCTGCGTTGTAGTTGCTCAGGATCAGCTGGAATTCCTGCACCGCTTCCTGCGATACCGTCGAGCGGATTCCGTCGACCGAGTTGTCGCCCGCGTCTGCGCCGTCCACGCTGACCATGTTCGAACGTGCCCTTGCGCCATCTATGTTCAGCCCGCTGTTCGGCGCGGGCCCAATCGTTGGAGAAACGTCCCGCGTGGTCTGCGAATTGATGAGCGTAAAATTGATGTAGTTGCGGCCGTTGATGGGAAGGTTGTTGATGCTGCGTTGATCGACCGTTTGCGAAACTTCCGTTTTCGTGGTTTCAATCAGCGCCGTCTCGGACGTCACCGTCACGCTCTGCTGTACGCCTTTTAGCCCCAGTCTCGTGTCCAGCGTTGCGTCTTCGCCAACAGTCACGACTACCGATTCGTTTTGGTAGAGCGCAAAATTCGCGCCCCCGTCCACGGTCACCTTATAGGTACCCGGAGGCAGTCCCACCACTTTGTATCGTCCGGCGTCGTCCGTGGCGATCGTCCGTTCGGCCCCTGTGCCCGCATTTGTGATGCTCAGCTTCGCGCCTTTAACCGCGAGCCCTTGCGGGTCGGTTACTGTTCCAGAGAGAGTTGCTGTATTCACCTGCGCCACCGTCATCGCGGCGCATCCCAGCATCAACACACACAACATGATCCACGGAAACACACTAAGCCGTCGTTGCATCTGAGTCCTCCTAGTGGAAACCTGCCAGCTTTCCGCTACCCCTAGCGGCGACGGGATGCCCCGCCCAACGAAGGCTACAACTTTGAATATACGGCTTTTACTGCAATCACCCGTCGATTTCAACTAAATCTTGTCACCGAGCCCCCCTCCGTCTAAATCTCAGAGGAGCCTCTCTAACTCGTTGGACGTATGCAGCCTAATTCCGGAAGAAAACCGGCGTGTGGCACAAACTCCAGCCAGTGTTCTCCGTGTGGCACAGGCTTCAGCCTGTGCTCAGCGTGACATCGCTAAGAGCTAAGAAAGCCGCGACTTGGCTCTGACGCAGTTTCTTGCGATGGATTACTAGATCGTTTACATCTACTCGGTGGACCCGAAAAACTGCTTGGCAACACGCAGACTAACTGTTGCAAAATCCGTGGATGCTCCGCTAGGACTGCGACAAAGCTTAGCGTTATTGCAGGAACCGGTATGGGTCCATTCCACTAAATCTGTTGCAGAACTGGGGCACGAAGAACGGGAGAGGCGGCCACCGCAATCTCCTCAGAGGCAGAGCGGTCCTGTGTCTTACAATTTCTTGAGCTTGGTTACCAGGAAATACAAAATCAGCATGAAGATCCCTGATACCTCCATCAGGTCATAACTCACAAAATTGACCCAATCAAGCTCCTTCTCGCTGACGTAAACGGCGGTTCCGAAGGCGGCCATCGTTCGATATATTCTGCCCGTCTGCGGCTGCGGCACATGGGGCATAACAGCGGCATAGCGAACACGAATCCAAAGCAAGGCAACAGCTGTAAAGAGTACTGTTCCCCCCATAATGATAAGAAGAGTTCTTCTCGCTATCTTGTTTCTTGTCAAAAACTCGATGATCGTGGACAACTTGTTTTTCTCCCAGCGATCGGCCGAGTGCCGTACGCACCGGTTTCGCGTCTGCGGGTTTAGAGTTTGCTACAGCCCCGGCGAGAACTGTATCGGCAACCGCTTTGGAACTTTGAGCCGCACTTTTTTCATGACAAACGGTCACTCTCGACATAGACTATTTCTTAGGTATGCTTGTGCTCTTCGCCTGCCGCGCCAGCCCCTCGCTGCCGTTTTTGTTTTCAGGATCCCATAAATGACTCGTCGTGCTCGGGCATTCCGATCATAGCTGAGGTAACTCAACAACAGTGTAGCTGCCCGGTTGCGCGGCATTGACTGCAATGACGACCCGCTCCACATGTTGGCTGAGGACTGGCCATTGGGGACTGCTCAGCACGACGAGCGCTATTCTGCGAAGCGTTAAGTTTTGCTGGTAGCGAATATTCTTGTCGGGAGTGACTAGCACTTCAAAGCCTGCTTCTTCAGCGGCCTCGAGCAGTTCGCCATTCTTGAGCTTGTCCCAACCTCGTTGCGCGGCTGTCTCGACTGTGCGTCCCACGAGGAAAGGGCGGATAGGTACGGGCGTTCCCTGGTCGAAGAGAACCAGCATCAGAGCCTGGAAGCAGACGGGGCCGCGTCGACACTGCGGGCGGCAAATTCAATCACGGCTTTAATCTGTTCGCGGTCTAGCCCCTCAAACCACTCCATGATGTCATCGATGTTTGCGCCGGCTTCCAAATTTTCAAAAATGACCGAGACTGGCATGCGGGTGCCGCGAAGAACCCAGGCACCGCTCACTTTTCCCGGGACGCTTTCGACAGCTGGGCATTGTGACCAGTCGAGTGACATTTTGGTTGTCCTGTTTCCATAGTCTAGGGCAAATGGTATCGCCAGGAGATGATGATTCGCCCTTCGCCGCTCAGCTCTTCTTCGTGCCGGGCACGGTGCTCGTAGACACTTTCGACGAGTTTCACTCGTAGAAAGCCTGGCTCGGGCTGATTAGTCTCCGATTCGTGTCAGAACTCCCAAGCCTTTTGTTTGCAATACTTACGAACCTAGACAGCAGGTTGCACAATTGCGGTGCATTCCGTATCTCGTAAGTCCTTTAAAAGCAACACTTACGGGAATGTCCACAATCGTTGATTCTACACAACTTGTTCTATCGCTAAGTGATTTAGAATCAACACTTACAGATTTTTTTGGGGGGCACGGCTGCGACTGATCTGAACTTTCAGACCTTCAATTCAAAGCACACTGTCTTATATTTGCAGGTGGCGCTGGACGAGCTTGCGCAGCTTCTCGCGGTCTTCGTCCTTCATGTGCACAAACTCGACGCCGCCGCCGTCCGGACCCACGTTGCGTACCACCGCGGTAAAGTTGATCTTGCGCAGCCCGGAACGAACTTCCAGTTTGATCGAATCTCCGACGGAAAGTTTCCTCGGCGATTCCAGGTAAGCGCCGCCCAGGCTGATCGTTTTCACGCGAGCGAGGCCCGCCTGCGAGCCTTCGATCTGCGCTCGCAGCGGGGATTCCAGCGGAACGCGTACATACCGGCGGGGCACCACGTAACTGTTATTGGACTGCCCCGCGGATTCATACGCAGCTCGCGCCCGCGCCGCGGTCGGCCGGTCTTCAATCATCGCCAGGGCGTCTTCGGCCGCCGCGCGCAACCCTGAGGGTTCTGTAAACGCGAGTCCTTCGCGGCCCTCGGCGAGCATTTTGAGCATTTCCGCGGCTTCAATCGCCCGCATCCGCCCGAGGGCTTCAATCGCCTTGATGCGCACAAAAAGGTCGCGCAGAATTTCGTGCTCGCCCGCGGCGATCTCCATCAACTGCGGCACGGCCGTCGTTTCCTGCGCCAAGCCGATCTGATCGATCATGATCGGAACGACCAGAGGATGCGCATCCGCAAGCACGGCGGAAAACACAAACGCCGCGCTGTGCGCCGATGCGGCGTTGGCGGGCCGCGAAAGCTCGCTAACCGCAAGATCCTGCAAATTCCATTCCCAACTCGCCAGAGCTCGCGCAAGGCCGCGCAGCAAGCGTTCCGGATCAGCGGCCGCGAGCAGCTTGATTGCAGAGCTCACGCGCTGCCGCCGCGCTTCATAAAGCCGCGTCTCGAGAAGATTCAGCACCGGCACGCCGATGGTTCGCAACAGCCGTGCCATCGCGGGCAGCATTTCCGCGCCGCGCGGTTCCGTCAAAAGAAGGGTCAGCCGGTCCAGCAAGCGCTCCGGATCGCGTTGCAGCAGGCGCGGCAAAACGGGATCCAACGCACGATTGGCCAGCGCCGCATCCACCAGAAGCAGCCAGCGATCCTGCGCCACCAGCCGGTGGGCCAGCGCCGCCATGTGATCGTGCTCTTTGTCTTTCGGCACTCGTTCGAGGCCGACCAGAATATTTTCAAAGCCGGCGTAGTCGCCGCGAGTCACTGCGACCCGCCCCAGCGTCTCGAGAAACGCGGCAAGAAGCGCAGCCGTCTCTGGAATCGTTTCCCTTTCGAGCGCCTTCATCGTTCCGCGGCTCAAATCCTCCGGCAACTGATTCGGCCAAAGCGATTCGATGATCGGCGTCATTTCGTTCAAGCCTGCCGCCACCGACCGCCGCGCGGAAACATTTTCGTTTTCGATGCGCCGTGAATAGTTCAGCAGGATGTTTCGCGCTTCCCGCCGCGGAGCGTCCGCTCCCGCGTCCGCCAATTGTCCTAACGTTCTTTTCAGCGCCACAACCGGCACGCACCATACGTCCGGCCCTCGCATGACCGCGGATTTTTCACGCGGCGGAAGTTCCAGCCAGAATTTTTCGGCGATCTGCTCTTTGTGTGTCTCATTGGCCCATGCCGTCGCCAACAACGTTAAGTGCTGCGAGGAATGCGGGCCGGTATAGCCGCCCGAGGAAACGAGAACATCGCTGAGACGATGAAAGGTTTGCCGTACGGCGGCAGGAGCGAGTTTTCCGGACGAAAACTCCGCGCCAAGAAACTCAAGGATCAGGCACTCGGAAAGCCGCAGCAAATAGGGTTGCGGATGTTCGCCTTCACGCGGAGCGTACTGCGAAATCGAGCCGAGCAGCATGCGAACCGTTTCGCGGCTGGCATCTTCCATCGCTCCGTGAATCGCCCTCGCCGCTTCTTCCGGCGAAAGCCCGCGAGCGGCTTCGAGCGGCGGCGTCAGTCGGCCGATCAAACGTAGCGCACCGGTCAAATCGTCCATCTCCGGCGGCAGGATCGGAACCTCGTTGACCTCGCGCGGCGAGTTTCCACCATAGGCCACGAGCGCGCCCATCAGGCTCGCGAGAACCGTATCCACTCTTCGTTCCGTTTGCGTGTTAATCGAAATCCCTTCCACGCGATTCTCCGAGAGCCGCGCGGCCCACCAAGTGCTTCCTTCGCGCTTTATAGAATCCTCTGATCTCAATAAGGATGCTTTGAAGAGTTGCGCGAAAGTGTCCAGTTCGCCTACATGAAATTGCCGGGCAATGACAAGCGATTGAATTCCTGCGCGCTGCAAATCCAGCGCCAGCGATTGCATTTCGCCTCGTACATCCGGGAGATGCGCATCGCTGATTTTCGGTGCGACCAAGCCGCCGCGCTCAATGTGGATTTCGATGCCGTTCAGCGCGCTGGCGAGATCGCGCAGCGATTCATAGGAAGTGTCCAAACTCTGAAGCCGCCGAGGATGGTTCCTGTCGTAGAGACGTTCCGAGCGGATCAGCAAATGAAGGCACCGCAGCGCGTGCATGAGCCCAGCTGTCCGCGCATCGGGAATCGGCGTGGCTTCTGTTCGCACGCCGCCTGAAAGCGGCCGCGACGCAGTCCTCACCTCCGGTTCTGCGTGAGCCAGCGGCTCAGCGTCGACCCTCTGTTCCTCTACCGGCATGATGGCCCGAAGTACCAAGGTCTTCCCCGCTTGCTTCTAACACGCGCATTCAACCAAACAGCTAAGCTAGATGATGTCCTCTGCCCGCCTTCCCAAGTAAGAACCGCCAGGGCAGGGTACTCTTAGCAATAAAGCAAGCACGCTGCCTGCCCCCCTCAGTTGGCGCTAAAGGGTTTGTTTTGAGTGGCTTGATTCTGTAGTCCTAGAACTTGGGAGTGTGGAATGTTACGAAACGTTACGTTCCGAGTAGGCGGAAACCCGCGTTTCAGGGCTCATCCGGCTCGGTGCAGATCGCTTTTGCCGGGGCCTTTCGGTTCTTCGCGGCGGTTAGTTTAAGCCCTTTATTATCGGGGCTTTAGGCTCTCTTGGATGGAAACAGTGCCACCCTCGCTGGCCTGCACGGTCCTCTTAACTTGCTGATAGCCGGGAAGCCGGACAGTTAGGGTGTGGAGACCCGCGGGCATCTGGACTCGGGCCGGGGAGGTTTGGCCCGTGGGTGTTCCATCGAGAAGAATATCGGCGCCCTTTGGAGTCGTATCCACTTGGGCCCAGGCAACGCGAGAGTTCAGCTCGACGGAGAGCTGCGTCTGAATGTTGTCGCGCACTTGCACTTTCCCGGAATACGACTCATAGCCTGGCAAATGGACAACCAAGTTGTAATTGCCGGGCGCAAGAGGCAGAGTCAATGGCGTCTGACCCGATTGCTTCGCGCCGTTGATGAAGACGTCCGCGCCGGCTGGGCGGCTGGTCAGATACAGGCCTTTCGCGAGCGATTCGAGAGTGGCCTTCTGATCGATGACGTTTCCAGCTTTGACCTGAAGCGCGGTTTGCATCGGCTGGTAGCCGTCTTTTTGGACTTCGAGGCTGTACTGCGCGGGCCAGAGATCGTTGAAACTGCAAGGCGTCTGGCACTGGCTGACGACTCGCCCGGCGGAGCCGCGCAAAATTGCAGTTGCGCCAACCAAGTCCGTGATGACGTGAATCGCTCCGCGCCCATCCGAAGGAATAGGATGTCCGCCGTCGCCGCTGCTAGTTTTTCCCGCGACGGGCTCATCGACATACTCGATATGATCCACCACCCGAACGCTAGCTGGAGCGCTGCGCAAGAACTTCAGCAACTCGCCGTGTTCCGGGAGACGAAGCTTGCCGGAGAGAACGAGCGTGTTGCCGATGGCTTGCACTTTGGCGCGGCCGGTCAATCCGTTTTCTGCGATGATTTCGTCGATTCGGCCTTTGTATTCGGCAGCTTCAGGGCTAACAACGAGTTCGCCCTTCCTGGGCGCAGGCTTTTCAGCGGGTGAATCCGCGGGCTTTTTTTCCGCAGCCGCTGTATCAGGTGTTGCGCTGGCCGGCGAATAATTTTCCGACGGAGTTGCAGGGGTAGTTGCGGCGCTGCTTGTGGATGTGGGCAGGGCTGTCGCTGAATTCCCGGGGTCGTTTTCCGCCGCACGCTGCGATGCATTCATCTGGCGGGCATCTTCAAAGACGGGGCGCAACTTTTGTACACCGTAAGCAATCACCCCGATCAGAATCAGGGCGATGAAAATAGTTCCGACCACGCTTTTTTTCTTCGGTTCCGGCTGTTGAATCGGTGTGATGGGTCCGGTGCGGCGCACGGCCGGCGTTTGCATAGGGCTGGTTGCCCGCGCATTTAGCGACCGAGTCGTCGCCATGGTCATGGGATCTTCCGGATAGTTGTGGCGGCCACCTTGCCCGCCCACGCCAGTTCCAGCGAGCGGCAGCGTTGCGTTCGGAGCGCCCTGTCGAGGCGTGACCATCGTCTTGTCCGGGTTCGCTCCCAGGGCGACATTGCGGTAGCTCCGCAATTCTTCGAGCATCTCGCGGCAGCTTTGATAGCGCGCCTCCGGTTCCTTCGCGAGCGCCTTCATAACCACCGCGTTGATGCCGGGATGAATCGTTGGGTCGATCTGACGAGGAGGGACGGGTTCTTCGTTGACGATCTTGTAGATGACCGTGGTGATGTTCTGGCCGGGAAAGGGCTTTTCGCCGGTCACCATTTCGTAGAGCATCACGCCCAAAGAAAAAATGTCGCTGCGCCCATCGACCGCGCGGCCCTTCACTTGTTCCGGCGACATGTAACTCGGCGTGCCCATGACATGGGCGGTCTGCTGCATGGTGCCGAATTGCAGGATTTTCGCGGTGCCGAAGTCGGTGACCTTCACGGTGTCATCGGCCGTCAGCATGATATTGGCGGGCTTAATGTCGCGATGGACGACGTTGCGTTCGTGCGCGAACTGAAGAGCGCTGCAGGTCTGCTCCATGATGCGGAGAACGCGAGGTAAAGCAAACGCCTGCCCTCCGTCGAGATGCGCCTGAAGGCTTTTGCCTTCGACCAACTCCATGGTGATGTAGTAGAGGCCGTCCTCTTCGCCGGCGTCGAAAACGACGACGATGTTGGGATGAGTCAGCAGGCCGGCGGCGCGAGCCTCGGTTTGAAAGCGAGTCAACAATTCGGGACGCGAGAGTCCCGTGCCTTCTTCGCTCAATTTTATCGTTTTTACGGCAACGGTACGGCCAATCACCGGATCGGTCGCCTTATAGACCACACCCATGGCGCCGCGGCCGAGTTCGCCGATAATTTCGTAACGTCCCGCCTTTATGGCTGTGGTCATTGTGTTGTTCGAATTCCTGTCCGCAAAAACTCGATGACTGCGATCGTGCCAACTCCTGCTGGTCAACCCGCGAGCAAACGGCGGGTCTTCAATTCAGGCAAGAGACAATGCCAAGCTCGGCAGACATTTCCGAGCAGTCCGACGCGCAAGTATGGGCAAAAGGGGTTGACGTGTGGATTCGTACAAAACTGGAAACACGTTTTTCGACACCCGGGCGCCCTATCATGACAGTACTCATTAAATTTTCAGGCGGTCAACGCTACCAGGGTACTAGTGTTTCGGACTCGACACGTGCTTTGTGCGAAAGGAAAAGGACAAGAGCGGGATTGAGAGAGAGGTTGCCGATTTGCGCAAACGAAGCGGCCTAAGGCAAGTGTAAAGTCTTTGTTTCAAGAAGTTTACGCGGCGCGAAGGGCAGAGGAGGCCCAGAAAGCTATCCCCGCCCGCTACATCTTATATTCGGCAATGCCCGGGTCGATGGAATCAGGGGCGCGGTAACGCTTCGCCGGGGGACATGCTGCGCTCGGGCGTGGGGACGTTGGTTTCGCGAACGGGACGATCTACCTCGGCGGGACGCGCCGGGGCTTCCAAGCCATCTGTCAGCAAGTAGCCCTGCAGCGCCAAGCCGTTGGTCCAAACGCCTTCGAGCGCGGCAATGTATTCGAGCTGGAGTTCGTAGAGTTTGCGCTGGGCATCGAGGACGCGCGGATAGGAAGCGAGCATCTGGCCGTACTTTTCGACGAGCAATGCGTATGCTTTCTTGGCTTGCGGAAGCATTTCGTCGCGGTACTCGATGGCCATCAGCTTCGCGTTTGAGTATTCATCGACGACGGTGGCGGCGCGCTCCTCCAGGGTAAGCTCGACGCGGCGTTTTTCCTGTTCGGCGCGGTCCACAGCGGCGCTGGCCGAAGCGATGTTACCCTGATTGCGGTTGAAGAGAGGGATTTCGACGCTGGCCTCGGCCAAACCTTCCCACCCGGTCGCAAACGGCACGCTGCCCAGCAGTTCGTGGTTGTACTCCATTCCAGCGCGGAGCTGAATATCGGGAATCGGCTCGCGCTTCGCGCGCACGAGCAGAGCTTCGGCGCGGCTCTTTGCCGTATCCGCGATTTGAACGGCGGGACTTTGTTTCGCGACGGCGGCGACAATTTCTTCTTCGTTGAGTTCTGGCCAGCCATGTTCGAGATCGCCGGCGACGGTTGCAAGCGGCAAGGCAGGCTGTCCAATCACGGCCGCCAGCGAGCGCCATTCTTCGCGCAGCGTGTTTTCTTGCATGCGCGCGGCCATGCGCATGCGTTCCGCTTCGACTTCGGTTTCGAGCACTTCGGATTCGTCTGCTTGCCCGGTGTTCATCAACTCACGCTGCGTTTGCGCGGCATCCTCCGCAATCTTCGCGAGGTCGCGGCGCGCGTCCAGCCATTCCTGTGCGGCGAGCACGCGCAGAAAGGCCATCTTCACGGCGGTTTCCACGCGCGCGCGCTGCTCTTGCGCTTCGATTTCCGCGAGCTTGGATTCGACGCCGTAGACTTCTCGAGTCTTGGCCAATTTTCCGCCGGTGACGATGGTTTGCTGCACGAAGAAGCCCTGCTTGCCGCCGCCGATGGAACCGCCGCGAATTTCGTCGCCGGTGTAGCCGACCGAGGGATTTGGATAGAGCCCGGCTTGCTGCCGGCGCGCCTTTGCCGCTCGAATTTCCGCTTCCGCTTGGCGCATCGTAGGATTCGTTTCGCTGGCCATTTTCTCCGCTTGGTCAAGGGTGAGGAGTTGCGCGCCAGCCCGTTGTTGCGCACGACCCATCTGCGGGTACGACGGCGCCACCGGAGGAACTTCTCCGTGTTGGTGCATCTGCATTTGGGCGGGCGGCGCCTGCGTTTTTTGATCCGAGGAATTCGTTTGCGCGCCGCAGATAATCGCTGCATTCATTGCCGCCGTGAGAAATCCCGCCACGCATTTAGAAGCCAGCTTCATGATTGCCCTCGTTTTTCTTATTCATCGTGTTCATGAAATTCGCGTGAGTTTTCGCGCAAGTTGCTCAGGATTGCGATTTGTCTTCCGGCTTGCCGCCGGATCGGGCCGTATTGATGCGCGCCAACATGTCTTCGTAGTCTTTCTCGGGCAGGACGCGGACCAGAGTCATCATGCCCATCATTTGCGCGCTCCAGTTTGGCGGAAGGCCGTAGGTTTCCGGCTTGGCGACAGCATCGTCCATTCCCATTTCCATGAAGGCATCCTGCGGGAAGCCGGGAACGTTACTTGCGTTTGGCGCGATGGGGGACGGATGCACATGCTCAAAGGGAACGCTTTTTGCGAGCGTAGCCATCTGGCTCATGGCCTGCGGTTCGGTTTGCGAGGCGGTTTCGATGGCGCGATCGCGAAGGAGATCCATCATGTTGTTCATCATGTGGTGCGGCAGGTGGCAGTGCAGCATCCACGCGCCGGGATATTTCGCGTCGAACTCGACAACGCGGGCCTGTGCCACGCCGACGAGAACCGTATTCATGGGATACCAAGTGGATTCGGGCGCGCGGCCGCCTTCAGTCCCAGTCATGACAAATTGATTGCCGTGCAAGTGAATTGGGTGATGGTCCATCCCCATGTTGATGATACGAATGCGCACGCGGCTTCCCAGGCGCGCGATCATCGGCGTGATGGCGGGAGCGGAGACGCCGTTGAAGGTCAGCCAGTTGTATTCCATGGCCGCGGTGTTCGGGACGAGGTTGTCGGGCAAGACGGCCCACTCCTGAAGAACGAGGCCGAAGTCATGATCGGCGCGCGGCTTGTAACTTCTTTCCGGATGCGCGATGAAAAGGCCGATCATGCCCATCATTTCCTGCATGGCGCCGTGGGAGTGATAGAAGAAAGTTCCTTCCTGATGGACCGTAAATTCGTAGACGTATTTTTCGCCGGGCGCGACGGGCTTCTGGCTGATCCAGGGGACGCCGTCCTGCTCTATGGGAACCTCGAGGCCGTGCCAGTGAATGGAAGTGGCTTCGGGCAATTTGTTTTCGAAGAGGATGCGAACGCGGTCGCCTTGCTGGACTTGAATCGTGGGACCGGGGAGGCTGCCGTTGTAACCCCAGGCATTAATGGTCTTGAACGGAGCGATTTTGCGCGTGACGGGCTCGGCAATCAAGTGGAAGACTTTCACGCTGCCATCCAATTCGTACGACAGATCGGCGACGTCCGGCGTGAGCATCGGCAAGAACGGATCTGGACCAGCGGGCGGCGCTTCCTTCTTCTTGTGGTCGCCGTAAGGGCTGTGATGGCGTCCTTCTTCGATTTCGCGCGCGGTCTGGGGGTCAGTCGCAGGGGCGCTTGCGCGGAGAGATTCGCTAAGGCTCAGGAATCCCGCTCCGAGAAAAGCCGCGTCCTGGAAAAATCTTCTTCTGGTGCCGCTCATGCTTGCCTCCCGTGATCAATGCTTGCCGTGTTCGAATTTATGGAAACGCGCGATGTTTGCGCTTCTCCTGACTGACGAGACGCGGCGCTAGCTGGGTTGCGCCGGGCCTTCAGAGACTGTGTTGGCTGGGGTGGGTTCAGCGACGAGCTTTAAATGCGGAGAATGATGCTCAGTGGGCGCGATTCTGGCGATGACTCCGGAGGCCGAGGCAAATCCGCCCGTCTCGATGCGGCGGCGAAATCGAAACTGCGCTGCGCCGGCGAGTTGGCGAGCGAGAGGAGCAGGGAACTGGTTCGCACCATCTGCGAAAGCGAGGTTTGCTCATCGAATTTGACGAGTATGGCTAAAAGATTGGATGGGCCGCAGGATTTGGCGGGAGCAGTTAGCTGGGCGGCGCCGTTCGCGCTCATGCCGGTCATTTCATGACAGTGGCCGAGCGCGGCATTTGAAGCGCAACCCCTTGCCGCGCAGAGCGGGGCACAGACAGGAGCAACCAGCAGGGCGAGGACCGTGAGGAGAGAGAGCACAATCGCTCCTCGAGACGGAATGCGAAGTGAAGGTGTGCTGCTCATTTGCACTTCCTCACGCTACGCCGGCCTGCGCGAGGCGTCAACACGGAACGTTGAGTAGCGGTGACTCAATGTGAACGGAGATTGACGCGGGTCAGTTGGAGGTAGTGCTGTTGGAGGTGCGGCTGCGTTCGCCAAAAAGCCAGCGGCGCACGCTTTTCGGTAGTTTGGGTAAACGGCCGAGGCCGGCGAGGCCAGCCGCGGAAGAGGCCGCCCAGGCCAAACGATAGAGGACCAAACCCAAGATGAAAAGAATGGTGAGGGAGGAGGCTATCCAGGTTGATTTGTCCATTGTGCGCCTCGAAAATAATGTACCACCTTTTTAGTAGCCACCGTGACCGCTCGAGTCGCTGCCCACTTCCACTTTGCCTGCGAAGGATCGATAGATGTAAGTGACATAAATCGCGGCGAGGATCATGCCGAAAATCCACCAGACCACGCCGACTTTCAAGCCATAGTCGCCAGCCTTGGCATTCTCAATCGTGAGCGAATAAAGAGGATTTCTGGCGGGAAGCACCATCGGGTAGACGCCAAAGACGACGCTTGCAAGCATTCCCGCGACATAAACGCAGGAAGCGCAGAAGGCTTTTCGTTCGTGGTGCTTTCTTAATTCGAATGCCACGCCGGTGAGTCCGGCGACGGCCAGCAAGGGGAGGATGATTCCGAGCGGCCGCGTGAGCAGATTTTCTTTGATTTGCGGCTGAACCTGTAAGGTTACGGCAGTCGCGATCGCGGTGAGCGCAACCACGCCCCACCAAGCGTGGCCGGCGAGTTTTTTGGCACGTTCATTTACGACTCCACTTGTTTTCAAGTGGACCCAGAGAGAGCCGTGCATAACGAGGACGAGAAGGGCCAGCACGCCGACCAAAATAGTGTACCAATCCAGAATGCCGGTTTCTTCGCTGAGCCGGAAATCTGTCCAGAGAGGCTCAAAGAAATAGCCGCTGCTATCCAACGGGACGCCGCGGACGACGTTGGCGAGGGCCGCGCCATAAAACACGGCGAGGAGTGCGCTTGAGGCGCAAAAAAGAAAATCCCACAGAGGATCCCACACGGCGCTCTTGATGTGATTGCGAAATTCGATCGAGGCGCCCCTGAGGATCAAGAGCCACAAGACGATCATGAGAGGAAGATAGAATCCGCTGAAAGCGCTGGCGTAGAGCGCAGGGAATGCGAAGTAGAGCGTGCCACCGGCTGCGATCAGCCAAACTTCGTTGCCGTCCCATACCGGGCCGATGCTGGCGAGGATCTGGCGGCGCTCCTCGTCAGTCTTTGCGATGAAGAGATGAATGGCGCCGGCGCCCAAGTCGAAGCCGTCCAGCAGGACGTACACCACAAGCATGATGGCTACGAGGCAGAACCAGATTGTTCCCATCTTGGCCTCCTCAAATTCCATTCGCGGCGAAGGGGAGTTTTGTTTCGTGGTGCGAAGCCTCGTCTTCAGGCCCGGGACCGTTTTCGATTTCGCGGTAAACCAAAAAGAGCCAGAGAATGGCGAGCACGGTGTACATCCCCATGAAGCCGATCAGAGTGAACAACGCGTTGCCGGCGCCGACGCGGGGCGAGACGCCTTGCGCAGTACGCATCATGCCGTAGATGAGCCACGGCTGGCGGCCAAGTTCGGCCGTCATCCAGCCGGCAGTGTTGGCGATGTAAGGCAAGGGGACGCTGAGCATCAAGATCCAAAGCATCCATTTCGAGGTGAACAGTTTTTTTCGCCAGCAAAGGAATGCCGCGACGATCATGACGGCGATGAAAATGGTGCCCAAGCCGACCATCAAATGATAGCTGTAATAGAGTAGAGAAATTTGATCGGGCCACTCGTCGCGTGGGAAAGCGTCGAGGCCGCGGACGTTCGCGCTCCATTTTTGGTACGTGAGAAAGCTGAGCATTCGCGGGACGACGAGCGGGTTGTCGAGTTTGCGCTGCTGCACGTCGGGCTGGCCGAGGATGGCGAGCGGCGCGCCCTGCTGCGTCTCGAAAAGGCCTTCCATGGCGGCGAGCGTGACGGGCTGATGTTCGGTGACGAGCTTGCCCTGAAGATCGCCGGTTGGCGTGAGTTGAAGAATGGCGGCGAGGACGCCGACCAGGACGCCGGCTTTTACAAATGTGCGACCGTAGGATTCGTGGCGACCCGTGAGCAGGTAAAAGGCGCCGACCGCGGCCATCACGAAGCAGCCAGTTTGCAGGGCGCCGAGCATGGTGTGGGCGTATTGCCAGAGGGCCCATTTGTTGAGGATGAGGCCCCAGAAACTGGCGAGTTCGATTTCGCCGTTTGCGCCAATGCGGTACGCGACGGGATGTTGCATCCAGGCGTCCGTGGCGACGATGAAGAAACCGGATAGCCACGAGCCAAGCCAGACCAAGAAGGCGGAAAACCAGTGTCCGAAGCGGCCCAGCCTTTTTTCGCCGAAAAGAAAGAGGCCGAGAAAGCTCGATTCGAGGAAGAAGGAAAAGACCCCCTCCATGGCGAGAGTTTGTCCGATGACTCCACCAGCCGT
This sequence comes from Candidatus Acidiferrum sp., assembly GCA_049641765.1. GTDB lineage: Bacteria > Acidobacteriota > Terriglobia > Acidiferrales > UBA7541 > Acidiferrum. Next base: position 36,251 of record JBAQJX010000038.1, read on the forward strand.
TCTGGAAAAGGCGGCCCAGTTAGTGCCGAACTGAAATTCCATGGGAATGCCGGTGATCACGCCGAGAGCGAAATTGATTCCGAAGATACGCGCCCAAAAACGAGCGGCGCGATTGTAGTGATCGTCGCCAGTGCGAAGAGCTTTGGTTTTCAGGTAGACGAGGAGTAGTGCGAGACCCATGGTGAGTTGGGGGAAGATGTAATGAAACGTGATGGTGAAGGCGAATTGGAGCCGGTGTACGGTGAGGGCTTCATTCATTGCGGCACCTCGCCGGCTTGCGCTCGATCAACGCTGTTGGGCCCATCGAACCGGCAAATCGGCTGCACGTGCAATTTGAATAGCGGTATTCTCGCATTTTGTCAGTGACAAAGGTCATAAATTCGGATGACAAGAAATATGTTTATTGAAGAAGTCTTCGAGATAAGAGCGAAGGCTGGTGGGGCTGGGGAGATTCGAACTCCCGACAAACGGTTTAGGAAACCGTTGCTCTATCCATCTGAGCTACAGCCCCGGTCAGTCCATTGTAATACGGTAAGTGCGTAGCTTGGCCAAGCGGTTTGTGCAGCGGGCACGGGTCTTGTGCAGTGTGAATTCTTGCGCATCGGCGCCCGGACTAGGGTTGCAAGCCGGGAGCGACCTTGGCGATTCGAAGGCTTTTGAAAATGGTCGGCCAGTATTCCTTGAGCAGGTTGTTTGCGGCGCCGAAGCCGATTCGAATGCCGTAGCGTTCAAATGTTTTTCCCGCTGTGCGCTCCGGTCCGGGAAGGTAAACGTTCGCAAGGCCTTCCGCCATCAGTGGTCCCAACGTTCCCGGCAGGTTGAATGCTTCGTTGCCCGAATCCGTTCGAATGACGAGGACGCGCCGCAGCGCGTGACCAGCGCGCCCACGGAAGCCGCCATTCAGCTTCACAAAGAACCTGGGGTCTTGATGCAGCACGGCGGGCAGTAAAAAGGTGCCGAAGAAATGGCTCGAAGCACCAGTAGCCATCGATGAACCGAAGCGCTTGCCAAACCCTTCGCCGCCTTGTCCATATTCGTAGAGAGTGCCGCGAGCCTCGCTGATGCCAGCGCCAGCGATCGAGCTCAAAATCTGTGGTGGGGAAGTGCTCTTGCCAAGAAACAGCTTAAATTTTTGCTCTGTGGTTAGGGCACCTGGCGTAGTCGCGAGTTCGGGATAAAAATAGGATTTTCTTGTGATGAGCCCGAGCGGAGTCGCCAGGATGCTTTTGGCCTGATTCTGCGAGGTGCTTTCCCGTGACTGTTTTGGCGCGGGCGTGTCCGGGAGACCGGTTTGATTCGGCTTCTGCTGCGCAAATGCCTCGTGGCCGACGAAAAGTGCCAACACTGCCGCCAGCAGAACCTGGGAGAGCATTTTCATGAGCGGCATTTTAGCATGCGAACTTTGATGCTTGTTTGATGATAAAAGATGGCACTTTTTTCGTTTCCGCCGACCCAGAAGCATCGTTGAAAGAACAGCTACTGGCACTCGACGGTTGTAATTGATGCCGCGATATGGTTCTGGACGAGTTCCCGCACCACTTCACGCACGCGGTAGTTCCCGTGGGGCGCATTCAGCGACAATATCGCTTTGATGCCTTTGGACTTCAGCGTGGCCAGTGTGCTCGGCTTCAAATACAAATCCATCACAGCTTGCCGGCCCGTGAGATAGTTTCCGGCTTGATCCTCGAGCACCGTTACAAACGTAAGCTGTTGGACGCTGCGTCCGTTCACTTTCGCGAATTTTAGCTGTTTTGCGTCAATTCGAATCCATACGCCAATGGGGAATTGGCCATTTTTCGCCGCGCCGGGCGTTGCGCGGACCGTCATCGGGAATTGTTCGAGCGGACTTGATGCAGCGGCCACGCGATCGATTAGTTGTTGCGCCGTTTCCTGGTCCTTATTGCCTGAGCCCGAGAAATAGCCGGCACGCGTCTGGATATTGAGTTTTTCTCCGTTGTTCAGGCGGACCTTGAGCGTGTGATACCGATCGTCGGGACGATTCACCGGCGAAAATCCCAGGAAATAGGAATCGTCGGGGGCCGAAGCAAGCTCACGCAAGCTAGAGGTCAGATCGTTGTTGTTTCGAATAAGCCGTCCGCCAGTTGCTGCGGCAACATTCGACATCATCTCGGGAAGCACGATGTCGCGGACGGACGGGTCCGCGCGGTCTCCCTCTGGGGCTTCAGACGCGGTTGTCAGGCCATCCGATTCCAGCGAGTTGATGACGATGCGGTTGCGAAGAGCCGTGTCGATGATTCCGCTGATGCGCTGGTCCATTCCACCTGCTGCGAAACCTGGGGACAGTATGATCAATAATCGCCTGCCTGGAGCTTTGGCCAATTCCTGAACGGCAATCTTAAGGACATCGAGGGCGTCCGTCGACTCGTGCTGGGTCTGGTTCCATATGGTGTTCGAAAGATCATCCACGAAATCTTCTTCTCTCGTTCTGCATTGCACAGGGTCGCTCCCGGGCGGACAAAAGCAGCCGACCGCCGCATTCACAGCGACCTCTCTGGCCCGTGGGTCGAGATGATTCACGATTACAAAAGCCTCGTAGGAGGTGAGTGGAGGGCAATCGGTGACCGGCTTTGCCCCTAGCCGAGATTGCAGGCGGATCTTGCCGATAGCGGCGAGAAGCAGTTCCTTTTTGTCCGTGAATTCCAGAGTCACATCGCCAGAATCGGTAAAGATGGACATGTGGGTGCCGGGCTGCAAGGAAGTTTCAACGAATTTCTCAGCAGCCGTTTTCGTCGTCTGCAGGGCGCGAAGCATGCTGTGCGTATCGTCGATGAAGAGCGCTACGGAGCGGCGAGCAGGCGTGCCGTCTGCCACAGGCTCAGGTTCATTGTTGGCCGTGCCGCTTTCAGAAGTCTTGACCGTTTCAGGTTCGGGGCTTGTGGAGGGCGGAACATTTGCTTTCTCTTCGGAGAAAAATGCGATTGCCTGAGGTTTGCCGTTATCGAGCACCTCGAAATCCGATTGGCTCAGCCCGCCGACTAGATGTCCGGCCTTGTCACGGACGAGCACGCTGAGCTGGACTAAGTTCGATTGAACCGTGATTGCTGTAGAAGGGGGTGCGTAGACTCCGTAGCGGATGCGAATCTCGCGCACGTCGGCTTGGACGTTCTTGGCCGCAGTCTGTTCCAGTTGTCCGCTGGCAGCCAGAGCCCAGCCGAAGAACGCTAATAAAGCGCCGGAAGACCCGAGCACGGCCACCCGCGAGTACCGCATAGCGCCCGATTATACGTCCACATGGAGGCCTGGCATAGTTGCTGGCCCAGCGCCTGCCGAGTGAGCTGGAAAGTGACGAGGTTGTGTCATGCAAGCAGTCCTCAGCCAACTCGCGGCGTGCTATCATCGGCGGCATCCGTCTCCCATCTCTCCTACGCAGGAGAAAGCCATGAATCGCACCCTTCGCAACGTGGCGATTGTCATCGCCGTCTTGTTTCTTCTTCTCTTGGTTGTACCGTTTCTGATTCCCGTGGATAAATTCCGCCCGACGATTGAACAGAAGGCTTCTCAGGCGCTCGGGCGAGACGTTCAATTTGGAAGCCTTAGCCTCTCGCTGTTGAGCGGATCGCTTTCCGCGGAGAGTCTTTCCATCGGAGATGATCCCAAATTCAGTACATCGCCTTTTCTTACGGCCAAATCGCTCAAAGTTGGCGTCGAAATCTTTCCCTTGATTTTCAGCAAGACGCTCAATGTTACCGGCATCACGATCGAGAATCCTGAAGTGACGCTGCTGCACAATGGCGCAGGCCAGTGGAACTATTCGACGCTCGGCGGCGCCGCGGCGAAGCAACAGTCGGTACCGGCGGCCAAGTCTGCTCCCAGTTCCGCCCCTGCGGATCTGTCCGTGCAGAAGTTCACGCTGAAGGACGGCCGGATTATCATCGGCTCGACGAACTTCCAAAAGAGGAGCACGTACGATCACGTTGACGTTGTTGCCTCGAACTTTTCGATGACCTCGCAATTTCCGGTTACGGTCGCGGCCGAGCTTCCGGGAGGCGGAACGTTCAAGCTCGACGGAACAGCCGGACCCATCGATCAGCAGGACACTTCACTGACGCCAGTGAACGCCAAGCTGGAAATAGCCTCACTCAATCTCGCTTCGACGGTCTTTCTCGATGCAAGCGCGGGATTGGGAGGCGTTCTGGACCTCACTGCCAATTTGTCGTCGCAGAATGGCGAAGCGGAAACCAAGGGCAACGTCAAGCTGTCCAAAGCTTTGCTCGTTTCCGGCGGCTCGCCCGCAGGAGTTCCGCTGACTGTCGATTTCGACACTAAATATGATTTGCGCAAAAACTCCGGAGTGCTGGAACCGTCCACGGTCAATATCGGCAGTGCTGCCGCACATCTCAGCGGAACCTATGAGACCGGAGGAGACACCACCAGCCTAAATATCAAGCTGGACGCCAAAGGCATGCCTGCCAAGGATCTGCAGGCTTTTCTTCCCGCGCTGGGCATCAACGTGCCGAAGGGAGCTTCGCTGCAGGCGGGAACCATCGACGCAGATTTCACTCTAGCCGGTCCCACGAACAAATTGATTACGACCGGCAACGTCGGCTTATTCAACGGAACGCTGGCGGGCTTTGATTTGGGATCGAAAATGAGCGGTGTCGCCTCCCTCGCCGGCATCAAGAGCGGAAAGGATTTGCAGATTCAGAAACTCACGAGCGATCTACGCATGGCACCCGATGGACTGAAGGCGGACAACTTTATCGCCGTGATTCCGTCGGTCGGCAATCTTTCCGGTGCGGGCACAGTCGATTCCAAAAACAATCTTGATTTCAAAATGGCCGCAACGTTGACGAGCGCGCTGGGCGACGTCGCCAGTCCTGTATCGAGCGTGGGTGGGTTGCTCGGTAAAGCCACGGGAGGCGGGGGCGGCTGCAAGAGCGGAACGACTGTGCCGTTCCAGATCCAAGGCACGACTTCGGAGCCGAAGTTCATTCCCGATGTCGGAGGATTGGCGGCAGGAATGTTGAAATCGCAGCTCGGCTGCGCCGCGGGTCTCGGTACGACCGGAGCGAAGGATGCGGGCAAGGCGCCGACGGATGCGGCAAAGACGATTGGCGGGCTTTTCAAAAAGAAGAAACCGCAACAATAGCCAAGAGCTCCGGCGAAAGAGGCGGACTCTGGATTATTCGTAACGCAAAGCGACGAGCGGGTCCACCTTCATGGCACGGCGCGCCGGGACGTAACATGCCACGAGGGCAATCAGGATCAGGAGCAATGCAACCGCGCCAAAGGTAAGAGGATCGTGCGCGGTCACGCCGAAAAGAAGGCTGGACATCAATCGAGCGAGACCGAGCGCGGCTCCAACGCCGATACATACGCCCACCAGTGCGAGTCTTGCACCCTCTCTTAGGACCATGCCAACAACATCTCTGCTTTGAGCGCCAAGCGCCAGACGGATTCCGATTTCACGTCTGCGCTGGGAAACTGCGTAGGAAATTACGCCGTAGATGCCGATGATGCCCAAGGCCAACGCCATCAGACTGGCAATTGCCAGCATGACGAGGGTGAAGGAAGTTCGCGCGACCGACTTGCCGTACACAACCTGCATGGTGCGGACGGAAGCCAGCGGCAGGTTTGAGTTCACGGACCAGACCGCGTGGCGAACTTCGTCCAAAAAGGCCTGGGTTCCGGCACGATCGCTGCGAATCACGAACGTCACTGTCCGCATCGCCTGAATCGAACTCGGCGTGAAAGCGTTCTTCATCAGAGGGGACCAATAGACGATTTCAGGCGCTTTTTCCTGGACGCCGTTTTCAGGAACATCCTGAATCACGCCGACCACTTCGTACCACGGCGACGACGGAATTTCGCGCAAGCGCTTGCCGATGGCCGCGGAAGGGGCGCCCCACAATTCGCGAGCGAGATTTTCGGAGATCATCACGACAGGCCGGAGGCCGTAGACTTCTGTCCAAGTAAAATCGCGTCCAGCCACCAAGCGCGTGCCAGCAGCCTGGAGAAAGCCGGGTGAAGGATATTTGTATAGACGCAGGGGCGCGATTTCGTCTTCGCGATAGACCTTATCCTCGGCAAAAATTTCGTCCCAGCCAGAATCGAAACCTTCCATGGGCATTTCGCTGACGAATCCGGCGGACTTAACGCCGGGAATCGCCGCCAACTTGTCGAGGATTGCGTTCTGCGTTCGCGTGACGCGTTCCGGTTCCGGTATCAACAGCCCTGGAATGGAAATGCGTAACGTCTGAAGATGTGCTGGATCGGTGAAGCCCGGATCGACCGTTCGCAGGGCTTCAAACGTTCGAATCATCAGGCCCGCGCTGACGAGGAGAACCAAGGCCATCGCCACCTGGCCTATGACCAGCAAATTGCGCGCGCGATGCCGATCGCGGCTGACGCTGGACGTGCGTCCTGAGCTTTGCAGCGCGAGTGATGTCTTTGGCCCCACATATTTCAGGGCGGGGATTAAACCGAAAAGCAAACCAGAGAACACTGAAATCACGAAGGTGAACATCAGCGTGCGCCCATCGATCGAGATTTCGCTTAGCCGCGGCAGATTCGCGGGCCCCATCGTGATGAGGAACCGCACGCCGGCATAGGCCAAGACAACTCCAATCAATCCGCCGACAAGGCCGAGCATGACGCTCTCCGCGAGCAATCCTCTTACGATGCGCGCGCGGCCCGCACCGAGAGCCGCTCGAACCGCGAGCTCCTGGCGGCGCGACTCGACTCTCACCAGCAACAAGTTCGTCACGTTCGCGCACGCGATGAGCATAACCAGACCGATCGTGCCCATCACCACCCAAAGCAACTCGCTTACATCTCCGGTCACTTCCTGCTTGAGCGGGCGGATCATCGGAGTGATCTTCCACTGCTCATAAATGTGGGGATTCGTATGCGGACCGTTCGACCAGGAGTCCATCCAGATCGGCAGCATTCGCGTGATGTCCGCATCCGCAGCTTCCACGTTTGCGCCCGACTTCAACCTGGCAATCCCGTGAAGACCGAATCCTGCGAGAATGGCATGGCCGCGGTCAAACTTGAACGGTTCGATCAAATCAAAGTCTGTATCGACCATTTGAAAGCCGCGCGGCATAACACCAACAATTTGCATAGGACGGGAATCGACCATGAGGTCCCGGCCAATCGCTGTGCGGTCGCCTCCAAAGCGCCGCTGCCAATAGCCGTAACTCAGCATCACGCGGTCCGGCCCGTTCGGGACCTGGTCCTCAGCGGAAAGCCAGCGGCCGAGTGCGGGCGGAACGTCAAGGGTTTGCAGAAGGCCGTCACTGACGTCGACGACACGAACCTGTTCTGGCTCCGCTAGCCCCGTTACGCTCGCCGTCCCCGTGTCCCAGACACCTACGGATTGGAAGGTGCGGTTGTGGTCGGAGTAGGTGAAATACATGGATGACGAGAGCAGCAAACCATTTTCAAAGTCAGCCAATCCGGCGGCGCCCGGAGCGACCTGGTGCAGCGACACCAACTCCCCGGACTTTGGATAATTGAGCGGTTTCAGCAGCACGCTATCCAGAACGGTGAAGACCGCAGAGTTCGCCCCAATGCCGATGGCAATCGTCAGCAGAGCTACAGCGGTAAAAACGGGATTGCGCCGAAGCATCCGCAATGCGTAGCGCACATCGGCGAGGAAGTTGTCGAGCGAGGGCCAGCGCCAGACATCGCGGCTGTCCTCTTCGAGCAAGCCAAGGTTGCCGAATTCGCGGCGAGCCACTTCCGCGGCTTCCTTTCGCGACATCCCGCCAGCCACCAGGCGCTCGATCTTTTCGTCAGGGTGAGACTGCATTTCGTCAGAAAGATCGCCGTAGATACGGCCTCGGGAGAACCATTGCTTAATCCACTTCATAACTCTTCTCCGTTCCAAACGCTAGGCCGAAACTCTTCGTCGTTCTTTTCTGCTGCATTACAGCGCGGCTCATTCGCAGCGAAGCGCGACGACGGGATCAACACGCATCGCGCGGCGCGCGGGGATGTAACAAGCCAAAACGGCTACGCCAGCGAGAATGAGCGAAACAGCTCCAAACGTCGCCGGATCGTTCGCGCTGACTCCAAAGAGCAAGTGCGAAAAACCGACGAGCATTCGAGTGAGCGTGAGAGCGGCAGCCGTTCCAATCACTAGACCAAAAAGCGCAAGCTTTAGGCCATGGCCGATTACCATACGAAAAATGGTTTGTTTTTCGGCGCCAAGCGTCATGCGAATCCCAATCTCCTGGACGCGCTGCGCGACGGAATACGAAATGACGCCGTAGATTCCGACGGAGGCAAGAAGCAGAGCCAGCGCGGCAAACGTCCCGAGTAAAATCAGGGGAAATCGCTGAGACGACATCGAACGAGAAGCGATCTCCTGCATTGTTTGTACGTTGTAGATGGGCTGATTGTTCCCTTCGGCATAAACTGCGGACTTGAGTGCGGGCATGAGGGTTGCGACGTCCAGAGGAGTTCGAACCACAACGGTCAAATCGGAATAGTTGGGTGCAACCCAGGGGTCGGGGTCCTGAGTGAGCGGAAAGTACATTTCATTCTGAGTTCCGCCATTTGGGCCGCCCAATCCCCAGTGCTTCACGTGGCCGACCACGCCGACAATTTGACAAGGACCGACGGGAGTGAAGGCGAACGTAAGAGTTTGGCCAATGGGATTGGTATCCGGAAAATACATGCGGGAGAAAACGCTGTCGATCAGCACGACGCAAGGCGTCTTGGGCGTGTCTTCGACGTTGAAGAGACGCCCCCGAAGAAGCGGGATTCCCATCGTTCGAAAGTAATCCGGGCCCGTGAGCCAGCCCAAGAGGCGCGGAGCGTCCTGGAGCGAAGCGGGCTTTTGCGAGCCGATCCAGAAGGGCATGTCGGCGTCGAGGGCGGTCAGGGGGACGAGCCCGGTGAAATCAGCAGCCTGAACGCCCGGGATATTTCGAATGCGTTCGATCAATTGGTGGAACGTGGAGCGAATCACTTGCGGATTCTCGGTTGGGGAAGAGGGCATGCCCACCTTAAACGTGATGAGTTGCCGAGTATCGAAGCCGGGGTCGCTTTCCCACAAGTGGCGGATGGTGCGGAGAAGAAGGCCAGCGCCCACCAGCAAGACCAGAGTGAGCGCCATTTGAGCGACCAGAAGAGTGCTTTGGGCGCCATGATGAATGCTCGTGGAACCGCGGCCGCCTTCTTTCAGCGTGGATTGCACATCGGGGCTTGAACTTTTGAGAGCGGGAGCCAGGCCAAACAGAATTCCAGCAAGGACGCAAACGCCAAAGGTGAACCAGAGTACCGGGCCATTCACGGCAACACTTTCTCCGCGCGGCAAACTTCCGGGGACCGCCGCGAGCAACGGCGGAATGACAGAAATGGCAACGAGGACGCCAAGGCTTCCGCCCGCAAGGGAAAGCAATATGCTCTCGGTAAGCAATTGCCGGGCGATGCGGCCGCGGCCGGCTCCAAGCGCCGAACGAATCGCAAATTCACGCGCGCGCGAAGCTGAACGGGCCAGGAGCAAATTGGCCACGTTTGCGGAGGCGATCAGTAGAACGAGCCCGACGGCGCCCAGGAGCAGCAGAAGCGTTCCGCTGATATCTCCGACAAAGATCTGTTTCAAAGGCACGACCGTGATTCCCGTGCCGCGATTTGCATCGGGGTAGAGTTGATCCAGATGGTCCTGGATCGTGCCTATCTCCGCTTGCGCTTGCGACAAACTGAGCCCAGGTTTCAGCCGCGCGATGGAGACCATAGCGTGGCTTCCCCGATCGTTAAGGATGAGCGGAGTGCCTTGGGCAATCGGCACATAGACAGCGGCGATTTGGTCTCCGAAGCGGAAACCGGGAGGAAGCACGCCGACGATTGTGTAGTTGATTCCGCTTAAGGTTGCGGACTTTCCGAGCACCTGAGCATTGCCGTCGAAATGGTTTTTCCACAGTTCGTTGCTTAACAGAACGACCGGCGCACCGCCGCGCTGATCTTCCTGCGGAGAGAATTCGCGGCCGAGAGCCATCTGGACGCCGAGCGTGCTGAAAAAGCCCGAGGAGATGTTCTTCCCATTGACGTGTTCGGGTGTCCCAGGATTCGTCAGGTCATATCCCTGCCACGCGTAAGCGGCCATTTGCTCGAAGGAACGAGAGCCGCGCTGCCAATCCCGGAAATTCGGATAGGAGATCGAATCCTGCGGAAATCGTTGATTGGTTTCCAAGACCATAACGAGGCGGTCCGGGTCGGGGAACTTGAGCGGCGAGAGCAAGACACCATCCACCACACTGAACATGGCTGTATTTGCGCCGATGCCCAGGGCAAGGGTCGCGATGGCAACAGCGGCGAAGCCCGGACTTTTGCGAAGCATTCGCAGCGCAAAGCGGAGGTCGTCGAGGAAACTTTCAATCGTCGGCCACTGCCAAACTTTGCGGCCGTCGCTTTCGATTTGCGTGACGTTTCCAAATTCGCGGCGCGCCGCTGCAGCGGCATCCTTCCTGGACATACCTGTTGCGGCGAGTTCCTCGGTTTTTTCTTCGAGGTGGGCGCGTATCTCACCGGAAAGATCGTCATAGATGCGCCGGCGAAAAAGAATTCGTTTCAACGAGCGTGCGAATTTCATGACTCACCGGGCGCCAGAACGCGGGTGATGCCTTCCAGCATCGTTTCGAAGCGCGAGACTTCGCGCTCGAGATGCTTTGCACCAGCCGGTGTCAATTTGTAGATCCGAACGCGACGGTTGGTGGAGGAAATTCCCCACTCGGCCTTGAGCAGGTCGTCTTTGAGCAGCCGTTGCAGGGCTGGGTAGAGAGAACCCTCTTCGATTTGAAGAAGATCGTTCGAAGTTCGCTTGATGTGCTGGACCAGTGCGTAGCCGTGCAAGGGTTGGCGCTTCAAAGTACGGAGAATCATCATTTCGAGAGCGCCGGGAAAGAGGTCGCGCTGTTCGGGCTTTTTCATGGGGAACGTCCGGGGCCTCAAGGCTATGTTGACTAAGGCCTAGACTAAAATAGTGTAAGCGACAGACGGCGTCAAGCGAAGTCTTGGCGTGCCGCGATCGCAATGATGGAGTCTGTGCCCGAACGGCGACTACTCGTAACGCAGGGCAAAGATTGGATCGACCGATGCAGCACGGCGCGCTGGAAGCCAGCACGCCAAAAGCGTGATGCCTGATAGCAGAATGGAGACCGAGAAGTACGTGAGCGGATCGTTGGGGCTGACGCCGACGAGCATGTGAGACATGGCGCGGCTGAGCGCCCAAGCGCCGGCGAGGCCGAAGAGCAAGCCAGCAGCTACGAGCTGCGCCCCTTGTTTGAGGAGGAGAGCGAGGATTTGGCGCGGGCTGGCTCCGAGCGCCATGCGAATGCCGAGCTCTTGCGTGCGCTGCGTGGCTGCGTAAGAGACGACGCCGTAAACGCCGACGACGGCGAGGAGCAAGCCGAGCAGGCCCATGGCGGAGGCAAGGGAAGCTCCGAGGCGAAAAATAAAATACCCGAGCGCGCCGCCGAGAGATTCCTTCATGGTCTGGATTTCTTCGATAGGCGCGTTGGCATCGAGAGCGAGGATTGCCCGCTGCACCATCGGCGCGAGCGATTCCGAAGGTAGTGCGGAACGAATTTGCAACACGAGCTGCGGCCTGAAACTTTGCGCTAGAGGCAGATAAAAATAAGGCTGCGGGTCTTCGGCGAGAACGCGATATTTGCCGTTGTGCGCGACGCCGACGATTTCGACGAAGGGACCCGCATCGCTCGTCAGGCTAAACCGCTTGCCGATAGGATTCGCGCCAGGCCAAAAACGCTTCGCCATTGTTTCGTTGACGATCGCGACGCGCTGCGATGTTTCGCCATCCGCGTCGGTGAAGGCTCGGCCGAGCAGCAGCGGAATCCGCAGCGTATCGAAATAAGACGAGTCGACGCTATTGAAAAAGATCCCCGGCGCCTGCCGCCCCGAGGGCGTGGGCTGTCCTTCGACATAGACATCCTGCTTACCGTGTGTGTATCCGATGGGAACCAACGATGCCAGGCTCGCCGATTGCACGCCGGGCAGCGCTCGGACCTTCGTTTCCAGCTCGCGATAGAATTCCTTGCTCTGCGTTTCGGTGTAATTGTTGACGGAAGGATCGAGGGCGACGTTCAGAAGCTGATTGGGATCGAAACCCAAATCCATGTGCTCGACGGCGCTTAGGCCGCGCACGAAAAGTCCAGCCACAATTAATAGCATCAAAGAGCCTGCCACTTGCGCGGTCATCAGATCCCCTCGAACTTTGTGACGCCCTGCGCCCGAGCCGTCCGCGCGGCCGCCCTGATGCAGGACGGTGTTGACGTCCGCGCGGGTTGCGCGCAGAGCAGGTGACAATCCGGCGAGCACGGCAGTGAAGAGTATCGCTGCCAGGGCGTACACAAAAAGTCTCCAATCAAACCCGAACCCGATCCGTATGGGAATTCCAGAAAAATGAATGGAGCCGATCAGCCTGCCAAGCCATGCGCCGAGGGCGACGCCTGCCGCTCCGCCGAGCAGGGCGGTGAGAATCGTCTCCGTGAGCATTTGCCGGAGCAGGCGGGAGCGCGCTCCGCCGAGTGCCGCGCGAATGGCCATTTCGCGCTGCCGCACTGATGCGCGGGCCATTAGAATGTTTGCGATGTTCGTGCAAGCCAACAAGAGAACGAGCGCGCCGAGAATTAGGAACAAGCCTGAAAAAATTATAAACGCATCGTTGGCATATGGGATTGGCCGCGAGAGGCGTTCGTCCATCACGCGCACGCTCAAGTCTTTGTCTGTCGCGGGATATTGCGCGGCGAGGCGGCGCGATATGACATCGAACTTGCTCTGAGCTTCCGCGACGGTCACTCCCGGCTTCAGCCTGCCCAGAGAAAGCAGCATATGGATCGACCGGCTGTTCCAAAAATTTGCGCCGGACTGATCGGGATACATCGTGCTCAACGGAAGAAATGCTTCCAAATCAAAACCGGAGAACTGGCCGTGGAAGTCCGCGGGCGCGACTCCGACAATCGTCGCCGGTCTGCCGTTGGCACGCACTTGCTTGCCGATAATCCCTGGATCGCCGCCGAATCTTCTCTGCCAGAAGGAATAGCTGAGAACGACAATCGCCGGTTCGCCCGGGTGTTCCCCTTCGGCCGGAAGGACAAGCCGGCCAAGAGCGGGCTTGAGGCCTAGACCGGAGAAATAGTTGGCGCTTACTCCGCTGACAGCCAGCGTATCGGTATGGCCCTCGGCAGTGAAGCTTATGCGGCCCAGCGCCTGGCCGAAAACGTTGCAGAATGATTCCGTCTCCTTGCGGAATTCCGTGAACTCCGGATACGAAAAGCCAAGCGCTCCGAGAGAATCGCCGCTTTGAATGACGAGCGCGACCATTTGGTTGGGAGCGGGCACCGGCAGAGGCTGGAGGAGGAAGGCATTCACGACGCCGAAGATGGCCGTGTTGGCGCCAACGCCGAGCGCGAGAGCGAGCACCACGATCGCTGTGACGCCAGGATTCTTGCGCAACATACGCGCGGCGAAACGGAGATCCTGCAGAAAAGTTTCCAGCAAAGGGAGCCCGCGGCGGTCGCGGTAATTTTCCTTGGTTTGTTCGACGCCGCCAAGTTTGATCAGGGCATTGCGCCGAGCTTCCTCCTGCGACATCCCTCTACGCAGGTTGTCCGCGACATGTAACTCGAGATGGGTTTCCAATTCACCCGAAAATTCACGCTCGCTGGCGGCTTTTTGGAATAGCCCACGAATTCGCAGGAACCATGCTCGCAGACGCCTCATAAATACTCCCGCCGCTCCGAGGACATTTGCCTGTTTTCCGGCTGTCGTAGCTCATTCATAGCGGAGTGCCACCATGGGATCCACGCGCGCAGCGCGTCGAGCCGGAATAAAGCTTGCAAGAAAAACAATGACGAGCAGCAGAACGCAAGCGAGCGACATGGAAAGCGGATCGTAGATTTTCACGCCGTAGAGCATTCCGCTGTGTTCTTGGGGAACAAGATACAGCGCGCTGCCGAGGATGCGGCCCAGAGCAAGGGCCGCGCCAACGCCGAAAACTATGCCGGCAATTCCCATCACATAGGAACGGCCAATGGCGTGGCGCAATACGCGGACCGGAGTAGCACCCAGGGCGATGCGGATGCCGAATTCCTGGGTGCGCTGCTGCACGAAATACGCAACCATGCCGAAAATTCCGATGGAGACCAGCGCAAGCCCCACGGCGGCGAGGCAACTGACAAGAATCAGGTCGAATTGCGCGCCCCGGAGAGATTGGGCAATGAGTTGATCGACGGTTTTTACGTCATAGATTGGTTGGTCCTTGTCGAGGGAGTACGCTGCGTCGCGAATCGCGCCGAGGAGGGCGCCGCGAGGAAGGTTCGAGGAAACGACGACGGAGCCCGCTGCGTCTGGATTTTGTGCGAACGCAACATACATCGTGTCGAAGGGGACTTCGTTGGGACCAAATTCCTGCGTGTTCTCGACAATGCCGATGATTTGAACCGCCGCTCGGGCGGGCACATCGCGGCGTGGATCGCCGACCACAAAATCGAGGACTTTTCCCAACGGATCTTCTTTGCCGAAGAGAGTGCGAACCGCATTGCGATTCAATAGGGCGACGCGGGGCGACGTGGCCGTGTCGTCGGCCTCAATCTTGCGGCCGGCGAGCAGCCGCAGGTGGAGCACCTCAAAGAAATTGGGATCGACGGAATAGAGGATCACTCCAGTGCCGTACTTGTGGAGAAGCGGACGCCCGGCCACGGCAACGGAATCCTCGATATTTGAGCCAGTCAACGGAATGCCGCTTCCAACTGCCACGTCTTGCACGCCGGGGAGTCCGCGGATTTGATCGGTCAAGCTGCGAAAGTAACGGAGCTGTTGGTCGGTTTGCGAATACTTTTCGCCGCGCAACGAAACGCGAAACGTCAGCGCCCCGGGGGCCTCGAATCCGCGAGGCGCCTGTTCTTCACGGAGGAAGCTGGAGAGAAAAAGCCCCGCGCCAAAAAGGAGAACAAGCGCGAGACAAACTTCTACGGCCACAAGCACGCCGCGTGCGCGGTGTTGGCTCCGGCCGGCGGAAAGTCCACCGGCGCTCTTGCGCAGAGTTTCATTCACATCCACTCGCGAGGAGAAGAGCGCGGGAAGCGTGCCCATCAGCAAAGAAGAAAAAATTGAAGCACCCATTACAAAAAACAGCACGCGCGAATCGAGATGGATGGCGGTATGGCGCGGAAGAGTCTCCTCATTCCAAAACGCAGAGAACACACCGGAGCTCCAGACTCCGAGCAGCGCGCCTGCCGCTCCGCCGGCGATGGAGAGTAGAAGACTTTCTGCAAGCGATTGGCGAATGAGCGCCGCGCGACTCGCGCCTAAAGTGGCGCGAAGAGCGAATTCGCGCTGGCGCGCCAAGCCGCGAGCGAGAAGCAGCCCGGCGTTATTGACGCAGGCGATCAGCAGCACCAGCAGGATTGCGCCCGCAAAGAAATAGAGTGGACGAGCCGCGTAGCTCGTCCAGGCCTCGCGAAGATTCGTGACGCCTGCGACGTCTTCCTGCTTCGCCCCCTCGGATTGTAGTTGGCGCTGCAAGATGGCGTCGAGCTCGGCGCGGGCGCTCTCGAAAGTGGCGCCGGGGCTCAACCTGCCAATCGCGTAAATGCCGCGACCGAGTTTTGCCGAGGGGTCGAGCGCCAGGGGAACATAAATCGCAGGTTCGGGAAGATATTCGAACTGCAGCTTCGGCGAGGCGATGCCGACGACGATGTAAGCGTCGCCATCCAGCGTGATCGGTTTCCCGATGATGTCCAAGGCGGACGAGAAACGCGTCTGCCAAAGCTCATGGCTGAGAATAGCTACGCGATCGCGTCCCGAAGTTTCCTCTTCGGGCAAGAAAACGCGCCCGCGATCGAGCGGCACATCGAGCGTTTTGAAAGTCGATGAAGTGAGCGGCATGACTGCCACACGTTCGGAAACGCCTCCGGCCGCAAGATTGCGCGCACCGGGGTAGTTGTACGCGCCGAGTTGGGAGAAGACGCGGCTCCGATTGGCCCACGCGACGTACATGGAAGGTGTTAGAACGTCCCACTGGCGAGGATTATCCCGTAGGACGACGTGGACATCGGCGAGGCGCTCGGAGTCAGGGAAGGGAAGCGGGCGCCAGAGCTGCGATTCCAGAACGCTGAAAATCGCGGTGTTCGCACCGACGCCGAGAGCCAGTGTGAAGAGCACGATGCATGTGAATCCTGGATTTTTGCGAAGAACGCGAGCGGCGAAATGCAAATCTCGAACGGACGTTTCGAGAAACGGTAATCCCCGGCGCTCGCGATAATTTTCTCTGGTTTGTTCGAGGCCGCCAAGCTTCAGGAGGGCGTCGCGCCGAGCCTGCTCCGGTGTCACGCCCGCGCGCAAGTTATCCTCGATATGCAATTGCAGATGGCTTTCCATCTCGGCGGAAAATTCGCGCTCCCGCCGCCGTTTGCCAAAGAGCCCACCGAGTCGCGAGAACCATGCTCTCAGTTGCCTCATCTGAGTCCTCCACCCTCGCAATTCCGCTTAAGACCGCTCCTCACCTGCGGCAAGGAACCGCGCGAGGATCGCAGTCGCCTGTTCCCAATCGCGCTCCTCTTTGTTCAATTGTTTCCGTCCCGCGCGCGTCAGCTTGTAAAACTTCGCTTTGCGGTTGTTGTCCGAAGTGCCCCATTCCGAAGCGATGTAACCCTCCTGCTCGAGTTTCAGCAGCGCGGGATAGAGAGTTCCGTAGTTCACAATCAGACGATCGCCGCTGATTTGCTCGATGCGCCGCGCAATGCCATACCCGTGCAGCGCACCCATCGCTTGCAGCGTCTTCAGCACCATCAGCGCCAATGTTCCCTGCCACACATCCGCTTTATCGCCCACGATCCTCCTCCCGGCCGTCGCAGCCTGCCCGGCCCCTATGGGAAACCCATAGCGAACTTGCCACAGGCCCTATGGGAATGCAATAGAAGAAACGAGGGCACCATCGATTTTGTTTCACCCTTCTTTCGATTTTTCGATCTCGGGAAAAGCTGAAGCTCGCGAACCGGCCTGCCGTCAAGTTCCTGCCTCTCCTTGACTCCGCCGCAACTTCTGATTAGCCTCATGCGGCTGCAGAAAAGACGGTCGGGGGATCGTGGTTCAGAAGAATTCCCAAAAAGGAGCTTCTATGGGTTCTGTCCTCGCGCGCCGGTGCTCGTTCGCACTCGCGTCTGCCATAACACTGCTCACCCTTCTTATGTGCTCTCCCCAAACGTTCGCGCAGGGTGGCGAACCGGAATACTTTGCGATTCGCGGAGCAAGAATTGTTCCGGTATCCGGCCCGCCCGTGGAAAACGCGACTGTGGTGATGGCACACGGCATCATCACGGCCATCGGAAAAGATGTCGCTATCCCGCCCGATGCCTGGGTCATTGAAGGAAAGGGCCTCACCGTCTATCCCGGGCTCTTCGATTCTTTCACCGACGTTGGAATACCTTCCGCGCCGTCAGGACCCGGAGGAGGCGGCGAAGCGGGCCCTCGTCGGCCTCAGCCGCAGGAAGTTTCTCGCGGACCTGAAGACCGTCCGGCGACGGCGCCGTGGCGCAGTGGCGCGGATGAAGCAAGCCTCAGCGACAAGCGCATCGAATCCTGGCGCAACGCCGGATTCACCACTGTTGTTTCTGCGCCGAAGGGCGGGATGTTCCCAGGACAAGCTTCCGTTCTCGATCTTGCCGGCGAACGCGCGAGCGATATGGTCGTTAAGACTCCGGTAGCCATTCCAATATCGCTGGTGCCCGGAGGAGGCTTTGGAAATTTCCCCGGCTCGCTGATGGGTTCGCTCGCTTATGTTCACCAGGTGTGGATTGACACGGATTGGAGCGCGCACGCTCTCGCGGCCTACGAGAAGGACCCCCGCGGCCAGGCGCGGCCGCCCTACGACCGAACCGAAGCTGTTCTCGCGGCCGCGATGACGGATCACGCGCTTGTGCTGATTCCCGCGAACAATACTGTCCAGCTCCGCCGCGCCCTGCAGCTTGCCGACTTGTGGAGCATGGATAGCTGGCAGATGGATTTTGCAATTTACGGCGCGCAAATGGCTTACGAAATGGCGGATGAAATCGGGGCCAAGAAAGTCCCCGTGCTCGTGGATTTGAAATGGCCGGAAGCCGATAAGGATACCGATCCAGACGACCCGCCGTCCGTTCGCACTCTGCGCTTCCGCGACAAAGCGCCTTCGACGCCGGCGGCCCTCGCGAAGGCAGGAGTCCCGTTCGCGTTCTACTCCGGCGGCATCGCTGCTCCCAAGGACATTCTCAAAGCTGCAAAGAAATCCATCGACGCCGGGCTTGCACCCGACGCCGCTTTGCGCGCCCTCACTTTAGCCCCCGCACAAATCTATGGAGTTGAGGACCGGCTGGGTTCGATTGAGACCGGGAAGATTGCGAATCTCGTTGTGACCGACGGCGATCTGTTCGACGACAAGACCAAAATCAAATTGGTTTTCGTGGATGGAAAGAGATTTGAGATCCACGAACCGGAAAAGCCAAAGGATGCTCCCAAAGGCAGCATGGCAGGGAAATGGAAACTGGCCTACACGTCACCTGATGGGCCGGAGGAATCCACACTGGACCTCGACATGGCGAGCGACGGTACCCTTTCGGGGACGACGACGAGCACGCGCGGCACAGCCACGATCCTCAACGGTTATCTCAGCTCTAACAAATTCAGCTTCACGATCAACATCCCGATCGAAGGCAATCCTACCGATGTCGTCTTCACCGGCACGTTTGACGGTAATTCGTTGAAAGGCACAATCGACGTGATGGGTTACTCGATTGATTTCACCGGCGTAAAGCCGACGGAACACGCAGTGGCAAGCTCCAAGAATCGTAGCCAGTCGAACAATGAGTCGTCTGCTTCCGGGGGTGCGCTGTGAGAATTCCATCCACGACGGTGAACCAGCGGATATGCATCGCCCTGGTTTTTGCACTCTGCCTTTTCGGTCTTCCCATTCTCGCGCATTCGGCCAATCCGCCAGACGCGCCGTCGGTAATCCTGATTCAAAACGCAACAGTTCTCACTGTTTCCCACGGCACGATCGAGCACGGGTCGGTCCTTATTAAGGACGGAAAAATCGTGGAAGTAGGAAAGTCCATTAAAGTTCCCAAGGATGCGCAGGTGATCGACGCTGCCGGCCAATTTGTGATGCCCGGAATCATCGATTGCCATTCGCACATCGCCATCGACGGCAGCGTGAACGAGGGCAGTATTTCAGTTTCTTCGATGGCCAACACTGCGGATGTGCTCAACCCGGACGACATCGATATCTATCGGGATTTAGCTGGAGGAGTGACAGTAGCAAATATTCTCCACGGCTCCGCCAATCCCATCGGTGGCCAGACCATTGTGATCAAGCTGCGCTGGGGCCAGCCCGCTTCCAAGTTGCCGTTTGAGGGAGCGGTCCCCGGAATCAAGTTTGCCTTGGGCGAGAATCCGAAGCGCTCCAATTTCAGTCTGCCAGGTCAACCCAAGCGTTACCCGGCCACTCGTATGGGCGTCGAAGAGACGATCCGGACCGCGTTCGCCGAAGCCCGCGACTACAAGAAGAGCTGGGACGACTACGACAAGCGCGTTGCTGCAGGCGACAAGAACGCCGTTGCTCCGCGCCGCAACCTTCAGCTCGATCCACTCGTTGAGGTCCTCGAAGGCAAACGCTACGTACACGCCCACTGCTACAGGGAAGACGAAATTCTGATGCTACTCCGAGTAGCTAAAGAGTTTGGTTTCAAGGTCCGCACTCTGCAGCATGTGCTTGAAGGCTACAAAGTGGCGGACGAAATCGCCGAATCTGGAACCGGTGGTTCCACATTCTCCGATTGGTGGGCGTACAAAGTCGAAGCGTACGATGCCATTCCCTACAACGCTGCGTTGATGACTCATCGGGGCGTGATCGTCTCGATCAACTCGGATGACGCCGAAGAAGCCACGCATCTCAATCAGGAAGCGGCGAAGACGATTCATTATGGCGGGCTAACTCACGAGGAAGCGCTCAAGCTGGTTACTTTAAATCCCGCGATCCAGCTCGGCATCGACAACCGTGTCGGCACCATCGACGTTGGCAAAGACGCCGATCTCGTCATCTACAACCACGATCCGCTCAGCGCTTACGCCGTCGTGCAAAAGACCTTGATCGATGGCCGCGTTTACTTTGATCGGCAACGCGATATCGCCGAACGCCCGGCCCTTGAAAAGGAAAAGAAAGATCTGATGGAAAAAGAAAAGAAAGCCGGCGAGAAGAAATCCGATGATAAGAAGCCCGAAGGCAATCCCAAACCTGCAGAGGCCGCCACTGTTTCCGGAGGTGCTCTGTGAAGCGCCTCAAAGTGCTTCCATGGCTCGCACTGGCCTTGGCTTCGGTTGGTTGCTTCTGGCCGTCGGCTTCCGCTCAATCGCCCTCCAACTCTACCTATGCGCTGACCCACGCGAAGATCTTCACGGTGTCTGGCGCGCCCATCGATGACGGGACACTCGTCATCCGCGACGGCAAAATCGCTGCCGTGGGCGCGAACGTGGAAGTTCCGGCGGGCGCGGAAGTCATTGACGTAAAAGGCCTCCGGGTTTATCCCGGCCTGTTCGATCCCATCACTCAAATGGGCTTGAGCGAAATCAACGCCGTGAGTGCCACCGTCGACACCACGGAGACGGGTTTGTACAACCCAGACGTGGTCGCCGCGACTGCGATCTCGCCCTCCAGCGAACACATTCCAGTGACCCGCGCTTCCGGCATCACGGAAGTTCTTGCTGTGCCAGACAGTGGCGGCTTTGATTCCCGGGGCTCGGAAGGCGTCATCGGTGGGCAAGCTTCCGCGATTCATCTCGCGGGATGGACGATCAACGACATGCTCATCAAGAAGAGCGTTGCCATGGTCATCGCTTGGCCCGAAATCGAAACGCGGTCATTCGATTTCGCAACCTTTTCTCGAAAAGACAAACCATTCAGCGAAGCCAAGCAAGAATACGAGAAGCAGGTCAACGAGTTGGCTGACTATCTGGACACCGCGCGGCACTACGCCGAGGCTATGGGCCATGGCGGTCCGGCTGACTACAAACGCGATTTGAAACTGGAGGCGCTCGCGCCCGTCGTGCGTGGCCAATTGCCGGTGCTGGTCTTTGCCGACCGCGCGCGCGACATCCGCAGCGCGGTCGAATTTTGCGATAAACAAAAGCTGAAAATGATCCTCGCGGGTGGGCTCGAAGCCTACAAGGAGAAAGACCTGCTTCGCTCAAAGGGAATCCCGGTGATCCTGCGTCCCACGCTAACTTCGCCGCTCAACGAGGACGACCCTTACGACCGCCTGCTCACGCAGCCCGCGGAACTCGCCGCGGCTGGCGTCAAGATCGCTTTCGGCAGTTTTGACAATTCCTTCGCGCGGCGCCTCGGCCAACAAGCCGCGAACGCCGTTGCCTACGGCCTGCCTTACGACGAAGCGCTGAAGGCGGTCACGATTTATCCCGCAGAAATCTTTGGTGTGGCCGATCAAGTTGGCACCCTCGAGACTGGAAAAGTCGCCAACGTCATTGTCACGAATGGCGACCCTCTTGAAGTCACCACCGAAGTGAAATACCTATTCATCAAGGGCCAGCGCACTTCTTTGGACAACAAGCACCTGCGGCTTTACGAGAAGTACATGCATCGCCCCAAAAATGGGAAGTGATGCGCTTGCATCGTGCGCAGAGCTGGCTTTCGACATCAACTTGTTTGCTTGAAACCCCATGCCGTGAGAACCCAGCACCGCGTGGTGACGAATTCTCACAGTGTCCGTCTGAAAGAATGACCTAACTCCGGTCTTCGGGAATTTTCATGTCCAGATTGATGCAGGATATTCGTTACGCGCTGCGGCTCCTGATGAAGAGCCCGGCATTCTCGGCCATCGCCGTTCTGACCCTGGCGCTGGGCATTGGCGCGAACACCGCTATCTTCAGCGTCGTAAACGGCGTGCTCCTCCGCCCTCTGCCTTTTCGCGATCCTTCCCGCCTGGTTTTAATCGCCGAGCGAAGCTCCTTTCCGGTGATCTCAACGTCTTACGAGAACTATCTCGATTGGCGCGACCAAAGCCACTCTTTTGAATCGATGGAAGCGGTTCGTCGCGGCGCCATCACCTTGACCGGTGCGGGAGAACCGGAACGCCTCAACGTTCAAATGACGACCGCCGGCCTTTTCCCCATGCTCGGAATTAACGCGCAGCTCGGCCGGACCTTCCTCGCGGAGGAAGATCGCGCCGGGGGAACGCCGGTCGTTTTGCTCAGTTACGGTTTGTGGCAGCGGCGCTTCGGTGCCTCGAAAGAGGTCATTGGAAAGCCCATAAATCTGGACTCGCAGCCTTACACAGTCGTCGGCGTCTTGCCGCCCAGCTTCCAGATTCTGCAACCCGCCGATCTCTTTGTGCCTTTCATGCCTTGGGCCAAGACTCTTCCCGATGATCGCAATTGGCATCCCGGCATTATCCCTCTTGCGCGGCTCAAGGTTGGCGTCACCAGGGAGCAGGCCCGCGCTGAAATGATCGGGATCACAAAACGCCTCGAGCAACAATACCCGGACTACAACACGGGAACCAGCGCCGACGTTGTTGGCCTTCAAGATCAGATCGTGCAGAATTCGCGTCCCGCGCTTTTGCTTTTGCTTGGCGCGGTGAGTTTCGTCCTGCTCATCTCCTGTGTCAACGTCGCGAATCTCTTGTTGGCGCGGGCAGCCTCTCGCGGCAGAGAAATTGCCATCCGCACCGCTTTGGGCGCAGGCCGCGGGCGCGTGATTCGTCAACTCCTGACCGAGAGTGTTCTTCTTTCCTTGGCAGGTGGCGCGCTCGGTGTGCTTTTCGCATGGGCTTCTCTTGGTCCGTTGCTAAGAATTGCCGCTGGCAGCATTCCTCAAGGTGCATCCATCGGATTGGATCCCTGGGTTTTGGCCTTCACCGCCGGAGTCTCGCTTCTGACGGGACTGCTGTTTGGCATTTTCCCAGCGCTTCGCACTGCAAACCTGGATTTGCGGGAAACTCTCAACGAAGGTTCGCGCGGCTCGACGGCTGGACCTGGCCAGCATCGGCTTCGCGGCGCTTTGGTGGCGATGGAGATTGCACTCGCCTTGTTGCTCCTCGTCGGTTCGGGACTGCTTTTGCGCAGCTTCGCGCGAATGCAGGAAGTACCGCCGGGCTTTCAGCCTGACCATCTCCTCGTCGCCGACATCCCTCTATCGCAAACCGCCTATGCAAAGCCAGAGAATCGCTACGAATTCTTTGATCGCCTGGTCGAACGCGCAAGAACGCTTCCCGGTGTTCGATCCGCCGCCGCAGCTTCGTTTCTTCCTGTCAGCGGGGGCGGCTCCATCATCCATTTCAACATCACCGGGCATCCGCCCAAGTCTCCCCACGAGTTTGTCGCCGCCGGCTACCGCACGATCACTCCCAAATATCTCGAGACATTGGGTGTGCCGCTCATGCAGGGCAGGCTCTTTACCCAGGCGGACAACGAGAAAGCTCCGCCGGTCGTAATCATCAACACCACGATGGTTCGCAATTTTTTCCCCAATGAAAATCCGCTCGGCAAGCATCTCCAGCTTGGCGCTCTTCCCGATCAGCAAGTTCCGATCATGGAGATTGTCGGCGTGGTCGGCGACGTCCGCCCCGGCTTGGGCATCGACCCACAATCGGAAATGTACTTGCCCTATCGCCAAGCCGACTTGGTTTTGCCCGTCTTTCAGCTGTCGGTCGTGATGCGCACGGCAGGCGATCCCTCGCTGCAGACGGCCGCGTTGCGCAGCGCCCTCGCCGAAATCGACCCCAATCAACCCCTCGTGAACGTTCGCACGATGGAACAGAATATGGCGGCCACGGTAGCTCAGCCGCGTTTTCGCGCGTGGCTGATTGGCATCTTCGCTGCGCTCGCGCTGGTGCTTGCCGCCGTGGGCGTCTATGGCGTCATGTCTTACACTGTCACGCAGCGCACCAGCGAAATTGGCGTTCGTGTCACCATGGGCGCGCAGCCTGAGGACGTCTTTCGCATCATTATCCGAGAATGTTTGCGGCTTTCGCTGTGGGGTGTGGGAATCGGCCTTCTTACGGCTCTTGCCTTAACGCGCCTGCTGCGCACCTTCCTGTTTGGCATCAGCGCCTACGACCCCGTCACCTTTGTCAGCGTGTCCATTCTCTTGACGCTGGTGGCCGTCGCCGCGTGCTATTTCCCCGCGCGCCGCGCGACTCGCGTCGATCCTCTGGTAGCGCTGCGCTATGAGTGACACCGACTTCTGACACTGGCGCCCCCGCCACTCCTCGCGACACGCAAAAAGTTCCACTCCGCACGTTAATTTTGCGCCACATCTCTCGTCTGTAAGGTAAGGGTCTCTTTCTGCCGAAACTTTAGACCCGCGCTCGCGTTTACAAGGTTAGGCCCATGCGATACCGCTCTCGACTTGCCTATCTATCCCTGTCGTTCGCCTTTTTTCCCTACGCCGTGCGTGCGCAAGATCCCGTAAAAATCGCGAATCAGTATGTGAAAGCCGCTGGCGGTAGCAAAGCCCTATCCAAAATCCAGACAGAGACCCTCGAAGGCGCCTGCACCCGTGTATCCGACGGCAAACCCTGCACCTTCACCCTCGACACCAAATTGCCCAACCGCTTCTATTCCGAACTGGTCCTCGACGGCAAAAATCAGATCGAAGCCTACAATGGCAAGTCCGCCTGGCAGCAAACCACCACTGGCGAACTCTCCACCCTTCTCGGCCAGCAAGGCCAGCAGCTCGAAGCTGCCTCGCTCTATTACAACTCTCGCCTCCTCAATCTCAAGAAGAACAAGCTCGCCCTCGCCTTCATCGGCCACGCCCAGGTCCGCGGCAAGGACGCTCTCCAGCTCGAACTCACGACTTCCGCCAACATCCGCCGCGAACTCTTCTTCGATCCGCAATCCCATCTCCTCGTCAAGGAGTCCGCTCCCGTAGCCGGCTTCGACGAAGAGATTCTCTATGACGATTACCGCTCCGTCGATGGTGTCAAGCTCCCCTATAAAATCGAGCTCCATCGCGGCCCCGACGCCTATTCCATCAACGTCACTCGCGCCGTGATCAACGAAACTGTCGGCGAACGCACCTTCGATTTCCCCATCAAATCCCAGGTAAAACTCCCCGACCTCAAAGCCCTCTTCAAGGAAATTGACGATAATCAGAAAGCCGCCGACAAAATCCGTGAAAATTACGCCGGCACGCGCGACGAGGAAGAAACCGAATTCGAAAAAGACGGCAAAGTCAAAAAGACCGAACTCAGCGAATACACCTTCTTCTATCTAAATGGCGATGAAGTCTCTACCCTCGTCAAAAAAGACGGCAAACCCCTCAGCGACGAAGAGCAAAAGAAAGAAAACGAGAAAACTCAAAAGGAAATTGCCGACATTCAGAAGCGCGAAGCCCAAAAGGAAACCAAAGACGAAAAAGCTAAGGAAGAAGGAAAAGAAAAAAAGGACAAGGACGACGATGATGTCGGCATCGAAACCTTCCTGCGCTCCTGTCAGTTCGTCAACCCGCGCCGCGAACGTTTCCGCGGCCAGGACGTCCTCGTCTTCGACTTCGAGCCCAATCCCGAATACAAGCCCAAGAATATGGTCGAACGCGTCGTCCACGAGCTCGCCGGCGTCATCTGGATCGACGAGCACGCCCACGAGGTCGCCCGCCTCGAAGCCTATTTCGTCGGCGACTTCCGCGTCGCCGGCGGCATCCTCGCCAATCTCCAAAAAGGTACCAGCTTCGTTTTTGAGCAATCCTATTTCAACAACGAAGTCTGGCTACCCACCTACGAAGAAGCCCACGTCGGCGTCCGCGTCCTCCTGATGAAAGGCTTCAACGTCAACGCCACCACTCGCTACTCCGACTACAAACGCTTCAACGTCCAAACCCTCTCCACCATCAACAATCCCAAAGTCCCCGCCGACCCCGCCCCTGCCCCGACCGAAAAACCCAATCTCTGAGTCCGCGACCCGCGCAAAACGTTTTGCGCTCCTCGCCTTTTGGGGGAGCCCGATGTCACACACTTCAGTCTCTGCTCCTCTGCAAGTGTAGGGCGCAGCATGCTCTGCCCCGAACGCCAAGGCCGAGAGCGATGTATTGATCCGAAAAGCACGCCGCGCAATTGCCACGGATGCCCATCCCTGCGGGGCAATTGGTAACCCCTCAAGCTCTAATCACCTGCCAAGGCGAGCACATTTTCAAAGCTAAGTGCCTTACGCGCGTTCTGAATTTCCTCATCGACCTCTTCTTTGCCTACCCTGCTCTCGACAATGATGGGCACCGTTTCGGGAATGAGGTGGGCCACTTTTTGAAACGCTAAAATCGATTCGAGAGAGAGAGGGTCGTGCTTGCTCTCTGAATTAACCTCGCTGATGTGAAGCTGCCTGAGACGCCCTTTACAAGACTGCAAGATTGCGACGGCTTCGCTCATTGTGGGATCCACCTGACGAGCATGTCCAATGTCAAAACACAGCGACGCACGCGGAAGGGCCTGGAAGACCTCAGACAGATGTGCAGCTGTCTGGCCTATCGGTTTTCGCTTGTCCATGTTCTCGACGCAGAGGAGGTCTCCGAAATGCTCCCATCTCGAAAGATCGTACATTGCGTCAGGATGGACAATGATCGGCCACTCATGGAGGGCGACCTCGTGCAGCGCGTCGATGGCAATAGGCTCGAATTCGCGATTCATAACACTCGGTGCGTGGAAGGCCTTATATTGAAACTCTCGCAAATCCAAGTCATTCAAATCCTGAATTAAAGGAATGAGTTCGTTCTGTCTGAGGGCGGAAAGCTCGACAGCGTGTACATGCGTTTCTTGCAAGATCTGTAGTGCAGCCCGAAAATCACCCCTAGTCAGAGCACCGGTCGAAAAGCCTATCAATCTCATCAGAAAACTCCGTATTTTCTTGTTAAAGGAGCTAGCTTTGGATTCTCGAAGAAGAGGAGGTCCAGAGCCTTTTCAAACATCTGACTGACCTTCCTAACACGCTTGAAAGTAGGATCTGAACGAGATTCAGTGGCTGTCAAGTTTTCAAGTGCGCCCCGAAACTTCTCATCGTCGAGAATTGTCAAAAATTCTGCGTAAGCCCCAAATAATTCGTCACCGAGGTTCTTTGGGACACCATACTTCTTTATTGCGTCAGCTAAAATCTCGAGAGGCGTTAACTTGATCTGGTCTCTGAGGTAGTTCACAAGATTAAGTCTTATATTACGTTTATCCGCGGATAGCTTCTTCTGAGGCTCCGAATCCAAGCTGCAACCAAAACACACTAGCAGGCCCGAAGCAAAAATCAGTTTTCGAGACATTCGAAGTTTTGCGTTACGTAATCCCCAACCCTCTCCAGCACGATCTCTCTGCTTGCTGGCGAAATCAACAGCCATCGTTCTCCAAAAACGGACGATGTCGTTAAGAAGAAAACGCGGAACCCGATATCGGGTCTCGTCTTCGACTAGTAGGTGATTGTCTTCTTCGAGGTAACGGTTGATAACAGCCCTGATTATTCGCTCATATGCCTGAGTGTTTTTGCCAATCGTCGTTGATTCCAGCAATAGGAGAATTCGCTGTGTCGTGTTCTTGTTGGTGTCGTTTTGCCCTCCGATTTGATGAATGATGTCGTGGCTAAACGCCATATTCCCGAACGTTCCAGTCTGACCGGGTGGCCGAAATTTGTCCTTGTTCTCTTGCAAAACACTCCGCATCTTCTGTGCGATCCTCAAGTGATCCGAATTCGCTTGGCCATCTATCAAATAGGTCCAATCCAGATCGCTAGCTGAAGTCCACTCTCCTCTCGCCAGTGAACCGAAGACAACGAGGCTGGTGTCTTCTGACGTGTAACGGGGGATCTTGGCACTCAAAAGTGCGTCCAATTCTGCACGATTTTCCGTAGCCGCCGCTCGGGCGGTCGGCAACGGCGCCATTTCAAGGAATCCTAAAACACTTGAACCCGAACTCTCGGAACTATTCATGGAGCGCGATTCTAGCATCTCGGATAGCACCACCGAGTGTGTTTCGTAAATTCGGGCAACACATCAAGGCCCTGCTTTTCCTCTCTGGCCCGCAGTTTCAAGAGTGCAAGCGAAGAATATATCTTTGCTTTGTATTCGCCTAGCGCAATATGATGCAACTTTCATCCTACGGGCTCCCTCCTCGGTCCTAAGCGCACGGGCTGCATGGTTCCCTCAATTAGCCAAGGTCCCCAGGCTTCCCCGTCCCGTCAACCCGCACTAAACAAACGACTTATAGTTTATCCTTGACAAATAGTAATAATATGCTATACTTTCCTCGCCGATAAAGGCTCGGCTTCTGTCCGCGCCCCAGCAAGTCATGCGCCTCCGCCGCGCGGTCCTTCAAATTCCCCCAAAATCTTCAGTCCCACCCGGATTACCAGTTTATAAAATCCGTCCTGCCCTAACCCATTCAGAATCAACACTTCCACAACTGCTGATTCCGCTACACTTCAACTCCCCCAGAATCAACACTTACAAGAAACCGGGAAGGGTATCCCCGTCAAACCGCCGAAGTTTTGCAAACTCGTCACTCCCACACCTCGCTATCGTTCCCGCACGCAGCGATCGCAGATTCCGATCCTGTCGGAAGGAGTCTCTCTGTCTGCTCGCCTCGCTTCTTGCAAGAGTGCGCATAAATGTCTTTCCAAAAGGTTTACGCTTCCTTTGTTTTCATACTCTTGCGCACTCTTTTGCACTTCGCAATTCGTCAACTCTTTTCGCCTCAATCACTTCCGCACTCTTTCGTCAAAACACCCGGGTGGGTGGTACCCGGTTTCAACGCTGCTTCAACTTGGTGTTACCATCCGCCCCGTATCCAGGAGCCACTAATGCCTAAGACCTTGCTCTCCATTCTTTTCCGCGCCATCGCGATCGCATGTTTCGCCGCCTCTGCGCTCTCGGCCCAAACCACGCCTTCCTCGTCCCCGCTTCGCGTCGGCATCGCAGGCCTCGTTCACGGCCACGTTGGCGGATTCCTCCAGCAAAACCTGCATCGCCCGGATCTTCAAATCGTCGGCGTCGCCGAGGCAGACACCAAACTCGCCTCCTTCTACGAATCCAAGTTCTCTCTCCCACACGATATTTTCTTCGCCAGCGTCGACGAAATGCTCGAGAAGACCAAGCCGCAAGCTGTCCTCGTCTACACAAATACGTTCGACCATCGCAGTGCAGTCGAAACCTGCGCCCGCCACCACGTCCCCGTAATGATGGAGAAGCCCCTCGCCGTGAGCAACGAAGACGCCCGCGCGATGCAAGCTGCCGCTCAACGGGCAAACATCCCCGTTCTCGTCAACTATGAAACGACTTGGTATCGCAGCAATCGCGCGGCGTACGACCTCGTCCATGAAAACGCCATCGGCGACATCCGCAAAGTTGTCGTACACGACGGCCACCAGGGCCCGAAAGAAATCAACGTCGAGCCGTGGTTTCTCGCGTGGCTCACGGATCCGAAGCTGAATGGCGCGGGCGCCCTGTTCGATTTCGGTTGTTATGGAGCGGATCTGATGACCTGGCTGATGGACAACCGCCGGCCTGACACGGTCACCGCCGTCACGCAGCAGATCAAGCCCGATATCTATCCGCGTGTGGACGATGAAGCCACCATTGTCCTCACGTATCCAAAAGCCCAAGCCATTCTTCAGGCTTCCTGGAACTGGCCCTTCTCTCGCAAAGATATGGAAGTCTACGGGCAGACAGGTTATGCAATCACGGTTGCACGCGACTCTGTTCGCGTGCGCTTGCCCAATCAGCAAGGAGAAAAATTGGAAGACGCCAAGCCGCTCGATCCCCGCGAAAGCGATTCCGTCGACTATCTGAGAGCCGTCGTTCTCGATGGAATGAAGCCGCGAGGGCTCTCTTCGCTCGAAACGAACATGATCGTTACGGAAATTCTCGACGCCGCGCGCCAATCCGCCGCCACCGGCAAGACCATTCATCTCAGCGGATCAAACGGAATGAAGGAATAAAGAAGGAATGATGGAACCAGGGAGGAGGTAACGATCGAGCGACCCAGCTATCTATTTTGCGTGCACGGGGCTATCGAGCACGTCCCGCACTTTTTGGACCAACGCCCGCGGCGTAAAAGGCTTCTGAAGAAAGGCAAGCCCTTCTTCCAGCACGCCACCCTGAGCCAGCACGTTGTCAGTGTAGCCAGACATATAAAGGACGCGCGTCCGTGGATGCCGTTTCGTAATCCGCAGAGCCAGTTCCCGGCCGCTCGTTCCCGGCATAATAATGTCCGTCAGCAAAAGGTGAATCTCTCCTTTGTGCTTATCGGAAAACTCTTCCGCCTCTCGTGTGCTCTTCGCGGCCACGACCGAATATCCTTTGGCGGAGAGTATTGTGCTCGCCAGTTCGCGTACGGCTTCTTCGTCTTCCACGAGCAGAATGGTTTCCGTGCCTTTGCCGGTCCCTGCTATTTCCACCTGCCCGGACTTCGCGTCTACTTGTTCCATAACGCGAGGCAAATAAACCTTGAACGTCGTGCCTTTGCCGGGTTCGCTATAGACCCAGATATATCCGCCGCTCTGCTTCACGATGCCGTAGACGGTGGAAAGTCCGAGGCCGGTTCCTTTGCCGCTTTCCTTCGTCGTGAAAAAAGGTTCGAAAATATGAGCCACGGTGTCAGGGCTCATCCCCATCCCTGTGTCAGAAACCGCCAACATCACGTATCGGCCGGGTTTAACAGTGACGTGGTCGCGCGCATACGTCGAGTCCAGCTCCACGTTTTCCGTCTCCACCGTCAATCGCCCGCCGTTCGGCATGGCATCGCGCGCGTTGACGACCAAATTCATGATTACCTGTTCGACTTGCGCGGGATCGGCCTTCACGTTTCCAACCTTCGGCCCGCAGCGCGTTACCATCTCAATGTGTTCGCCCATCAGCCGGGCCAGAAGCTTGTCCAGGCCCAGCACGATCGCATTCAGGTCGATCACCTTTGGCTGCAGAACCTGTCTCCGGCTAAACGCCAGCAATTGCCGGATCAGCATGGAAGCTCGCTCTGCGGCATTTTCCACTTGCATCACATCCGCGCGAAGCTCCGGCTGTATGCCAGTCCTCTGCAACGCCAACTCGGCATACCCCTTGATGATGGTCAAGAGGTTGTTGAAATCGTGCGCGATTCCTCCGGCGAGCCTGCCCACGGCTTCCATTCTTCGCGATTGTTGCAGTTGGTTTTCAAGCAGCTTCCGTTCCGTGATATCGACGATGATGCCTTCCATGACTGGATGACTGTCGCTTCCGGAAACCACTACAGCCGTGTCGTTGACCCAGATCACCGAGCCATCTTTCCGCACGACCCGGTATTCCGCCTGGAATCGCTCGCCGCGCAAACTCGCTTCCTCTGCTGCGATGATTACCGGGTGATCCTCTTTCGGAATGTGCCGCAGCCATTCGCTGGACTTGGAGAGCCATTCCTCTTGTGTGTATCCCGTGATGGCCTCGATTTGCGGGCTCACATAGATCCATTCGCCCTGAAGGCCCAACTCTGCGATATAGCTGATCGCCGCAACTTGCTCCACGAGCGTCCGGTATTTGATTTCCGCATCCACCCGCGCTTTTTCGGCTTCCTGTCGTGCGCTGATGTCGTGGCCAATGCACGCCGTGACGCCATTGGAAAGCGGCGTTATAGCCATTTCCACCGGGACGCTTGTCCCGTCGTGCCGCCGCAAATTGATTTGCCCGGACCACTTGCCCTCGCTCACGAGAGACTTTCGAACTTGCACTTCGAACTGCTCAATGTCTCGCGGGTCATACACCCTCTGCCAATGCACGCCCAGCATGGACTCCGGTTTGTCGTAGCCCAGCATCCGCGCAAAAGCGGCGTTCACGTAGATGTGCTTTCCATCTTCGCCGACGATGGAAATGCCCTCGACCGCGGAGTCCATCGCCATCGTCTGTCTGCGCGCCAGCTCCGCCGTCTCCGCTTCGCGGAATCCGCTGATTCCCAAACGCACCGCAAAACAAAGAATCGAAACGCCAAGGAGCGAGAATCGGAGAATTCGCCACTCGGAAGGGAACTGAGCCACTTGGACGAGAACAATGAGCGGAGCAACCGCGAACATCGCATTGTTCAGCGCGACCCCGGTGATCGTCCTTCTGCCCTCGCTCCCGAGGGATCGTTCCACGGAAAGAGGCTGCCATCGCGCGGCCCAGAGCGCCACCCAGAGAAACGGAATCGTCCAGCAGAGATCGAACAAAGTTCCTGTAGGTGTGCCCTTGACGGCTTGGCGGTATTCCGAAATCGCCATGCCGACAATAAATACGGACATATAGGCGGCAAAACCGGAATAGAGCTGCCGGATATGTTTCGCCCGCGCCTGGAAAATCTGGAAGACCGCCAGCGCCAGGATCGTTCCAAGCTCGCCAAACTCCACCCAGAACCGCCGCGCCGTGCCGCCGTGCTCGCTGAAATCCTGCGAAGGCAAGTAGTAAAGACCGAGGTAGAGGAAGAAAAAAACGATTGCGATCTGCGTGAAGTCCAGAAGGAATTCAGGTTCAAACTCGGAGGAGTCTTTCTTCTGGTCGAGAAACAGCACCATCGCGAAGAAGATCCCTTGCACGCTGAAGAGGAACCGCACCGCGGAACCAGGGATCGGCTTGGTGTGCAGGAAGAATTCGTAATACATCCAGCCAATGTTCGCGATGCCCCAGACGGCCATGGCGCAACCCACCAGGGTCCAAAACGGCCGAGCCATCCCTTTCGCTCTTCGCGCCGCGCCGAAGCACATCGCCGCAGCCAACGCGCTGGCCGAGACCTCGATCAGATTTGCAAGGAGCGTGCCTAATGGGGTTGGCCCGAGGAGCAAAGCTTGAGCAAGTTGAGCACCGACAACAATGCCCGCTACAATCAGGAGTTTTCGTTGCATTCCCGGTCGTTCTCTTTAAGTTGGAAGCTATTGGCCCTAAAAGATTAAGTCTAACCGAATTGATTCGCGGAATTCGCATGGTTTCGCGCCGCGTGCCTTTCGATACAACTTGTCGTTGACGGCCGGAAGCGTCTGGAATTGACCCTTCCCGAGCCGTGGCAGCCGAGCTCCACGGCCCCATTCGACGAAGTATCCATATCTATTTTGAAACATCCGAGTATCCTGATAGCGCACGCCGGACACAACCAAGCACCCCCGTGCGTGACAGCCGGCATCAAAGACACATGGTCACTGCTCAGCCAAATCCAAGTATCACTGCGCGAGAGATTCTCAGCGCTTGGGGCAAAATTCTCAGCGGCAAAGCGCCGATGCTCTCCATCGAGATTACGCGCGAATGCCCGCTCAGTTGTCCCGGCTGCTACGCCTATGGCGATGCCCATCTTGGCGGCGGCAAACTGCTCACGGAACTCAGCGATTTTCGCGGCGAGAACCTCGTCAATGGCGTGCTCGAATTGGTGCGGAAACACCAGCCGATGCATGTCTCTCTGGTTGGCGGCGAACCGCTGGTTCGGCATCGCGAACTCAGCGCAATCCTTCCCGCTCTTAGCGCCATGAATGTTTTCTCGCTGGTCGTCACCAGCGGCATCATTCCAATTCCGGCACCATGGATCGACCTGCCGCGCGTTCGAGTAACGATCTCTGTGGACGGTCTTCCGGAGCATCACGACATTCGTCGAAAGCCCGCCACCTACGATCGCATCCTCAAGAATATCGAGGGCCGCAAGGTGAACATCCACTGGGTGATCACGCGTCCCATGATGGCGCGGCCCGGCTACCTGGAAGAATACGTCGCTTTCTGGAATGCTCGTCCTGAAGTGGACCGCGTTTGGGTGAGTCTCTACACTCCACAAATCGGCGAAGAAAGCGCCGAAAAGCTCGCTCCGGAAGACCGCAAGGAAATTGCCCGCGTGTTGCCGCTTCTAGCGCAGAAATATCCGAAGCTGCTGATGAACGATGGCATTGCGAAGGCTTTCGTCCATCCTCCGAAAAGTCCCAGCGACTGCCTTTTTTCGAAAATGTCGGCAAATTACTCCGCAGATTTGGAGACGCGTGTCGAGCCTTGCGTCTTCGGTGGTGCGCCAGACTGTTCCGAGTGCGGCTGCGCCGCCAGCAGCGGCCTGCACTGGATTCGAACGGTAAAGGTCGCCGGCCCGATCCGCGTTGGGCACTTTGTTAGTGGGTCGGTCGGTATCGGCTCGCTCGTCAACCGTGTGCGCCGCCGAGGACACCGTCCTTCTCGCTGGGATTCCAATGGTCCTCAGCCAGGCAAGAAACCTGAGCTAGTTCAAATCGCTAGCTAGTCTGGCTGTGCCTCGATAGACGCCCTCAGCGCTTTCGTTACTTCGCCGGCGATGTCGTCCTGGATCATCAAGATGTCTTTGAAGGGACGGTCATACGTCTGGGACCAAACAATGTACCCGTTATCCGCACGAATTAACCGTACGTCGACGCGCAGCCATGTGCCGGACTTGCGCACGCTCCCGTCGAGCACATAAATGACACCCAGCGTTTTGGCGATCTCGGCGACCGGTATTTGTTTGCCCTTGAAATAGAACGAGGACGTCGGAGAAGGCACGCGAAGTCCCTGGATTTTGCTGAATTTGTCGATTAGTTCCTCGGTCATGCCGTCTGCGAAAGTCTCGTGCGTCATCCCTTCGGTCAGGTCGAGAAACGGAAGTACGGCGATGGATTTCTCTGGTTGCGCGGGAATTGTGGATAATCCCGCGCGATCGTTGCTTGCGGGCTTGCTGCGGAACCGCGCCGCCCGATAAAACAGGAAACCAACGACAAGAGCGAGAGAAACCACTGCTCCGGCCGCCCACAGGAAGCCGGCTTTGAAGCGCGAGCCACTCTTTTTCTGGGGATTGGCATTCGTCCGTGTTGCAGATTCGCCTCCAGAAGCGTGCGCAGATGCGATCTGCGTGCCCGCTTGAATCACAGACTCGCGCACCCAAGGGCTAACCGCGGCCACCATCCGATATCCGAGCCGCGGCACTGTGGCGATGTATGTGGGCTGCTTCGGGTCGTCGCCGAGAACACGGCGGAGCGATGTCACTGCCTGATAGACGGAGTCAGGAGAGACACTGACGTCAGACCACACCTGGTCGAGCAGCTCTTCGATGCTGACCACTTCGCCCGCACGCTGCGCGAGGCACAGCAGCACGCGCATTGTCCGCGCCTCTACCCGGGCATTCTCTCCATTCCGGGAAATCTCGCCGGTCGCCGTATTGACGTGCCAAGCGCCGACGCGGAGCATTGTTTTGGATAGCCGTTCCATTGCACGATCGGGCAATTCGCTCTGAATTCAGATAGAAAAGCCAATTAGTCAAGCGCCATCGCCGAGTATACCAACACAACGCATAAACGCAGACTGCCTTCCGGCACGTTTTGTATCCAGGAACCCTTCTCGATCCGCACAGCCGCCCCCGTAGGGTGATTTCAGAACTATTCAGGGAGTTTCAGGCAGCGCTCAGGACTTATCGATTCTCCACAAGCTACCGTGTGGCCGCATTTTGCATGCAACCTAGCAGCAAAAGAGAGGAGATCGGATGATGGAACACTCTGCAAAGGGGCCAGCGCGCAAAGAAAGCCCACTTTTGGCAATTGCTGTCGGGGGCGGCATTGCCGGGACTTTAGACCTTCTACAAGCTTGCACTCTATTTGGATGGGATATCCCGCTCGTCATTGCCGGCGGCCTGCTTGGCCCGCAGGCCTTTCATGGAGGCGTGGGCATCTATGTTCTTGGCGTCGCGCTGCACTTTTTCATTGCATGTTCGGCGGCGGCCGTTTACTACGGCGCGAGCTTCCGGCTGGGCTTTCTTAAGGAGCACCCGCTGGTGTGCGGATTATTCTTTGGAGGGGCCGTGGAAGAGGTGATGAACCTCGTTGTTTTGCCGCTTTCCGCGCTCCACGCCAGGGGGCCTTACCAGCTTCACAACTTGATCCTGGGCCTGGTTGTACACATGATCGTGATCGGGCTGCCGATTTCCTACAGCGTGCGCCGGTTCGCAAAATAAACGGATAGCGGCTGCTAGCGATTCCAGCAGTTATCTGCTGCGATCTTCGCTCACGGCGGCGAGAGGCCAGCGAGCCCTTTAACGGTTTTCGAACGGGTAGCGGTCCTGGGCTTGGACGGCGGCCGCAACCTGTCGCCGCAAGTGAATGGTGTCCACAGGTGCACGCTTCGCGAAGCGTTTCAGCACTGCCATCTGCGTGGTGAGCATATCCCCTTCGTTTACGGCCGTGATCGCGCGCTTGGCTTCGTGTTCGACGCGTTCCGCGGCGTCCGCGATAAAGACGCGGGTGGCATCGATCATGTTTTGCATCGCGGCTTCGCCCTTCGTTGCAGCGGCCTTTTGCGCTCGCAGCAGGCAGGACTCCATCGCATAAATCTCCATGACCATGTTGGAAAGCGCTCCGATCAGTTCTTGCTCGTCGGCGAGCTTTTCTCGATATTTTTGAACCGCTCCTCCGGCTGCTTGCAAAAACATTTTCTTGGCATTGGCCACGACGCGTGCCTCTTCGGCGAGGACGCCCTCGGGCGTTTCTTCGAAAGAAGGCCCGGCAAGAATCTCATCCGCAAGCTTCATGGCCGCGGGAATCAAAGCCAGTTGCCCAGCCATCGCGCGTTTCATCAGCATCTGGATGATGAGCATGCGGTTGATTTCGTTCGTGCCTTCAAAAATGCGATTGATCCTCGAATCGCGATACGCGCGGCATACCGGGTAATCCTCGTGGAATCCGTACCCTCCGAACATCTGCACGCCTTCATCCACGACAAAATCCAGCATCTCGCTCCCGTAGACCTTGGCGATCGAACTCTCAATCGCGTATTCCTCGAGCACTTTCATCGTGTTCTGGATCTTGTCACCCGAGCCCGAAGCCTCCACCATGGCCGCTTCGATATTCCCCGCCGAGCGGTACACCATCGATTCCACGGCAAAAATCTGAATCGCCATCTCCGCAAGCTTTTCCTTCATCATGCCGAAGTCGCCGATCTGTTTTCCGAATGCTTTCCGCTCCTTCGAATACTTCGAAGCATTTTGCAGCACGTATTTCGATCCGCCCACGCATGAGGCCCCCAGCGTGAACCTTCCCGCGTTCAAAACGTTGAACGCCACGATGTGGCCGCGGCCGATTTCGTGCAGGACGTTTTCCTTCGGCACCTTGCAATTTTCGAGGAACACCGGCGTCGTCGAGCTGCCGTGAATCCCCATTTTGTGCTCTTCGTTTCCAGGCTTGATCCCGGGAAAGGCGCGCTCGACGATGAACGCCGTGAACTTTTCCCCGTTGACCTTCGCAAACACGATATACAGGTCCGCGAATCCTCCGTTCGTGATCCACATCTTCTGCCCGTTCAAAATGTAGTGGGTGCCTTCCGGGTTCAATTCCGCGCGCGTCAGCGAGTTCTGCGAGTCGGATCCTGCCTGGGGCTCGGAAAGACAGTACGCTCCGAGCAACTCACCGGTCGCCAGCTTCGGCAAGTATTTTTTCTTCTGCTCTTCGTCTCCGAAATATACGATCGGCAGCGTCCCGATTCCCGCGTGCGCTCCATGTGTCACGGCGAAGCCTCCATAAATGGAAAGCTTCTCGGTAAGGACAGTGGTTGCGATCTTGTCCAGCCCCGCCCCGCCGTATTGCTCCGGAATTCCTCCGCCCAATAGACCGACTTCTCCAGCCCTCTTGACCAACTCCGGGAGTAAGCCGGGCTTCTTGTTCTCCAAGTCCTTGATCTGCGGCACGACTTCTTTCACTACAAACTCCTCGGCCGTCTGCCCAATCAACTTTTGATCGTCCGTCAGGTCCGCGGGCGTGAACACCTCCTGGGGGAGTGGACTCTCGAGCAGAAAGCTGCCGCCTTTTGCGGCTGATTTTGCAGTCGTTGCGGTGGTCATCCTGGTCTCCTTGTCGCACTGCCCTTAGTGTTCATCCGCACGCGAAGCTGCGATGCGCGGAATCGCTACCAAAACGAGAGGCGCCGCTTCCAGCCAGTTCTACCGCCAGCTTGCTTATTTTACTCCCTGCCTCAGGAGCGGGTAAACTTTGTTAGTGACCCAGTTGAATTGCCTGTACTTCCCCAAGACTAGCTTTGTCCGCGATTCTTTCCATGGACAGTAAAAATGTTCTTGACCAACTAATTATTCCATAGAACAATGCCTCTGGTCTGCTACAGAACCCTTGGAAAGGCCGTACTAAAGCTCATGCGCGTCACCCGCAGCGGCGGTTGGAAAATCCCTGGTTCTCGCCCACCCCAGGCTGCCTCTGCCCCGGCCGGTTCGTCTCTCACCCTGCTCCACCAGCCTGCACAAGCCGCGGTGCTCCTCCATCACCCTCTACGCTTGAAGATTCTCAGCGCTCTCCTCGAACCCGATTCCGCCACTGGCGTTGCTCGCCGCATGAACCTGCCGCGGCAAACCGTCAACTATCACGTTCGCGAACTCGCTCGAGCACGCTTTCTGGCTCGCGCTGGGCGTCGCCGGCGACGCCGCCTCTACGAACAGTGCTATGTGGCGACCGCGCGTGGTTTTATCCTCTCGCCCGATCTTCTGGGCAACCTCGCGGCCGACCCCGCGCAAATCGCCGACACTTTTTCCGCAGAATATCTCCTTGGTCTTGCCTCCAAGCTGCAATCCGAACTTGCGCGTTCGCTCGAACTGGCGTCCGATGCCGGCAAGCGCGTGGCGACTCTTTCCGTCAATGCAGAGATGCGCTTCGCCTCGCCCGAACAGCGCGCCGCTTTTACCGAAGAACTCCAGCGCGCCATTCTGGAAGTTGCCGGCCGGCACAGCTCTCCGTTCAGCAATCCAGACGGCTTGCCTGGCGAGGGCCGCCCGTTTCGATTGGTCGTCGGCTGCTATCCAATTCCTCCTGCTCTAGACCAGCAAGCCGGGCCAAAGAACGCGGTTGAAGAGAGGACAGCGCCATAACCGACGAAAAATCAGCCGTCGCACAACAAAAGGAATTTCGCTTCGAAAATGAGGTAGAGATCTCCGCGCCTTTCGACGACGTTTGGAAAGCGCTTACCGACGCGCTGCTTTGGTTGGCTATCGAAGGTTCGTCGGAGGGAGTCGAAGCGCAAATTTGGCTCTCTGCGTTCGGCTTGGATTCGTCAAGAGTCGAAGCATTTGGAAAGCAGTGGCAACAGCGCCTCGACGAACTCTTACTATCGGGCTGAGCCGGCCAAGCCTCGCTCGCTATTTGGCCGCTGCAACGCCCGAGTCTTTGAACGATAGCAGCAAAAACTGCGACCGTATTCCCAGAAAATCGACAACTTTGCGTGAGGTCCCTGCCGGCAGCCAGAGCACATCTCCCGCGTGCAAGAACGCCGCGTGTTGTCCGCTCAGCGAAACGTCCAGGTTCGCATTGCTCATCGCCACCAGCAATGCGGCAGTCTCCGGATTCGTCTCCACGAAATCTTTTCCGCCCTCGACCCTTACCAGCTCCAGGCGTACTTCGTTCGTTTCAAAACAGGGAGCCACTTGCTCCGCAGGAATTTGATCGTTTTGCGCCGCCGTGGAGCTGCTCCGCGGGCAGGAGCCAAGCGGCCGGTCCGCGGCCTTTTCGCCAAGATTGTGGGGCGACTCCTGCGGATGCTCCAGCACCACCGTGATGTTGTGGAAAGGAATTCCGGCATTAGTGCGCGCGATGTGCGCGAACCCGCCTGGCGTGTACCGCGTTGTTCCATCCTCAATCGTCATGTGTACGGGCGCCTTCCCCTCGATTTCATTGACGATGTCGGCGTCGCCCAAAGTCAGATAGATGTACGGCAAATTGTGCCGGTGCATGAGCGTTGCGTCCAGCGGCGGCACAGTCACGTTGTAAACCTGCACGTAGCCGTTCTGAAAAACGTGCGCGTGGTGCGGCTCGTCCGCTATGTCAACGGCCCCTTCCGTCTTTATGGGGTTCTGAATGTTGATATCGATATCTTTTTTCAGATCAGGCGGCAAAGAGTCCGGCGTTTGCGCCGCGGCGGCGGAGGACAGCAGCAGAGCCAGACCATACAGCACAGCAATTCTCATCGCAACGGTTCCTGGGAATGCGCACAGCGTACTGGCAAGTTATACGCTCCGCAGCGCGGAAGCGTTTCATTCACAAAATGCAAAAATCGGGAGCATTCCAAGAGCGGCTCGCGGTCGCACTAGAGCCGCTCTATGATTCCTGCGGCGCCCATTCCCCCGCCGATGCACATCGTCACCATTCCATAGCGGGCGTTGCGTCGCTGCAATTCGCGCAGAATCGTGGCCGTTAGCTTCGCTCCCGTGCATCCGAGCGGATGTCCGAGAGCAATCGCGCCACCATTGGGATTCACACGCGCCGGATCGAGTCCCGCTTGCTGAATCACGGCCAGCGATTGGGCCGCGAATGCCTCGTTCAATTCAAAAACCGCGATGTCGTTCAGCGAGAGTCCCGCGAGTTTCAGCGCTTTTGGAATCGCAGCCACTGGTCCGATGCCGAACTCTTCCGGCAGTACTCCTGCCGTTGCATACGCCACAAA
Organism: Candidatus Acidiferrum sp.; assembly: GCA_049641765.1. Classification (GTDB taxonomy): domain Bacteria; phylum Acidobacteriota; class Terriglobia; order Acidiferrales; family UBA7541; genus Acidiferrum. Next base: position 76,647 of record JBAQJX010000038.1, read on the forward strand.
TCGTGCCAGCGGCTTCAGCCCAAGCGCGCGCGCTCGCTCCTCGCTCATCACCACCGCGGCCGCCGCGCCATCGCTCATTTGCGAGCTATTGCCCGCCGTTACCGTTCCCGAAACGTGAAACGCGGGCTTCAGTTTCGCAAGTGCCTCGAGCGAAGTATCCGCTCTCGGCCCTTCATCCGTATCAAATGTAAAAGTCTGTGTCGTCGATTTCAGTGCGCCCTTTGCTTGAGCGCTTCCTGTTCCATTTCCGTTGGGCACTGAGGTGATCTTTACTTCCACCGGCATAGTCTCATCCTTGAAGTGCCCGGCCGCGATCGCCGCCAATGCTTTTTTGTGCGATTCCACGGAAAACTGATCGGCCTGTTCGCGTGTGATCCCAAACTTTCGCGCGATATTTTCCGTGCCCAGCCCCATATTGATGTAAGCGTCCGGATTGTGATCCACGAGCCATGGATTCGGCGAAATCTTGTTTCCACCCATCGGCACCATGGTCATCGATTCGGTTCCGCCGGCCACAATCGCATGCGCCGAGCCGCCTCGGATTCGTTCGGCGGCAATCGCGATCGCCTGCAAGCCCGAAGAGCAAAACCGGTTGATCGTCATCGCGGAAATCTCGATGGGCAGCCCCGCGCGAAGCGCCGCGATTCGAGCCACGTTCATGCCTTGCTCGCCCTCCGGCATCGCGCATCCTAGAATTACATCGTCGATTTCCTGCGCGTTCAGCTCTGGAACGCGCGCCAGCGCTTCTTTAATAGCCAATGCCGCGAGGTCGTCGGGACGTGTCGCGCGCAAGGATCCCTTGAAGGCTTTGCCGACGGGTGTGCGAACGGAGGATACGATCACGGCTTCAGGCATCTGATTCTCCTCGGCGAGCAACACTCATTCGCCCGAAAGAATATTGTTTGCCGCAGCCAGCGAAAAAGCAAATTGGAGTTTGGCCGCCAGCCGCTGCCCGCAAGCGCCAGGCTGACGGCGGAGCGGAACTTTCAACTCACGGCGGCGGCGAACTCGCTCGCGGTCAAGACCGTGGCTCGGCGCGAAAAGAGTTTGTCAAGCAGATTGGAATGTAGCTCTGCGTCCAGGTCCGCGCAGCAGTCTCGAATCACGAAGATGCGGTAGTCGGCGTCCGATGCCTCGAGCAGCGTGGACAGCACCACCCCGCTGGTGGCAATTCCGAACAGGACAAGCGTGTCGATCTCCTTCGCGCGCAGGATCATGTCGAGGTCCGTGCCTTTGAATGCGCTCACGCGATGTTTCGTAACGACAATATCGTCGGCTTGTGGCGCAAGGCGAGGATGAATCGCGCCAGAAGGCCCTTCGAACAGTTGCCGGTGTTGCACGGATGCCTTCAGGGCGCCAAACAGCGGATTTCGCGAGCCCACTTCGGGAATTCCTGGGCGAAATCCTACTTGAACGTGGATGACGCACATCCCCTTGTTTCTCGCTGTCTCAAGCACGCTGGCCGCGCGTGTCAGCATCGCTTCATGATCCGAAACGTATGCCGCAATGATTCCCGCCTGGTTGTCCATGCTCAAGACGGCGGTATGAAGCGGGTCAAAGATCAGTAGTTCAGGCATCGAAGTCTCCCTTGGCTATTGGTTCTCTCATGGGTCATCTCTTGAGTTGGCTTTCCCGGCTGGCCCTGCGGCGCTTTCTCCGCTGATGATTTGCCGCATCCGCAGGAAAAAAGAGCGCCTGCCTGAAATAAAAATGCGAAACGTCGAGTTCGCGGCGTCATTAAATCTCCCACTTTCAAACTGATTTTAGCCCATTTGCAAAGGAGCGCATGCCTTGCCTGTGCGTGCTGTTGGCGCGGCTCGCAAACATCCTGAGCTGTCCTGAACGTTGAAGAGAACCTTCATCGCTTCGTTCGGATCATTCTCGCGGTCTTTTGCCTGGATCGCGGCGCAGTATACAAGAGGCCCTAAAACACTGTCTTTGGGTTTTGATGCCATGCCGCCGATTTCTGCTGTCCAGTCCTTCCGGTTCAACTCTGCGCTGCGGATTTTCCTCTCCTTGGGTTACAATGCTTGCACTTCGCAAGAGAAGTTACGCAAGAGTGAGCAGCCACCGCGCCCAGAGTAGGCCCACCCGTATTGCGTAGGGGACCTGAATTCAAAGGAGAATGACTGTGTTTCGAAGCTTATTACTAGGTGTGTTTCTGTCCGCGTGCGCCGCTTCCGCGCTCGCCGATCAGGTAACTCTCAAAAATGGCGACCGCTTGACGGGAACCATCGTCAAGTCCGATGCGAAAACGCTTTTGATCAAGACCGATCTCGCGGGCGACGTCAACATTCAGTGGGATGCCGTCACAGCGATCGTTTCATCTCAAACGCTTCACCTCGCGCTCAAGGATGGTCAAACGGTCGTCGGAACCGTGACGACCGAAGATGGAAAATTTGAAGTGGCCACCAAGGACACGGGTGCTGTCACTGCATCCAAGGATGATGTCATCGACGTTCGCGACGACGCCGAACAAAAAATCTACGACGACCAGATCGAGCGTCTCCGCCATCCTCACCTCACCGATTTCTGGAGCGGCCTCTTGGACACCGGCCTCAGCCTCACCCGGGGCAATTCGGACTCTCTGACCTATTCGCTCTCCGGCAAAGCCGCGCGCGTCACGGAGCGCGACAAGATCTCGGTCTACACCACCGCGATTTATACGGACAGCACCATCGACGGTGTCAGCGCCACAACCGCTCACGCCATTCGCGGCGGCGTTCGCGGCGATTTGGATGTCAGCGACCGGCTCTTCGTCTTCGGCTTCACGGACTTTGAATACGATCAGTTCCAGGATCTTGATCTACGCAACGTCGTGGGCGGTGGCGGCGGCTACCACGCCATCAAAACCAAGAACACCGTTTTTGACCTGTTCGTCGGAGGGGACTTCGACCAGGACTTCTTTGGTGCCATTGCTGCAACCACGACCACGCCCGCGATTGCCGCGGTCACTCGCAAGAACGGTGAAATCGACCTCGGTGAAACCTTCAACGCCAAGATTAACAATCGCACGACAATCACCGAACAATTCAGCCTGTATCCCAACGTCTCCGACACTGGAACCTATCGCTTCCAGTTCGACACCACGGCCGCCACCAAGCTGAAGAACTGGCTCAGTTGGCAAGTCACCTACAGCGATCGCTTCCTCAGCGATCCTCTGCCCGGTTTCAAGAAGAATGACCTCCTTCTTTCCACCGGCATTCGCTTGACATTCGGGAAGGGTATCCTCTAAATGATCTCTATCCCGCCTGCACCTATTCGCATTTCGTCCTAAGGAGGCACTACATGGGGTTTCTCACTTGGATCGTCGTTGGGCTCATCGCCGGGTGGCTCGCTGGACTTGTTATGAAGGGTGGCGGCTATGGTGTCCTCGTAGACATCATTCTTGGCATTCTCGGCGGTGTCGTCGGCGGCTGGGTCTTCAGCCATTTGGGCCTCTGGCCCGGTGGCGGAGTCTTCGGTGCCATCATTGTGGCTTTCATTGGGGCTGTCATTCTCGTTTGGATCACGCGGCTCTTGAAAAAAGTCTAACTTACAACTTCACCGCATTCGAGCCGCGCTGTCGAGGGAAGATTACCCCGCCAGCGCGGTTTTCATTTTGTCTTGATCGTCTCCGGCTTCAATGGAAGCCCGTTTTACCATCCTCTCGAGCACCTGTACTGTCCGAATTTGATACGAATCGGCCTCCTCAGACACCATTTCCGGGGCCTAGAAATCCCTGTACCCAGGGTCAGGTTTCGAGTGCCTGGTACAGGGAAAAACAGGCGAAAACTGTGGCGAAACTTAGATTCTGCTTATCCTATTGATAGTAAAACGTTTACGCTAATTTTGAGCCCGTTATGAGAGTACCGGGAGACTAGTTTAGGCCCCAAAATGTGACTTCTGTACCATCGCGTTTAGGACAGGTCTGGTGTCAAATGGGACAGGTGTAAGGGGCTGGACCAATTGACAGGTCTCGCGCATCTAACGGGCAGGTGAAAGAAGGATTCACAAGGGTCCAAGTCAGTTCGAAGTTGTTTCAGCAAGTGGGGTTCAGGAACCGAGGAAAGATGAAGATCAAAGACAGTAATCGAAAGTGGATGTGGTGGTTCTTGGGAGTTGTGCTCGCGCTGCAACTGTATTTCGTTCGCGAACTCCTGGCGGCCTTTGCATTGTTTATCGTCGGGTTCGTGGTGATTGCTCTTGCGGTCATGAGCCTCTACATGCTTCAGAAGGTTTGGGAAGCGGGCGTTCAGCGCCTCGCAGACAGCCAGCACCCGGTTGTCGATATGGCCCGGCGCGGAGTGAACGCCGTGGAAGACATGGCCCGTCGGCCGCTGCGCCGCCCGGGTTCAGCTGCGGCTCGCTAAGCCGCAAACAAGTTTCTGGCTTCGGCCGGTGCACACACAGAGCTGCCTAGCCTGCCTCCTTCAGGATAGACACAGACTCTGTCGAGAGCAATAACAAGAAGAGGGCCAGCCGTCCTGAGAGAGCGGCTGGCCTTCTTCCTTTTCTGGCTTGTGTACTTCATGACGGTATTTTATGCGGTTTGTCGGGAAGCCCCTCAGTTGGCGGCGGCACGCTGTTCATTGGCCCACTTTTGGCGTACGGCCGTGATCACTTTTTCCTTGTCGGCGCGCAAGTCCCGAACCAACGCCTGATTGCCGGTCTCTTCATGCCGCGCCGCCCACAACACCATTTCCGCAAGCACCGGCGCGAGGTCGATTCCTTTGGCTGTCAGCGCGTAGACCAGCTTTCGTCCATCGGCACGATCTTTTTCCGACTCGATAATTCCATACGATTCAAGCCTGCGCAGCCGGTCCGCCAGAATGTTTGTGGCGATTTTTTCATCCGACCGTAGAAATTGGTTGAAGGCCCGATATCCGCGAATCATCATGTCGCGGATAATCAACAGAGACCATCGGTCTCCCAGCATTTCCACCGAGGCATTTAGCGGGCACCCGGATCTCCGCTTTGCCTCAGCCTTCTTTTTTGGCATATAAGTAGACTATGCTCTTTTCACTTGCATTGTGCAAGTCAAATTGGCATAGTTTCGGGCGAACTGATTTCCGTGCCACCAGCCGCAACAAGGAGCAAACGATGCAACTGAATGCGTACCTTCTCTTCAACGGCCAATGCGAAGAGGCTTTTAGGTTTTATGAGAAAGCCCTCGGTGGCAAAATCGAGTTGCTGTCAAATTTTGGAGACTCGCCCATGGCGGGACAGGTGCCTGCCGAATGGGGAACTAAGGTCATGCACGGCCGGATGACGTTGGGCGATACGTACATCATGGGCTCGGACGCGCCTCCGGGACGCTATCAGGCTCCGCAGGGATTTTCCGTCTCGCTTGGCGTGAAAGAGGCTGCGGAGGCGGAGCGCATTTTCCAGGAATTGGCTCAGGATGGAAAAATTCACATGCCGATCCAAAAGACTTTTTGGTCGGTTCGCTTTGGGATGCTGGTCGATCGATTCGGAATTCCGTGGATGATCAACTGCGAGCAAGCCGCTTGACACGGAAGTTGCGGTCGCAAGAGTTGAAGAGAACGGGGAGACGGGAAATGAGTTTCAAACCAGAGATGTTCCTCCAGGATTTGAAGATTGGGCTGCGCTCCCTTCTGCGAGCCAAGGGCTTAGCCATCACCGTGATTCTGACGCTTGCGCTGGGCATTGGCGCAAACGCGGCGATCTTCAGTTTGGTTCGCGGAGTTCTGCTTCGTCCGTTGGTGAATGCCGATGAGAACCGTCTCATTTACATCCGCCAGAGCGCCATGGGCATCGGCAGCGAAAACGTGAACTTCTCCGTGCCCGAAATCCAGGACATTAAAGCCAGCGTCAAGTCAGTGAGCGAATTTGGCGATTTTTCGGTCATCGGCTTCACGATGGTTGGCCTCGGCGAGCCTCGCGAAGTTCGCTCCGGCGTGGTTGGCGGCACCTATTTCGAGGTGATGGGACTGCATCCGGTTCTCGGCCGTCTTATCGGTCCGCAGGATGATGGGCCCAAGGCTGCCGGCGTATGCGTGTTGACGTATCGCTTCTGGAAAGCCGTGCTCAAAGCCGATCCAGATGTTCTTGGGAAAACCGTTCGCCTGGGCACACGTTCGGCCACGATCATTGGTGTGCTCGAACCTTCCGTTCCTTATCCGGCAGAGACGGAGATCATCGCGAACATCGTCACTAGCCCGCATCACCTTTCTGCCACGATGGTGACCGGCCGCGTTCACCGCATGACCGAACTTTTCGGCAGGCTGGCGCCCGGCGTCACGCTCGATCAAGCGCGCGCGGAACTGCGCTCGGTCTACGCGAACATGAAGAAGGACCACCCCGAAGCCTATTCCACGCAAGGCGACTTCCAGATTGACGCCAGGCTTCTGCGCGATCAAATCACTTCGGGCGCGCGCACGGTTCTCCTCGTCTTGCTGGCCGCCTCCGGATTGGTTTTCATCATCGCGTGCTCGAATGCCGCCAACCTGATTCTTGCGCGCAGCGTCCGCCGCGAAGGTGAACTGGCCATCCGATCGGCGCTAGGGGCAAGCAGCGGCGCATTGCGCCGAACGTTGCTCGCGGAAAGTTTGATTCTCTGCGTTGCGGGGGCGGCGCTGGGAGTGCTGAGCGCTCGTCCACTCTTGGCTGTGCTGGCTCGCTACGCATCGCGCTTTTCCGTGCGCGCGCTCGATTTGACCGTCGACTCGAGCATGCTTTGGGTCGGCGCGCTGCTCGCCGTCATCGCAGCGGTCCTTCTGGCTTACGTGCCGCATCTTCCGAATGCGAACACTTCGCAAACGCCGGGGCTTACGAGCGGAGGAGTGCGCATCACCGGCAGCACAAATCGCCGGCTGCGCATCTTTGCCATTACGCAAATTGCTGCGTCCTTCATGCTGTTGGCCGGGGCGAGCATGCTCCTCAAAACGCTCCTCTCGATGCAAGACGCGCAAACCGGGCTCGACGTGCGGCACGTCCTCGCTGTCAATGTTCCGGCCATGTCGTACGGCAAGACTCCACAGCAGGTCGCCGACTTTTATAAAGAATCCATCCGTCGCATCGACGAACTTCCCAGTGTCGACAAGACCGCGTTCGGGATCGTGGTGCCCTGGCGTGATGCCGGAATTTTCGGTCCGGGCTTTGAGTTTTCGGCCGAGGGACACGTCAGCGTTCCCGGCGAAGAAGATCCACGCGCGCAGATGAGAGACATTTCACCGGGATTCTTTGCCGCACTCGGAGTACCGATCATCGCGGGGCGGGATTTTAACGCGCTAGACGGCCAGAGCAAGGACCCGGTCGTGATCGTCAGCGAAACTCTCGCGAAGCGCATGTTCCCGACCCAGGACGCCATCAACCGGCATGTTTATTGGACCGATCCGGTGATGAAGTTCGTCGACGTCAGCACAGCCCCGCGGCGCATCATCGGCGTTGCCGGCGATGTTGACGATGATCACGTCGTTCCCGGCCCGACGCTTACGGTCTACAGCCCGTTCGATAGTGGGGGAGACATCTGGGGCGGGCGTCTTTTCGTGCACACGCACGCGAATCCGTATGAGTTAGTGACGCCCATCACGAAAATCATTCGCGATATGTCGGTCGACCAGCCCGTTGAGCGCGCCGCCACGCTGGCAGATATTCGAGCGGAAGTTCTTACGCCGGATCGTTTGAACACGGTGGTCTTCGGTGTCTTTGCGTGTGTGGCTCTGGCGATTGCGCTGGTCGGTGTCGCCGGCGTGTTGGCCTTCTCCGTCAGCGCCCGCACGCGCGAGTTTGGGATTCGCCTGGCGTTGGGCTCGCCGCCGGAGCGGCTCCTGGCTGGAGTGATTCGCGAGGGCGCAATGATGGCGCTTGCCGGAGTGGCCGTCGGCGCGGGCGGCGGATATATTCTCGCGCGATTTGCGGGAAGCTATTTTGCGGTTATGCGCATGCCGAGTGCCGTACCGGTGGTTGCCTCGGCGTTTATTTTGCTCGTCGCTGCCGTTGTCGCCTCCGCGCTTCCGGCGATTCGCGCTTCACGCGTGGACGTAACGCAAGCGCTCCGGGCGGATTAAGAATCTGAAAGATTCATCGTGCGACATATTTTAGTTCTACTCGCTGCGCTTGCCGCAATTTCCACCAACTTAGCCGCACAAGGCTCGGGCTGGCCGCCCGCACCGGGTTACACAACATTGAACGTATGGCCGAACGGCGCGCCTGGAGCGCAGCCCAGCGAAATGCCAGAAGCCGACATGACCACGCCGAAGGACAATGCGACTGCAGGGAGAAGAGTGATTCGTCTCGGCAATGTTTCGACGCCGACGCTCACGCTGTACACGTCCGCGAGTAACAACACCGGCGCGGCAGTGATTGTTTTTCCGGGCGGAGCCTACAGGATTTTGGCGATCGATCTTGAAGGAACGGAAGTGTGCGACTGGCTGACGTCGAAGGGAATCACGTGCGTCTTGCTGAAATATCGCGTGCCGGAGAGCGGGCCATATCCCAAGTCCGCTGCGGCGTTGCAGGACGCGCAGCGCGCGATGGGCATTGTGCGTGCACACGCGGCGGACTGGAAGCTCGATCCGCATCGCATCGGCGTGCTCGGCTTTTCCGCGGGAGGTCATCTTGCCGCGGCGATCAGCACGCACTTCGACAAGCGGCTGTACGATCCGGTCGACGCGGCCGACCAGCTCAGTTGCCGCCCGGATTTTGCGGTCATCGTTTATCCCGGCTACCTGGCGATCGCGGAACAAAACTTCGCGCCCAATGCGGAAATCCACGTGACGGAGCAAACGCCGCCTACGTTTCTCGTGCAAGCGGAAGACGATCCGGTGCACGTTGAAAACTCCACGGTTTATTTTTTGCAGCTGAAGAACGCCAAAGTTCCGGCCGAGTTGCACATTTACGCGCAGGGCGGGCACGGCTATGGATTGCGGCGCACCGAGTTGCCCATTACACACTGGCCAGAGCTGGTGGAGACCTGGCTCCACACAATCAACATCCTGCCTGCGGGAGCAAAGTGACCAAGCGGCGAGCGAAAATTGTAAAGTTGATCTAGAAAAACGCGGCGCCGCCATCGACGTTGATCGATTGCCCGGTGATGGCCGTGGATTGATTCGAGCAGAGAAAGAGCGCGGCGCGAGCGACCTCCGCGGAAGTTTGCCCGCGGCCCTGCAAAATGGAATTCAGAAATCCAGCGAGTTGTTCCTCCGGGCTGACGCCGAGTTTTGCGGCCAGCGTGTTGCCCAATTCCTTCGACATGCGCGTCTCGGTGACCGGACCGGGGCAAATCGCGTTGACGCGCACGCCTTTGCGCGCCGCTTCCGCCGCCGTGATGCGCGTGAGCGCGAGCATCCCCGCTTTTGCCGCGGCGTAAGCGGAACCCCACGGAAAAGCAGCTTTGGCCGAAAGGCTCGAGATATTCAGAATGACGCCGGAACCGCGCGCGTACATTTCCGGCAGGATAAGTTTGCTCAACAAAAATGCGGCGCGGAGATGCACGGCGATGACGTTGTCGAATTCAGCGAGCGGATAGTCCTCCACCGGGACGACCGGGCCGTAGTGGCCGGCGTTGTTGACGAGGATATCGATGCGGCCGAATTTGATGCGCGCTTCCGAAACGATTCGAGTGCAGTCGGTTTCGCGAGCGAGGTCGCCGAGGGAGTAGTGCACGCGCCCGCCGTGGCTGGAGATGGACTCGGCGGTGGCGGCGAGTTCGGATTGTGTGCGCGCCGTTAGGAAGACAGAAGCGCCTTCGGTAGAAAAAAGTTCCGCGATGGCGCGGCCGATGCCGCGGCCAGAGCCGGTGATGAGCGCGACTTGATCACTGAGAAGCATAAGAAAGGAGGATAGAGGCAGAGCCGTGAGTAGGCAAGAAAGCAAAAACCCAAATACCAAAAAAAAGAGGCAGGCGCGAAGGCCTGCCTCTTTTCTAAGTGCGAATGCCAGTGAATCAGAAAGTGAAGACGCCGGCTACTTGCCGGGCTTCAGTTGCCCAAGAAGAGCGTGAACAAGGCTGTGAATGTCGCCCTCGGTGAGCGAGAAGGCATCATAGCGCACCGGCTTTACGCCGATGGCGCGATACACAAGGTGACGAGGCGCCTTCTGCATCCAGTCGAAGACGATCGTGCCTTCGCGGAACTGGACATTTTCGTAGCCCACGTAGGCGGGACCGTAGCCCCACGTCTGCCAGCAGCGGAACGGACCGCAGACGAGGCCCGGATAAGCGCCGGGGTAGGCCGCGGGCACGGCGGCATTGCCGCGCTTCACCGCAAATTTATAGTCGACCAGAAATTCGGCGGCGGCCGGATCGGGAACCTGCTTGAAACCCTTGGCGTTGAGTGCTTGCTCGATCGCCGTCTTCACGCGCTCGCGGTCGACGGCGTCATCGGCGGCTGCGGCGGCTTCGCGGCGTGGAGCTTCGTTGCGCGCGACGGTGTCACGCGAAGTGACTGGACGATTGTCTCCGGCAGCGGCTGCTTCCTGAGGAGCCGGGCGCCAGGCCCAGGTCGCGTTTTTGGGAATGCGTACATCATGGTCGCGAATGACGCGAACATACTCGTCGCAGCCGACCACGAGAGCTACGCAAAGAAGTGCGGCGACGGTCAAAAGCAAGTGTGATGATTTGATTTGGCGCAATTTGCGCATCGGAAGGGCCTCCATAGGCATATCTGCCCCCTGCCTTATAAACCCGGCACTGCCTGGATAGTTGCGGGCCGGAAATCGCCGCTCGGCGGCGCACCTTCCCGGCTGAACCTGTTTGCCCCGTTTACATTAATCCCGCGGAAATCCCCAGTCCGAGGGTGGAAAAGTGACCGGCCAGAAGTTCGGCGCAGGGCGATCGAACTCAAAGGCCACGGCGAAGTAATCCGCGGTCGGCTCATCGATGCGAACCACACGGCAGCTCTGCTCCATGCCGGTTTGCGGGTTCACGAGGATAATCGGCTGGCCGGTGAGCAGGTCCATTTTCAATTTCATCAGGCCGCCGTGCGCGTTCACGACCAGGGTGTGCGTGTCTTCCTGCACGGGGACGCGGTCAGGCGTTTCCGCGATCACGGTGACCGGGACCTGTAGCATCACGCGTTCGCTGCGGCGGCGATTGCTGGCGTCGGAAGCGGGCACAAGATTCTCCGTTAAGTGGCGCGGTTCGCTGCAAGTCTTGGGAAGACTCAACCCTGCGCACCTGCGGTTTCCCAAGACACCTGTTCCGCGGCAGCGTGGCCGGGGCTGCACACTTGGCCCGAGCGAAACAGAACTCGATGCCTGTGGATTAGTCTACCTAAGTACAAGCAGGCGTCCCAACAGGAATGCACCTTGACGTGCATTGGTAAACGGCTTCCGGGGGCGTATCGCAGGGAGCGAGTGCGAGTTAGGGAAGCATTCTCGATTGGAGGCGCGCTTTCACCTCCGGCCATTCCGAATCCGTGATGCTGAAATAAACGGTGTGCCGGATGCGCCCGCTCGCGGTGATCATGTGATTCCGGAAGGTGCCCTCTTCCCGTGCGCCGATGCGGAGAATGGCGACGCGCGAACGCTCGTTCAAGGAATCCGTTTTCAGTTCCACGCGGATGCAACCCAGCGTCTCGAACGCATGCCTCAGCAGCAGATATTTTGCTTCCGTATTGATGGCTGAGCGTTGCCAGGCAGGCGCGACCCACGTCCAGCCAATCTCGACACGATGATGTGTGCGATCGATGTTGCCGTAGCGCGTGCTGCCGATCGCGCGGTCGGAGGATTTTTCGACGAGCGCAAAAGGCAAGGAAACGCCGCGCGCCTGTTCGTCCAGCGCGGTCGCGATGTAGGCGGACATTTCTTCGGGCGAGCGCACAGCGGCGGGAATCCAGCGCCACAACTCTTCGTCGAGGCCGACATCGCTGAGGCCGGCGTGATGTTTTTCGCTCAACGGCTCAAGCCGCACGTGGCGGCCTTCGAGCGTGACAGGAGCGACAATCATTTCGGCGGACATGGAGAGCGCATAGTACAGCGGAGAGCGGCATTTGCGGGAGCGCGAAATTCGTGAGCGACCCGCTGCGCGCATCGCATAGCTGGTTTGTTTTCAGCGCGGAAGAGTCTCAAGAGGATTTGCAAACCAAGACTGGCTAACCAAAACGTACGCGTAGGCGTCCTAATTTCTGTGGCTGGACGGGAACTTTCTGCGGCAAAAGAGTGAACTAGCGGTTAGAGGTTGTAGTGTGCCCGTCGCTCAACCTGGGAAAGAATGAAAAACAATTCAAGAAATGAAGTAGCCCTTCGTTCCGAACTTCGCCCCCGCGCTGATTCCACGCGGAAGCCGTTCCTGCTTCGTGGATGCGTCTGCGTCGCTGCACTCTTCTTCCTGGGTTTTGCCGCGCAGGAATCTCGTGCGCAACAACCGCCGCAGCAACCACCGCCGGCTCAGCCACAGGCGCAGCCGCCTGCGCAACCATCGGGACAAGCGCAGCCGCAGCTCAAGCGGCCGGCAGAGGGGCAGCCCGCAATTGCGGTCGAGGTCAAGACCGTCAGCGTGCTCGCCACGGTTCGCGACAAACACGGGAAAATCATCCCCGACCTGAGCAAGGACGATTTCGAGCTGGATGAAGACGGCCGCCCGCAAACCATCAACTATTTTGCGCACGAAAGTGATCTGCCGCTTCGCCTCGGCCTTCTGGTGGACACGAGCTTGAGCCAGAGAAAAGTGATTGATCAAGAGCGCAGCGCAAGCTACACGTTTCTCGACCAGTTGCTCCGCCAGGATAAGGATTTGGCGTTTGTGATTCACTTCGATCATGAAGTCGAGTTGCTGCAGGACTTCACTCCCTCGAAGCCAAAATTACAGGAAGCTCTCCAAAAATTGGCGACTCCCGCTCCGGACTACAACGGCGGCGGAAGTAGCGGTGGAGGCTCAGGAAACGGCGGATATGGAGGCGGTGGCCGGCAGGGCGGACACATGCACGGCGGGACGCAACTCTACGACGCGATTTATCTGGCTTCGGACGAACTGATGAGCAAGCAGCAAGGCCGTAAGGCACTCATCATTTTGTCGGATGGCGTGGACCGCGGCAGCAAAGAGACAATGGGTGAAGCCATCGCCACGGCTCAACGCGCGGACACCATCATTTATTCCATCTATTTTTCCGACGAGGACGACTACGGCAGCAGCCCAAGTGGATTCGGAATGGGCGGGCGCGGCGGGATGCACGGAGGACGCGGAAGGTATCCGCAGGAGGAGCGCCCCGACGGCAAGAAAGTGCTGGAGCAAATCTCCAAAGACACGGGGGGGCAGCTCTTCAAAGCCTCCAAAAAGGAAACCGTGGACAAGATTTACGCGGAAATCCAGGAAGATTTGCGCAACCAGTACAGCTTGGCCTACACACCGGACAAGGGCAATACCTACGGCTATCACAAGATTCAACTGACGGTGCCGAAGCAGAAGGATCTCGTCATCCTGGCCCGCGACGGCTACTACTACGGCCAGTAGCTAATCCGGTCACCCGCGACGCGCGGCCCCGGTGCGAAAGAGAGACTTCAGGTATCCTCGCAATAGGGGGTATCTTCTCACCGTGGCACCCGCGCGGTTCTTCTGCCTTCTGGCCATTTCGCTGACACTCGTTGCTGGCTGTCACAGGACCGCAACACCTTTGGATCTAGCCCAAGCGATGAAGATGTTCTACGGAAACTACGATCCCGGAAAAAATGGATCGGTCACGTCGATTCCCAGGGACAAAACTAGCCTGCCTGGCCCGGGTGACGTGCAGATGACAGTCAAGACCCTTTTTAGTTCGCTTTCCGGCAATCCAGGCCAGCGCGAGTTCGTGCTTCTGACCTATGCCGCCCCAAGCCGCGAGGGTTACGACTGCCACGCTTGTGCGCCGGTAATCGGAATGGCCGTTTTTTCTGAGGAAGGGTCCAAATGGAGCATGGACGCGTCCAACCGGTCCGTTTGCATTTCCGGGGCGTTTGGCAATCCATCCAAAAATATCGAAATCGTGCAGATCGGCCGGCGGCAGCTGGCAGCGAAGATCATTGATGTCGGAGGGGGGACAGGGCGAGACCACGGCTGTGCTGCAACTCCTCGTCCCCTGGCGCGGTACGTTGAATTTGGCATTACAGCGAGTGATCGGCGACGACGATCAAGGAGGCTGCGGCGAAGACGCGGGTGGCCTTCCCTGCTATGCGAACCATCGTTCAGTCACGTTTCGCAAAAAAGAAACCGCCGAATACTACGACTTGGAATTGGAGTTGTCGGGAACAGACATGCCGCTGTCAAGCGGGAACCCCTCGACCGGGGCTCGACAAGTCGGCGGCACGGAGATTTACACGTTCCAGGATGGCAAGTACGTCCGCACCTCAATGCAGGGTGACACAACGTTCCTCGACGACTTCGTGGCGAAGCAGAAAGAAGCACTTAAAGCCGGTCGTGCCCCTGATTAGTGCCATCTCTAAACCTGACATTCAAGGCTGACGAATCCCGGTGCGGGCTGGCCGGGGCGTAAGGTATGATAGAGTCTTCGGAAATTACTCACTTAGGATAACGATGCTGACTGCAACAAATGGGAAGGTATTGCTGAGGGTTCGGCCGCGAGGCTTCTGCGCGGGAGTCGTGCGAGCCGTGGATATCGTCGAGTTGGCCCTCCAAGCCTACGGTGCACCGGTGTACGTGCATCATGAAATCGTGCATAACACCTACGTTGTGGAGCAGTTGCGCCGCCGCGGAGCGATTTTTGTCGAGTCCATAGAGGACGTGCCGCACGGAGCGGTGCTCGTCTTCAGCGCCCACGGCGTGCCGCCAACGGTACGTCAGGAAGCCAAGGACCGCGCGCTGAAGGTGATTGACGCGACTTGCCCCCTCGTCACCAAGGTGCATCTCGAGGCGCTCAAATTCGCGCGCGAGAAGCGCACCATCATCTTGATCGGCCACCGCGACCATCAGGAAATCGTCGGAACATCGGGCGAAGCCCCGGAAAGCACCATCGTCGTGGATTCAGTAGCAGCGGTGGACGCGTTGGAAGTGTCCGACCCGGAAAAACTCTCCTTCCTGACGCAGACCACGTTGAGCCTTTACGACACGCAAGAAATTGTCTCGCGCCTGCGGCAGAAATTTCCAGCGATCAAGGGGCCGGCGAGCGACGATATCTGCTACGCGACGCAGAACCGCCAGGAAGCCGTCGAGCAGGTGGCCAAAGACGTGGAATTTCTGCTCGTCGTGGGGTCACCGAACAGCTCGAATTCGAACCGGCTTGTGGAAGTAGCGAAGCGCAGCGGCGTGAAAGCGCAGCTGATCGATTCCGCGACCGACATCGACGTGAAGTGGCTCGACGGCGTGACGCGCGTGGGCCTGACGGCGGGAGCTTCCGCTCCGGAAGTGCTCGTCGAGCAGGTAAGCCAGCGGCTCGCGGAGTTTGGATTTACGGACCAGCGCGACCTCGATTTGATTCGCGAGGACGTGCGTTTCACCTTGCCACCGGAGCTGGCGACCATCGCGCCGGCGCCGCGGCGTTGAAATTTGTAGCGTTATTGAAACATAGCAGGGGCGAGCCCATCGGCTCGCGCAGTTTGCAGCCGGACCAGCGCGGCGAGTTGGGACACAAAAAATAAGGAGCGAACTTTGGCGGTCAAAATAGTCCGTCAGCCGAAGAAGATTGCCTTGATTGGCGCGCCCTCAAGCGCGGCCGCGTTCCTGGCGGGAAGCGAGAAAGCTCCTGCGGCGCTGCGAGCGGCGGGCTTGGTTGAACGGCTCCACAGCGCGGGTTACGAAGTGACGGACCATGGCGATTGCGCTCCGAGACTTTTTGCCGACGACGACGAACACAGACGCGCGCGGAATTTGAAGGAAATCGTCGCGGGCTTGAACGATCTGAAGGTTCGCGCGGAAATCGCTGTGAAGAGTGGCGCTTTGGTGCTGGTGTTGGGCGGCGATTGCGCGCAGGTCATCGGTCTGCTGACCGGTGTGCGCCGTTACTACAAGCAGGTCAACCTTTTGTGGTTTGACCGCGACGCGGATTTGAACACGCCGGCGTCGACGCCTTCCGGACGTATCGACGGAATGGTTGTTGCCCATGTAATCGGCCGGGGCGCTCCGGAGTTGGTGCGCTTCTGGGGCGAATCGCCTCTCGTGCGCGAACCGGATGTGACGCTCTTTGGCCTTGATCGAGTCGATCCGCCCGAACAGGAATTCCTCAGCAAATCGCCGATGCGCCACATTGACGCGGCAGATATTCAATCCAAAGGCGGAAGCGCGGCGGCTCGCACAGCGTTGACAGCCGTACATGCCGACGCGCACGAGTTCGTGTTGCATCTCGATACCGATATCATCGCGCAGGAAGAATTCTCCGCGGTGAACATGCCCGCCAGCGGCGGCTTGAGCCTCGAAAATGTTCGCGCTGCCCTTGTCGAAGCCGCAAAGCATAAGAACTTGCTCGGCCTTGACGTGGCCCAATACAACCCGGATAGAGATCCCGACGGAAGTGGTGCGAAGAAGCTTGTGGATTTGCTGGCGGAAGTTCTGTCCGCCCGAATCGCCGCGTTGACAGCGCCCGCACCGGAGCCCGCCGTCGAGGCGCCCGAAGTATCTTCTTCCGGAACAACTGCTTAGACGCACAAACACTTCAGTTCGCTTCAGAGCGCTTGCGGTGATAGCGCGCAAGCCCGAGCCACGAAAGGTTGAGGCTGCAGTTGAAGATGTAATGCTCAGCGGCAGGCTGCGGGACGTTTTGTCGAATCTCCGTGCCGGTTGCGGCGACGAACGCTTCGAGCGCGCCGCGCTCATCCAGCCCCGAGCGCTGGATTTTCGCCGCAAGAGCGCTCCAGCGATGCAACGTCTTGCGGTAACTCGCAATATGCGCGGCGGGATCATTCGAGTAGCCGAAGTGGGTCAGGAAAAGCCGCGCAGGCTTGCGCGCGGAGATTTTGTCGAACGAAGCGTCCCAAACCTCGAGATCGATATCCGGCGGCGGCGTTACAGGAACCACGTACGGCTCGCCTTCGATGTGGAAGCCGACTGTGTCGCCGACGAACGCCGTGGCGTCCGACGAATCGAAATAAGAAACGTGATGCGATGCATGGCCCGGCGTGTAAACCACCTCAAGGTTGCGGCTGCCGAGCGCGAGCGTCTCTCCGCCTTGGAGGATGCGCAGATTGGTGAAGGGCACCGGAAGCGTTTCGCCGAAGAGCCGCCCCAGTTCGCCGGGCCAAAGACGCTCCGCGCTAGCCAGTAATTTCGATGGGTCAGCCAGATGCAGCATTCCTGTCTTGTGAACGTACACCTCAAGATTCGGATTCTCTTTAATCAGCGCGCCCGTCGCGCCGGCGTGATCGAGATGAATGTGCGTCAGCAGAATAGCGTTCAAGTCGGAAACGCCAATGCCGCGCGCGGCGAGCAGTTCGCGCAGCGTCGGCAAGGTCGACGCTGGGCCGGGATCGAGAACGGCGCGGTGGCCATCGGATTCCAGCAGTACTGCCGCAATCGAGCGCGGCCGACCCAGCCAGTTGGTATCGAGAAGCGTGGTGTTCAGCATCAAGCCAGTAGTGTAGCGCATGGGGAAGTGAGTCGTGGGCGGTGCGTAGTGAGTAGGATCCCCCCACTCCGGATGTTTCTTGCAAAGAGTGCGTAACGTATTGGAAGCATTGGGGATGGCGTTTTGCGCGATGCAAAAGAGTGCGTAAGAGTATGAAAACAAAGGGAGCGTAAGTGACGTGGAATGATATTGATGCGGACTCTTGCAAAGAGCGGGGCCGGAGTTCACGAGGCGGGCGGGTAGCGGAGGCAAGGCGGTAACTCCTTTCTCCTCCGCGACGAATCAGCATCTATTGTGGCAAGTTTGTTTCTATTGTCAAGTAATAAATATAAGTCGTTATGGATCAGTGCGTTGCGGATGGTCAATTGCGCTGAGACAGAAAGGCGGGGTCAACATCCGCGCGAGTCGCCCAGGTTAGCTCTGGCGCTTGACGCCGGGACCAGCCTACTTGGCCTCAGTTAACGACCAGCTGAAGGTTTGCGGTGTGGGTCGTGTTGGTGGGCGTCGAAACGCCCGTCACTACGATTGTATAGTTTCCCGCCGGCGTGCCAGTTACAGGCGGGGGTGGTGCGTAGCTGCTACCGCCGCCGCAGCCGACGGCTTGTAGCACAAGGAGGAGAATCAATCCCGCGAGCGGCAAAGCTGCGAGCACTTGCTGCCGCACCGTGCGGGCCGACTGCATCAGCGAAAGGCAGAGCAGCATTATCAAGAGCATCGGCAGGACGCGCGGCCACGAAATCATCCGCCGGCTAAACGGCAGGGGCGGCACCAAGCTTCGAGCAGTCGTTGTCACCATGACGCTGGCGGACTGGCCCGCACTTAGTGAATTCTGGTTGAGCGAACAGGTCGTCGCCGGGGCCAGTAACGTACACGATACATTCACCAGCCCGGTAAATCCGTTCAGGGCATTAACGGTGATCACGTTGGCGAACGTTGCCGTCTGTCCCGCCGTTACGGTTTGAGAATCTTGCCCCGCAGCCACAGTGAAAGAAAAATCCGGGGGAGCAGTCACTGTCTCGGTGACGGTTCCAACAGAAGGCGAATAGTTTCCATCACCGCTGTAGTTCGCTTGCACTTGAACGGATCCTGGCGTCAGAAAGCTTGTTGTTGCTTGCGCCTGGTTATTCGAGACGGCTATGTTTCCAAACTCCACGCCGTTCGCGGTGAAGAACACCGTGCCGCCCGCGGGTGCTGCTCCGGTTGAGCTGGGATTGAGCTGTGCAGTGAAGGTTACTTGTGTGTTCGCGGTGACCGTTGGCTTCGAAGAAGCCACTGAAACGCTGGTGCTTACATACGTGATGTTTTCCGTAAACGAAGCGAATGAGTCCATGTAGTTCGAGTCGCCGCTGTACGCTGCGCCGATAAGCGCGGTGGTTGGGCTCAAGGTGGTCAGCGTAATTTGCGCTTGACCATTGACGACGGGAACCATTCGGAATGGGTTGCCATATAGGTTGAATGTCACGCTTCCTGAGGGGGCCACGCCGGCATTTTGGCTCGGGACGATTTGCGCGGTCACCGTAAGAGGCTGCCCGTCGATGATCGTGGTTGCCGAGGGTGTGAGTTGCAAGGTGGTTGGATAGACTTCGGTCACGGGGAACGGGCCCGAGGTCGAGGGCTGGTAGTTCGAGTCGCCCGAATAGTTGAGGGTCAGCATGTGCGGCCCAGCAGGCCCCGGCAAGGTGAAGTCTAGATTTCCTCCGAAGGTCACCCAAACATAAGGTGAATCGGGAGCGGGGTAGATTATTCCGTTGCCGGCCTGCCCCAGTGTTGCGGGAAGTTGATTGCCGTCGTCGAAAATCGTAAACGTCCCAGTGGGCGAAGTTGGAAAATTGCCAATGTTGGCGCTCCGAACGAAGAGGTTAATTGTGTACGGCCCGATCGGCAGAGGATAGTTCGACCCTCCGCCCAAAACGGTCGGTGCAAGCGTCACGGTCACGGAATCCGAGCCAGCGCTTGCCAGATAGCTGTTATCCCCGCTGTAGTTTGCGGTGAAGTTGTGTGCTCCGGTGGTGAGCTGAAACTTCTGGTTCTCCGTATAACCCTCGCTGTTAAGATTGGTAGGCCCAGCTCCTAAGGCCGTTCCGTCGAGCGCAAGGGAAACAGTTCCTGTAGGGCAGGCGTAAGAAAGGGATCCCTGCGCAGCGCTGAAGCAGGAAGTGCCGCTGGAATTCATCACGTCGGCCCGCAAGAGATAGAGCGAGCCATAAGGCACTGAAGTTGCATTTTCGTTGCTGACCTGGCCGCTTGGTATCTCAAGTGTCGCGACGTGAACGTTGGTTGCGCTGGCTTCTGGATTTACCGTGACCGTCGCGGGAGCGGAATCACTGCCTGCATAGCTGCCGTCGCCGCCGTAATGCGCCAAAACGCTGTACGACGAGCCGCCGGGCAGCAGATTCGTCGTACCGGAAGCGGTGCCATTGCTCAGCGAAAGCGACGCAATCCCAAGGCTTTGGTTGCCCTGCGTCGCGATCAGGGATGCGGACCCCGTCGGCTCCGGGGAGGACGGCCCCACCGTTATGGCCACGCTGACTGGCGTTCCGTGTGTAATTGTTACGGCGTTGCCGCTATCAAGAGTAAGCACAGTCGTCGAGGAATTCCGGCGTACGGAGTTCCAATCATTTATCAGATTGGCCGCGTTCACTGTGCCCAAGCCAGTAGCTAGGTCGTAGCCCGTCTGCGCTTGATAACCTGAAAGAATTCCGACCTGGTCCCCTGGATTAGAAATGCTGCAATTCGGGGAGCCAGTGGCACAGGCCATTGCAATCGTTCCCGATGTCACGTCGTTGAAAACGCAGCTCGAGGCAGGACCGATACTCGAATTGCAGTTCGTTGGCGATTGATTGGCTCCCAAGGCGTATAGGATGTAGCTGGCATTGCCCTGGCGATCTCCAGTTTTCTGATTGACCAGGGCCAGCAAACCGGCGAAGGTGGGAGAAGAAGCGGAAGTTCCGCCAATCCCAACAAGACTTCCCGTGCTGCAAGGTATGCCATCCAGATCCGATTGGCAGAGAAGGTAAAAACTGCCAAATAATCCGCTACTTGCAAAAAGCGAAACATCCGGCAGGTCGCGCGCTCCGTCGCTGGGCACGCCCGGCGCTGCTTGCCAAGTTGGTTTGGCATATCCGCCGGTGCAACTCGAGACGGTTGAGCCTGTTGCAGTGGTGCAGTTGCTTTTGCCACCGCTGCCGGCAATCGGTACTTGAAGGACTCCCGCTCCGGAATTATTGCAATTCGTCTCCGCATTAGTGCTCATGGGGAACCGCGGGTCCTCGAAAAAGGCGTTGGTGCAAGTTGGGTTCCAGGTCGTCTCGGGGATATAACTTTTTGCGGATGCCTGAGTAACCGGATCGCTTGCCGTATTCCAATATGTGGACTGGGTGAAATAATCGTTGAAATCAGTCCCGCCGACGGCGGTGTTGTAGGGCGTGGAAGCGATCCCGTTGACTGCGAGACCGTACTGTGCGGGCTGGAGTTCGGGCAGTTCAAGGAAGTCGCAACCGGCTGAGCCGTTGTCACCCGAAGAGACGAAGACAGAGATTCCTTGCGCCCCGGCCTGTTGCCAAAGATTTTTGTAAAAGAGATTTCCGGCCGTTCCCATATTGAACTCACACTGCCCATAGCTCTCGCTCATCACGGCAGCAAGATTGTGGTCCACGATGTACAGCGCCGATAGGTCGACCCCGTCCGTAGTCTCGGTCGATTGGGATGTTACTAAATCGATGGTTGCTCCCTTCGCGGCGGCCCCGGACCATTGCACATCAAGAGCAGCTTCGGTCTCGTCGCCATTGACAATCCCAGGGTCAGGGCCATTGAGAATGACCTGCGGAGGATTTGGCGGGAGGCCAAAAAAATCTCGAAAATCTGCGACATCCTGCAAATCAATGTTCGAGCGCCCCACAATTGCAATGGTTTGGCCGGTTCCATCGATTGCTGGCGTCGCGTTCCACAATGGCAAAAGGTTGTAAATGGTCGCGAAGTCATAAGGCCCAACTCCGCGGCAGTAGGCAGATTGTCCGGTAAAGGAACCGAATACCTGTGTTAGAAAGTCAACGCAAAGGAACGAGTCCTCGGGATTAGCGGTCGTCAGCAGGTTTGGTGCACCCCGCGAGTTGGGCTTGCCGGCAAGGTGGTACTGCGGTTTCTTACGGAAATCGTGAAGGCTAACCACGCCTGCGATCACAGGAGCCAATGCCGCGGGAATTTGCGGATCGCTGGCGTTGGCGATGTGCGATTCGCCATTCACGGCGTACGTGTGCATCTCGGTATGGAATGCGTTGCGCACCTGCGCGGCGGTGCCAGAAAATTCGATCAGCGTGCGGCCAGCGGTGACATTCGTGACCTGAAAGCCGTGCGATTGGAGCCAGCCGGTTACGGTTTGAATGTCCGTTTCCGCCGGACCGAACTGCTGTCCGAATTGCGCGGGCGTAAGCCACTGGTGGTAGCTCGGCGACGATTTGTCCTGCTGCGCGTCGAGCAAAGACTCGAGCGCAGTCTCCTGGACCGGGCCGCGTTGCAGGAGCAGGAGCATTCGATGCAGGGGCTCCGCGTCACTTACCGGACCCTGATCGAATTCCGCGCGCGCCAGAGGATGGACGTTGCCCTTGAGGACGACGAGATTCTTTTCGTCAATCGCTTGGGTAATGCGCGCCTGGGTGCGCACGGTTTGGGATTCGGCGCGCAGACAGATCGCGCTCAAGATGGTCAAGCAGAGTAAGGCCCGGAGAAACAAAGCTGGGTTGCTTGTTCTCATGTTCCGTCCACGCTTCAAGAGATATTTCGCCTCTCGTGGCGCGTACGAGACCGCGCACTTGGACGAAGAACCAAGCGTGGAAAGCGGAACGAGAAGTTCGAGAGGCTTCCCAAGTTTTGAGGACTCGGCCCAGGGACCGTCACCACAGAGAGTGGCGGGAGCATATCACATTAGGTTGTAACTCACTAGGTACTTGTCGAAGGCTCGAAAAAGCGAGAAAAGTCTGTCAACTGCAAAACGCTTCCGCCCCTGCACCGCCGGGCCGCCAGCGCTTGCGTTTGCATTTTCGCCGGCCACCATCCCGCCAACACTTTTTCACTTGTCGGTCTTCCGCGGGGAAGGAAATGCTTGCGATGGAAGGGAATTCTGGAATACGCTAGCAAGACCGTGTGCTGTTGCTAATTGGATTTTCTCCCGGAAGAGTGCGAGGCGGGAGAGGGTATCGCCGGTGTGATGGCCGTGGGCAAACGGCAAAAGGTTTGCCGCAAGTTTTCCAAGTGAGATTGTGGCGGCGCCATGGGCGGCGCTGCAGTGGGGACGACAACGGCTTGGGTTCCGAAACAGAAAATTTAGGGAGACGAATCATGCGCAATTGGTGTGTGGCAGTGGCAGCGAGCTTCTTACTGGCGTTGCCTTTGTGCGCCCGTCAGAACAACGACGATGGCGCGAGCGCGCCAGCCGCGGCGGCGGAGAGACTGCCCGCAGGCCTTACCCCGGCTGACATTACGCCGGCAGCCAGGAATCTGTTCGCGCTTCCGGAGGCTCCCCGGCCGAAACCGGCTCCGGACAGCGCCAAAGCGAACGATGAAGCGCCGGGCCAGTTGGTGCCGCGCTACGAAATCGCGGGCTCGTTCGTCTACCTCGACTTCAATCCGAACGGCGGCTTTAGCTCTTTCAACAACTACGGCGGCGCGGGTTCCTTCACGTGGAACGCCAACCGCTGGCTCGGCCTCACCGAAGAGTTCACCGCGCTCGATTATCACCGACAAGTCGTGAACGTCGGCTCGTCCAGCGGAACGCTGAATTCCTATCTTCTTGGCCCGCGCCTGAACTGGCGCAAGTTCGATTACTTCGTTCCCTTTACGGAACTGCTGATCGGCGTGGCTCATGCCGGTCCGGCGCTGACGGGAAACAACAGTGAGAGCGCGTTTGCGCTCGAAGCGGGCGGCGGCGTGGATGTTGCGCTGACGAAGAACATCGCCTGGCGCTTCGCGGAAATCGACTACATGCTGACTTCCTTCCATGGCGATTTCCTCGGGCCGAGCGGCCGGGAGAACAATCTTCGTCTGTCCACCGGCATGGTCTTCCGCTTCGGTTTTCCGACGGAAGCGCCTCCCGCGCCGGTGAATCATCCGCCCGTGGCGGCTTGCACCGTGAACCCGACCTCTTTGTTTGCCGGTTCAAACGACACGGCAGCCATTCACGTCAATGCCAGCGATGCCGATGGTAATCCGCTCACTTACAGCTACACCGCAACAGGTGGAAGCGTGGACGGCACCGGTCCCGATGCGCGTTGGAGTTCTTCGGGCGTCGCCGTTGGCACTTATACCGTGACCGCGGCAGTGAGCGACGGCAAGGGCGGCACAGCTTCCTGCGCCACGGACATCAAGGTCGAAGAGCGGCCGAATCGCCCGCCGACGGCTACCTTATCGGTCGAGCGCAGCCCCATCCAGCCCGGTGAACACACCGGAATCATTTGCACGGGCAGCGATCCCGATGGCGATCCGCTGACCTACAGCTACTCCGCTTCGGGCGGGCAAATTACGGGAACCGGCTCGAACGCGCAGTTCGACGCGACTGGCCTGCAACCTGGAACGTACACCGTGAAGTGCACGGTGAATGACGGGCGCGGCGGCACCGCCGATGCGTCCGGCAACGTGGAAGTCACCGAACCGCCGCAGGTCCACCAATTGGAAGTGAAGCTGGCTCTGCACAGCATCTACTTCCCGACGGCGCAACCGACCGTTGCGCGTCCCAATGGCGGCTTGCTGGCAAGCCAGGGGACCACTTTGGACACGTTGGCCACCGACTTCGAGCAATACATGACCTACAAGCCGGATGCCCACTTGATTCTGGGCGGCCACGCCGACGTCCGCGGCGCCAAGGACTACAACCAGCTTCTCTCCGAACGCCGCGTGCAGCGCGCCAAGAACTACCTGATTGAAAAGGGTGTTCCTGCCGATCATATTGACACCAAGGCGTACGGCGAAGAGCAGAACATGTCCGATGAGCAAGTGACGCAGCTGATTAAGGATGATCCAGACCTGAGCGCGGCGGAAAAGCAGAAGTTCGTGAAGAACCTGCTGACCATCCGCTTGGCCAACAACCGCCGCGTGGACGTGACTCTCAGCACCACCGGAGAACAGTCCGTGCGGCGCTATCCCTTCAACGCGCACGATGCGTTGACGCTGCTCAGCCGCCAGGGCGGCGCAACGGGGACTGCGAAGAAGCCTGTCGCCAAGAAACCCGCGGCCAAAAAGCCAGCCGCGAACCAGTAACCGGACGGCGCGCCTAAGCGGATTTTTCGCTGCGGCGGACCGTGCGAAAAACTCGACGCGTTGCACTACGATCGTTGTAAAAGGCGCGTTCAAAACGAAAGTCAAGCCGGGCTCAATGAGAACACCTGTTGAGCCCTGTTTTCTTGTGGAAAGTGCGAACGCAGGCGGCCGCTTCCGCGCGAGCTTGAGGAAGAATCGTCGTGGCGGCGCCAGCTACGGAACGGTAGATGAGATCCTTCCGCGAAAAAGTCTCCACACAGAGCCGTCCCAGCTCTCAGAATCGGCTTTCCCCATTCCCGAAATGGAAATCGCTCCGGTTCGGATTTGGTAATCCTCTGAAAAACAAAGACTTCCCAGTTCGCGCCCGGGCTTTCCGTCTGGAATAACCGCAAAGTAATTTCCCGAAACAGAACCATTCCAAAAATGCTAAGATAGCTAACTAGCTGAATTATGAATTGTTCAGCCGTTTTCCGCATTTGGCACGGTGTGTGCAATTGAAACGTGCACAACCTTTTTGTGAGGTGACTGCCGATGAGTGAAGAAGCCGGAGTCCAGCGCGCGCCGATTCCCATCACGGTTCTCGTCGTCGAAGATGAAGAGGCCACGCGCAAGCTTTGCGCCGACGTCGCCGAATCCTGCGGCATGAAAGCCATGGTCGCAAGCACGGTCGATGAAGCGCTGCGCCGTCTCGAGACTTCCGCGGTCGACATCGTCGTTACAGATTTAATTCTGCCGCCTTCGAGCGGCCTCGATCTCCTGAAGCAGGTCCATGAGATGTACCCGCAAGTCGCCGTCGTGGTTCTCACGCAGTACGGCACCATCGATTCCGCCGTGGCCGCCACGCGCATGGGCGCGGTCGACTACGTCACCAAACCGTTTCACATCGAAGACCTCCGCGCCCGCCTCGAGCGCGTCGCGCGGGACATGGACCTTGATCGCGAGAATCGCCTTCTGCGCGAGCAGCTCCGCTCCAAGCCCGGCTTCGGCGGCATGATCGGCGTTTCCGCGAAAATGCAGCGCGTCTATAAAATGATCGAAAAGGTCAGCCAGCACGAGTATCCCGTTTTGATTTTGGGAGAGAGCGGCACCGGCAAGGAACTCGTGGCCCGGAGCATCCACTACTCCGGCGTTCGCAAGGACCGTCCCTTCGCTCCGGTGGATTGCTCCTCCCTGGTGCCCACGCTGATCGAATCAGAGCTCTTCGGCTACGTGAAAGGGGCATTCACCGGCGCGATGCAAGCCAAGCAGGGCCTTCTCGAGGCCGCGCAGGGCGGAACGCTCTTTCTCGACGAAATCGGCGATATGCCTGTCGACCTGCAAGCAAAACTTCTGCGTGCTCTTCAGGAGCGTGAGGTCAAGCCGGTCGGATCGACCGAGCGCCGGCACATCAACATTCGCATCATCGCCGCCACCAACCGCGACCTCGAATCGGCGATCCGCACCGGCGCTTTCCGCCAGGACCTCTACTTCCGCCTGAACGTCGTGCAGATCAAGCTCCCGCCCCTGCGCGAGCGCAAGAGCGACATCCAGCTTCTCGTCACTTCCTTTCTCGAAAAGTTTTCCGATCCGCATGGCTCGCCACGCACCATCTCCGACGACGCCATGCGCCGCCTGATTGCCTACGACTGGCCCGGCAACGTGCGCGAGCTCGAGAATGCCATCGAGCGCGCCGTGGCCATGGGTTCGGGCCCCATCGTCCACGTCGGAGACTTGCCTTCGAACCTTCATTACCCGACGAGCGAGCGCGTTCCCGAAAAAGACGAGCTTCTGCCCATGGAAGAGCTGGAGCGCCGCGCCATTCTCCGCACACTGCGCGAAACCGGTGGAGACAAACTTGCGGCGGCGCGCATGCTCGGCATCGGAAAGACCACTCTTTACCGCAAGCTCAAGCAGTACCAGATGGAACACGTCGAGATCTAAGCCTCGTCTCCGCTCCGTTCGATTCCCTGTGCCGCCACCGCGCTTAGCGTCTCTCGCCTGTGGCTGCAGTCCGCGAATCGTCCGGAGCGCTTAATGCGCCTCTTGCCTCACCCGTTGCCCGCCACTCTCCACCGCGCCTCCCGGTCCACTCTGGGAAGGACTGCCGCGCCAGTTTCGGCATGGGACTCGCGCGTTCCGCCCCGCTTCCACTGTCCGCTGCAAATCATTGATTCCAGAAGGACTAGGCAAACAATCAGTTGGGCCTCTCAGTGCATGTAGTTCACTCGGAGAAAGCACTCCCCCGCGCGACATGGCCACGCCATGTTCCAGGCGGGAACGCTTTCGAGGCGCAACTCATCCATATGTGGGCCTGGCGAAAAAAGGCGGAAGAAGAGCACTCCTGGCGAGGCGCGGCCGGAGCCGGTCTTGCCGGTGCCCCGCGCGAAGAGCTGATGCGCGAAGCCATTCATTCGCTGGCGAGGGAAGGCCGCGCGGATCGCATCGGCGTTTGGCTGGAGCACGACGCGGGCCTCAGCGCGGACCCGCATGCCGCCGCGTGCCTTCGCGGCATCGTCTGGGAAGCGGAGGAAGACAGCACGCCCGCCGATTGGGAGCGGTTGTCTCTCGAACCGCCTCTGCCGCAGGAACTCCTCGCTCCTTCCGGCAGCGTCCACCAGGAACTCGGCGATTCCCTCGGCCGGCCTGCGAACCGCCCCGTGATCGGGCCCCTCGTCGGCATGCGTCACGCTCTCTGGACTCCCATTCAGGGGAAGGGCCGTCTGCGCGGCGTAATCCTCACGGCGTCGCGAAGGAAGCAGGCCGCCATGCCTCGCGCTTTCGCTGAGTCAGTCGCCGCCGAGCTGGCCCTCGCTCTCGAACTCGAACAGGAGCAGCGTCTTGCCCGCGAACGCCAGTCCGATCTTCGCTTGGGCAAACAAATTCTTGCCTCTTTGGCTGGCAACGCCTCTGTCGATACGATCCTGCTCCAACTCACCGCCAGTTGCGTCGAAGATTCCGCCAACGGATGGGGCGCGGGCGCAGCCTTTGCCGCGATTGGCCATCGCCCGGGGCACGCACGAAACGCCGCTTCGCCCCCAGAACTCGAATTTGCCTGGGAGTGCGGAGACAGCCTCTGGAGCGGCGCCGTCGAACGCGAACCGCTCGCGTCCTTGTGGCGTGCTGCGCTCGAGTCCGGTCGCGTCGAGGGTGCGGAGCCTACGGCGGCTTGGTCCAAAGCGGGCTTGGCCCGACTGGTAGCTGTTCCTCTTCTATCGGCGGGAGAGCCGCTCGGCGTTCTCGTCGCCGGGATTCCGCTCAAGACCCATTCGCTGGCCTTGCTTGAACGCCTGGAACTTCGCGCCACGCTGGCCGCGGCTGCGCTCGAACGCCGCCGTTTGCACGCCGAAGAAATTCGCCGAACCGCGCGCCGCAAGGCTCTTCTGGAATCCAGCCCGGATGCCACCGTTCTTCTCGACTCACGCGGCAAAATCGCAAGCCTGAACCGCAGCGCGCGCATCCTGCTCGAAGAAGCCCGCGCGGAACGCTCCGCGGACTCGCCGCAGGAGGATGCCCCGCTCCCCTCAACAAATGAATCCGTCTGGTACGTCGGCGGCCGCCTCGCCCATCTCTTTTGCGCGCGCGAGCAGCAGCGCATTGAAGCGTGGTCGAATCGCTCTCTCGGGGACGAACCGGAAAAAGCATTCGGCATTCAGGAAGTCTGCGAGGGCGAACTCGTCAATGGAATTCGCGTGCGTTTGCACGCTCCCGTTGCTGCTGGAGACGGTCTCACCGCCTTCGTTCTTGCGCCTGCCGCCGTGCACGAAGCCGCGCTTCAGCGCAGCCGCTCCCAGGCCGAACTTCACAACGTCCTCGAATGGGTCGAAGAAGGCATCCTGCTCTTCGGCGCCGACCACCGCATTCACGCCATGAACACGCGCTTCGCTCAAATCGCCGGCCTTTCGCCGCAAGAGGCGGAAGCGTGCGCCACGCTGGAGGATTTGATCGACCGTCTGGCCACTCGCGCCGCCGAGCCGGAAAGTTTTGCGCGCCGCTGGCGGGAGCTGGCTCGCGGTGAAGAAGGCGGCACGCGCGAAGAGCTCCAGTTGTCGCGGCCCGTGCCTCGCGTCCTCGAACGTTCCGTGCGTCCCGTTCTGGACAATGCCGGCCACCGCCTCGGCCGTGTCGAAATCTATCGCGACCTCACCGCGCAGCGCGTTTTCCAGGCCAAGCTCCTGCAAACCGAAAAGCTCGCCGCGCTTGGCCAGATGGTCACCGGCATCGCGCACGAGCTGAGCAATCCGCTCACGAGCATCCTCGGCTACTCGCAGCGCCTCCTCCTGCGCAAAGACCTTGTCGGGCGCACCGATGAAGCGCGGCAGATCTACGAAGAAGCGGAGCGCGCCGGCACCATCCTGCGCCAGCTCCTGCTCAGCGCGCGCGAAAGCCGTCCCGAGCGCAAACGCGTGGCTCTCAACCAGGTGGTCTTGCGCGCCATGGAGTTGCAGCGCTTCGGCTCCGCCGCGGAAAAAATTCGCATCGAGCTCGATCTCGACCCCGCGCTTCCGTTCGTCAATGGCGATCCCGGCCAGTTGCAGCAGGTTTTGATGAATCTCATGGGCAACGCGCGCCAGGCTATCGTGCAGGAGGCAAAGGCGGGAACCATTCGTTTGCGCACCGCGCGCATCGGCGACCGCCGCATCCTGCTCCAGGTCGTTGACGACGGCCCCGGCATACCCGACACGATTCTCGCGCGCATCTTCGATCCCTTTTTCACCACCAAGCCCGCCGGCGTCGGCACCGGGCTCGGCCTTTCCATCGTGCTGAGCGTCGTGCGCGAGCATGGCGGACAGGTCAACGCCTCCAACGTTCCTGGTGGCGGCACCGTTTTTTCCATCGAGCTTCCCGTCGCCGCGGAATCGTTCGTCGAACCTGAGCGCGGCGCTCCCGCCATCGGCGCGCCGCTTCCCCTCGCCGCGCATGGCCCATCCAGCATTCGAAACCGGCCGCACGCGTTGCCGAGTCGTCCCGCGCGCACCCATCATCGAGGAACGCGCGTCCTTGTCGTCGAGGACGAGCCCACCGTGGCCAAGTTAATTTCCGACGTGCTCGAGGACGAAGGCCTGCGCGTCGAAACCTTGCTGGACGGCCGCGAAGCTCTCAACCGCACGGCCCGCGAGTCGTATGACCTCGTCATCTGCGACATGAAGATGCCGGGACTTGATGGCCAGCATTTCTACCAGTCCCTCGCGCGCGCCCGGAATCCTTTGCAGGAACGCTTCCTCTTCGTCACCGGTGACGTGATCGCCCACCAGACCCACGAATTTTTGGAGCGCAACCGGCTTCCTCACCTGGCCAAGCCCTTCCGCGTCGAGGAGCTCACCGAAAAAGTGTTTGGCCTGTTGGACGGCCAGCTCGCGCGCGGGGGACGCGCTTCAGCTGCCAAGAAAGGTCATTGAAACCGGATAGCGAGAAATGGATGAGGATATGACAGCTCGGGAACACACGATTCTTTTGGTAAGCGATGACGCAACACTCCGCGCCACGGCGCGGCATGAACTTGAGATCGTCGACGGGCGGCGCCATGTCTCCTCGGTCAGCACGGTGGACGCGGCGCGCCGCATCGTCGAGGATGCCGCGCCCGCGGTCATCTTGCTCGCGGAACCACCCGCGGCGCCCGAGACCGGCGAAACACATCCGCGCGGCGAGCGCCTGGACTTGGCCGTTTCCTCGCTGGCCACCTATGCGCCGGTCGTTGTCATCGGCGACGCCGAGCATCAGACGGAGCTTTCCGCGCTCGTGGCCGCTGGTGCTGCCGACTACGTGGTGCGCACGGAAGAGTGCCTGAATGTCGCGCTGGGATTGGTCGAACGCCGCCTGCGCAAGGCGCAGCGTCGTGCACAGTCCGACGCGAAACCTTTGCCCTTCCACTCGCCCATGCCGGCCGCGCCGCGTCAGAACGATTTTTTGTCGGCTATCGAACGCGAAGATTTTGGCGAGGTGCTGCGCCACGAGCTGAACAACCCGCTTACCGGCATTCTCGGCAACGCGGAGCTCCTGCTTTCAGAAATTCGCCGCAAGAGCGATGGCCGTTTGCCGCAAGGCGCGCCGCAGCGGCTTGAAACCATTGCCGCGCTGGCCGTGCGCCTTCGCGAATCCGTGCGCCGCCTCAGCCAGGAATGGGACTCCCGCCAAAATCCTGTCCCCTCGCCCTGATTACTTTCTTCAGAGGAAATCTATATGGGCAAACTGATACGGCGAAGCATGATTTGGAAGCGCGGATCAGCACGCAGGCTATCGAGCAACAAGTCCGATTGGAGAGGGAAGACAAAGTCTAGCGACTTCTCCGAATAAGCCTTCTCCAGTAGATCGAAAGCTTTGTCGTTTTCGCCGAGCCCGGCGTATATGGTCGCCATTGTGTAGGGCGAAGCAGAGGTGTGTTTTGCTTCGCGCTCTAAATCACGAAGGAGTTTTTCTGCTTCGGCTTTCTTGCCCGCGGCGGAGTAGGCATGTGCCAAAGCAACAGCGGGACCTAGAGAACGGTCCGAGAGCTGCACCGCCCTCTGAAACTCGGATATCGCCTGCTGAAGTTCGCCGGTGCCTTCGTACCCGACTCCGAGAAAGTAGTGTTGACGCGAGTCCTTTGGATCCAGAAGCAGGGCTCGCCTACTGGCTTCAATCAAAGCGGGGTAATCCTGGAGCGCATAGTAAGCCTCTGATTCGGCGCCAGCCGAGCTGAAACCATAGTCCAGTTGATCGATTTTTGCGATTTCGGCAAGTGCATCGGAGCGCCGGCCGATCGCAGCAAGAAAAGCGGCGCGATCCTCGTGCGCGCAGCTGTAGCTCGGCGCTAGAGCAATGGCGCGGTTGAATTCTCGTTCGGCCGCGTCCCAGTCCCAATCAAACTGCCAATTCAGTACGCCGAGTGTGTCGTGGGCTTCGCCGATGGTGTCGTCCAGTTGCAGTGCTTTGGCTAGCGCCTGCTTGGCAGACTGATACGCGGGATCCTTTTGCAGCGCGCCGGAAAATGCCAGATAGACGTACGTATCTGCCAGTCCGGCGTACGCCAGTGCGAAGTTTGGGTCTTTTTGGATCGCTTCCTCGAAGAGATGCTGGGCCTTTTTGAGGGAGTCCGGTTTGGTGAACTCGGTCGTGAAATAAAGACGCCCCTTGAGGTAGGCGTCGTATGCCGCCGGGTCGACCGCCTCGGCCCTGCGAATCAGAGCCTGCTGCGTTGGAGTGAGTTGTGCGCGGACTTGCCCCGCTATGGCGTTCGCCACTTCACCTTGTAGCTTTAGGATATCGACGAGATCGCGGTCGTATGTCTCCGCCCATAAATGCTGGTCCGTGGGTGCTTGAACGAGTTGAGCGGTAACACGCACGCGTTGGCCGGAACGAATCACCGAACCTTCAACGATGGCGTCGACGTGCAATTCGCGCGCAATTTCTGGCAGGCCCTTTCTCGTACCTTTGTATTGCATAACGGAAGTTTTCGAGATGACGCGCAGCGAGCCGACCTTGGCCAGGTCGGTAATCAATTGGTCGGTCATGCCATCCGCAAAGAATTCCTGGGACGGGTCGCCAGACAGATTGTCGAGGGGCAGAACGGCAATGGAATTCAAGCGAGGAGCAGCGCTGGCGGGAGTACCACCAGTGCGCGCCAGCCAGAAGGCAATACTCATAACGAGGGCGGCGAAGGCGGTGGTGAGCAGGAGGGCACGAGATTTGGTAAGCCGCAAGTGTCCAGGCAGTTGGGCGGGCAGCGCCGCGTTGGCAGGACCAGAGGGAGCCGGAAAGTCTCCGGCATCCACCGGCGCGATAAACCGGTATCCACGGCGCGGCAGCGTTTCAATGTAGCGGGGCCTCTCGGCGGAGTCGCCGAGCGTCTCGCGAAGCCGCGCAATCGCGTTGTGCAGGCTATGGTCGAAATCGACAAAAGTGTCGGTGGTCCAAATCTGCGTTCGCAGCTCCTCGCGAGTGACTACATCGCCGGCCCGCTGGAGCAGGGCGGCCAAGACTTGCAGCGGCTGGCCTTGCAGCCGCAGTCGTACACCGTGTTTGCGCAACTCCCCTGCACGAACGTCCAACTCGAAATTGTCGAAACGCATTACGCGAGCGCTCGGTGCGCAGGTAGGCATGGCAATACCCACAGAAGTGACGCAAGTCTAGCACACTTCTCGATGCTTACAGGCCGGCTTGGCTCGGCCGGGAAGGCCTTTGCCTTCAGCCGCTTAACAGCGGAGATAACTTTGGGGAGGGATAGAGGCCGCGAGGATTGCACCCTTTGAAAGAAACAACGAAAGTGCGGGTGCTTTTTGGAAGCAGCTTACCAACCGACATTGCCACGCCCCGGCAAGCCGCTGGCGAGCAATTCCGGTAAGAACGATAAGGAGAATCCGAACATGAAAAATCTGTCGCACCTAGCCATTCTGTTGGCCGCCCCTTTGGCCCTTGGCACTTTTGCCCTAGCTAAGCAAACAGGGCAGCCGCAGGGACAAGGGAGCCAGGACAAGCTGGTCGAGATTGTTCGCAATGCCACACAACAGTATCAGGATGTCAGCAAAGCGGTGGGATACAGTCCTGCCCTCGGCTGCGTAAGCGGCTCCGACCATGGTGCCATGGGCATCCACTACGTCAACGGCAGTCTGTTGAACGGACCCATTGACCCCACGCACCCGCAAGCGCTGATCTATGAGCCGCAATCGAATGGTGAACTGAAGCTGGTTGGCGTTGAGTTCATCATACTCGCGAGCGCCCTTCCCCCCATTCCCCCCAACCCCGCTCCGGAGGTGGATGGTCACCTGATGGTGTACGTCGACGGCCCGAACCGTTACGGCCTACCGCCGTTCTATGAACTGCACGTTTGGGCCTGGCGCGACAATCCACAGGGTCCGTTCGTAGATTGGAACGACCACGTATCCTGCGCAGCCCAGTAGATCGCCGGGAGACGCTTGCCTGCGTTGTGCGGTTTTCTGTCTCGTGCGCCGAACAGCATTGCCGATGCGTCGTCAGCGCGCCGCAGGAGTATATGGAAGCGAGGCAGGGAAGGCTTCCCCGCGAACAAGAGTGGCAAGCGTCTCTCCCATTTGCTCACAACTCAATCAAACATCAAGAAAAGAGAGGATAAGACCATGCCCAAGTACGTCATCGAGCGCGAGCTTCCCGGCGCCGGAGATTTGACCCGCGATCAAGTACTGGCTATATCGCAGAAATCGTGCAGCGTTCTCAATAAACTCGGACCGGCAATCCAATGGCTGCACAGCTACGTAACGGCCGACAAGATCTACTGCGTGTATATCGCTCCCAGCGCAGAGATGGTTCGTGAACACGCGCGTCAGGGAGGCTTCCCAGCGAACCGTGTTTCGGAAGTCAAGCTCATGATCGATCCCACCTCAGCGGAAGCTTGATTTCCAGAACTTCGAGAGCAATTGGACGGGCCGGTGCTGGCCGCATCGCCTCAAAACGATTTCTTGTCGGCAATCGACTTCGAGGATTTTTGCGAAGTGCGGCGCCACGAGCTGAACAACCCACTTACCGGCATTCTCGGCAACGCGGGGTTCTTGCGTTCTGAAATTCGCTGCAAGAGCGATGGCCGCTTGCCGCAAGGCGCTCCACAGCGGCTCGAAACCATCGCCGCGCTTGCCGTGCGCCTTCGCGAATCGGTGCGCCGCCTCAGCCAGGGATGGGACTCCCCGCAAAATCCTTTCCCCACGCCCTGATTTCGGTCAATTGAGAAATAGCTTGTAAACGAATTGCATCGCGGAGACTACCGTTGCGTGTTTGCTGCGATTCTCTTCACCAGTCACCAATCACCAGTCACCAATCACCAATCACTATTCTTCACTGGCCACTGGCCACCGGCCACGGCTCACAACGCTTTCATCACCATCAAAATCCGGTCATCCTCATACATGCCGCCGCGCGAGTGCGACTCCACTTCGGCCAGCACGCCGCGCATGATCTCTCCCGGCCCGCCGTCTCGCAGCCCCGCCACCAACTCCGCGAGCCGCTGGCGGCTGAATTCCGTTCCCTCCGCGTCCATGGCTTCCGTGATTCCGTCCGTGCAGGCCACCAGTAGATCGCCCGGTCCCAGCGTCACGGCGCCGCACTCGAACTGCACGTCCGGCAGAAGGCCGACGATCATTCCTCCCGTTTCGAGCCACTCCACGCGTCCATCCGTGCGAATCACCGCCGGCGGCACGTGTCCCGCGTTCACATAACGCAGGTGGCGCCCTCCGGCTTCGACAAGCGCCAGGAACATGCTGAGGTATTTCGTAGGGCGGCCTTGCGCCATCGAAGCGCGCGCGCCCAGAAGAATCTTTTGGTTGATCGTCGCGGGCAATTTTTCGAGCGGCTCGACGTGATCCGCCAGCGCGTGCAGCGTCGCCTGCACGTTGGCCATCACCAGCGCGGAAGCCGCGCCTTTTCCTTCGACATCCGCCACGACCAGCAGCAGCGACTCTCCGCCCTCCGCCTGCACGGGAAGAAAATCGTAGTAATCGCCGCCGACCATCTGCGATGCGCGGTGCGACACGGCGATTTCAATCCCCGGAAAAATCGGCGGCGCATCGGGCAGGAAACCGGCTTGAATTTCGCGCGCCAGCGCCAGGTCGCGTTCCATTTTCTCTTTTTCGACGCGCTCGCGGTGCAGTTGTGCTTTTTCGAGCGCCAGCGCCACATGCAGCGAGAGCGCGTCGAGGAACGCTTCATCCTCGTCGTTGAAGCCTTCATGCTTGTTCAGCAATTGCAGCACGCCGATGATCGCGCCCGATTCGTTGCGGATTGGCAGGCAGAGCAGTTGCCTGGTGCGGAATCCGAGTTTACGGTCCACGTCCGGTTCGAACCGGACATCGTCGTAGGCGTTTTCGAGGCGAACTGCGGCCCCTTCGCGCGCCACCCATCCGGCAATTCCGCGCTCCGCCGGCAATCGGATCACCTGCTGTTCGAGTCCCAGTCCCACGAGCGACCAGATTTCATTGCGCTCGCGGTCCACCAGGAAAACCGTTCCGCGTTCCGCTCCGGTCTGCCGCGTGGCAATTTGCAAAATGATGCTGATGAGCTCGCCGAGATCGAGCGTCGAGTTCAGCTTTTTTGTGGCCTCGATGATTCCCGACAGCTCTTTCATCGCGCCGCGGCGCTCCGCCAGCGCGAGCACCACCGCCGCAAAGCGCGAGAGCAAATCCATCTCGCTGCGCACACGGTCTTCGAGAGGCCCGGCGCCGCGGACTTCCAGAACGCGCACGCGAAAATCGTCGCTGCCCAGGGCCCCCGCCCAGATCGTCGGATCCCGGCTGCTGTCGCTCGGTAATCCCGGCTTCGCTCCTCCGGCGGTCGATGAGACGAGAGTTCCGCCTTCGGCCCACACTTCCGCTTCGCCGCGGTCCGCGCGCCAGAGCCGCGCGCCGATCACACCGGGCTGGCTCATCGCGGCGCGCACCACGCGCGCAGCGATTTCGTTCGCGGGAAAGCGGCCCTCGAGCAGGCGAAGACCATCGAGCAATTCGGGGAAGAGTTCGTTTACTTTTTGCCGGACCGGCGATTCACTCATGGCTATCGGGGCGCAAAATGGCCGCCGTAATGGTGGTAAGCCTAGCAGGAGAAAGTCGCGATGAAAAGAGAAGGTTGCCGTCTGAACGGCAGTGCGGCGGCAGGAGCCGCCGGTTAGGAGCCGCCCATTAGGATCCGGTCGACGAGTAGCGGCGCAGGCCAAAGCTCCAGGCGGTGACCGCGAGCGCGAACGTGGCTGCGGCAACGAGAGGCACCAGCGCGGCGTAAATCCGAAACTCGGGACGGCCAAGAAGGCGCGAAGCCGGATAGAACGTGGCGAAACCGAAGGGAATAATCCAACTCAGAATAAATTGGATGTAGCCGGAATAAATGGAGAGCGGGTAGCGGCCGAAGGCCAGAAGATTCCAAAATGGCGGATGAATGCCGATGCGGTCCTCGAACCAGAAGGAAAACGTGGAGAGAAAAAGAAAAACAGAAAGATAGATAATGCCGCCGCAGAGCGCGAAGAACGCCAGCAAGAGAAGATCAAGCAGGTGCCACTGGTAGTGCAGGCGGCGCGAAGCCCATACCACGATGAAAAGACCGACGACGACCTCCTGCAAAGCTTCGATGCGAAACGTATCGAACACGACCTGGAACAGGGAAGAAAGCGGGCGTAGAAGGACGCGGTCGAACTTTCCCTCCATGATGTACGTGGCGCCGAACTCATAGAGATTGAGCGAAAAAACATTGAAGAGTCCGAACGGAATCAACGAGAAGCCATAAAGAAAGAGAACCTCGTCCATGCGCCAGTTCGAGAGCGTGGGAATGCGGGCGAAGAGCACGAGAACGAAGCCGAGCGAAAAAATGGTGGCGGCCATCGAGGTGGCCGCGGAGATGAAAAAGTCACCGCGATAGCTGACGCGCACCTTCGCGTATTGCGCGAAGTAGGAGCCGAGCAGCGCCGCGTGGCGTTTCCAATTGACGAGAGCTTCCTTCATCTAGCCGCCGTGAATCGTGATCTTGCGCGTGGCGCGAACCCACCAGAGATGTCCGAGGAAAATGAGCGCCGCGACCCAAAAGTACTCGACGGCCAGCAGGCGAAGCGATTGCGCGAGCGAAAGCCGCCCGAGATAGATTTGCAGCGGCGTGTTGGCGATGTGCTCGAAGGGCAGGCAGGCGGAGACAATTTGCAGCGAGCGCGGGAAAAAACTGAGCGGAATGAGCAAGCCGCTCAACAGTTCGATGAGCCAGAACTTAGCGCGAATGAGCGCCAGGATCGACGTCAATGGAATGGCGCATGTGCCGATGAGAAAATTAAGCGCGCCCATGATGAAAAAACTTCCAATCGCGGCGATGAGGAACAGCGCAAAATTGAGTTTCGAGGCTGGACCGAGAACGGGAAAGAGAAGCGTGACGACGATGGCCGTCGGCGCGGTGAGCAGAATAAGGCGAAATGCCGATTCGCCCATCGCGCGCGCGAGCCACATCCATTGCACGGAGACGGGCTTGATGAAATCCATCGCAATCTTGCCGTCGAGGACTTCGTAGGCCATTTCCTGGTCGATGGTGTTCCAGTAGAAAGAACGGAGAATCCAGCCGACGCTGACATACGTGAGAATTTGCGGCAGCGAAAATCCGGCGATGGGTCCGGCGGCATTGGCGAAGACCGCGCGCCAGATGAAGTAGTAGACCGTGACATTGATGAGATACGTGATGATGCCGGTGTAGTAGCGCAGGCGAAATGCGAGAATGTTGACGAAGCCGATGCGGATAAATTCGGAATAGATTTTCAGCGTGTGCAGCAGCGACGGCCTGCGAACTGCGAGCGGAAGTGTTTGGGTCACGGCCATCGTGCTTTCTTAGCGGTGCACCGGCAAACCGGCATTTTCTTCCGGCGGCGGCGAAGCCATTTCCGCTTCGCCGGAGTAGATGCGCTTGATGATTTCCTCGATGGGCTCATCTTCGATGACGAAGTCACGGACTTCCACGGCGGCAAGAATCTGGCGGATCAGATCGCTCGAGGAAACGCGGGCGCGGTCGAAGCGCAAGCGGCAGGTCAGTTCGTCGAGCCGCTCGAGATGCAGCGTCGGAGCGTCGGCCCCATTCGGCGCGAGAGATGGAAGGCGCTGCTCGAACGCGGCGAGCCGCGCGCTTTGGTCGCCGTCCCGCAAAATGAATTTGATCTGCTTGGTGCGGAGAAATCGTTCCTTCAGGCGGGAGAGCGGGCCGTCGTAGAGAACGGTGCCGCGGTCGATGATCATGATGCGGCGACAGAGTTCCTCGATGTCGTCGAGATCGTGCGTGGTGAGCAGGACGGTGGTTTTGTAGCGCTCGTTGATGGCGCGAAGAAACTGGCGAATGTGGTCCTTTGCGACGACGTCAAGGCCGATGGTGGGCTCATCGAGAAAAAGAATCGGCGGATTGTGGAGAAGCGCGGCGCCAAGATCGCAGCGCATGCGCTGGCCGAGCGAAAGTTTGCGAACGGGAACGTCCAGCAATTCGCGAAGCCCAAGAACCTGATTGAAGAGTTCCATGCGCTCGTCGTAGTCGCGCTGCGAGACGTCATAGATGCGGCGCAGAAGCTTGAAGGACTCGACGGCCGCGATATCCCACCAGAGTTGCGTGCGCTGGCCGAAGACGACGCCGATGGTTTTTACATACGCGGCGCGCTGGCGCCAGGGCACGAAGCCGTTCGAGAGAATTTCTCCGGAGGTCGGCACGAGAATGCCGGTGAGCATTTTAATGGTGGTGGATTTCCCCGCTCCGTTCGGGCCGATGTAACCGACCATTTCGCCGCGGCCGATTTCAAAGTGGATGTTTTCGACGGCTTTGACGGACTGGTATTCGCGATGAAACAGATTCGCGAGGCCGCCAAGAATGCCTTCGCGCCTGCGGAAACTGCGGTAGTGCTTGGACAATGCGTGAACGGAGATGAGCGGAGCGTCCGGCATGAAGAGGCGATTTTAGCACGCGGAAGAGAAAAGACCGGCGTTGCCCCCTTTCGGCGAAAGCGGCTCGATCACATAGCGCGCAGGCTATTGGACGTGCGCGGCACTTGCAACGTTAGCGAAGAAGTCGAGGACGCGTTGCTGGAACTCGGCCGGCTGGAAGCCGATGGCAGCGGTGTGGAAGGCCCCGGGAACCTCCCAGAATTGTTTGGGACCGCGGGCTGCGGCGTAGATGCGGAGCGTGTGGCGGCAGGGAAGCGCTTCGTCTTTTTCGTCGCAGATGAGGAGGACGGGAAAGGGGCGGGCAGCGACGGCTTTTTCCGGCGAGATTTCGACGAGCGGAATGCCAGTCAGTTTTTCGCCGCGATAGAGAAGCATCCAGCTAAAAGGTCTGAAGAGCGTTTTGCCGAGCAGAGGAGAACGGCGCAAGCCAGCATAATCGTAACTGGCTTCGCGCAAGTTGGCGAAGGAGGCTTCGGCGACGACGCCTTCGACGCGGGGATCTACGGCGGCGGATTGCAGAGCGATGCCCGCGCCCATGGATTCGCCGAGAGCAAAAATATGCGGAGTCGGAGGCACCGGTGGATGTGGGTAGATCACGGGGAAATTCCCCATAGACGCGGGTGGTCCGTGGCCCTGCTCCATTTGAAGATCAGTTCTTACCCGACGCTCCTGGGCGAGAAGCGCGTCGATGATGGCTTTGGTGTCGTGGCGTTCGAGCCAGCCGTAGGTGGCGATGGGGCCATCGCTGTCGCCGTGGGCGCGGGCATCCATCATAACGACGCTGTAGCCGGCGCGGAGCAAAAATTCGGACTGGCTGACGACGCCGATGCGGTTGTCGGCGACGCCGTGGAATAAGAGGACCCAGTTGCCGTTGGGATGTTCTGGGCGGACGATCCAGCCATGGAGGAAGACGCCGTCGGGAGCCCTGACTGTGAAGTCTTCGCGATGGCCGCCGGAGTAGGCGAAGGAAGCGTCGGCTTCGCGGATCAAGTCCGGGGTGAGCTCGCGGCGGATGGGGTGGAGGAAGGCGGGGGCGACAAGCCAGCCCGCGACACCCGCCAGGAGCGGGGGAAAGAAGAGAAGGATCACGAGGATGCGAATGAGGCGTCGGCTCATGGGCTGTCTATCTTAGGATACGACAGGAGCATATTGATGTTTCACGAGGGGGCCCCCCTCTCCCTGCATTTTGTAAGTGTTGCTTCTAAAGGGCTTAGGGATTCTGTAAGTCTTTTAGAATGAGCAGCTACGGAGCTTTGCGTAAATGGTGATTCTAAAAGGTTTATCCCTGCATGAATTCCATGCCGCTTCTGGCTGCATACTTTGGACTTTGTCGGGATACCAGGCGGAAGGCGAAATTACCCAATTCCAATCATAGCACATATGACGGATTTGTCCACAGAAAAGTGAGAGGCAATTGGGCGGGGTTGGTATTGAATTACAGAGGGTTTAGGGGGTCTTGGGGAGGGGGGCGGAGGCTTGGCCGAAGACGTAGCGCCAGCCGGAGGGAGTGCGGGCGTAGGTGTCGCTGAACCAGAGAGTGTAGTCGAAGGGCTTCCCTTCGTTGGTGCCGGAGGCGTGGAGCTTGGCGGTGACGACGGCGGTGACGCCCCAGACGCGGACGGTCTGGTCGGTATCTTCCTGATGATCGTACTGATAGCGGCCGCTGCGGGCCTCTTCGAGAAGGGCGGCTTTGTCGAAGACTTTCCCAGAGCTGGAGTTGAGGATGAAATCGTCGGCGAGAAGGCGAGCCATGGTGGCGGAGTCGTTGATTTTCACTGCGGCCTGGTATTCGGTGTCGAGAGCAGCGACGGCTTTTTCGTCGTCGGTCTCCGGGGCAAGAGACGCGGAAGCGTGCTCCGCCGTGTGAGGGCGGAAGATTAGGTCGAACCAGGGCTGCCAGGATTTGCCGCCATCGGTGGAGACAACAGCGGTTTCGCGAACCCCACCCTCTGTAGGTTTCCAAACGCCGCGAACGTGACG
The DNA here is from genome assembly GCA_049641765.1 of Candidatus Acidiferrum sp. Lineage (GTDB taxonomy): Bacteria > Acidobacteriota > Terriglobia > Acidiferrales > UBA7541 > Acidiferrum. The sequence goes on from JBAQJX010000038.1 coordinate 117,661, forward strand.
CTCTTCGCCTGAGGCAGTGCGGTCGACACCGCTGAGAAGCATCTCGCCGTCCTTGAAATGACCCTCGATAGTAAGTAACTGGCCGCGGCTGGTGACCCAGGACTGATGCCAGACTTTGCGCGAAGCGTCGTAGATGCTGAAGCTTTCGCCGTGGTGGCCGTCGACGGATTGGTAGTCTTCGTGAATGACGCAGCCATCGAGAATGCGGGTGACGCGGATGCGGGAATCTTTCGTGTTGGAGCCGATTTCAAAGGCGTCCCAATCGCCGAGCCAAAAATCGAATTGGCGGTATTCGGGAGCGGAGCAAGGGGAGGCATTTGAATCTGAGGACTGTGCGCGCGAGATGGGCGCGGAGAACAAAAACAAAACCGGCAACAGCAGCAAAATCGCCGTGGGCGGAACGCTGAATTTTCTTTTCCTTGAAGCGAGAACCATTGCGTTTCCTTTTTTCTGCGCGGACTTTTCTGCCGGCTGGCCACGCAATCCCGGAATTGCTTCACCTCGCGAGTGAAGTTGGTGGGTGCAGGTTGGGGTGTATCGCGAGTAGACCTGCACCCACGCCTCGACGAAGGTCTCTTGCCGCGCGCCGAAGAGTTGGCCAAGCGGAGGAGATCTGCCGGTTTTGAAAGAGCCAAAGCCCGACGGAGCAAACATAAACTGAAAGGGGAGGGGGAGTTGGACGTTGGCGGACGCCGACTCTCCGCGCGGAAAAGTGCGCCAAGCGGCGATTTGAGGCGCGAATTGAGAGAGCGCGAGCGTGGTCCGAAAACGTCCAGTTCAGAGAAGGAGATGGGGTAGGCTGGGAACATGAAAGAGATGGTTCTGGATTGGCAGGTCTGCTCGCGGGCGCGGCTTTCGCGCGATGCGCGATTCGACGGGAAGTTTTTTATCGGCGTGAAGGGCAGCGGAGTCTACTGCCGGCCGATTTGTCCTGCGCCAACCGCGAAAGAGAAAAATGTGCGGTACTTCGCGACGGCGGCGGCCGCGGCGGAGGCGGGATTCCGGCCGTGCTTGCGATGCAGGCCAGAGTGTTCACCAGGGACCCCGGCGTGGATGGGTACGTCGAACACGGTTTCGCGGGCGCTGCGTTTGATTGAAGAGAGCGGGTTGGAAGATGGAGGCGTGGAAAAACTTGCAGGGCGGCTGGGAATCGGATCGCGCCATTTGCGGAGATTGTTTCTGAAGCATTTGGGGGCGACGCCGAGCGCCGTGGCGCGGACCCGGCGGCTGCACTTCGTGAAAAAGCTGATCGATGAGACGAGCTTGCCGATGAGCCACATCGCGATGGCGGGCGGATTCGGATGCGTGCGGCGATTCAACGCAGCGATCCAAAAAACGTATCACCGGACACCGACGCAAATCCGACGGCTGGCAAGGCAGACGGCCAAACTGCCAGAGAACGAGTATCTGTTCCGGCTGGGATTCCGGCCGCCGTACGACTGGGAAGGGATGCTGGCGTTTCTTGCGCCGCGGGCGATAGCGGGTGTGGAAGCCGTGGAGGGCGGAACGTACCGACGGAACATTTTGCTGGATGGGGAGCGTGGGTATTTCGAAGTGTCGCTAGACAAAAAGGGGCTGGCGCTTTCGGTGCGGATTCAATTTGGAGATTCACGGGCGCTTTTCACGATCGTCGAGCGGATTCGAAGAATGTTTGATTTGAGCGCGGACTGGCAGGCGATTGCGGCGAGGCTTGCGACGGACCCGGCGCTGGCGTGGAGAGTGGAAGCGAGGCCGGGACTGCGCGTGCCGGGATGCTGGGACGGATTCGAATTGGCGGTGCGGGCGATTCTGGGGCAGCAGGTGACGGTGAAGGGCGCGTCGACGCTGGCGGGAAGATTGGTGAGCGAGCATGGAAAGAGATTTTCTTCGGCGAATGGGCTGACGCATCTTTTCCCGAAGCCGGAAATTCTCGCGGAGGCAAAGCTGGGAAGCGTAGGATTGCCGGCGGCGAGAGCGGAGACGATTCGCGGACTGGCGCGCGCGGTGTGCGAGGGGAAAATTCGGTTTGAAGGAATCGTGGAGTCGGACGAGTTTTTGGCGCGGCTTTGCGAGATACCTGGGATTGGGATGTGGACGGCACAGTATGTGGCGATGAGGGCGCTGGGAGAGCCCGACGCGATACCGGTGGGGGACCTTGGGTTGACGCATGCGCTGGGAATTACGAATGCGCGGGAGATTGAGAAAAGGTCGCAAGCGTGGAGGCCGTGGCGAGCGTATGCGGCGATGTATTTGTGGAGCGTGCGCGGAGAAGAGAAAGTGAAGGGGGACAGAAAGAGTTCGGAGGCGGGGCGTAAGGGCGCGGAGGGCAGGGAAAAGGGCGAGGAGAGAAGAGCGATCGCGGTGTAAGCAAAAGTTCAGTGAGGGGCACGACATGTCGTGCCCCTACAAGAGATGAACAGCGCGAGCTCAAGAAATCAGGAGCGGAAGAGGACAGTTTCGCGCTGGAACATTTTGATGGCCAGGAAGAGAGCTATGGCGGCGTAGACGCAGGTGGAAGAAAAAATGATGGCTATGTAGTTCCAATGATACGTGCCGATGACCAATTCCTTGCAGAGCAAGCTGACGTTGAGGATTGGGACGAGAGCAAGCTTGGGATTGAGCTCGATGCCGGGCAGCATTGCGGCGATGGCCGGGATTAGAACGATAAAAACGATCGGCATGATGTAGCTTTGCGCTTCCTTATAGGTCTTGGCGAAGGTGGCGATGGCGATCAAGACGGAAGCGAACAAAACGGCGAGAGGAATGGCCATGATGAAGACAGAAAGGGCAGCTCCGATGCCGATGTGCAAAGAGGTATCCGCTTCGCCGGCCTGAATGGGCTTTGTATGGAGAGCGTTGACGATGCCAAACGAGACGGCCATGGATATGACAGAGAGAGCGGCCGTGACAAGGGCCGTCGTAAGAACGAGCAGAAACTTTCCAAGAACGAGATGAGCCCGGGAAATTGGACTGGAGAGGATGGTCTCCATGGTGCCGCGCTCTTTTTCGCCAGCGGTGAGGTCCATGGCGGGGTGCATGCCGCCGTTCAGGCAGAGAAAGACAACGATGTAGGCGATGAAGCCGCCAAAGAAGAGGGCGCCGCCGGATTTTTCAGGCGGTGCGACGTTATGAGGCTTGATTTCGAACGGTTTTAGAACGCTGACCGGAAGATTTCTGGCAGCAAGGCGATCCTTCACAATGGAGTCGCGATAGTCGGTAAGGAATTTCTCGATTTTGTCCTTGGCGGTCTCGGATTTCAAATCGCCTTCGTAGTCGTGAATCAGAACGACCTGTTCCTTCTGGTCGGCGAGATTCTTTGCGAAGTCCTGAGGGATTTCGACGACGACGGGAACCTGCTTGTTGACGACTTCATCTTTCCAGTTCGCATCCAGCGGCACGATCTGAATTTTGGGGACGTTTTTCAAACCTTCCAGGACGGCGGGCGAGTCTTCGCCGCCGATGATCATGACCTTGGGAGTCTCTTCCTTTGCTTTTCCGATGATCGCGGAAATGGCCGCGCCAAAGCCGACGCTGAACAGAGGAAAAATCAGCAACGGGACGACGATCATGGTGATGAGGGTGCGGCGATCGCGCAGAGCTTCGGTGAGTTCCTTGCGGTAGACGATGCCGATATTGCGAGCAGACATGTCAGTGGGCCTCCGAGGGCGTGAAATGGGGACCGACGACTTTGACGAAGATTTCCTCGAGATCGTGTTCGTGATGCTGGTCGCGAAGCTGTTCGAGAGTTCCCTCGGAAAGAAGCTTGCCGGATTGAATGATGCCGATGGTGTCGCAGAGTTTTTCAACTTCGGACATGATGTGGGTGGAAAAGATGACGGTCTTGCCGCGATCGCGGCATTCGCGGATGAAATCGATGATGGAGCGGGCGGTCATGATGTCGAGGCCGTTGGTGGGCTCGTCGAAAATCATGACGGGAGGATCGTGGACCAGGGTGCGAGCGATGGAGGTTTTCTGCTTCATTCCGGTGGAGAGCTTGTCGCAGCGGCGGTCGCGAAAGCCGTTCATGTCGAGGCGATTGAAGATGTCGTCGACGCGTTTTTTGAGAGTGGACTCGTCGAGGCCATTGAGGCGGCCGAAGTATTCGACCATTTCCTGGGAGGTGAGACGGGGGTAGAGAGCGGTGGCGGTGGAAAGAAAGCCGACATTGGCACGAACTTTTTCAGGATTCTCGACAACGTCATAGCCGCAGACGGTTGCGGTGCCGCCAGTTGGCTCGAGAATGGTGGCGAGCATGCGAAGCGTGGTGGTCTTGCCAGCGCCATTGGCGCCGAGCAGGCCGTAGACCTTGCTGGGGTGACACTGAAAGCTGACGTTGTCGACAGCGCGAATTTCACCACGCTTCTTGTCGTGGAAGCTCTTGGACAAGCTTCGAGCATCAATCATGTATAAAGCCCCTCGTTTCAGCTGTGCCACAGGATGGTGCGTTTCCAGAGTCTACTACGGCTGCGAGGAAGGGAATGTTACGAAGTTCGGTGACTGGTGACCAGTGGCCAGCGAAGAGAGGTGACTGGTGACTAGAGAGTCCCAGTCCGGGGTGAACAGGCGCATCCTCGGGGGTGTGGGGCGCATCTTTATAGTGTTGGAGCAAAGGCACTTAATAGGAACGAAGGTAGAGAAAGCTGCTTGGCTATTGCTAGAATAAGGCGCTTCTGGGTTCGCCAGACGTAGGGAAGCAAGCCACGGAAAGTACGGGAAAAGCTTTGGGGCGACGGGGTATCGTGTGTCTTAGAACGCCCCGGGCGAGGATTTGCGTCGAATAAGAGAGTATGGATCGGCGACTGCGAAATCGGATCGTGATCTTCCTGGTGCTGGCCGGGCTGTTTGCGTATTTCCTGGTTTGGCTGAGCGGAAGGAAGCCGGCGGCGAAGATCGCGGCGGTGACGCCGACGCGGGAGAACCTGATTTCGTCGATCAGCAGCAACGGGAAGGTGGAACCGATTTCGCCCTACGTGATGCGGGCGCAGTTGGATACTTTCGTGAAGAAGATTTACGTGACCGAAGGGCAGAAGGTGAAGAAGGGACAACTGCTGCTGGAGCTGAACGTCAAGGAAGCGGCCGCGCAGCTTGCGGACACAAAATCGAAGCTACTGAGAGCTCAGGACGACTTGAGGGCGGCGCGCGCAGGCGGAAAAGCGGATGAGGCGGCAAAGGTAACGGGGGATCTAGCGAAGGCAGAGGCAGAACGAGACCGGTTGCAGAAAAACTATGATGGACTGGTGCGGCTGGCGGCGGGACAGGCAGCGACAAAACAAGATTTGGCCAACAGCGCGCAAGCGCTGGTGAACGCGAAAGCGGAAGTGACGAGATTGGTTGCGGTGAAGGAAGAGTTCGACCGGCAGGTGCGACTCGAAGCGGAGCGCGGGGAGCTGCAAGTACAGCAGATATTGAGCGATATGGCGGCACTCGAGGACAAAGTGAGCAACGGGCGGATTGTGGCGCCGGTGGATGGAACGCTGTACTCGCTGCCGGTGAAGACGAACGACTACGTGAAGGTTGGAGATTTGCTGGCTGAGATGGCGGACTTACACAAGGTGAGGGTGCGGGCGTTCATCGACGAGCCTGATTTGGGCGGGCTGGAGGTGGGCGAACCGGTGACTATTACGTGGGACGCATTGCCGAATAAAAGCTGGATGGGGACGACGGAGAATGTGCCGAAGCAGGTGGTGGCGCACGGGACGAGAAGCGTGGGGGAATTGCTCTGCGCGGTGAACAACGACAAGCTGGAATTGCTGCCGAACATCAATGTGAACGTGCGGATCAATTCGAAAGAGCACAAGAATGTGCTGGCGGTGCCGAGAGAAGCGGTGGCGTACGACGGAGGGCACAGATATGTGTACGTGGTGCAGCCGGATCCGCTGGGAGTGGGCAAGTCCAGGCTGGAGCGAAGGGAAATCCAGGTGGGTATCGCGAACGCGACGAGCTACGAGGTAGTGAGCGGATTGCGCGAAGGGGAGAAAGTGGCGCTGCCTGGAGATACAGAACTGCATGACGGGATGACCGTGAAGGTCGTGGATTCGAATGCGTCGTAAATGGGGGGCGAGAAGGCTGGCACGCTGGGGCGCGCTGCAGGCAGTGTTGCTGGCGGGAACGACGAGCATACTGGCATCGGCACGGCAAAGCGACGCAACGGAAGCGGGCCGGCGAGAATACGAGAAAAGCAACTACAAGAAGGCCGTGGAGGAGTTGCAGGCCGCGGCCGCGCGAGAACCACAGAACGGCGAGATACAGTTGCTGTTGACGAAGTCATTCCTGGAGCTTGGAGAGCACAACTCGGCGATCACAAGCGCGGAAAAAGCGGTGGCGATCAATCCGCAGAGTTCGCTGTACCACCACTGGCTTGGGAGAGCGTACGGCGAGAAGGCGGACCATTCGTCGATGTTCATCGCGCTGGGGCTGGCCAGAAAGACGCGCAGAGAGTTCGAGACTGCGGTGCAGCTCGATGAAAAGAATTTTTCGGCGCGGCAAGATTTGATTGAATTTGATTGCAGCGCGCCGAGCCTGGTGGGCGGAGGAGAGGACAAGGCCAGGCCGGAGATCGCGAAGCTCAAAGAGATGGATGCGTCAGAGTGGCACTACGCGGAAGGGAATTGCCGGCGGCAGAAAAAGGATTTGGAAGGCGCTGATGACGAGTTTCGGCTGTCGCTGGAGAGCCATCCGAGTTCGGCGGATTTGATTTACGACATCGGGGATTACGAGGTGAGGCGAACCCGAGCCGAACAATTGATAACCGTCGGCGAACTGGGAATGCAGTTGGCGCCCGCGGACCCACGAGCCAAGTTCTACCGGGCGGTGGGATTGATCCTGAAGAAAGAAAAGCAGGAAGAGGCGGAACGCCTGCTGCGAGAGTATTTGGAGAAGGCGCCGTCGCGCACGGGCTACCCGCGATATGCAGCGGCACATGAATGGCTAGGCCGTTTGTATGAAAACAGGGGCGATAAGGAATTAGCGGAGAAGGAATATCAGACGGCACTGGAGTTGGACGCGAAGGACAAGAACGCGCGGGAATCGCTAAGGCGGCTCCGGAAAAACTGAAGAGACGCGGGGAACGACGCCGGACGCATTGTTTGCGATGTAAGAGCGGATAGAGCAGGCGCGGGGCGAACTGTCGTGACGGATCCACAGACATGATGGACCTACGGAAATGATGGACCTGCGCGAAACGCTGTCCGTGTCCATCGATGCGCTGCGAGCCAATAAACTGCGCGCGGTATTGACGTCCCTGGGCGTGATTATCGGCAGCGCGTCTATCGTGCTGGTGGTGACGGTCGCTCTGACCAGCAGGAAATTCGTCATTTCAAAGATTGAAGCGGTGGGATCGAACGTGGTATGGGCGGAGCTGATTCGAACGTCCGAGAAGGCGCAACCGCTAAGCTATGAGATGACGCTGGACGACATGCAAGCGGCCAAGGACACGATTCCCGGAGTGGCGCAGGTGGCAGGAACGAGCGACATGCAAATGTCGGTGGTGGCGGAGGGAGTGGTGAGGCCGGTCACTTTGATCGGAGTGACCGAGGGTTACAAAGAGATTCGAAGGTTGCTTGTGGTGCGCGGGCGGTTCTTCGATCAGTTGGACATGCAGGAGCGGAGCAAGACGTGCGTGATCACACCCCAGCTCGCGAAACGGCTTTTTGGCGCGGACGACCCGGTGGGACGCGAACTGCATGTGGGAGAACTGATCTTCACGATCATCGGAGTATTCAAGGAACGCGTGGAGACGTTTGGGCTTTCCGATATCCAAACAGAGACTGTTTTGATTCCGTTCGGGCTGATCAAGTACTACACGGGCATCAACGCGGCGAACACGCTGAAGGTCCTGGATGTGCAGGCGACGACGCCAGAGGATGTACCGCGCGTGCAGCGAGACCTGACCGCATTGCTGCACAGCCGACATCCGGGCGCGGCCGAGTATAACGTGCGGACGCTAACGGCAATCTTGAAGGCGGCGAGGGATATTTCGCTGGCACTGACGATTGTGCTGGTCGTGATTGCGTTTATCGCGCTGCTGATCAGCGGCATCGGAATCATGAACATCATGCTGGTGACGGTGACGGAGCGCACGCGGGAGATCGGAATCCGCAAAGCTATCGGAGCGGCGCGAAGAGAGATCATGTATCAGTTTTTGACGGAAGCATTTCTGATCAGCGGCGGCGGGGCAGTACTGGGGATTCTGATCGGGTTGCTGGTTCCGGCGGTTGCGCAAATATTTCTGCCCGGGAACATGCGAGTGCCGGTGTCGCCATCGAGCGTAGTGCTGGCGTTCGTGGTGTCGTGCTCGACGGGACTGTTTTTCGGGTACTTGCCGGCGAGCCAAGCGGCAAAACTGCAACCGATCGAATCGCTGCGATACGAATAGAAACGGATGGGCCGAGGCAGTTTTCGGAAAAACAGACACAGGACGAAGGAGCGGGAGAATGCGAAACACTCTTGGTACGGCGTGCGGGGCGGGATTCGTGATATTGGCGGGAACGTTGTTGTGCGCAGCGCCCGGACGTGCGCAAACGACAGGCATTTTCGAGTCCGGTGGCGGACAAGAGGCGACGCAGACCGCAGGAACAACCACGAGTGCAGGTGCGCAGCAAAGCGGAGCCGTGGCGCTAACTTTAAAAAGCGCGATTGAAATGGCGCTTAGGAACAGCAAAGACATTCAGGTTGCGAAGCTCCAAGCCAGCCTGGCGGAGCACGCTTCGCAAGTGAGCAAGTCGAACTTTATGCCAAACCTCTTCGCGGGGTCGGGCGCCGGATACACCTACGGAATTCCGGAAACGCCGGGGGGACGAGCTCCTTCGCTTTTCAACGTGACGTACACGGAACAGGTTTTTAACGAGTCGCTGAAAGGGCAGGGAAAGGAATTGGAAGAGCAGGCGCGGTCGCAAAAGATCGTGCTCGAGGACGTCAGGAACGGCGTGATCGTGCGGACCGCCTCGGCCTATCTAGAGTTGGCCAAGGTGAGGCACTCGCTGGAGCTGTTGCGCGGGGAACAGGAGAGCGCGGAGAAGATTTTGCAGGTGACGCAGGAGCGGCAGACGGAAGGGTACGAGTTGCCCGTGGAAGTGACAAAGGCGCAACTTACAAAGGCGCAGGTGACGCAAAGAATTTTGCAACTTGAAGGCCGCGAGGACGAACTGGAGGTTTTTCTGCGCGGCCAATTGGGATTGGGGGATAACCAAGCCATCGAGGTGACGCCAGAAGAGCTGCCGGGCGAAGCGGAGCAAGAGGGAGCCAATCTTGTCGCCTTGGCTATGCAGAATAACTCGGATTTGCGGTTGGCGGAATCCGACGTGAAGGCGAAAGAGTTTCGGCTGAAAGGCGAGAAGCGGGGGAATCTGCCAACGCTGGAGCTGGTGAGCACTTATAGTTTGCTGGCCAACTTCAACAATTACAGCGAGTTTTATAAGAAGTTTCAGAGAAACAATTTCAATGCGGGCGTGCAAGTCGAAGTTCCGATCTTTAGCGCGAGGACAAAGGAATCCATCGGGCTGGCGGAGGTGAACCTGCAAGTAGCACAGGCAACGCTGACAAGCAAAAAGACGCAGGTGAGCGCGGATGTACGGCAGAAGACGCTTCATCTGCGGGAACAGGAAGCCGCGAAAGAGGTTGCGCGGCTCGAATTGCAACTTGCACAACAGAATATCGCGGTGCTACAGGAGCAGTTCAACGAGGGTAAAGTGAATTTGCGCGATCTGGAGAAGGCGCGCCTGGATGAGAATGATAAGTGGATGGGCTACCTGGACGCGGATTTTCAACGAGAGCAGGCACAGCTCGATTTGCTGAAGACGGCGGGACAATTGGATAAAGTGTGGCAGTAAGCAAAAGCATGCAGAGAAACGACGGGTGACGCGTGCAGCTCGAACAAGAAAACCTGGATGCGTTTCTGGAAGCAGCGAAAAAGCTGGATGAGGGGTTCGCAGGGCTGCCGGCGTTCGAATCGAAGCCGGCTGCGACAGAACGGATCGCGGAAGCTTTGAGCGCCACAGCGGCGCGGCTGCAAGATAACTATCCGTACTTTCATCCGTTGTATGCGGGACAGATGTTGAAGCCGCCACATCCCGCGGCAAGGCTCGCGTATGCCTTGGCGATGTGGATCAATCCCAACAATCACGCGCTCGACGGTGGGCGAGCGACATCCGCGATGGAGAAGGAAGCGGTCGCGCAAATTGCGGAGATGTTCGGCTGGAAAGAGTTTCTCGGGCACCTCTGCGGCGGCGGGACGATGGCGAACCTCGAGGCGTTGTGGGTGGCCGCTCAAACGCAGTCAGGAAAGAAGATCCTCGCCAGTGAACAATCTCACTACACGCACAAGCGCATCAGCGCGGTGCTACAGTTGCCGTTTGAAATCGTGGAATGCGATTCACGCGGGCGCATGGACGTGAATGCGCTGGCAAAGCGCGTGACGCGGGGCGACGTGGGAACGGTCGTAGCAACGATGGGAACCACGGCGACGGGCTCCGTCGATCCTCTGCCGGAGATTCTTGCTTTGCGCGGAAAATATGGATTTCGAGTGCACGCGGACGCGGCGTACGGCGGATATTTTGTGCTTGCGGATAATTTAGGAGTAGAGGCGGCGCGCGCGTTCGCGCGGATTGGAGAGGCGGATTCGATCGTAATCGATCCGCACAAGCATGGGCTGCAGCCGTATGGTTGCGGCTGCGTGTTGTTTCGCGATGCATCGGCGGGGCGATTTTATAAACACGATTCGCCGTACACGTACTTCAGCTCGGCGGAATTGCATTTGGGAGAGATCAGCTTGGAATGTTCGCGACCGGGGGCCGCGGCAGCTGCGCTATGGACGACGCAACGAGTTTTGCCGCTCGTACGCGGAGGGGAGTTTGCGCGTGGATTAGAGCGCGGAAGAGCGGCAGCGCAGGCGCTCTATAACAGGATTGGAAAAGATGCTCGGTTTGCGGCGGCGTTTGCGCCAGAACTGGATATAGTGGTCTTTGCGCCGCGGGCGAAGAGCGTTAGCGAGGCGTCAGCATTGACGCGGAGGATTTTTGACGCGGCCGCGAGGCGAAACTTGCATCTTGCGGTGGCGGAGTTGCCAACAGAATTTTGGGCAACGAACCTTGGCTCGATGCAGCGGGATCGCGAAACGATGACGTGTCTCCGGTCTGTTTTGATGAAGCCCGAGCATCTGGACTGGATTCCGCGGATTTGGGAAGAGCTTTCGGCAGCGGCATCGGAGGCGCTGGGAACAGAGGGTACTTCCGTTTCAGCCAGGTGAGGAACCTTCTGCAATCAACTGCGTGCGGCGAGCAAGGTGTTGACCCTGCCGAGCAACCTGGTTCTGCTGAAGGGCCTGGGGAGCATGGCGGAGACTACTTCAGCGGGATCGGGAATCTCGAGAGCGGCCATCGGGTTCGCGGAACTGTAAATGACGCTCATGTCTGGCGAACGCTTTCGCAAATGCAAGGCTAGATCCGGACCAAGCATATCGGCGGGGTGCAGTTTGGTGATGAGAAGGTGGATGGGGCCGGCGCAGGACTCGGCCAGTTCGAGTGCCTGGTCGGCGTTTTCGGCGGGAAGAACGAGGAAGTCGGCATCCTCGAGGATTTCCTGAATATTTTGACGGAGCGATTCGGTGTCTTCGACCACTAGAACGACAGGGTGGAGCGCCTGATATGTTTGCGTACCCAGCATGAAAGCCTCAATTCTCTGGACAAGCAAGCGAGCGAGAGTCAGAATCTACGCTGAGTATATAACAGAACGGTAAATAGTCAACTGTTATTCTGAGCATTGAAACGAATCAAATTTGCGATTATCGAACCAAGAGCAAGGATTATCCGGCGCGGTTGAGGGCATTCAGAGGTTTAATTTAGCCATGCAGGCAGGCTTAGCTGCAAGGAGCCTGGACTCGTTTTGCAGAAGGAGGATGGTTCGTCGTGGCTGGGCTGGAGAAAGGCTTTAGTTAGAGTTTCGACGCCAAAACGCTGCCAGGGTAGAAACAATTGAGCGTATGCAACCAAGTCGGGTAAACTGTTATCTAGGCTTGGGGGGCATTTGCGCGGTGGCGCTTAGAGCCACCCCAATAGCCCGCTTAAAGAGCAAAAAAAGAAGAGTTTCTTGGTATTCCGCGGGAATTCGAAAACTGAGGGTGATGAATGCCGGATGTAATGAAGACGCTGTTGTTGAACCCGCCGAGCTTTGAGAAATTCGACGGAGGGGCGAGCTCGCGGTGGCCCGCAACGCGTGAGATCGAGTCGTACTGGTATCCGGTGTGGCTGTCTTATCCCGCCGGCATGATACCGGGAAGCAGGCTGCTGGATGCGTCGCCGCATAAGGTGAACTGGCAGCAGACGATAGACATCTGCAAGGACTACGAGTTTTTGGTTTTGTACACGTCGACGGTGGGTTTCGACAGCGACATCAAGCTAATCCGGAAGATCAAGGAAAGCAATCCGGGGTTGAAGATTGCGTTCGTCGGGCCACACGGGCACATCAAGCCGGATGAGACGTTGCAGACGAGCGAAGACATCGACTTTGTGACGCGCGGGGAGTTCGATCACGCGGTGGTGGAGTACGCCCACGGGAAGCCGATCGACGAAATTTTGGGAGTGAGCTACAGGAAAGAGGGGCGCGTGGTGCATAACGCGATGCGTCCGCAAATGCACACGGCGGAACTCGACGCGCTGCCGTTTGCGACGGACACATACAAGCGCGACCTGAAGATAGAAAACTACAATGTGCCGTTCCTGCTGCACCCCTTCGTGGCGTTTTATACAACACGCGGATGTCCGGCACTTTGCACGTTCTGCATGTGGCCTCAGACAGTTTCCGGCCATGCCTGGCGGACAAGGTCGGTGGATAATGTCGTCCAGGAAGTGAAGAACACGCTGGAATACTTCCCGCAGATGAAGGAAATCTTCTTTGACGACGATACGTTCAACATCCGCAAAGATCGCGCCATCGAGCTGAGCCAGAAATTCAAGCCTCTGAAATTCCGGTGGTCGTGCACGGCGCGCTGCCACAGCAAGTATGAAGAGTTGAAGGCGATGGCGGATGGCGGGGCACGGCTGTTCATCGTGGGATTCGAATCGGGCGACCCGCAGATTCTGAAGAACATCAAGAAGGGCGCGACCGTGGAGATGGCGCGCGAATTCATGAAGAACTGCAAGAAGGTGGGAATCAAGGTACACGGAGATTTCATTATCGGGTTGCCGGGAGAGACGAAAGAGACGATCAATAAGACCATCGAGTTCGCCAAGGAACTCGACTGCGAAACGATTCAGGTCTCGCTGGCGCACGCCATGCCGGGAACAGAGCTGCACGAGACGATGGCAAAGGAAGGTTTCCTGAAGGTGGAAGCGCTGGCGGATTCCGGCGGGCACCAATTGCCGCACATCGAGTATCCGCACCTCAAAAAAGCCGAGATGATGGCCGGTGTGAACCGTTTCTACGATGAGTACTACTTCCGTCCGCGCGTTGCTTGGCGCATTGTGCGTGAAGCCTTGTGGGATTCTCACGAGCGGAAGCGTCTGTACCACGAAGCGACGAGCTTCCTGAAACTACGGGCGGAGCGTTGGAAGTGGGTCAAGCAGGGCGGCGATGCAGCGAAGCCCATGGTATCCGTGCCGGGGACGCCATCGTCTTCCGGGAACGACTAAAACACAAACAAAATGGCAACTGAGGGAAGGCTGCGGGTAAAGACGCTGGCGATGGTGTGCGTGATGGTGGTGTGCGCCAACGCCGGAGATTTGATGTTGAAGCGCGCAATGCTGCAGATAGGAGCCGTGGAGCTATCCGCACCCGGGCTTTCGCACGCTTTCCGCTTGACGGTCACGAATGGAACGTTGTGGGTCGGCATCTTTTTTCTTTGCGGATTCATGCTCAGCTACATGACGGTATTGAGTTGGGCGGACTACAGCTACGTGATGCCAGCGGGAGCGTTTGGTTATGCGCTGCTCACACTGCTTGCGGTGATGTTTCTGCACGAGACGGTTTCACCGCGGCGCTGGGTCGGAGTTGTGTTGATTTGCGTTGGCGTGCTGCTCGTGGGGCAGACGAAGCCGCGCACGACGGAAGTAACGCGAGAGGCGCTGGCGTGATGCGCGTGGCGGCGTTTCTCTGCTTGCTGATCTTTGGCAGCACTGGCGGCGAAATTGCGATCACGCGCGGGATGAAGGCGACGGGCGAGCCAGAGCGACTGCGGCCGAGAGAACTGCTGCGGTTTCTGGGGAAGGCGTTGTGCAACGGCTGGTTCTGGACAGGCGTGCCCCTCATGGCGCTCTCCTTTTATGCGCTGTTGGTGTTGCTGTCCTGGGAGCCGATCAGTTTTGTGATTCCCGCCTCGGCGTTGAACTACGTGATTGGAACGTTCGGCGCCAAATATATTTTGAAGGAAGAGGTGTCCGCGGCGCGGTGGATTGGCGTCATGATGGTGTGTGCCGGGGTTGCGCTGGTCGCGCTGGGATAAGGGTGTATGCTGCGTTGAGCACGGCTTGGCGGAATTGCGCTGAAGCATGGCTGCTGGTGAAGGCAGATTGAGAGGAGTTTGCATTTGTGCGGGATTGCCGGATTTACACACAAGAATTGGGCACCCGAACCTGAACGGATCGAACGCGCCACAGCTGCCTTGGCGCATCGTGGGCCTGATCAACGCGGAGTGTTGCGTTCGAGCGTGCTTTCGATGGGCGCGGCCCGACTGAAGATCATCGACCTGCAGGGCGGCGACCAGCCGATAGCCACGGACGACGGCGAGACGGCCATCGTCTTCAACGGAGAAATCTACAACCATTTAGAGCTACACGCGGAGCTTGAGAGGCGAGGCCACCGCTTCCATTCGCATTCCGACACGGAAACGGTGCTGCACGCGTTTGTCGAGTGGGATACGGAATGTTTTTCGCGATTGCGCGGGATGTTCGCGATCGCGATATGGAACAAATCATCGCGACGGCTGGTTTTGGCGCGTGACCGGATGGGCATCAAGCCGCTTTACATCGCGCGACGCGGGGAAGATCTCTTTTTCGGCTCCGAGCTCAAGACAATCTTCGTTCACCCGGAGTTTGAACGACGGCTGAGTCTTGCGGGGCTCGATTGCTACCTCTCGCTGAATTACGTTCCATGCCCGTGGACGCTGGTGGAGGGAATCGAGAAGCTGCCGCCGGGGCAGTGGCTCGAATGGCGCGACGGAAAAGAGCGCATCGAAAGCTTTTGGAAATTGCCGGCGGGTCCCATTCGCGAGCGCGGCATCGATTCGGCTTGCGAAGAGCTGGACGGGCTCTTGAAGGAATCGGTGCGCGAGCATCTGCTTTCGGATGTTCCGCTGGGGCTTTGGCTGAGCGGTGGAGTGGATTCTTCAACGGTGCTGCACTATGCAGCGACGAATTCTTCGCGGTCCATTAAGACGCTGTCCATCTCTTTTCTGGGAAGGAGTTTTGACGAAACCGAGTACATCCGTGCGGCGGCGAAGCAGTACGGCACGGATCATCAGGAATTTGACCTGAATGCCGATGCCGATCTGCGAGGTGCGATCGAGGAGTTCGCATATTACTCCGACGAGCCTAGTTCGGACGCAGGTGCTTTGCCGGTTTGGTTTCTTTCGAAGATGAGCAGAACCCAAGTGACCGTCGCGCTGAGCGGGGAGGGCGCCGACGAATTGTTTGGCGGCTATCTGACTTACAGAGCAAACCAGCTTGCGCGGCCGATGCGGCGAATTCCCAGGTGGGCGCTCCGAGGCGCATTGAGCCTAGCCCAGCGATGGCCGGTTTCCGACGACAAGATCAGCCGCGAGTATATGGTGAAGCGATTTCTGGAAGGAAGCCTCCTGTCCCCAGAGCGTGCGCACATGTATTGGAACGGGACCTTTTCCGACGCCGAAGTGAAGTCGCTTTCGATAGCATCGTTGCCGGATAGTTTTCAGGGAGTCGTTGACCAGTTGCGCGATTCTCCAGCCGCCGCGGACGGCGTGTCTCCCTATCTCTGGTGGGACCAGAAATATTTCCTGCCCGACGATATTTTGAATAAAGTGGATCGCATGAGCATGGCGCACTCGCTGGAAGTGCGGCCGCCGTTTCTGGATCACAGAATCGTGGAATTTGCGGCCAGCTTGCCCGCGAGATTGAAGATAGAAGGCTCGCGGCAGAAGATCGTGCTCAAGGAGTTGATGAAAAAGAGGCTGCCCGAGAAGATCCTGAGACGTAAGAAAATGGGTTTCGATATTCCGGCGCACGAGTGGATGCGAGGGCCACTGCGTACGCTTCTTCTGGAGACAATGGAAGAGGGACTTGCCGCGTATGGTTCGATTTTCCGGCGAGACAGAGTTCAAGAGTTCATGCGCCTGCATTTGGAGCGCCGCATAAATATCGGTTACCACTTGTGGGGTCTGCTGCTGCTTTTCCTATGGATGAAAAAATGGCAAATTCAAGCGGCGCCATCGGTGGCGCCAGCTTCCTGGATGCCGGAAAAAACCGGTATCTCTACTTAGCCGTTCTGCTTTTTGCGGGAGCAATTTACCTCGGCTGCGCCGTTTCTCCGCCGTCCTTGATGGACGATTCGGATGCGGTGCTGGCGCAAGCTGCGCGGACGATGTTGACGACCGGTGACTGGGTGACGCCCAGGCTCGACGGGGTCATCTATCTCGAAAAGCCGCCCCTTTACTACTGGCCGATCGCGATTTCTTACAAGATTTTCGGCGTGCACGATTGGGCGGCGCGCATTCCGTTTGCCGCGAGCGCCATGGCGTTGGCATGGCTGACGGCAGCGATGGGTGTGTGGGCGTTCGGCAAACGGGCGGGATTTTACGCCGGCCTGTGCATGGCGACGTGTATTGGATTGTTTCTTTTTACGCGTGTCTTGATTCCAGACGTCATGCTTACGTTTACGGTCGCACTCGGAGTATGGGCGTTTCTCCGAGCCCTTGACGAGGATGAGCCGCATCCCCGACTCTGGGCGGTCATTTTTGCGGCGAGCCTGGGGACAGGACTGTTGATCAAGAGCTTGATCGGAGTGCTGTTTCCCCTCGCGGCTGGCGTCATCTATTTATTCATCACTCGGCAATTCTTTCTGGCTAGAACGTGGAAACGACTACACCCCTTTAGCGGAATCTTAGTCATCTTGCTGATCGCCGCGCCCTGGCATGTTCTCGCCACACTTCGCAATCCACCGTACTTTTATTTCGGATTTCACAGCGGCCCCGGGCAATACCACGGATTTCTTTGGTTTTTCTTTATCAATGAGCAGTTCTTGCGATTTCTGAACCTGCGCTACCCACGCGACTACGACACCGTTCCGCGCCTCTATTTTTGGCTTTTCCATTTGTTGTGGCTTTTTCCTTGGAGCGCGTATTTCCCCGCGATCGCCAAACTTTCTTTCAAACCGCTCGACCGCGCAGGGAAAATGCGGCTCCTGGCGTTGTGCTGGACTGGATTCCTTCTGATCTTCTTCACGTTCTCGACGACGCAGGAATACTACTCAATGCCGTGCTATCCCGCACTCGCGCTTTTGCTAGGCTGTGCGATGGCCACGGAAGGGAAGTGGATACGTCGAGGCACCTACGTTCTCTGTGGCATTACCGCTGCAGCAGCCATTGCAACAATTACCTTGTTCCTGCTCGTGCGGCACACTCCGGCGCCGGGGGATATCTCGATGGCGTTGAGCCATCATCCTGGGGCTTACAAACTTTCGCTCGGGCACATGGAAGACCTGACGGTCGACTCTTTCGCATATCTTCGAGTTCCTCTGCTGGTGGCAGCTGTGGCGTTTCTGGTCGGTGCGATCGGAGCTTTCCGGTCCGCTGGTGTGCGGGCTTTTCTGGCGGCCGCATTCATGATGGTTCTCTTTTTTCATGCGGCGCGTCTTGCCATGGTTGTGTTCGATCCCTATCTCTCCTCGCGTCCGCTTGCGGAGGCTTTGGAACGAGCTCCTGCCGGAAAGCTGATCATTGCGCGCCCGTATTACACTTTTTCTTCCATCTTTTTTTACACGGATCGTCCGGCGCTCATTCTGAACGGGAGATACAACAATCTGGAATATGGTTCTTACGCTCCTGGCGCTCCCGATGTCTTCATAGATGACGCGCGATTCGGGCAACTCTGGCTGCAGCCGGAGAGATTTTATGTGTCCGTTTTGGATTCCGGCGTCCCTCACCTTGAGAAAATCGTCGGGAGAGATCAACTTATCGAACTGGCGGCGAGCGGCGGAAAGCGCATTCTGACCAATCATCCACTTTCCGGCGCGATGTCGTCTCCGAATCTGCAAGGAATGCTTCCATCTCCGAGCCTCTCGCTGCCTTCCGCGACCCGGATGGCAGATTGACCAACTGGGACAATCATGGCTTGCCATGAGGATATCTTGGCTGTAGAACAGGAAAGTTCTGATCGAGTATCCGTTCCAGCAATTTGTACAGAGTTTCCGCACCGGCGAGGAAGCGTATTTCATCGCCAATCACGTATACTGTAATTAGTTCCACTCGGAGGAGATTGCGACGGGGAGCACTCAGCTTGCGCATTCTTTCAGCTCGCCTGGCGCAGGGGAAATGCGTCGCTCCACGAAGCCACTAACACAGGGGATTTCTTAAAGGAGGATAGATGAAAATTGCCGTGCTTGGGGGAGATGGCTACTGCGGGTGGGCGACGGCTCTCTATTTGTCAAAGCAAGGGCACTCGGTCGCCATCGTGGACAATTTTGTACGCCGCCTGTGGGATCACGAGTTGAATGCGCAGACCTTGACTCCCATTCGTCCGCTCTCGGACCGCTTGAGAGTGTGGCAGGCCGTGAGCGGCAAGACGATTGAGTCTTTCTACGGCGATGTTTGCGACTACGAATTTCTGTCTTCCACGCTGCGCGCGTTCGAGCCCGATGCTGTTGTGCACTTTGCCGAGCAGCGCTCCGCGCCCTACTCGATGATCGATCGGAGCCACGCCGTTTTCACCCAGGTGAACAATGTCGTCGGTACGCTGAACCTGCTTTTTGCGTTGCGCGAGCAACGGCCCGACTGTCACTTGGTGAAGCTCGGAACTATGGGGGAATACGGAACGCCCAACATCGATATCGAAGAGGGCTACATCACGATCGAGCACAACGGCCGAAAGGACATTTTGCCTTTCCCCAAGCAGCCCGGCTCGTTTTATCACCTCTCGAAAGTGCATGACAGCCACAACATCATGTTCGCCTGCAAAATTTGGGGTTTGTGCGCCACGGATTTGAACCAGGGAGTGGTGTACGGCACGATGACCGACGAAACGGCTTTGGATGAGGCGCTCATCAACCGCTTCGATTATGACGACGTTTTCGGTACGGTGCTGAACCGCTTTTGCATCCAGGCCGCGATCGGTCAGCCGCTCACCGTCTACGGCAAAGGCGGCCAGACGCGAGGCTTCCTGGATATACGCGACACGGTGCGCTGCATCGAAATTGCGTGCGAGAATCCAGCCGCGCGGGGAGAGTGCCGCGTCTACAATCAGTTCACCGAGCAATTTTCAGTGCGCGACCTTGCGAAGATGGCCGTAGCCGCGGGGAAAAAACTTGGGCTGAACGTGGAAGTCGATCATTTGCAGGATCCCCGCGTCGAAGCCGAGGAGCACTACTACAACGCGAAGCATTCCAAGTTGATTGACCTGGGGCTAAAGCCGCATCTGCTTTCCGATTCTTTGATGGATTCGCTGCTGAACATTGCGGTCAAGTATCGCGACCGCGCCGACGCGTCGTTGATGCTGCCCCAAGTGAATTGGCGCGAACCGCGCAATGACCGCCGCCTGCAGATGAGCAAGACGGCGAGGAACTCTTTGGGAGCCTCGCGCCTGCAAAACGCCGCTGAGAATTCGGAGAAAATTAAAAAGCATTCGCACCGCTGACGAGTTGAGAAGCCTGCTCCCGACCGCGGGGAAGAGATATGATCAGCGCAGAGTAGAGGCTTCCTGCGATACGCGCTGGGCAAACTCCAGGCCGAAAGGGAAGTCTGCTCCTTCGATGGCGGCTTCCACTTTGGCGACGAAGCGCTGGATGATCCGCTCCTTGTTGGCAAGCAAATCGATAAACGCGGCTCGCGTATTTCTTCTCTCCAACCAAACTGAGCGTTCATCCGGCTGCTCGTAGCCGCAACGGATTTCCTGGATTGCGGAGTTCGGGGCGGCGTACTCCCGTATCGCGAGCAAATGAGTGCCCAGGTTGTCGAGCGCGGACATTCCCGTGTGGTCGGGACGGCTCAAGAAAAAACGGCCTCCAAACCGCAGTCCTGCGCCGGAACTGAAATCCCTACGCCACCTTTCCACTTCCTCAAGCATGCAATATTCAAAATGAACGGCGATCAGGCGGCGGAGCGATCTGGCTTTGGCGCTGAGCGATTCGGTCAGGAGCCGCGCGCTCAACCAGGGTTTTTCCGCTACAACGTGCAGGCCCGCGTCCAGCGCGGCTTCGATCATCAGGGGAATGTGAGGTCCGGGCAGAACACACAACCAAGCGATCTGCGCGCCGCTGGCCTTCATGGCTTCGCCGAGCCGCACTTTGTAGGCGTCATCGGTTTCTCCGGTAGCCCGCCGCGCTTCCGGGATTCCGGCAACGCGTCGGTCCTCGGCAGCGAGAATGCCCTGCATGCGTAAGGCCCAACGTCCCCTGCCAACGACTGCGTAACATGGTCCGTCAATCATTACGTTTGCCCGCGACCAATTCGCAAACGAGACGCGCGGCTTTCACGGCACTAACAACCTTGCCCGAAAAAATATGGATTTCGCCGGGCCCCCCTTTGCGAACGTAAAGAATCCTTCGATCCTGTTCCGGATTGTTTTCGACGACGCGGATCGTGAAGCGCGAGCCGATGTAGATCGCGTCTTTAGCGGCCGGAACGGAGAGACAGCAATCCGCCCGCATGGCCTCGAAGCGCGTGAAGGGAACAGGCTCAAAATTGGGCCGATTCAAGATCCCTGCGTAGGGCTCGGGAATCGGCTCGGCGGGACTTGTCGTAGTCCAGTGATTCGTATTTTTGGCGGAACCGAAGAGGGAACGCGAGGAACTGCCGTACGGATCGAACGCGGTGAAGGGGCCGTCCACGACAACCAGGGCGATGCCACGAAGCCCGGCAGGTAGCTCGATCAACATTTTTTCGGCGACTTGATATTTCGCGATCTGGAAGAATCCTCGGCTTGGACCAAGACCGTACGTGGCCCAAACGACGAAATCGTAGTCTCCGCGCATCTCCGGCAAGAATTCCTGTTGCTGCAGCTGGATGCTCTGTGCCTTCAGGCGGCCTTCTACCAGATTTCTCAGGATGTCCGGGTCATAGATATTCTCTTCTACTTCGTAGCACCCATCGATGTAATCGAAATTCATCCAGGTAGGGCGGCATGGCCGAAGAGGAAGCCCGTGCTGACTCATCACGCTTTCGTACAAGTCGGGACGCGTAAGAGAATTTTCCCTAGGTATAGCATAGTAATGGCGGCTGTTTTGAACGATGGCGTCGGCATACTCCTGTGCAAACTCAACGCGAGCTTCGGTTATTTCCTCGATCGTTTCGGAACTGCGGGGGTAGTGATAGCCGGCGTGGACTCGGTACTGATTGATGGAGGAAGCCGCGCGAAGAACACCCAACGGGTCGAAGAGATGGACGTTGTGCCCGTGTTCAGACAGTCGAATTGCAGCTGTCGAGCCGTAAATGCCTGCGCCAGCTACTGCGACTCGTGCTCCCATGATCCTCTTCTAAGATTGTCTTTCAATTTGGCTGAATGCACAAAACGAGCGTCCTGTGAGAGCAACTTGATCGCCTTCTTCGAACGCCTCGGCCCAATCTTTACTTCTGTGGAGCTGGCCGGGCTACCGGGACGAGCATGCCCTCTCGAATGCGATAGTCAATGTCTCGCCAACGAATGCTCCTGCGGCCGAAGCTCAGCAGCCATATCAGCAATGCCCACGCATCCCAGAGCGGAACAAGAGCAATTTTTTTCCAGATTCCCTTTTGTTGCATGCCCCAGACGCCGATTAGCCAGGTCATCGCCATGCGCACGGCGAGATACCCACCGAGATACAGGAGCGCGGTGCGCAGAGTCGGATGAAATGCAACGGCAGCCACCGACCACGCTAAACCTTGCGTAAAGATCAAGCCCAGGTGGCCCCACGGGCGCATGTGACGCATCACGGTCATCCATCGCAGGCGCTTGAAGAAAAACTCCCGCAAGGATCGGAAATCGGCAACCGTCTCTACCGCGTAAGGAAGGAGCTCAACTTCAAAGCCTTGCTCAGCGACCAGGCGTCCAACCAGAAGATCATCCGCGGGACGATTTTCAAGCGCGGAATATCCACCAAAGCCTGCGAGATGCTTTCGTGTCGTTACGATCGTTTGGCCAAAAGCGAACTTGACGCCGTCCAGTTGCCATGCGACTAGGATGCCGGGGTAAAAATCACAAATCATCCCAATCGACTGGAGCTTTTGGAGAAACGTGTGTTCGTGCGTGGAAACGTAGAGGCATGTCACGGCGCCGACTTTGGGATCGCGGAGCGGAGAAACCACGGAACGAAGGTAGTCGGGCCGAACGCGAACGTCGCTGTCGTTGAAGACCAGGACTTCGTTTTGCGCTTCGCTCACAAGCCGCGCAAGTTTGACCACTTTGTCGTTCGGTGCTGTGTGCCCGGACACATGTACAACTCGAATGCGCCGCTGAGGGAATTCGCGTTTCAGCCTCTCGATGATTTCCAAAACGGCCTCGTCGCCATCGCCAATGCCAAATAGAAGCTCATAATCGGGGTAGTCCTGATTGCAGTAGCTCGCGAAATTCTCGTAAGCCTCGGCGTCCAGTCCACGAATCGGCTTTAGATTGCTGACCGGAGGCGTAAAGTCAGGAACTTGTTTCGATCGTTTCGAAATGCGGAAAAAACGCCAGGAGCTGTAGAGTGCCAAAAGGTAGTAGATGAAAGGAATCGCCGCGACGCCCAGGAAAATATATAAGAAGCTATTTGCCGGCATGGAGGGCCCCGCGCTGAAGTGATGCGAGAGCTTTCACTGTCATCTTCGGCGGCACGTGATGACCATTTATTGCGCTGTCGATGGGGAGAGCAGTGAACCAAAATCTCGCCATGGGAGTCAAATCAGCAGTCATTCTTCCAGGGGCAGCCGGTCCTTTCCAAGTATTTGCGGAGTAAAGTGCGAGCACTTACAGAATAACAAAAAGTCAGAAGTTTGACCGTGCGAAATGGCGGTTCGCAACGAGAATGCAAGCCCGGCCCAAACAACGCGGTGATCCGGTGTCAGCCAGCAGAGTCTCGGAGCAGAAGCGCCCCGTTGGGATGACTGACAAATCGTGTAAAATAGTGAAGGAGATTTTCTAGTTGTAGTTGAGCCTCGCGAGATGAAGACTCTCTTTCTGCTGGCAATTTGTCGGCGTAGCCCCAGCTCTACACGCCTTGCGTGTAGTCTTTGCCTCCGAACCTCTACCTATCCTTTTGGCGTGCCAGCTGCATGACCTCTTCGGAAGGCCTGCACTTTAAGACCTACTGCATGATCTTGATCATGGTTGTTTTCGGACCCCTGGGAAACGTTTTGCTCGGCAAAGGGATGAAAAACGTCGGCTCCGCGGCCGCTTGGACGCCTCAAGAACTACCACACATTTTTGCGAGTGTATTTACTTCGGCCTACATCTGGTTAGGCGTCGCTTCGCTGCTTACCTTCTTCGTCGCCTATATGCTGATTCTTTCTTGGGCGGATTTCAGTTACGTGCAACCGGCCTCTTCGGTCGCTTATCTGGTTGTCGCTCTCCTGGGGTATTTCTATCTAGGCGAAAGCATTTCACCGTTACGTTGGGCCGGCATTGGCGTGATTTGCTTGGGGGTGTTTGTCGTCGGAAATACGCCCCCACGCACCACCGAGGTTCGTTGAGCATGCGCGAAGCCGTCTTGCTATTTTTTGTGGTGACAGCTGGAACCGGTGGCGAGCTTTGCGTCACGCGCGCCATGAAGCACGTCGGCGAGGTGAAGGATTTCCGCCCCATGGCGCTTGTTCGAGTCATCTTGCAGGCGATGAAAGTCGTCTGGATGTGGATAGGGATATCCATGATGGCTTTGGCGTTCTTTTCCCTACTGGCGGTACTCTCGATCGAAAACGTAAGTTTCGTCGTGCCGGTCACGGCATTGAGCTATGCTGCGGGAGCGCTTGGCGGAGTCGTTTTTCTTGGTGAACACGTATCTCGCCGCCGCTGGGCAGGAGTGCTCCTCGTTTGCATTGGAGTCACACTCGTTTGGCTCGGCAAACGGTGAAGTTGAACGCACGCTCAATCTACACCTCGGCGTTCTCCATCCGATTCAGTCGACGCGTTAGAAGCACTGTCTTCCTTCTCTTTGTGGCAAGCTAATCGAATGGATCGTAATTGTGGCCCGTGGACACTCGCGGTGAGAGGGAAGAGAAGTTCAACGTGACGATTTTTCATTCCGCATGGCGCGATGCGGTGCTCTTATTAGCGATAGCGCCTCTCGTTTACTGCATCGCAGCTACGATCGCTGCTTTGCGCTTTTTCCGCAGAGAGCGAGCGCAGAGAGGGGAAGAATTTACGCCCCCGGTGAGTTTGCTGAAACCGGTGCGCGGAGTGGATTTCGCCACTTACGAAAACTATTCGAGCTTTTGCCATCAGGAATATCCCGACTACGAGATTCTGTTTGCCGTGAATGACGCCGCGGACGAGGCTGTCCCGCTGATACATCGCCTCATCAAAGAATTTCCCAGCCGCACCATCCGGCTGATTGTCGGCGCAGAAAATCTCGGCGCAAATCGAAAAGTGAACAAGCTGGAAAGGCTCTCGCGAGAAGCCAAACACGAAATTCTCGTTCTTACGGACGGAGACGTTCGCGTCGGCCCAAACTACTTGCGCGAAGTTATAGCTCCTTTCGCAGAGGAGAGTACAGGCGCAGTTACTTCGCTCTATCGCGGCATCGCTCAGCGAAATCTTGGCGCGGAGCTTGAAGCGATTGGCGCATCGAGCGATTTTTTTCCGGGCGTGTTGATGGCGGAATGGACCGAAGGATTGCACTTTGCTTTGGGCGCATCCATTGTCACCACCAAACGCTGGCTTTCTAAAATTGGGGGCTTTGCGTCCATCGCGGGAATGCTTGCCGACGATTACGAACTAGGCCTGCGCATTTCGCAGGCAGGAGGACGCGTCCTTCTCTCGCCTGAGCCTGTTTGGACCGTGTATCCCTCCCAAACTGTCAAGTCGTTCTGGAATCATCAGGTTCGTTGGGCGCGGACCGTGCGCATTTGCCGCCCGCTTTCTTATCTTGGTCTGATTTTTACTCTCGGCCTTCCTTGGGCTGTGTTTGCCGCCATAGTTGCGCCGACGAAGTGGGTTGCAGCCAGCTATTTGGTTGCGTACCTCTTGTTGCGGCACATCATGGCATGGACCGTTGGAGTTTGGGGCGTCGGCGACGACGTGCTTCGCCGCAAGATTTGGCTCGTGCCATTGCGCGACGCTATTTACTCGTTCGTTTGGCTGGCAGGCTTCTCGTCGAATCGAGTCACTTGGGGCGGCCAACAGTTCATTATGCGGGAGGGCCGCATGTCGCCCGTGGCTGTTTCCGGCGCTGCCGATTCGTCGTCGGAGCCTTCCGCCCGCGGTTGACGCACCTGCGAATCCCGATTAAATTAGATAAGAAGAATCGTGGCTCTCCCGATCCGCGGGAACCTGCCACGGTTCGTTTTTCTTCCTCCCATCGGCTGGGAGATCGTCCAATTGGTAGGACTCCAGACTCTGGATCTGGCTATCCTGGTTCGAGTCCAGGTCTCCCAGCCAAAATTGTTGCGCCCCGGTTCAGTTGCATTCTGCTCTAAGGCTGCTGCTCCGAAGCGCTTCCACAGGTTTGGCACTCCCAATGGAGAAAACGCTGAGCAAACATGTTTGTGAGATAATCCCGCCCATGGCACCTGTGAAAGTGGCAGCTGCGTGTCTTGCGCGAGCCATCGTTGCGCTTTCGGTTTCTACATTTCCTCTCTTAGCCCAAACACCCGGAGCTGAGCGGCAGCAGCCTGAGTTCATTCGGCAGGGCCAGCAATTGATGCATGAGGGAATGCTGGAAGAGGCGCTCGCTCTATATCGCCAGACCTTGCAAACCTCGCCGAATCTGTTGCCAGCAAATATCGCGGCTGGAAGCGTCCTCGATCTCATGGGAAGGGGAGACGAAGCCCGGGAGTTCTTTGAGAAGGCCATTGAAGTCGCCGACACACCCGAACATAAGGCCATGGCCCAAAGAGCGATGGCCATGTCCTTCGCATTCGAAGCGAACTGCCACAAGACTGTCGAGTATGAGCAACAGGTCTTCAACTACTACGCTGAGACGAAAAACTTCTATCAACAGGGCGAAATCGCGGACGAGGCAGCGCGTGTGTGTATTGATTCAGGCGATTTGGACACCGCCTATCATTGGTATCAGGTAGGGCATGAAAGTGGAATTAAGGAACCTGGTATAACGCCCGCTCGCCAGGATCTATGGGAGTTTCGCTGGCAGAACGCGCAGGCTCGTCTCGATGCGCGGCGTGGGAAGCAGGCCGCCGCTGAGCAACATGTTGCTGCGGCTAAAGCCGTTCTCGACAAGGGTACGAATCCGGAGCAGGCGCTTTTTCTGCCGTATCTTCAAGGGTACGTCGCCTTTTACGCGAAGGAGTACACAGCGGCCCTCGATGCACTGCAAAAGGCAAACCAGAACGATCCGTTTGTTCAGTGCCTGGTTGGCCAAACCTACGAGGCAATGGGTAATAAGGAAAAGGCGATCGAGTATTACCGCAAGGCTTCAACCGCCACCTCACACAATCCGCCCGCGGCGTATGCGGTTCCTTTGTCCAAGAAGAAGCTGGCTTCGCTTGGCGATTGAAATTTTCTGCCATTGCGCATTCTTATGAGACCGACATGATCGTGATCGTCATGGGAACGACCGGCTCCGGCAAGACAACCATCGGCACACTGCTTGCGAAGCGGTTCGGATGGGAGTTCGCGGACGCAGACGGTTTCCATCCTCCTGCAAACGTTGAAAAAATGAAGCACGGTATTCCACTGAACGACGTCGACCGAGCGCCGTGGTTGAAAGCCTTGCGCGACAGAATCATTCAATGGATTGCCGAGTCGCATAGTGCTGTTCTCGCCTGCTCCGCGCTCAAGCAGAGCTATCGCGACGAACTGCGCGTTGGCCCGGATGTACGATTCGTTTATTTGAAGGGCAGCTACGAGTTGTTTTCACAGCGAGTGCTCGCGCGAAAAGGACACTTTGCGAAACAAGATTTGATCGCCAGCCAGTTCGCGGATTTGGAAGAACCAACCGATGCCATCACCGTGGACACCAGAGAGTCGCCTGAAGAAATCGTTGCACGGGCCTCCGTCCGGCTGGGCCTTGCCCAAGGCTGAACATCCCTCCTCGGATTAGGCAATCTTCAGTCCAGCGTAAACGAGATGTACATCAGTTTCTGGTCGCGCTGAATCTGCATTGCCACCGAAGCACCGGGCGGCAATGACTTCAACGCATTTCTTAAGCCGTCGAGCGTGGTTACCGGTGTTCCGTTGAGTGAACGAATCACGTCGCCCGTTACCAGCGGGATTTCCGTCGTGGCTCCCGTGGCGCGCGCAGCAACGATGATTCCGTATGGATCGCGAAGGTCCGGCGCCATGGCAGCAATCTTTTTGTCGATTTCCACGCCAAGAATTCCAAGTGTTGGAACGAGATTTTTCTCCGGGTCGGCAAGCGCAGTGATCTGATCCATGTCCTTTGGCGGGGACATCAAAGCCACGTCGAAACCCAGCCGCTGGTCTCCGCGAAGAACGTCCAGGTGGACCTTATCTCCGCTTTCTCGGGACAAAAGGTAAAACGCAACGTATGGAACGCTGCCAGCAGCTTTGCCGTCGATTGCCAGAAGAATATCCCCAATGTGAACGCCGGCGGTATCCGCCGGTCCATCGGGCAAGACGTCCGAAACGACTACGCCGAAATTGCGGGGCAGCTTAAGTCCCTCCGCAAGCGTTGGCGTGATCGTCTGCACGCTGATCCCAATCTCCGGCCGGTGTAAATGGCCAAATTTTCGCAATTGCTTGTACGCGATATTCACGACGCCGCAGGGAATCGCAAAACCTAAGCCCTCGTTTCCTCCGGATTGCGACAGGATGAACGTATTCACGCCGACCACGTTGCCATCCACGTCCACCAGCGGACCGCCGGAGTTCCCCGGATTGATGGGGGCATCCGTCTGGATGTAAACCATCTCGGAATCCGGGTCCGTCTGCCTCGCCACGGATGAAATAATTCCTTGCGTTACGGTATTCCGCAGTCCCTCCGGGCTCCCGAAGGCAAATACGGATTCCCCTTGGCGAAGGTCTCGGTAGTTCGCAAGCTTCAGCGCCGGGAGATTCGGCACGTCCACTTTGAGCAAGGCGAGATCGATATCCTGCGTGACGCCAATAATCCTGGCGGAGACAAGTCTCGTCTTTGCAGCAAGCACACTATCAGCGGACTCGCCCAAGTTGGCGTTTGAGAGCACCACTTGCACCCGTTGCGCTCCTTTTACAACGTGCGCGTTCGTGATGATGTACCCGTTGGAGTCCACAATAAATCCCGACCCAATCGCGCGCTGCCGTCCGATCACCACGTCTGTGTTCCCCTGGTTGACCTCACCCAATGGGCCGTAACCCGTGACAAGAATCTGTACAACGCTTGGGGACACGCTCCGGATCAACTCCCCAACCGCGTCATTCATCCTTCGCAATACATCTGCCGAACTTCCTTGGGCGCGCACTGGCCAGGCGGCAACGGAAAGAGCGAGGGCACAAATCAGTGCGCATGCAATCACCCTGAAGCGCCGTGCCACCGCCTTCCAAATTGCTGTATAAGGCTCGAACATGTGCTCTGTCTCCTCGAAAATGCCCTATGTTGTCGGACGCTATTTCACTGCTTTAGGGTACATCCAACGCACCCACTCTGCTCTCAGAATGGGCCGGCGCTTCGCCCACGTAGGGGGCCAACAATTTCAAACCTCGTTGAAATACTCCCGTGGTTTCTTTGAGACAATAGGATGGATGGCGTAAAACGCCACTGGCCTCCCAAGCCCATTTGCTGGAGCGTGCCAGAACGGGCATGCGGACGCGCGTGCTCGCTTTCAGGATCAGGCCGAATGCGGCCATAATTTGAACGCGCTTTCAGAAGGGCCCTAAATCATGGCCAGACTCCAATCCAAAGAAGATCAACGCCTCGAAGAAGATCGCTCTCGTAAGAAGTACTGGAAACGCTGGGGACCTTATCTGTCCGAGCGCCAATGGGGCACTGTGCGCGAGGATTACAGCCCCGGCGGTACGGCTTGGGAGTTCTTTCCGCATGACCATGCTCGCTCGCGCGCTTACCGCTGGGGCGAGGATGGCATCGGCGGCATTTCTGACCGCCGCCAGTTGGTTTGTTTTGGCCTGGCTTTGTGGAACGGCCGCGATCCCATTCTCAAGGAGCGGTTGTTCGGACTTACGGGCAACGAAGGCAATCATGGCGAGGACGTGAAGGAATATTACTTCTATCAGGACTCAACGCCCACGCACACCTACATGCGGATGCTCTACAAATATCCGCACGCAGAGTTTCCCTATGCTGGCCTTGTAGAGGAGAATCGCCGGCGCAATCGTGAGCAGCCCGAATATGAACTTCTCGACACGGGGGTTTTTGCCGAGGACCGGTATTTCGACGTCTTCGTGGAATACGCTAAGGCCGATGTAGAGGACATTCTGATTCGGATTACCGCTGCGAATCGGGGTCCCGAAGCGGCCACGCTGCATTTATTACCCTCTTTGTGGTTTCGCAACACTTGGTCTTGGGGCAAAGACTTGCGCAGGCCCGAAGTGCAGAGAGGCGCAAACGTTCCCGGGAGCGAGTGCGCGGAGTTGCGACACTGGCACTATGGCAAACGCTGGCTGCTTTGTGCGGGCAAGCCGGAACTTCTCTTCACCGAAAACGAGACCAACTATGCGCGGCTCTTCAACGCGAAGAACCGAACGCCGTATGTGAAAGACGCTTTCCACGAATATTTGATACGAGGAAACAAAGACGCCGTGAATCCCCATTCGGCGGGGACGAAAATGGCGGCCCACTACTCCTTACATCTCGAAGCGGGCCAGAGCGAAACCATTAAATTGCGTTTGCTCGACACGGAACCGCTCGCATCGCTTTCTCGAAGCCCGGGGCTTGCCGGAATTATTACGTCCCCTGGGCACGCAGACCGCGAAGCAGATGTTCCGGCCGCCGATGATTTCGCCAGCGGTTTTGATGCTCTGTTCGCTCTCCGGCAAAAGGAGGCCGATGAGTTTTACGCTTCGCGTGTGACCTCGGACTTGTCCGATGACGCGAAGAGCGTTATGCGCCAGGCGTTCGGCGGCTTGTTATGGTCCAAACAGTTTTATCACTACGACGTTCGCACCTGGCTCGAGGGTGATCCCGCCGGGCCGCCTCCTCCGCAGGAACGCTGGAAAGGCCGCAACAAGGATTGGACGCATCTTTACAACGACGATGTCATTTCCATGCCCGATAAATGGGAGTATCCCTGGTACGCCGCCTGGGATCTTGGGTTTCACTGTATTTCTCTTGCGCTCGTTGATCCGGATTTTGCCAAAGAGCAGCTTATCCTCCTACTGCGGGAGTGGTACATGCACCCCAATGGGCAGCTCCCGGCATACGAGTGGGCCTTTGGCGATGTCAATCCCCCGGTCCATGCATGGGCAGCATGGCGCGTCTACAAAATCGAGCGGCGCATCCGCGGTGTTGCAGACCGCGGCTTTCTCGAGAAGGTGTTTCACAAGCTTCTGCTCAACTTCACCTGGTGGGTCAACCGAAAAGATCCTGAAGGTATGAACATTTTTCAGGGCGGATTTCTCGGTTTGGACAACATAGGAGTCTTCGACCGCTCTGCGCCGCTACCGACCGGTGGACATCTCGAACAGTCCGACGGCACCAGTTGGATGGGCATGTATTGCCTGAACATGCTTGCTATCGCTCTTGAACTGGCCAAAGAAGATCCTGCGTACGAAGACGTTGCCAGCAAGTTTTTCGAGCACTTCGTAAATATCGCGCACGCGATGAATGATATGGGCACGGAAGGCATCGCGCTGTGGGATGACGAAGACGGCTTTTACTATGACGTCCTTCATCTCCCAAGTGGCGGGGACCACTTCCTGAAGATTCGCTCGATGGTGGGACTTATTCCGCTATTTGCGGTGGAAACGCTTGAACCCGAAATCGTGGACCGTCTGCCGGGATTCAAGCGCAGGATGCAATGGTTTATTGACAATCACGCGGATGTGCCCGAACACATCGAAATGACGCAGCGATCCGCGCGTGGCGTTCGCCGGCTGCTCTCGCTCGCCAACCGCAAGCAGCTCAAACGAATTCTCTCTCGAATGTTGGATGAAACGGAGTTTCTCTCACCCTACGGTGTACGCTCTCTCTCCCGCTACCATAACGAACATCCGTATGAAGTTCAGGTGAACGACCACGTCAACCGCGTCGATTACGAACCTGCGGAATCCACCAGCGGCCTTTTTGGTGGAAATTCAAACTGGCGCGGCCCGATCTGGTTTCCGTTGAACTATCTGCTCGTCGAGTCGCTGCAAAAGTACCATCACTATTACGGCGAAGACTTCAAGACGGAATTTCCCGCCCGCAGCGGGAATGAGGTGGACCTTTGGGAGGTGGCTGCGGAGATTTCACGCCGTCTCGTGCATATTTTCGTTCGTGGAAAGGACGGCCGCCGTCCCGTTGCAGGAGGTTTGGAGCTTTTCCAAAGCAATCGCTACTGGAAAGATCTAATCCTCTTTCATGAGTATTTTCATGGCGACAACGGCGCGGGGCTCGGCGCGAACCATCAGACTGGCTGGACCGGCCTCGTCGCAAAGTTAATCGAACAGAGTGGAGAATAATGTGCCTGAGATCCACTTTCGACCTGCCGCGGGAACGGACGAAAGTGCGCTTCTCCGCATGATGCGCAATCTGGCCGAACAGGAACCGGGCGCTTATTTTTTCGATGAACCTGTGGTTCGAGGCGCTCTGCAAAAGTTTCTGGCGAATCCGGATCTGGGTCAGGCTTGGGTTTTCTTCGACGGCGAGATTCCCGTCGGCTACATCGTTCTCACTTTCGGCTTCAGTTTCGAATTTCACGGGCGCGACTCTTTCATTGATGAGCTTTACCTCGAACCGCAATATCGCGGGCAGAGAATTGGCCGGCGCGCCATGAGTTTTGTTGAAGAGCGCGCTCGCGAACTTGGAGTCAACGCAATCCATCTTGAGGTGGATGAAGGCAACACACCGGCTGAGGAGCTTTATCGCCGCGCGGGTTACGACGATAACTCTCGGTATTTAATGACGAAATGGATTAAGGCAAGCGGACACTGAACGACGGGTGCCGTGAACACAATTTTGAGGAAAGGAGAGCCGTGGCACCCCAGGAGCTTGAAATTCCGCGACGAGTGCAGTTCGGGCGTGAAGTCTGTGGCGAACTTTCCGTCGCTGAGTCGCGCGAGTGGCTGGTGACCAACGGGATCGGGGGCTTCGCTTCGGGAACGATCGCCAACGGCATGACACGCCGTTACCACGGCCTTCTAATCGCTGCCCTTCAGCCCCCCCTTGGCCGAAACCAGCTCGTCGCGGGCATCGATGAAATCGTTGGCTATGCCGGCACAAGCTATTCGCTGGCGACTCATCGTTGGGCGGATGGAGCTGTCGATCCACAAGGCTATCTCTTTCTCGAGAGTTTTCGTCTGGACGGGACTATTCCGGTTTGGACTTACGCGTTAGCGGATGCCTTGCTCGAAAGGCGTGTTTGGATGAAGCAAGGCGAAAATACCACCTTCATTCACTACACCCTTTCGCGCGCGAGCGCCCCTCTTAAGATCGATCTGAAGGCCCTCGTGAACTATCGAGATTTCCATTCTTCGACGCACGCCGGTGATTGGCGCATGAAAATCGCCCCCGTGGAACATGGTGTGATGGTTCTGCCGTTCGATCGAGCCACTCCCTTCTATCTGAGAAGCCCAGAAGCTTCTTGCGAACCGCATCATGAGTGGTATCGAGATTGTTTTTTGTCGATGGAAAGGGAACGCGGCCTCGACGATCATGAAGACCACCTCTTTGCCGCGCTCTTTCACGCGCAACTCAACCCTGGCGAAAGTCTTACCATTGTGGCGAGCACGGAAGCGACCGCGCCACTCGATGGAGCTGCGTCGCTCGCGGAGTGCGTCAGTCGCGAAAAGGGATTGCTAAAGAGTTGGCAATCGCAAAGCCCAGAGTCGGCCGCTGGCGTTCCGGTTTGGATGAGCCAACTCGTTCTCGCTGCCGACCAGTTCATCGTCAAGCGTGCACTTCCCGAGGAGCCAAACGGCCACAGCATCATTGCTGGTTATCATTGGTTTGGCGACTGGGGACGCGACACCATGATTGCATTGCCTGGCCTTGCGTTGGTCACAGGCCAGCCCGAGGTCGCAAAGCAGATTCTCCTGGCATT
>JBAQJX010000039.1:0-31758 GCA_049641765.1 Candidatus Acidiferrum sp.
GTGTTTGGCTGAGAATTCAGCCCGGACGCTGCGCCGGCGTGTGTCCTCGCTTGGAATCCAGCATTCGTGGAGAATATATAGGTAGCCGTCTCAAGAAGCTCGGCCCAACTTGGCAGCCGCAGCGGCAATGGCCGCGTCGATGGGTCTACGCGGCGCAAGGAGTGGTCATGCAGTGGAAACAAATTCTAATTCTCATTGCCGCGTTACTGGCCGTCGCTACCGGCGGATGCCGGTCTATGCAAGGAACCTCAGAAAAAGCTGGTGAATCACAAACCCCGGCCAATGTCGACGAATCGCGCATGGTACACGCGGACGACGAACCGGGGAATTGGATGAGCAACGGGCGCACCTATAGCGAGCAAAGATTCAGCCCCCTCAAACAAATCAATGATCAGAACGTTGGCCAACTCGGCCTCGCGTGGTACTTCGATTTGGACACGCACCGCGGTCAGGAGGCGACTCCCATTGTCGTTGACGGTGTTATGTATTTCTCCACGGCATGGAGCGAAGTATTCGCCGTCAACGCGGCGACAGGCGAAAAGCTCTGGTCCTACGATCCAAAAGTCCCGCGAGAGTGGGGCGTGAACGCCTGCTGCGACGTAGTCAATCGTGGTGTTGCGGTTTGGCGCGGAAGGGTTTTTGTGGCCACGCTGGATGGCCGGCTCGTGGCCCTCGATGCCGCGACCGGAAAGCCCATTTGGGAAACGCTCACTATCGATCCAAAGTATCGGTACACAATCACCGGTGCGCCACGTGTGGCGAAAAATAAAGTGCTGATCGGCAATGCCGGCGCGGAAATGGGCGTGCGTGGCTACGTTTCCGCTTACGATGCGGTCAGCGGCAAACTCGCCTGGCGTTTCTACACCGTTCCCGGCGATCCGTCCAAGCCTTTTGAGAGTCCTGCGCTTGAGGAAGCCGCAAAAACCTGGAGTGGCGATTGGTGGAAGCTCGGCGGTGGAGGAACAGTTTGGGATTCGATTGTTTATGACCCCGAACTCGATCTCGTTTACATTGGAACGGGCAACGGATCTCCCTGGGATCGCCGCGTGCGCAGCCCACAGGGGGAAGACAATCTTTACACATGCTCGATTGTCGCGCTCAAGGCCGAAACCGGCGCGTATGTCTGGCATTACCAGGAAGTTTCTGGCGACGCATGGGATTACGACGCAGCTGGGCCGATGATCCTTGCCGACGTCACCATTAACGGCGCCCCGCGCAAAGTTCTCTTTCAAGCTCCAAAAGACGGTTTCTTTTACGTTCTCGATCGCGCCACTGGCCAGGTCGTTTCCGCGAAGCCGTACACAACCGTGACTTGGGCGACCGGCGTGGATGCCGCCACGGGCAGACCGATTGAAAATATCGCGGCCCGTTACGAAAACGATGGCAAAGCCGAACCTGTCGTTCCTGGTCCGCTTGGCGGACACAGTTGGCATTCCATTTCTTACAGCCCGGAAACAGGACTGGTTTACATTCCCGTTCAGGAAGCCGGATTCTTATACAAAGCCGACGAGCACTTTCAGGAAAGGAATCTCGCCTTCAACACAGCGGTCGATTTTGTCGCCGGTGCCATGCCGCAAAACCCAGAGGTCAAGAAAGAGATCCTTGCAACCATCAAAGGTCATCTATCTGCCTGGGATCCTCTTCAGCAAAAAGAAGTGTGGCGCGTGGAGCGCGCGAGTCCCGTCAACGGTGGAATCCTCACGACCGCAGGAAATCTTCTGTTTGAAGGCACGGCGCAAGGCGAGCTCGAAGCCTATCAGGCGGATCATGGCAAAAAGCTCTTCTCCGCCGAAACGCAGAGTGGAGTGGTCGCCGCGCCCGTCAGTTACTCCGCTGGCGGCGAACAATATGTGGCTGTCGTCGTGGGTTGGGGCGGCGTATTTCCCCTTGCTACGGGCGAACCCGCTCTGAAAGCTGGAAGAACGCAAAACATCAGCCGCGTGCTCGCGTTCAAGTTAGGGGGAAAAGCCAGCCTGCCTCCTCTACCGCCATTCACTCCTCCCAAATTAGATCCGCCCAGGCCGACAGCCAGCGCTGCAACGGTGCGGAAGGGCGAAGGGCTCTTCCAGTCTTACTGCAGCACCTGTCACGGCGACGCCGCCGTCAGTGGCGGCGTGCTTCCGGACCTGCGTTATTCCGGCACGCTGGCAAATTCGGCCTGGACCGATGTGGTCTTGGGCGGCTCGCTCCGTTCTTTCGGCATGGTCGGCTTCGCAAAAGAGCTTTCCAAGCAGGATGCAGAAGCCATTCGTGCCTATGTCATCTTTCGCGCGAACCAATCGCTTCAACAGTCAAAATCCGCGTCGCAGGCGCACTAGAACCGACCTCGGCGGCGTTGTGAGTCTTGACCGCATCGATTCACCAGACTACGTTATGCGTCACAGGCAATCGATCGCTTTTCGCAAGCGAAGATTGTCCTCGACCACACGCGTCGCCACAGCTATGCTACCGATATCAAGAAATTCAAAAAGGGACTCAGCGGCGTTGCCGCTCTCGTGCTGCGCAAGGATTCTCGCGTGGTTGTGGCCATTGGCTTGGCCAGTGCGGTGCAGAGATTTTGTGATCACGACCTCATCGATAAATTCGAATTGGCAAGAGATTTCGCGGCGGGCATTCGAACGCAACCAGACGCGACCCGGCAAGTTTTGAGACCGTCTTGGGACCACCCGCCGGATCTAACTTGAGAGAGAGGCCCAGACCGGAATGGCAACCAACTATCGTGCGGATCACGTCGGGAGTCTTCTGAGGCCTCCTGAAATACTGCAGGCGAGGCAGAAAAATGGAAACGCCGAACATCTCCGCGCTCTCGAAGACCAGCACATCAAGCGCGTTCTTTCCAAACAAAAGGAACTGGGCTTCCAAGTTTTCACCGACGGAGAGCTGCGCCGACGCAATTTCATGAGCGACTTCACGGACTCCGTCGAAGGTTTCGACTTCGGCGACGCCGTGGCCCGCAATTGGAACTCGGGAGATGGTGGCGCGGCTCCTGTCAGCAGCGTCACGGGCATCGTCTCAAAAAAACTTAGCCAAAGTAAGCCTTTGACCGGGCACGAACTGCCCTTTATGAAATCTAGCAGTCCCGGCGACATCAAAATGACGTTGCCGAGCTCCACCCAATTTCCCGCCATCTCTTTCAAACGCGGGATTACAGACAAGATTTATAAGACGCATTCAGAACTGCTGTCGGCCGTCGTCGACATAATGAAAAATGAGCTTGCCGCGCTCTCCAGCGGCGGCGTGAAATACATTCAGATCGACGCTCCGCGATACAGCTACTACATGGACCCCAAGTGGCGCGAATGGATAAAAAAAGAGATTGGAATGGATCCGAATGCGGCACTTGATGAGGCGATTCGGGCCGATAACACCTGTTTCCGGGCCGCGCGGCGCCCAGGCGTCACTCTCGCCATCCATCTCTGCCGGGGGAATAACCGCAGCCATTGGTATGCCGAAGGCGGCTACGATGCCATTGCCGAGAAAATGTTTGGCACGCTCGAAGTGGACCGATTCCTTCTCGAATATGACGATCAACGTTCCGGAACATTCGAGCCGCTGCGATTCATTCCCAAAGGGAAAGCCGTCGTGCTTGGCCTTGTGAGCTCGAAGGTTCCGCAAATGGAGGACACCAACCAGCTTGCACGGCGCATCGATGAAGCGTCGAAATTCGTACCCTTGGAAAATTTGGCGCTGAGCCCGCAATGCGGCTTTGCTTCCACCGCCGAAGGCAATCTAATTACCGAAGACCGCCAGTGGGCCAAGTTGAAGCTTGTCGCAGATACGGCCCGCCGAGTCTGGGGGTGATTTAAGCTTCGGTATGCTCGCCGATTTTTTCCGAGTCCCCATGACTCGTTGGACTTTTTCGGCCGAGGACGCAGGACTATCCCTTCCGTGTCTTGACATTCGCCAGGCCGCGGAGAAAAATCAATCCATCCTCACTTAAAAAATCAGTGCGATAAGCGCCTGATTTTTTGCGTGTGTCAGGGCTCGCTGCCCTGCTCGTCTTCGGTGCTAGGTTGCTGGAGGAGACCACATGTTTTCCACTCCCTATATCGGTGGCAAAGCCATCGACGTTTCACCATCCGCTTTTTCGGACGTCGTCAACCCTGCGAATCAAAAGCCATTCGCCCGAATTTTCATGGCTCAGGAAGAGCACATGCGCGCAGCGATCGACGCAGCGGAAGCGGCCAAGAACGTTTGGGGCGCGACACTTGCAGCGGAACGCGAACGCATTCTGATGCGCGCAGCGGACGAACTGGAGCAAGCCTCCGAAGAACTCATCGAGCTTCTGATCGACGAAGCCGGATCGACTTTCGGCAAAGCGCATTTCGAAGTGCCCTTTGCCGCAAACCTCGTTCGCTCCATCGCCGGCGAAGCGCGCAGGATCCGCGGCGACGTTTTCCCTTCCGACGTTCCCGGATTGATCTCCATGGCCTTTCGCAGGCCTCTTGGAGTCGTAGCGGGCATTTCTCCGTTCAATTTTCCAGTCGTGCTCTCGCTGAAAAAAGTGGCTTTTGCTCTTGCTTGCGGAAATACGTTTGTGCTGAAGCCTTCGGAAGAAACGTCGCTGGTCGGGCTGAAGCTGGCGGAAATCTTTGAACGTGCAGGAGTGCCCGCCGGCGTTTTCAATGTCGTTCCCGGTGACGGTCCGACGCTCGCAAGGGTGTTGTTCGATGATCCGCGCGTGAAGCTCGTTTCCTTTACTGGATCTTCTGCTGTCGGGCGTATCATCGCGATCGAATGCGCAAAACGCGGGAAGCGTTGCGTTCTCGAGATGGGAGGGAAGAGCCCTCTAGTCATCTTGAAAGACGCGGATTTGGACTACGCGGTGGATACCGCGTGTTTTGGAATATTCATTCATCAGGGACAAATCTGCATGGCGGGCTCGCGGATTATTGTGGAAGCCCCAATCTACGAAGAATTTCTGAAGCGTTTCGTCGCGAAAGCGCAAAAGATGAAGGTGGGCGACCCGCGCGATCCGCACACCGTGATTGGCCCGCTGATTCGGTCATCGCAGTGCCCAATGATCGACAAGAAAATCAAAGAGGCCGTTGCCGCGGGAGCGAGGCTCCTAACCGGCGGAAAGCACGAGGGGAATTTCTATCACCCGACGGTCGTCGCAGACGTGACACCGGAGATGGCTGCGTTTCGCGATGAGCTATTCGGCCCGGTGGCAGCGGTCACCAAAGCGAACAACGCCGATCATGCCTTGGCGCTCGCCAACAGTTCGACGTACGGTTTATCGTCAGCCGTGCTCACCAACAATTTACAACTTGCTATGAAGTTTGCTCTCGAACTCGAAGCGGGTATGGTCCATCTGAACGGTCCAACGATTCACGACGAAGGCACGGTTCCTTTCGGCGGAATTAAGGATTCAGGTATGGGACGCGAAGGCGGCCGCTGGTCCACCGATGAAATGACCGAAGTGAAATGGGTGACGATTCAGACGGGACGCCGTCAGTATCCTTTCTAAGTTGCGTTGCGGCTCGGAGTATTCAGACGCATCGGCGGCCTTCAGATCCGCTTCTCCACCGCGATTTGCGGTTGAAGCTATGTCGCCAGCCCTTTTAACTGGATCAGCTCAAACATCGAAGAAAACGGTTTCTCTATTGCCCTGCATCACGATGTTCCATTCCAATGCGCCAGGGCGCCCCTCAATTTGTCTTGCAATGAGCGTTTCTCGTCGTCCCGGCTCGACAAGACTAAGCGCGAAATCCTCTGAATTGCCCGGCTCGTCGGGAAAATACATCCGCGTGATCAGCCGCCTTAAGAGTCCTCGCGTAAAAACAGAAATTGCGAGATGTGGCGCTTGCAGCTTTCCATGCGGGTCGGGTACGCGTCCGGGTTTGATCGTTGTGAATCGAAAACGCCCCTGTTCGTCGGTGGGCACGCGGCCGTAGCCTGTAAAACCCGGCTCGATTGGTTTTTCCTGCATGTCATCAGGATGAACATACTTGCCGTGCGAATTGGCCTGCCAGATTTCGATGATGCCGTCAGGCACCGGTTTTCCATCGCCATCAAGAATGTGGCCACTGATCTCGACCCGTTCACCGGACGCATCGGGCCCCGCCAGATTGTCTCGATACTGCCACGCGAAGCCAATGCTGAAAAACGGGCCGATCGTCTGCGATGTTGTCGCATGCGAGCTCATACATTGTCTCCGTGAGAATGGTCTTCCATTGGCGTACCTTCTCGTCCTCGGAGAACAATGTCGAAACGGTAGCCCAGTGCCTCCGAAGGAATCGTCGTCTCCCACTCGAACTTTGAAATTAATCGTTCACGCGCCTTTTCGTTGTCGACGCAATTGAAAATCGGATCGAAAGGAATCAGCGGATCACCTGGAAAATACATTTGTGTTACGAGGCGCGTGGCAAAGGCTGGACCAAAAAGCGAGAAGTGAATATGCGCCGGCCGCCAAGCGTTGTAATGATTTCCCCAGGGATATTCGCCGGGACGAATCGTTACGAACCGGTAGCGCCCTTCCGCATCGGTTAGAGCGTGGCCGCATCCGGTAAAGTTCGGATCCAGCGGGGCATTGTGCTGGTCACGGCTGTGTAGATAACGCCCAGCAGCGTTCGCCTGCCAAATTTCAACCAGGGTGTGCGCCACCGGCCGCGAATTTTCGTCCAGGACTCGCCCGCTGACGATAATCCGTTCACCGAGCGGCTCGCCGGAATGCTGCCGTGTCAGGTCGCTCGCTTTGACGTCCGTGACTTCCGAGCCGAAGACCGGGCCGGTAATTTCAGAAAGCGTGTAGGGAAGGGTTACGAATGGCTGCTGCGGAGCGCGCTTGATGGACGAGGCGTAAGGAGGGTGCAGGTGGTGGGGCTGAGTGCCAGGATAAAATCGCCGGTAACCCGAGATTGTATTCATACAATGCCCTCCACGCAGTAGCTTCGCCGCGCGGGCATTCTATGGCACCCCAGCGAATTCCCGCAACGGCGATTATCGAAATAATGTGCGCATATCGGTCAAATTCGTGTAATCTCTCCGGCCTCAATCGTTTCTTAGCGATTTCAGACGATTTCATCGGGTTCGCGATTCAACTTAGGAGTGCTTTTTTCAGGGGGATTTTATGGCGTCCGCATTTTTACGGTCCAAATCAAGACAACAGAGTTCGAGCAGGCTCGATTCGAAACGCCAAGAGGCGGACCGAATTGCCCCTCCTCCAAAGGCGCTTGTCCATGCCGGTCCAAAACAAGAAGCGCCCAACCGAGCAGCGCAGAGACAATTCTTGCCGATTCCGGCTGTCGCGAAGCAGCCAGCAGTAAGCGCACTCGAATCGAAACAACAGGCGCCCGCCAAGGTCGCTTCGAATCCAACCAGCATGGCACCGCTCACCCCCAATGCACAGATTGACGCGTACGGCGGCGATCCGAATTTCATGACTTCTCTTGCTCGCGGGCTAGCCGTGATCCAGGCATTTACCCAGCGGCAGCGAGAACTCACCGTTTCACAAATTAGTACAAGGACAGGCTTCTCGCGCGCAGCCGTGCGGCGGTGCCTTTATACGCTCACGCGTTTGGGGTTTGCAGCGACCGATGACAGCCGGCACTTTCACCTGCGGCCCCGCGTGCTCGCGCTTGGGCATTCTTATATTGCATCGATGCCGCTGGCGGCAATGGCGCAACCGATTCTCGAAAATGTGAGCCAAAACCTGCATGAGTCCTGCTCTATTGCGGCGCTAGACAAGACGGAGATCATCTATATCGCGCGCGCGAACGTAACGAGGATCATGTCCATCGATCTCGGCGTGGGCAGCAGGTTGCCCGCGTTTTGCACATCTATGGGCCGCGTTTTGATCGCAGACCTGCCGCCGGAGAATCTGGACGAATTTCTTGCACGGGTGGAATTCAAGCGCTACACGGAGCGCACCGTGCCAAGCTCCGAAAAACTGCGCCAGATTCTGCGCCTTGTGCGACGGAATGAGTACTGCATCGTGGATCAGGAATTGGAATCGGGCCTTCGGTCTCTGGCTGTTCCTATTCGAGATTCCGCAGGGCGAGTGGTTGCGGCATTGAACGTCGGAACACACGCGCAACGCGTTTCCATCCAAGATCTGCAAAACAGATTCTTGCCGCAACTTCGAGCCGCGGCGCAGGAACTTTCCCTGATTATGAACTGAGCGAGGCGTGGTGCCGAAATTCCATATGGTGTATCCACATCTGCAGAAGCGTGACCG
This sequence comes from Candidatus Acidiferrum sp., assembly GCA_049641765.1. Taxonomy (GTDB): domain Bacteria; phylum Acidobacteriota; class Terriglobia; order Acidiferrales; family UBA7541; genus Acidiferrum. Next base: position 8,180 of record JBAQJX010000039.1, read on the forward strand.
ATATTCGCACGAGTGCCCGATTAATGTCTTGACAGAGGCGATTCGAAGCATTAGACCTTCACGCAAATGGAGTGGATTCGCATTTTAGATTTCGATTATCGCCAGTTCGATTCGAATCGTTCGTTGGAGGGGTGAATCATGAGGCGAAACTACGGGCTATGGGCCGCACTTGGGATCGTGATTCTCTGCTTAAGCTGGGCAGAACCAGCGTGTTCGCAAGGCATGAGCTCCGCCCAACTGAACGGAACGGTTCGAGACGCAAGTGGAGGATCGGTAGCGAAAGCTTCCATTACGCTGCGGGATGTCGGCACCAACCGCAGTTACACGGCTGCTACGAATGACAATGGACTCTATGTCATCCCGAATCTTCCTCCTGGAACCTACGAGTTGACGACGGAAGCCACGGGTTTCGCGAAATCGACACAAACTGGAATTGTGCTCACCGTCGGCCAGGTGGCGACAATAGATGTAAACCTTAGTGTGGCGCAGACCGCGGAAAAAATTGTCGTGACCACGGAAACGCCACCCGTCGAGCCGACACGGACGGAAGTCAGCCAGGTCATCGATACGAGGCAAATTCAAAACCTGCCGATCAGCGGCAGGCTCTTCACGGATTTCGCGTTGTTGACGCCCGGCGTGGCCACGGGACGCACGAGTTTGCAATCGACGATTACGGAATTTGAAGTCACCCGAATCTCATTTGGCGGAATGCGGGATTTGAGCAACTCGGTCACAGTGGATGGAGCGGACACCATCAACTCGGCGACGGGATCGCAACGTGCAACGCCTTCGCAAGAAGCGGTGAGCGAGTTCCGCGTGGTGAACAACGGTTTCGGAGCGGAGTACGGACGCGCACTCGGCGGCATCGTGAATATCGTGACGAAATCAGGCACGAACGATCTGCACGGTTCAGCGTACGATTATTTCCAGAACAACGACACCGACGCCCGATCGCTGTTGCAACCGGCGCCGCAGGCGGATGATCTGCGGCAAAACCAGTTTGGGGCAACGCTTGGCGGGCCCATCAAGAAAGACCAAACGTTTTTCTTCGCGAATTACGAGGGCCAACGGCGAGCGGAATCTCCCACGTACCCCACGACCCTCGTCGGGCCAGTGAGCCTATCGAATGGGGTTCAAACAACCGAGTTAGCATTGATCAACGAAGCGAAGGAAGCGTTGGGGCTTCCTCCGGAAAATCTCAATATTCTCACGACGAAGAACACCGACAACGGGCTTATCAAGCTCGATCATCAGCTCTCGAAAAACAACCGGCTCTCGCTCCGATACAACATCTTCGATGCGCGCGAATTGAATCTGCTCGTTGGCGACACACTGGACGGCGGTGGAGTTGGAGCGCCGAGCAGCGGCCACAACGCTTTTATTCGCGATCAGGACCTGGTAGGGATCATCAATTCTCAGGTAGCTCCGAACATTGTGAACACTGCGCTCGTGCAGTATGGTCGCCGCCACTACAACTTCCCGGGAGTGTCTGGCCAGCCAAACCTGGACATCCCCAATACGCTTCTCTTTGGACACAATTTTGGAGTGCTCGACGCGATCTATGAGAGCCGCGTGCAGGCGACGGATTCAGTTGCCTGGGTCAAAGGACAACATCTGGCGAAGTTCGGTGTGGACACAAACTTCATCAACAATTTCGTGATTTGGCCGGGATTCACGCCGATGCGCATCGTCCTGCCTGGAATCAATTGCCTTGTGGAGTTTGCGAATTTCGTGAACCCCGGCGCAGGCGTGCCTATGTCGCTCAACCCCGGAGACACTTGTCCATTGCCGCCGACGCTGGACGGCACGCCGATTGTTTTCTGGGGAGCGCCCGTGGGGCCGGGAAATGTCGCACCCGGATTCGAACCACCCGCGCTTTGCCCGGCGACCGGCTGCACACCGAACAGCTGGACACATGCCTATCTGCCTTCTCAGACGCCAGATTTCTCGGAGACGCTGGACCACAGCTACTACGGGTTTTATGCGCAAGATCAGTGGCGAATCACGCCGAAGCTGACATTCAATTACGGCCTACGATATGACTTCGAGAAAGGCCTGGAGAAGCAGATCAACCCGGATTACCGGGGCTGGCAGCCGAGAGTTGGGCTGGCTTACTCTCCGGACAAGCACACGGTGATTCGCGCCGGATTCGGCATGTTCGATGACCGTTACAACCTTTCCTTCCTTTTCATCACGCAACCACAGAAGCCTGTGATCATACCGAATGAAAGTCTACCAGGCATCCGAACTGGTGCGAACTCGGCGACATGGGTCTTGAACCAGTTAACGCCCGGTCCACCGAATCCGGGGGGCCAAATGATTTTGCCAGCGCAAGCTGCAGCGACCTTGATCACAACGGGCGTTGTGCCGCCGGAATACATCACTGGGCCGGCGGGGACGACAGTGACGGCGGGCGCGGGAATGGTAGACCACAACAGCCGCATACCCTATTCCGAACAGGCTACCTTGCAGATTGACCGGGAGCTTGGCCATGGACTGGTGCTCAGCGCGAGCTATCTTTTTGTTGCTGCGCACAAGCTGGTGCGAGCCGAGAACTTGAACGTCTGTCCGCAGGCGGGGATCACCAACGCGGCGACGAGCTGCGCAGCTGCCGGCCCGCCTCCTCCCGATTGGCCGACCGGAAAGGCCAATTTCAGCGGTGCGCTCTATACCAACGCTGGTCTTCTGTACTTCACGGATGACAGCGGAAACAGCGTCTACCACGGTGGAACTCTACAAGTGACGCAACATCTCGGACAATATCTACGCTTCAACGCGAACTACACGTTTTCAAAGACGCTGGACGATGGCACATTCACGACGTTCGTGAGTACGCCGCAAGACTTTTACGACCGGCCTCTCGAACGCGCCAATTCCAATCAGGATATCCGCAACCGGTTCATCGCCAACTTCACTGCGGATGGCCCGGAGAAGACGCTGCTGCGCAACTTTGAGTTGAGCAGCATCATCACGGCGCAATCGGGTCGACCGTTCACGATGTTTGTGGGCTTCGATGCTAATGGCGACACGAATCCTGTGACGGATCGAGTTGGAGATGCGGCTCGTAATACCTATTGGGGCGATTCCTTGGAAGCCTGGGATCTGCGCGTATCGCGCTATTTCAATTTCCGCGAGCATGACAAGATAGAGTTCGCGGTGGACGCTTTCAATGCCCTAAACCGCGCCAACGTCAACGAAGTGACGTCAGTCTATGGAACATACAACTTCTGTGGAGGCGTCGTTCCTCAACATTACAAAGACGCCGCATCGCTGGCAATTCAGACGGTGCAGGACACCGATTGCCCAGCGGGCGGCCCGCCGGTTGCCAACCCGCTGTTTGGCGGCCCCCGGACGATGTTTAACCCGCGGCAACTGCAATTCTCATTGAAGTTCTCGTTCTAGAGCTGCAACACCTTTCCGGTGAAGCGAGCTCTCTATTTCCTAATCCCTGGTCGATTTTTTGTGCGCTTGGAGAATGCTGCGCGGGAAGACCGAACCGTCCGGGGCACAAAATAGCTTTGCAAGAGAACTGTCCGAAGAGGCCTATACTGAGCTCTTTACATCAGGTCTGCGCGGCAGGCGCTTGGCTTATTGGCGAAGGCCAGGGTTCGAGCTGGCGCGGAATATGTAGGAGCGTAGCGTGGCGCTCACGTTCGGAGATGTCATCAAAATTGCTTTGTCGCTCGAAGGCGTCGAGGAGGGCATGTCGTATGGAACGCCTGCCCTCAAAGCCGGCGGGAAGCTATTGGCACGTCTCAAAGAAGATGCAGAAACGTTGGTTGTGGGAACGACCTTTGAAGAGCGCGAAGCGTTGATGGCTGAGGAGCCGGGGACGTATTTCTTCACGGAGCACTATCGGAATTATCCATGGGTGCTGGTCCGACTTTCTCAGGTTAGCTCTGATGTGATGCGCGATCTGCTGAAAAGAGCACTACGCCTGGCTTCCGCGGCGCCGAAGAGGCCGCGCGCGCGGCGGCGATCCAGCCGTACGCGACGTTGAGAAGAAGGAAAAACAGTTTTGAGTTTTTGCTGAGGAAGACAGTAGGTGGTGCGCGTGTTATCGGAAGAGTGCGTTTTGGGTATGCCCGGAGGTTCCAGATGGATGATCGACAGCGCTACGAACAAGGGATGAAGACGCGCCGCTCCGTGCTTGGCGACGCGCACGTGGACGCCACACTGAAGAACAGAAACGAATTTACAGATGCGTTTCAGGATTTCATCACGCGCTATGCGTGGGGAGAGATCTGGAGCAGGCCTGGACTTCCCAAGGAAACACGCAGCATGCTGACGCTGGCAATGATGGTCGCGCTCAACCGGCCCGATGAGCTACGCATGCACTTGCGCGCCGCGCTGAACATCGGTGTTTCGCGCGAACAGATCCAGGAGATGCTCCTGCAAACGGCGATTTACTGTGGGTTGCCCGCGGCCAATTCCGCCTTTCACTTGGCCATGGAGGTCTTTTCAGCACACCAGCCGTGAAGTACTTGCCTGAGACCCGCCGCGCGGGAAGCGACCCTTCGTGAAGACACAGGTTGGAATCGTCGGAGCTGGTCCGGCCGGATTGGTGCTATCCCATCTTTTGTATCTGAACAGGAATTGACGACCGTTTGTTGATCTCACGATTTGGGACTACGTTTTCTGGACACCTAAATTTGATTCAGTCACACGGAGAGGAAAGGAATCGTGCCCACTACAAAGCGATATCAAACCGGCCTGGTCATTCTTTTTTTCTTCACGTGGGGCAGTGTGTTTCTCTCGCGCATGAGCGTTTTGTATCTGGCGCCGTTTATCGCGCCGGATCTCCACTTAAACCACGAGCAGGTGGGCTTGCTGGCATCGGCGCTGGCGTTGGCGTGGGCGGCCTCGGGCTTAATCTTTGGAGCGATCTCGGATCGAATTGGCCGTCGGCCCGTTTTGATTCCGGCCGTGTTTCTATTTTCGGTGTTTTCGTGGCTTTCCGGAGTTGCGCGGTCCTTTGCTGAATTGCTTTTTGTGCGCACTTTGCTGGGGATTGCCGAGGGGCCGACGTGGCCCACGATGACCTCGACCATTGAGGCGGCTTCCGATCCGAAGACGCGAGGACGCAACATTGGAATTGTCGTCAGCGCGGGCGCGCTCGTCGGGCTGGCCCTGGCTCCAGTGTTGACGACGCAAATCGCCGCGCGGTTCGGATGGCGGGCAGCGTTTTTCGCTACGGGAATTCCTGGAATCATTCTCGGCTTGGTGATTTGGAAATTTGTAAAAGAGCCTGGAGCGGCTGAGACTGGTGAAACGCATCACGCCAAACCTTCGTTGAAGGATTACGTGGCGCTCCTTCGCTATCGCAACATGCTGCTTTGTTGTTTGGGTGCGGCAGGCTTCATGACGTGGCTGTTCTTGATGAGCGTGTTCGCACCGTTGTATATCACGGAGGTGTCGCAGCGCTCCGCTACGTTGGCCGGGTTTGTCATCGGCGCTAGTGGATTGGGCGCGTTTTTGTGGGGCTGGATTTTTCCATGGATTTCGGATCGCGTTGGGCGGAAACCTACGTTGATCGCGGTTGCATTGCTTTCCGCGACTGTTCCGCTGACGTATCAAGTGCCCTTCTTGATCGCTCATCCGTGGTTGATGGCGGCTGCTGGTTTTTTTGCGAATGGCGGGCAGGGAATTGCGGCACTCGTGCTGGTGCTCGTTCCGACTGAAAGCGTGCCTACGAAGTTTGCGGCAACTGCGATAGGACTGGCAACACTGGTTGGCGAAATTTTCGGCGGAGCGCTGGCTCCTGCGCTGGGCGGTGCCGCGGCGAATCGCTACGGACTTGCGGCACCTCTTTGGATTGCAAGCGCTGGAGCGATCGTAGTTTTGATTGCGTCCGCGTTTATGACCGAGACCGCGCCCGGGGAAACTGCGCAGCCGAAGAGCGCGTGATTCGCGAGATTTCTGGATTCGGAGCAAAGATGCGCTGGGACGAGCCTCGCTACTTCTTGGGATTTAACAGGGCCTGATAGACAAGTGGGCGGCTCTCGTACTCCACGTTCGGGCTGTCCGGCCCGAGGACGCGCTGAATCATTCCGAGAAAAACGACTTCATTCGCTGGATCGATCCAAAACCAAGTGCCGGCAGCGCCGTCCCAGAAAAAAGTGCCACGCCCGTCCGGGAGGTTGGCTTCCGCGGGATCGAATTCGACGGCGCAGTCGTATCCATATCCTAAGCCCGGCCGCATCACTTGCGCGCCGATGGAGAATTCACCCGTCAGAAGATGGGGAGCGAGGTGATTGGAGCTCATCAATTGCACCGATGCCGGCGACAGAATGCGCACGCCATTCAGTTCACCGCCATTCGCAAGCATCTCTGCAAAGCGGAAGTAATCCTCTGCCGTTGCGACGATGCCGCCTCCACCTGAAGGCATTGTTGGCTGTTCCTTATAGTCGCCTCCGAAGCCGGGCGCAGGGATCACTTCCCCTTTTTCATTGCTGCGATATACCGTCACAAAGCGCCCGCGCTTGTCGGCTGGCACGTAGAAGCCGCTATCCTTCATGCCGAGCGGTTTGAAAATGTGCTCCTGCATGAAATCGGGCAACGTTTGGCCCGAGAGCTTTTCAATGATGTAGCCCTGGATGTCCATCGAAGCGCTGTAAACCCACTTCGTGCCTGGCTGGTAGGCGAGAGGAATCTTGGAGAGTTTGTCGACGAACTCTCGCAGCGTTTTCGATTGCATCACGCCGAGCTTCCGATATTCCTTATCCACGGGCGTGTCGCCGAAAAAGCCGTACACAAAGCCTGCTGTGTGCGTCATCAGCTCTTGCATCGTCGGAGGGTGAACTGGATCTTCGAGAATCATATTTCCCGCGGCGTCGACTCCCTTGAACACCTTGAGGTGCGCGAATTCCGGAATGAATTTCCCGATGGGATCTGACGGCAGCCACTTGCCCTGCTCGTAAAGGAGCATCATGGCCACGCCGGTGATGGGCTTGCTCATGGAAAAAACGCGAAAGATGGTGTCCTTTGTCATCGGCGCGCCGCTAGCCACGTCGCGATCGCCATAAGTGTGATAGTCCACAATTTTGCCGTGCCGCGCGAGAATCGTGATCACGCCGGGAAGTTGCTTTTGATCCACCTCCTGCTGCATGAGTGCGTGAAGTCGCTCCAGGCGCTCCGACGAGAAGCCGACCGACTCCGGCTTTACAACGGTGAAATCGAAGGACGTTGGCCCTTTCGTGTTAGCTTGCTGGGATGAGGATTGAGGAGCAGCGCTCGCGAGAAACAAAGCGAATAACAAGGTAAATTCGTTGAAGGAAGCGCGTGCTTTCATGGTGTTTTTCTCCGGGGCGGTCGTTCCGCAGACTATATAACAAAGTCGAGCGTGCGGTGGACCAGCATCAAATCAGCGTTTATTCGAACAAATCACTGCCTCAAATTCGAAGTCGCATGAAAGGTGCGGATGGAAGTTGCGGAGAAGAGACAAAAATGAAAGTGGCGCGCCCGGCCAGACTCGAACTGGCGACCCTCTGCTTAGAAGGCAGACGCTCTATCCAACTGAGCTACGGGCGCGCTGCCAATTCTGATTCTAAAGCATTTACGACCCACATCAGCACACTTTTGGAAGGATTGGACTTCTGCCAAATGAGGAGACGACCTATCCAATCGAGTATGGGTGCGTTCTTGACTATTCAACTGACTCCACCGGAGTTACGAGGGCGATTCGGAGTCCTATTTGAAGGCTGGATTCTACGCGCGAGATGTCGACTGAAAGCTAGAAGGTAAAGTAAAAAAGTCGAACGCTTCTCTTCCGATGGTCAAAGTTTTCTATTCTGCTTCCAGGAGCAAGCTGCCGGTAAAGTCGACGCGCAATTTGGCGGTCGGACCAGTCACGGTTCCGTAGTCTTTTCCCGCGACATAGTCCGTCAAGTGATAGGTCCTGTTGTCTAGCCCTCGCAGTTCCACTTCGCCGCTCCACTTTCCATCCGTGCTGCCCTTGCCGGCATCAGTCGGCGCGTAGAAGGCGTAATACATTGCACCGCCCTTCTCGATTGCGTAAGCTTCGGGACGGTCGTATCCATAGACGTACAAATCCAGAAAATTCCCCTTTGAGAGCATCTTTTCGTTGTAGAGAGAAATCCACTTCTTCCAGTGCGCTTCTTTCGAGGAATTCAAGTACACGTCTTTGAGTTTGGGACCATAATCCGGCCACGTGAACTTCGTTCCCAATACCCCGCCGGTTCCCAGCGTCGAAGCGAAGTCGTCGCCAACGTCCCGCTCGTCTCCTGTGTTTGCTTCGGTGATACGGGACAACTCAACGTGATCTCCATAGATGGCCGCACTGGGGCCAAGCAAAGCCTTGTACATTTTGATTCGTCGGCGCACTTGCACGGAGCCGACTGGGTCGGCGGTCACGGCCTGATCCATGTAGCGCAACCAGGCAATGCTCGGTGGAGTTCCGCACGGGCAACTTTGCGTGACGCTGTCTGCTTTTAGTGCACGCGTCGTTTCGAAAATCGTCTTGTAGATTTCGCCCATGGCATACACGGAGTCGAGAGGCGATTTGTGGTGATGTTTCGGATTGTAGCAGGGCGGGGTTGAGTAGATGTTGTCGAGCTTGTGTCCATCGAAATCCCAGTCCCGGATGAACCGCTCCGTAAGCTTCTTGTAATATTCGCGGACTTCAGGCAACGCCGGACAAAGCGTCGCCAAATTTCGCGTCATCCTTGCAGGTTCTCCTTTTTCGTTAAGGATCAACCAGTCCGGGTGCTCCTTGACCACCTCTGAAACGACGTATTTGTGGTCCCCGTACTTAAACTTTCCATCCTCAACTGCCAATGGCAACCACCAGAGCTGCACTTTAATGCCTTGCTTGTGAAAATCACGCACCATTTTCTGGATGGCGTTTCCGCCAAAGGTATCTTTGCGCGGCTGCCAGTCGCCGTAATTGTCAAACCATCGATCGTCCAGCGTAGCCCAGTGAATGCCTAGCTCCTTTAGTTTGGGGATGGTATCGGTCATTTGTTTTGGTGTTACGTCTGACTCGTAACCCCAGCCACACCAACTGACCGCATAATTTTCGTCGTTGTTTTTCGGACGTGTCATTCCTTCACGCTCTACCGCTTGCGACCATGTACTTAGAGGCACGTAATAGTCGCCGCGAAAAAGCGTAACGAAGGTTCTCGGCGTGGAGAAGCTTTCACCAGTCTTGAGGGTCGTCCTTGCCGGAATTTCAACGGCTGCGTCCACTTTTCCGTCGGCGGTCGTTTGTACTGGAATGGAAAGGGTCAGCGGCAGCGTTTCCAGATGCCCGATGGCCAAGCCCATATTCCGTGTCCAGAACGCTATGACAGGAACTCCTCCACCTACGCGACCCAGGTCGTCGTGAGTTTCCACAGGGGCGCCAAAGGGGTTGTCTTGCGAAAACTTTGCCGGAATAGGTAGAACATCGTCCTTACCCCAACGAAGGCTTGATCCGAAGAATGCCCACATCTCGTGAGGTTTCGCGCTGCTGTCCGCCAAAGACGCATTCAATGAGTGATTTTGCAGGGTCACGCTATCCAAGACTATTTCATGTTCGCCGGAATTTTTGTAGGTTGCCGAGAGCAGTGCCAGGGAAGGAAAGTCGTCATACACTTCGACCGTCAGGATTTCATCAAGTCCTGTGCTCAAGCTGTGACCTTTGACTTCCACTCTTTTGCCAAGAGAGCCGAGCTTGCCGTTCGCTGGCTGGATTTGGGCGTGCTCCATATCGCGTACAAAATCCTTGACGACTTGCTTGCCGCTGGTTACGACGACTCCAGATCCTGGCGCTGCTTCATCGAGAGTCAACCATTGCGTCCCGTTCTTTAGGCGGCCTAGCAGACTGCCAGTCGTGGTAAGCACAAACTCCGCTTGCCCTGTCTTCAAATGAATTCCGTCAGCTAGCGATTCTACAGCGACAGCGGAACTTGGTTCCGGTTTCGTCTGTCGTGCTCTGCATCCGTCGAGAATTGTAAACGCCGCGGCTGCCATCAGGAACGCCATTGCGCTGCTCGAGTTCCGGCGAGTCTGGCTCATTGTTTTTCTCCGTGGTGCAGCGTAGAAACTTTTTCCGCGCTCTTATGGTAGACCGTTTCCAAAATCGAAACCGATGGCTCCATTCCGTTCACCATCCATCCTACGTGTCACTGAGGAGCCCAGTACGTAAGATATTCATCGGCTGGCTCCAACTATCAGAATCAGTAGAGAGAGATTGTCTTTCCCCTGTCTCCATAATCTCTTGGTCTTGCCACAGGAAACGCGCACAGCAGAGTCTAATTCTGATGGACGGCAAGCGAAAGTAAAAGAAATAAAACGAAGTGACATGGATAAGATGCGTTCTGAAAGCTAGATACGTCAGGAAGACCGCCGATTCGATGTCCCCGGAGCGTGAAATCCTTACGTCGGCCAGTCAGAGTGCGCTAACCAACCGCAACCACGACCGAGCTTCGGAGTCGCCCGCGCGGAGTGCGGGGCCCATCGGAGAGCCTAGAAAAATCAAAGTTCCCATCGCCACGCGCCTCTTCAACGCGACGGGAAATGCTCCGACTCTTCCGATTAAATCTCCCTCCCTGGCCGACACAGGAATGACCCGGCTGAAATCCCTGACCTTTGCCTCCCGGGGCCAAACGTAGTTGACGTATGGAACGGGTTCGCGACTATCCCGGTTCGTTCTCGGATGTCGTCCGGCGCGATGTGTATAAAAAGCTTTGTCAGTAGACTCTGCCGACCACAGGTTGACAGGCGGGTCGATCGCTATGTCGAAATAGCGATCCAGCATGTTCTGATGACTAGCAAATTCCGACGGGCCTAAGAAACCTGCGCCGGACTCCAATAGGAGGTTAGTCCCTGCTTTCAGTAAACCTGCCAGAGTAGCGGCTACGGCGGGGCCCATCACTCCGAGGCCCGGAACAATTGCCATCCGGCATCGTAATCGTGAATTGAGGTTTACTCCCTTGAGGTGGTTGTGTTCGTTGGCTAGTGCCACTTGATATCCCTGGAACGATTCGCGAAGGGTGCAATGCGAGTTTAAGTCGACCAGAACGCAATCGAGGTCTGGTTCGAGTCGAGAACCAAGCGTATCCAATCCGATGGGTCGGAATGACCAGAGCGTGGCGGCCGCGCTGGTCATACTACCGAGGAAATCTCGGCGTGAAATATTCATCCAAACCCCTCGGCATCGGCCTTCAGAGCCTGCTTGAAATCAGCCGGTCCATATCAGCTGCGGTGTCATAGAACTGCTGGTCCTGCGCGTAACGGTAACGAGCTTCCATTTCCGCAATCAACCACCCGTTATAGCCCACTTTAGTGAGCGCGGCTCTTATGGCGGGCCAGTTGTTGTCACCGATGAAAAGGCTCGTATAGACCGTATCGCAACATCGACCTCGCTTTTTCATGACGTCCTTGAGATGGATGCGCGTGATGCGCGGCCCATGCATCTCAATCCACTGTTCGGCAAATCCCGTGTCGTGAATGTTTCCTACGTCCAGGTGGATGCCGACGAATGGGCTGTCGACGTCATTGAGGAATGTCCAGAACTCCCTGGGCGTCAACAAAAAGCGTTGTTCCGAGTTGCAATTCTCACAACCGATTCTAACGTTCGCCTTTGCTGCGAGCGGCGCAAGTTGCTTCATTGCATCCAGACAGCGCTGGTAAACCTCGTTGTAAGGAACTTCCTGGGTCACAAGCCCAGCCACCACAAGTATGGCGTCGCAACCGAGTAGCTGGGCTGTTTCTAGCTGGCGCTCTACGATGCGGATCGCCTGAGAGCGGACGTTGGGGTCGCGCGCGGAGAGTGGAGTGTCCCAGTGTAGGCCGGTAGAAACGTTTGAGACGACTAGGCCGGCATTTTCCACTTTGCGGTGCAACTCGCTCACGGCCGCGTCGGTCGTGCTCATCTGGAACCACGGAACGTCGCCGAGCCAGAGTTCGATACCGTCGTATCCTGCTTTCTTGACGAGCTCGAGCCCCCGCTCAAAATCCCAACCCTTTGGGATCATATTGTCGCCGATAGATTTTTTCATGGCACCTCGTTTGTTGCCAATGCGCGTTTTACGTTTGCTCAGGTTGAAAATGTTCTGCGATTCGAAAAATTCTCCTGCGTGGCAAATGCACAGCCAGCCGTAATGTCAAGGGAACCAGAGTCTGACACACTAAGCAGCCACTACACAAAGACCGGATTCGCAACTAAACGAAAGCAGCCATGTTCGCGGTTTTCATCGCTCCATTCGAAACGATTTGGCTTCGCGGCGCAATTGAAGTCGCGAAGATTCGGCCCCCATGCGGAGAATCAGCCTTTTCAATTCATGACAGCGAATCTATGTGGCCCCGCATCGCGCTTTTCCCTTGACATCCGGAGAAGCTTCCAATATGGTCGATTTCAAATCGCAATAAAACGAAACTAATAGGTAGTAAAAGAAATTAAGGCACGGGCTCTCGAAATTCAGACCTTGTGGACCGCTTATGAAGCTCCGGGAAGGAGAAAATACGGTCGTTAATTTTGGACTGGATGGGGAGCTGGCCGCGCGAAGTGCTTCGCAACGATATCCTTTGGAAGAATTGTGTTTTCTCATTCGGTTTTGACCGGGGCAATGGATCACCGAAACGCTGATATGGAATCACATCATGCAGTCAGTCAACTCCTGGGCAGTGTCGTCACTTAGCGAAAGGATGGAAATCGTCACCATGTTTACTTTTATTTTGAACAGGAAGTTGCCCCTAACAATCATTCTGGTTTTGCTGGGGCTGGTTTTGCCCCTAGGAGCATTTGGCCAGGTGGATACGGGTTCCATCTCCGGTACGGTCAAAGACACCAGCGGAGCTGTCATACCGGGTGTCACCGTCACCCTTACAAATGAAGGTTCTGGACTCTCAATATCGACGACCACCGGATCTGCTGGCGAATATACGTTCTCGCCGGTAAAAATCGGCCATTACTCCGTGTCGGCGGAAACCAGCGGTTTTCAAAAGGTGCTGCAAGAGAATGTCACGGTTGATGTACAACAGAAAGTTGTTGTCAACATTTCTTTGCCGGTTGGCCAGCCAAAGGAGACGGTAGTTGTCAGTGCCGCACCGCCAGTGCTTCAGACCCAAGAGGCCTCCGTCGGGCAGGTAGTCGAGGCGGAAACGATTAACTCGCTCCCTCTGAATGGGCGTAACTTCACCTTTCTCGCTCAACTAGCCGCAGGGGTGACTCAGGATCAACAAGACACGCGCGGATTGGGCGCGAGCGGCAGCTTTGCCGCCAATGGATTGCGACCGGCACAAAACAACTATTTGCTCGACGGTTTGGACAACAACTCTAATCTGGTCGATTTCTTGAATGGGACGGCATACGTTGTCCGTCCGCCGGTGGATGCGATCGAGGAGTTTAAGGTCGAAACGAATGACTACAGCGCTGAGTTTGGGCGTTCCGCTGGCGCGGTGCTCAATGCAACCGTCAAGTCGGGAACCAATCAGTTCCACGGGAATGCCTGGGAGTTCTTGCGCAACGACAAGTTTGACGCCGCGAACTTCTTTGAAAATTCGGGCGGCATCCCGAAGGGTGAGTACCGCCAAAACCAGTTCGGTGCCACTTTCGGCGGTCCGATCAGACATAACAAAACCTTCTTCTTTCTCGATTACGAAGGTACGCGCATTCGCCAGGCTATTCCGTATATAAGCACGGTTCCAACTGCTCTCGAGCGGAGCAGCGGGTATACCAATCTCTCGGAACTACTCACCCAAGGGGGCACGACCGGCCCCGATCTCCTGGGGCGAACCTTTGCTCTAGGGCAAGTGTTCGATCCTTCCACCACTCGACCAGTGGACTGCGGAGTTCCGGACCCGGTGACGGGTCTCACCGCCCCCTGCAGCGGTATGCCGACTGGGACGCAATTGGGTTATGTGCGCGAGCCTTTCGCGGGCAACATCATTCCCGCAAATCGCCTGGATGCCAATGCCATTAAGCTACTCAACCTGTATCCTGCTCCAAATAGCTCCGCGCTTTTCAATAATTTTGCCTCAAACCCAATTTCCAGCGATAGTCCTAACGAATTTGACGTGCGCGTGGATCACACCTTCAGTGAAAAGGACACCCTTTTCGGTAGATTCAGCTATGTAGACAACCCTTCGTTTCTTCCCGGACCCTTTGGAGGCATCGCGGATGGAGGGTCCTTCGCTGACGGGAATCAGACGGCGAAAAGCCTAAACACCATGATCAGCGAGTCGCATATGTTTTCCACCTCCCTGGTCAATGAAGCGCGCGTGGGATATAGCCGCATTGCCGTCGATCGTCTTCAACCAAATGCCGACACTCCTGGCATTCCCGCCGAGTTTGGAATTCCCGGAGTTTCTACGGTTGCTTCGAACGGCGGTTTGGGATCCCTTTTCATTACTGGTCTAACTACGCTAGGCAGCAATGAATTCCTCCCCTCCATCGAGCTCAGCACCACTTCTCAGTTTACTGACAATGTGACTAAGACTGTTGGACGCCAATCCCTCAAGTTCGGATTCCAATTCCAGCGTCTGGGATTTTCCATCTTTCAGCCTCCTGCCAGCCGCGGAGCGTGGAGCTATACCGGTCTATACACTGAAATCCCCACGACAGCCGTAGGCAACACAGGGCTGGCCCAACTGTTATTGACGCCGATTCCAGGAACGGTCCCGGGCGCGTCTGACTACGTGGGTGGCGCTGATGATATAACCGTGTCTAACATCGCGGCCACTTCGATGAAACGCAACTACTACGGAACTTATTTTCAAGACGATATAAAGATTACGCCGAAGCTGACGGTGAACTTAGGGCTTCGATGGGAATACTTCGGGCAGCTCATTGAAAATTATGGGGCACAATCCAATTTTTTGCCCTCCGACTCATCCAGTAGCCCGTCCATGTTTCTCTTGACCAAGAAGCGCTGCGATACCCCTCTGTCACCCGACTTTACTGCGGCGGCCCAGGCCGAGAATATCGACATCTCCTGTTCCAGTCAGCCCGGCCTCGGGGTGTCGCAAAAACTCAATTTTTCGCCTCGGGTTGGGTTTGCCTATCAACTGACGCCGAAGTTCGTCGTGCGCGGCGGTTACGGCATTTTCTATGGCGGCTTTGAGAACTCCGTCACTGAAACGTACGTCGATTTTCCATTCCAATTCAGTCTGGACTACCCCAACTTGACACCCAACGCGCCAATCACCTTTGCCAACGGTTCCATCGGCACGCTTTCGACGGGTTTAACAGCCATCCCGCTCACGTCTGGAGCTGTCGAGCCTGGCGGCGTATCGTTTACCGGCGAGGACTACAGAATCAAGACCCCTTACACGCAGGGTTATAATCTAACCGTTCAGTATCTGCTGACGACCAACGACTCGATTCAGGTTGGATACGTAGGGAACACCGTTCGCCACCTCGGGGTCTACTTAAATCCGAATACACCGAGAGAGATTTTGCCTCCTGGATTGGACTCGTTCTTGTATTCGCCGTATCCCGATTTTTCCAATATCACCTACTCCTCTTACGCGGCTGACAGCAATTACAACGGTTTGCAGACAAATTATGAACGGAGAATGGGCCATGGCCTAAGCGTTTTGGCGAACTTCACTTGGTCGAGGTGCGCCACGAATGCAGTCGACGTTTTGAATGCAACGGCTATCACCGCGTTCCGGGCGCCCTATTTGCCGGGATTCGGAGGTATCCACCAGGATTTTGGACTTTGTGACTTCGACGTTCAAAAGGTTGTTCACCTGAGCGGTATTTATGAACTGCCCGTCGGCAAAGGAAGACAGTTTCTGAATAACAGCAACAGGGTGACGAACGCTGTCCTGGGAGGCTGGATTACGAACTGGATTCTTACGATGCAGGATGGCCAACCGGGAACGATACCGTGCGCGACCCCCACAACGTCGGGGTTCGGCTGCAATGCTGTTCGAGTTCCCGGCCAGAACATCTATGCCGGGCCACACGATGTTAATGACTGGTTAAATGCTGCCGCATTCATGACTCCACCCGTGGCGACTACCATCGGACAAACCGACTTCAGCCCCTTGGGTGGGGGGCCAAGCCAATTCCGCGGGCCAGGCTTCCATCGTCTCGATTTCTCCCTATTCAAGGAATTTCGCACTTCCGAGCGCACTCACTTCGAGTTCCGCGCCGAATTCTTCAATCTTACCAACCATCCCAACTTCTCCATTCCCGGCTTCTCGGGGAATGGCGTCGTGGCTGCTCCCGGCTCGCTCGATTACACCAGCCCAAGTACATTCGGAACGATCTCTTCAACGCGGGATGGTCAAAACGACCAGCGCGAGATTCAATTTGCGCTCAAATTCTATTTTTAGATGAGCAGTAGCCGCGTGCCTTCGCGGTTGGCATTAGTGGCGCGGATCCGGTGCTCAGGATTGGGCGTTTGCCGAATCCGACTTCGCGGCTTCTTGACTAAACCTCATTTGCAGAAAGGCTCGACGGTTCATGACGGCACGGCTTGACTCAGTTTCCGACAGCTCGAATCAACGCGGAGTAATGACTCTCAACGAGATTCGCCAGCAGCCGGAACTCTGGCCCACAACACTCGAACGCGTGGCCTCCTCGAACGCTCATTCCATTGTGCAGGACCGCGCCGCTGTGATCTGCGGTGCCGGCACTTCGGCCTACGCGGCCTCGGCCGTCGCAGCCACTTGGACGAACGCTTTAGCCATTCCGACTACCGACCTTCTTACCTTCTCCAAGCAAGAACTGTCTCATCGAGCTCCAGACTTTGTTTCGAACGGCGCACTCGTGTCACTGGCACGCTCCGGGGAAAGCCCGGAGAGTGAAGGCGTCATCGCCCGTATCAAACAAATGTTCCCACACGTGGTCCATCTCGCGATCACATGCAATGAGCATGGCCAGCTTGCGCGGCTGACCGGAGTGAACCCCCTGGTCCTCGACCCCCGAACAAATGACCGCAGTCTAGTGATGACCGGTTCGTTTTCCAATTTGCTTTTGGCGGGCATGGCAATCGCACGCGGCGACTTCTTGACAAGGCATCTCCCTGGCATCGTAGCCACCGTGAATAACGCTCTTCCTGACCTTGAAAAAGTGGCGCAGGGTTTGGCGTCTCAATCGTCTTCTCGCCTGATGGTGCTGACTTCCGCCGGCTTGGTTCCCCTCGCGAAAGAGGCAAGCCTCAAGGTTCTCGAGATGACGGCGGGCCGCACTGTGGCGATAAACGAGACCTTCTTGGGTGTTCGTCATGGCCCGATGAGCTTTCTTCGGCCAGATTCTCTGGTCCTCTGCGTGCTCTCATCGGATGCGGAGAGACGCCGCTTCGAGGAAGATGTGCTTCGGGAACTAAGGCAAAAAAAACTGGGTCGCGTGATTGTGATTGGATCTTCAACTTCTGACAGGGCACTTGGTCACGACTTCATCCCTGCCATGGCGCCAGACCTGTCCGACGATCTGCGCGGGCCATTCGAAATTGTATTTCCTCAACTTCTCGCTTATCACCTCAGTCTGGCTTCGCACCTGGACCCCGACAACCCGAGTCCGGATGGCGTGATTACCAGAGTGGTGAAACGATTCCAGTTGCACTCGTAAGAAGATGATTCTCGGTTGTTGACAGATGATTTCAGGGATTAGACACAGGACCGAAATAATGAGGCAACTGGAATCCTCCATACAACAGGAACATCTTGAAGTTCAAATCGTGGATTCTTATTCTGCGGCTGATCGAAATAGCTTGGCTGGAGGAGAAGACGACCCAAGCGAAACGAGTTTGTACCAGTTGCAGTGGAGACCCACGGAAAAGCACGTTCTTATCTTGGAAGGAGGAATGACCGTTTGTCATGTCGGGCTCGTTGGACAGGCGGTTGAAGTTCAAGGGAATCCTGTTTCTATCGCGGGGATTGGCGGGGTGTTGACGCGTCGCGGATGCAGAGGACGCGGATATTGCCGTATTGCGATGGGAGTAGCAGAAGTCTTAGCACTGAACCAGATGGCTGTGAGTTTCATCCTGCTCTTCTGCAGGCCGGCACTGCAGAGTTTGTACCAACATCTGGGTTGGATAGAAGTTTCGAGCCCTGTGTGGGTGGAGCAGATTCAAGGGAACGTCTTGCTGCCGATGATTTCGATGGTCAAGTCTTTGCGTGGCGAGCAATGGCCGAAGGGGGAAATTCGGTTAGGGTCGCGTCCCTGGTAGTTCGTTCCTTTTTTAAGTCAGGTCCCGGAGGTAGAGATGCAGACATGCGATATTCGAAGTCACGAGTCGACGCCTAAAGTTAGTTCGGTGAACAGGACCTGGATGCACTTCTTCCGACTCATCCTCTCGTTGCTATTGGCGATCAGTGCCGGCCAGATCTCATCACTAGCTGCTTCAGATTCGCCCAGAACTATCGAGTTGGCAGAGAACTGGAAGCTGACGTCCGCAACTGATCTGCAAGTCAGCGGGGCAGCCATCTCCCTCCCCGGCTTCAAAGACACGGATTGGCATCCGATCCACCGAATGCCCGCTACGGTTCTTGAGATCCTTGAAGAGGATGGCGTCTATCCCAATCTCTATTTTGGGAAGAACATGGCGGAGGAAGTTCCTCAGGATCTCTATAAGCAGGACTGGTGGTATCGAACCACATTTGAAGCGCCTTCTGAACATGCGGTCTATTTACTCGAGTTCCCGGGCATTAATTATCGGGCGGAAATCTGGCTGAATGGCCAGCTGATCGCGGACAGTAAGCAGATAGTCGGCATGTACAGCGCGCACGAACTCAACGTGTCGCAATGGATCAAGCTCGGGCAACGCAATGCGCTTGCAGTAAAAATAACACCCGAACGAGCGATTCAGGATGTCAATGGCGTTGAGCTGGCCGACAGTTGGTTTGATTGGCTGAACTGGAAATATTTGGGCTATCATGGGTCGCGAAAGCCGAACAGTCACGGAATTTCTTTTGTTCCGGACCGTAATGCCGGCATCTGGAAGCCGGTCTACCTGAAGGTTTCCGGCGAGGTGACACTCAGTCATCCCCTTGTCAACTCGGAACTTCCTTTACCGCAAATCAACTCTGCCAAATTAACGGTCTACGCTGATC
Source organism: Candidatus Acidiferrum sp. (assembly GCA_049641765.1). Classification (GTDB taxonomy): domain Bacteria; phylum Acidobacteriota; class Terriglobia; order Acidiferrales; family UBA7541; genus Acidiferrum. The sequence goes on from JBAQJX010000039.1 coordinate 27,188, forward strand.
TCCGAAATACGTCCACCCAACAAGTAAAGGGAATTCTTCGAGGGACAATCTCGCGGCATGGTAAAACCACCATTCAAATCGAACAGCCCATCGACCTTGCTCCAGGAGAGGAGCGTCAGGCGAGTTTCGCGCCCTCGCAATATCCTCAGCTTGCCATCAGCGATCCCGATTTGTGGTGGCCCTACACAATGGGAAACCCAAGTCTCTATGACCTTCGCCTAGAATTTCTCGAGAACAACCAGCTTTCCGATGCTGCTCACATCCGGTTCGGCATCCGTTCGATTACTCAGTATCGCGACAACGATGAACAATTCTCAGAAATCGGTAAAGGTGGAAACTTTTACCTCAAAATCAACGGCAAGAATTTTCTGGTACGCGGCGCCGTCTATACTCCTGATCTGTTGTATCGATATGACCCGGAACGTGAAGCCGCAATCCTCCGCTATGTAAAAGACCTCGGGTTGAATATGCTCCGCTGGGAGTCGAAAATTTCCAGCGAACACATCGTCGAACTCGCTGACGAGCAGGGAATCCCACTGATGTTCGGTTGGATGTGTTGCAACCAGTGGGAAATGTGGGATCAATGGGATGATGAGGATTATCGCGTCGCACAGGAGAGTCTCCGGTCACAGATCTTGATGCTGCGCAACCACCCCTCCGCGTCGATTTGGGCCAATGGAAGCGATGGCTTGCCTCCCGACCCCGTCCTGAAGATGTACCACGGCATTCTCACCGACCTGCACTGGCAAAACGCCATCGTGGATACTGTGTCTTCCTATGCCAAGGACGATCGAGGCGAGCGTGAGTGGAACGGCATACACATGGAGGGCCCGTACAGTTGGAGACCTCCGACCTACTGGTTCAGCGGCCGCTACGCCGCTTCACGCGGAGCCTGCGCGGAGCAGGGCGACAATGAACACATACCCACCTACGAGAGCCTGAAGAAGTTCATTCCGGCCGATAAACTCTGGCCGATCAACGACACCTGGTATTTCCACTCCGGCGCCAACCCGGGCAACGACACGCTCATCAACATTCAACACGCCGTCGATCGCCGTTACGGAGCCTCAAGCGGCGCGGAAGAATTTGCAAGGAAGGCCCAGCTTGCCCATTACGAAGACACGCGTGCCCAATTCGAGGCTTTCGCCGCCGATGGATGGGCGAATCACAAAATGACCATCTACTGGATGCTCAATAGTCACTGGCCCTCCTTCTTTGGAAATATTTTCGACTACTATTTGAGTCCCGGCGGGGCTTATTACGGTGCCAAGACCGGCTTACGCCCTCTGTCCGTAGTCTTTGACTCTTATGCGACCGGTGACCACAGCCATGCGAAGGTTACCGTCGTCAATCAGACTCCTAAGCAGCAGAAAAATTTGCGTGTACGCGTACGGGTGTATGACTTGGAAGGCAAGTTGCGTGATGACCGTCACACCGAAAATCTTCAAGTCGATTCCGGTGGTGCAATTCAAGCGATGACCTTGCCGCGCTTTGCGGATAGCTCTCCGGTTTTCTTCGTACGCTGTGAATTGCTCGATGCGAATGAAAAGGTGCTTTCGGAAAATGTCTATTGGCAGTCGCAGAAAGACGATGATGTAGGCGATCCAAAGAACGATAGCGCCTTTGGATTGAAGCCCGTCAGTTGGGCGGACATGACTCCACTCAACACCATGCCCCAAGTGCCATTGGAACTCACCGCCGAGCATTCGCCTTCGGCAGGTGAAAATCGCGTGACCATTCGCCTACACAATCCATCCGAACACATCGCGTTTTTCGAGCGCGCCGTGATCACCGAGGCGAAAGATGGCGATGAACTGCTTCCCATCGAATACAACGACAATTACGTGACCGTTTTTCCTGGAGAGACTGTGGAGATTCGCAGCCTGCTTCCGCAACATGCAAAGGCCCGGTGGGTCAGGCTCGAAGGATATGATACGCCTCAAACTGCCATACCCATAAAGTAGAGCGAGCATTTCGATCCTTGCTCCATCGCACTTCAAGTCTGCTATTTAGTTCGCTCAGACGATTGCTTGGAAAGGAGACTCAGCCCGTGTCAAAGAGAGTCCATAAATTGCCCTGCTGCGTTGCAATCGCGATTGTGTTCGAGGCGCTGATCCTAATTGCGCCCTGCGCGGCTCAGCAGTTGGAGAATGACAAGATCTCCTTGAGCGTCAACTCCAAAGATGGTTCGTATCAACTCGCGTTGCGAGGTGGACAGCCTATCTTTACCAGTTGTGTTGCCGCCCAAATCAATCACGTATGGTTGCGTTCGAGTGACTACCCGCGTCATGTGACGTCCGAATCTCGATTTGAAGATGCTCTCGGCTCGGGCAAGGCCGTCACCGTCACAAACTCAGGACTTCAAGATAAAGCTGACCTCATTCTTGTGATTCAGCTCTACGACAAAGCCCCGTACGCCATTTTGCAGGTAAGCGTCGAAAACACAACGGGCAAAATGCTCACGCTGCAAGCCATCCGTGACCTCGAACTACTTGGGGATCCCTTGCTGAATCTCGGTGGTCATGTTGCCGCCGATCGCGTTCTCTCGGATAGCTATAGTGAGGATCGGCCTGACTTGAAGCTCTACGACCTGGGCAAAGCCCCCGGCGGGATGCATCGGGGCGTGGGGAGCCAGCTCATTTACAACCAGGAGAGCAAACAAAGCCTCTTCATTGGCGCTCTTACCGCCGACCGTCTTCTCACCTACCTCCATCTGCGAGCGGCTCGAGAAAGCGGCGAAACGAAGATCGCGTCTTATAGCGTTGACCTCGCGGGAACCACGGAAATTCAAAAGGAATACGATTTGAAAGATGATCCTCCGGAAAATCAGATAGAGCTAAGTCTACCTATCGAACCAGGAAAGAGATTCGTTTCGGAACGGCTCATGTTCGAAGCTGGCCCCGACTATCACGACCAACTCTTGGCCTATGGCGTTGCGATCCGCAAGTTGCACCACGCTCGCGTTCCCGCACAGGCTCCAATCGGTTGGTGGAGTTGGACCGCGTACTACGGCGCCATCAACGAAGGAGAAACCCTCGTCAATGCCGATTGGCAAGCTTTACACCTGAAGGCTCTCGGCTATGACTTCTTCCAGGTTGATGAAGGCTACCAGTACGCCCGCGGCGAATATGAAACGCCGAATGCCACTCAATTTCCCGAGGGCATGCGCGTTGTCGGACACCATGTCACTGCGGATGGCCTGATCTTTGGCGTTTGGACTGCCCCATTTCAAGTTACGTCCCGCGCCTGGGTGTACGAGCACCACAAGGATTGGCTGGTCCACAACGCCAAAGGAGAGCCCATCCACACAGAGCTACTGTGGCGTCAAAGATCCGACATGATCTACGTACTCGACACCACGAACCCCGGCGCCCAGGAATATTTGCGCGACACTTACAGGAAGCTGGTTCGTGAATGGGGCGTCCGCTTCATCAAGCTTGACTTCATGGACAGCAGTGCCATCGAGGGCTTCAAATATCGCGCCAACACCACTGCTCTCGAAGCGCTACGCATCGGTCTACAAATCATCCGCGACGCCGTAGGCGACGACGTGATTCTCGATAAGGATGGCAGCCCCATGCTCACACCTGTCGGGTTGGTGGACACGGGTCGAATTTCAGCCGACACTGCGCATTCGTTCGAAGGGACGAAGACCGCTGCCACGGGAATCGCCGCCCGTTTCTATATGCACCGCAATTTTTTTGTGGATGATCCGGATGCCTTCAACACCGTAGGAGAGACTTTCAGCGACCATACCCGGGCGTCTATTTCGTACCCCTTGTCCGCGGCGCAGGTCTCGATTGCTCTATCGGCAGTTTCCGGGGGCATGTATGAGATTGGCGACGATATGCTTGTCATGGGTTCGCAGAAGGATCGGTTGGCGTTGGTCGAAAACGAAGATCTGTTGAATATGGCCAAACTAGGCCGCGCCTCCATGCCCATGGATCTGATGACTTATGAACCAGAAGATGAACAGCCCAGCATCTTCTTTCTTCGCGAGAGTCCGCGCCAGGCCATCTTGACCGTTTTTAACTGGACTAAATCGTCCCGCTCGCACACGCTGAAACTCTCGGACCTCGGGCTGTCTTCAGACCACTCCTTTACCGCCGTGAATGTTCTAGACCAGGACGCGTCGTTCCCGCTGGTCGGGAACTCTGCGCGAATCGAAAATCAACCTCCTGAATCCGTCAGAGTTCTCAAGATTATCGATAACAATGTTGCCCCAAACGCTCCGACAGTTACCGCGAATGTGCCCTCTGCCGCCCATGCCGGCGAGACCTTTCTACTGTCGGCACAAACCGATCCCTCTGGAGTACCTGCGGTCAACTATGTTTGGGATTTCGGCGACGGGACCAGCACAGACGGCCCCAAAGTGTTTCACACCTACACCAGAGCGGCGAACTTCACCGTTCATCTAACAGTTCAGGGTATAGACGGTGTGCCATCCGTCCAAAGTTACCCTGTCAAAGTGACTGGCGATTTGCGGGCGTATCCAAACCTCCTCGACAATAGGCGCTTCCGGGAACCAACGGACCACTGAAGCGTTTTGGGACGGCCGCCATAATCGAAGC